>JANWUX010000010.1 GCA_025057905.1 Patescibacteria group bacterium
GAAGTGATTGGGAAGATTGGCTAGATTACGAAAGAAATGAGAATGTGCCTTCTTTTGACAAAGGAGGACACAAGGAAAGAAGTTTGGCAAACGATCCAAAACACAAAAAACATTGGAAAAAAAGAAAATAAATAATCTTTTCTAAATGAAAATTAATTTAAAGCAAAAGTTTAAATTTTTTTCCTTTTTCACAGGGGTTGGAGGATTTGAGTTAGGAATAGGAAAATATGGAGAATGTGTTGGATTTTCTGAAATAGATAAGTATTGTAATCAATTATTAAAAACAAAATTCTCTCACATTAAAAATTATTACGACGCAACTAAAATTAATCCAAAAGAATTACCCAACTTTAACCTACTGGTTGCAGGATTTCCTTGTCAAGCTTTCTCAATTGCTGGCAAAAGAAAAGGATTTGACGATACAAGAGGAACGCTCTTTTTTGATATCGCAAGGATTTGTGCCTACAAAAAACCAAAATATCTATTACTTGAAAACGTTAAGGATTTATTATCTCACAAAGAGGGGAAACTTTCACCACAATCAT
>JANWUX010000001.1 GCA_025057905.1 Patescibacteria group bacterium
ATCTAATACCTGGTAGATGCATCTCTCTCCATTTTTGTTCTTTTCTTTTTTTCATAGCAGTTTCAAAATCATAATCGTCGGACTTTGAATAAAAATACAAAATATCGTGAGCGTTGTGATATTTGTTAATCTTCTCAGTTAATTTCGCTGATTTACTTAGTATTATTTCATTTCTATAATTATCATCAAAAATGTTATCCATAATTGGTCTAACAATCCAATTTCCATTGTAATCACATCTAACGAAAATGCTCCCTTTTTCATTTATCCATTCTTTAGCAATCCTTAAACGATTTTCCAATAATGTTGCCCAGTTTGCGTCTTTGTAATTTGTCCGGTATAAAAACTGGTCTGAAGAATCCAAATTAAACGGCGGGTCGATGTAGATTGTCTGCACTTTTTCTTTGAATTTCGGCAAGATTGTGTTTAGCGCTTGATAGTTTTCACTTTTGATAAGCCAGCCATCAAGGGATTTGTCTAAATCATCAAAAAGACTTAAGACCTCAAGCTCTAAATCTTTAAAATACTTGGTATCAATCGGCAGATGTTCATATTCTTTCTTTAATTTTTTACCCTGTAAAGTGTCCTCAAACAAATTAATTTTTAATTTTGAATTGTCATTTTGATTTTTGATTTTTGTATTTTGAATTATTCCTAATTCTTCCCATTCCTTAATCTGCTGGTCAATATTTTTATGGATAAAAATTTTTTCAATAAGTTTTTCATCTTTTATTCTGTCTAAAGTAATCACATAGTTTGAATTTTTGACAAACTTTGGCTTATTTCAGATCTTAACTAACTCATCTTCGAATTGACTAATAAAATCTATTATTTTAAAAGCAATCTCTTTTAATATCTGAAGCTCATTGACTCTATCCGCGCTCCATTCTTTGGCTCCTTCCCAAAAATACTGATAACTCCAAAGCTTAAACTGTTCTTGCAAAAAGGCTTTAGCGTTTTTTTTAATAAAAAATCAACCTCACTTTGTTTTTCAAAAATTCTAAAGGCGCGCTCTAATTGTTCTTCGGTAATAGCAATTCCTTTTTTCTTGATTTCCTTTAATATCTCATCTTGTTATGTTTTTGTTCCCTTTTCAGAATAAGAAACTTTAAAAACAATGGTTTTGTCTTCCTTGATTTTTTCTAATTCAAAAATCAAAGATCTTTTTTCATTGGCTTTTTTGTTTTCTATTTTGATGCATCAAAAAAGAATTTAAAACCATCAAACTCTACCGGCATACTTCTAAAAATCCGGTCGGTTTTGATATAATAAAGCATCTGAGTTTTCCAAAATAAAACTACATCTTTGTCATTAGTATAGACTTTTTCATAGATATTATTATGAAAAGGAGTTGAATTAAAGTAGATTGATCCGCTTTCGGTAAAATAACGGCTAAAAAATGAGTAGAGTTTGTCAAAAAGCTCATCTCTAAAAGAAAGATATTTCTCTAGTGCTTTTTCAATATCTTCTTTAAGCAACTCTTCAATCTTTCGATAATAATTTGATTTTATTCTCATTAAATTGATAAAACCACCTTGTCCTTCAATTTTTGCGCCAATAAAAACATCTTGAAGTGCTTTGTAGAATTTTTTTCTTTGCTCATTTTTTATATAATTACTGTTCTATTCAATTAAGTTAAAGGTAGAGAACAGTTAAGTATATGATAACACAGATCAGAAACTGTAAGAGAACCGACACTATTCAACCTCACTTAAAAAACCTTAAATTCTCCTTAAATCTAAACAATTTTTTTCTTTTCTCTTTAGATAATTTTTCGGTTTACCCTTTTCATTTTCTTTAGAAGCATTAATCAAAAGAATTTTTCCTTTTCTTTTTTCCGGTTTTTGTTTCGGGTAAGAATTATTAATCCAGGTGGGGAGGTTTATAAAATATATTTCCAACAGAGACAAGACGGCTTCGATCAGGTCCTGCTAGATAATTTTTTTTCGAATTTCTCTCTCAGTCCTTTCTTTAGCCAGTTGCTCGAAATACTGAACCAGTATTCAAAACGACTGCCATTTGACCGCTTGGTTTCAATGAGGCAAACACATGTTGAATCCAGCCCCAGTCAGAACTTGATCCTGGCGGATAGCCAAAAGTAAATCTTTCGTGGTGATTTGAATCATAAAAGTTATAATCATATCTTCTTTGATTTTTACATCGGATTGGTAACAGCTACATCAAATTGCTTTAATTTATTGTTATCAATGAAGGCTGGATTTAACAAGGTATTTCCCATTCTTATCTCGCTTATTGGAATATCATGAATGAAAAAATTGATCTTCACTAGGGCAAAAGTCAGATGATTCCTTTCTTGCACAAAAACTCGCAGAGGTTTTTCAATCTTCCCCTTTAGTTTTTCTTTCAAAACGAGATGATTTTTTTTAAAATACCTCCTGAGTCACAAGCTGGATCGTTGACTTCTTTGCCTTCCTGAAGATCCAGACAGTAAGCTATAAGCAAGGCAACCTCTTAGATTTGTAATACTCTCCCGCCCTTTTTCCTTTTCCTGAAGCGTAGAGTCTCAAGAAGTACTCATATGTTTGACCAATAATATCAGATCATTTTCATCCAGACAAATCCGATGACAATTAAAAACCTCAATCAATTTTCAAAGGGAGCAGAAGTCAATGATTCTTTTTCTAACACCGGCATCAAAGCGAGTTTTATTGAATTGGACTGAATCAATCACCCCTTGCAATTAAGGATTCTCTCTGGCAATTAGATTTAAGGCGTTGTCTATTCTTCCGCCAAGATTAACGGTTGTTTTTCTAACCTCTCGAAAGTCAGCATCTTTTGGAATGAAGAATCTTGTCAGTTAAGTTTTATTACTCGTCGAAATTCTTTCTCATCAAGCTGACTGAGGTCTTGTTTTATTTCGGCTTGTCCATCATCTAAGACGTCGAAAAGTCTTTTATAAAAAAGAAGAGTGATGATGTAATAAAGACCATATCAGCATTACCTCAAAGAAGATCAGTCGCGTTTTTAAACCAACTTTCAAGCGTTTTATTGTCTATTTTGTTCTTAAAAAAAATCTCTGGAGATAAGCTGGTCTTAGTCGTTCATATATCTTTAGATTATTTTAATTGTTTTAGATTAGAATGATTGATTTTAAGACCTCCTTGCTTTATAATAAGTAAGTTAATATGAAAGAAAAATTGAGTCATTTTAAAGAGCCAGAGCGTGAAGAATATTTATTTCCCCCAGGAACAGTCATTTATCCTGATAAAAAAAGGGTAAATTGTGTTTTAGTGGATGAGGCTCATGCTTTGAAATTAAGACGTTATGTTCGAGGATGTCCTGGTTTTAAGCTTCTTCAAAAAGCTACAGTTCGTTCTGGTGATGATTACTGGACTCTTCGCCAAGGAGATCTTTTTGGTGCTTTTCTGTTCAGTGGAAAAAAAATCAAGTGAAATATCATTGCCTGAGAGTCAAAGAGTTTTTTCTAGAGCTTATTTAATGCAAAAAAAGTAACTCAACTTGATATTGATAATTCATGGTAGAAGCAGAGAAGATCAAAATCTTGAATTTAGAAAAAAAAGATAAAAAACCAAACCATATCAGACCTCCTCAAATAATTTATCCGCCACTAAAGCCTCATCGTCAACCTGAAAAAAGTCCGAAAAAGAATGGCCGCAAGTGAGTAACTTTTGGTAGTGTAACTTTTGTGAGTTATTTTCCTTAATTAGAAAGAAATTTTGCCCAAAGTCAGCTAGATTTTGAAAAATAAACTAAAAAACTATCTACTTGACCAAGAAGTTTTGATAGATATCTTTGCCAATTAAATTCTCTTTTTACTTTCTCGGTTGTTTTTTCGTTTGATCTAAACTTGAGAGATTTTAGATGGTTTAAAAATTCATTTTCATTTCGAGCAACATAAACGTAGGGATAAAACTCTGGAATGACAGCCGACTGAAGACCAACAACAGCTTTACCAAAAGCAAGTGCTTCCAAGATGGGAAAATTAAAACTTTCATAAAAGGAAGCAGTTAAGAGAGCTTGAGTTTGAGAGTAAAGGTTAATTAGCTCTTTTCGCTGAAGACAAGTAAAATATTTGACATTGGGGTCTTTTATTAAATCAGTTACCATATCGGTGACAACAAAGAGAAAATAATTCTTAAAACGATTTATCTTTCTTAGTTTCAAAAACGCCCTTATAGAAAAGTTAATATTCTTGATCGGTTGATTCTTGGCAACAATCAAAAAAAACCTTTCCTTGATCTCCCTTATCTCTCTAAATTCTAGTACATCGAAAGGAACTCCAAAGGGAATAACAGCAATGGGCACAAATTTTCTAAACTTATCTCTGGCGATTTTTTTAAGCTCTTCTTTTACTTTCTTGGACGAAACAACGATTAGTCCTGATCGGCTTATCATCTGAGAAAACTGGGTTTTTAGTCGCCATCTGTCTTTTAGAGAATAACAATTTGGAAAAAAGAAGTAAGACAACCCATGACAAAATGAAACAATCTTACCCGAAACATAGAGAGGGATCGCTTGGTTAAGAGCTAAAAAAAAATCTGGCTGATTTTTCCACTCAGCCAGGCTTAACCCAAGAGTCGACCAAAGCAATCCTGGCTTGACACTAGCAAAATCATAAAAGATATATTGATTTTTTTTGTCGTATCTTCTGACTGCCTCGCGAAAATTGACGGCAAAGATTTTTGTCCCAAAGTAGCCGTCCCCAGCTACGGCGCCAAAATCAACAGAAATTTTCATTGCTTTTGATTGGTTAATTTGTTCATCATTTTCCTATAAAGAAAAAGACAAACCAGCAAGTTTATTCCTTCGGCAATAACCGACACATAAGCACTGGCAATATAACTGTATTTAGGTATCAGAAGCCAATTGAGAATAAAATTAAAAAACAACTGAAAAACCATCAGAGAAAGAACAAGCCAGGCTTTGCCAATGGTGTAAAAAAAATTAAAGAATATTGATGTCAGAAGAATCAACGGCAAGGCAAAAATTATCACCCTAATCACTGGTATGGCCTGAAGATAGTCATTTTGAAAGATGAATCTCAACAACAGGTCGCTAAAAAAATAAAAACCAAAGCTAATCAAGAAGCCAACAATTGCCAGAAACAAGAAATCTTTTTTTATCTTTAATCTCAGCCAATCAAATTTTGAGTTCTTAAAAAAGCTGACAAATATCGGTAAAGAAGAGAGATTGTAACTTGTTACTAAAAACATCAGTGCCTCAAGAAACTTATAAGCCGAAGAGTATATCCCAACCGCCTCTTCCCCATTAAAAAAATTCAATAAAAAAAAATCAGTTCGACTGTACCAGCGAGCAAAGAGAGAGATCAAAAGATAGAGATAACCACTTTTAGCAATTGAAAGAAATTTATCAAGAGCCAGTAAGTCTATCCTCAAATTGTTCTCAACTCGACTGAGACATAAAACCAAGATGGCGCTGAAAGCGAGATAACCGATAAAGATTGCTAGGAAAACCGAAAAAATCTCTCCTGTTAGAAAACCAAAAAGTATCATCGAAGCTGTTAGAAATAACTGAAAGAAAAAACTCATTATTGAAGAAAGATAAGCTCGATTAAGATTAGTTAGTTTGATCACCAAACTTCCAAATAGACCCGTGTGAAAAAAAACCACAGAGATTAATAACACCGCCAATTTTATGGTTGCAGAATAAGGAAAAACCATAAGGCTAATCAAACTCATAAGTAAAGCAATAGCCGACAAAAACAATCGAAAGCTCAGGATGTGAGAAAACTTAAGGAGAGTTTGTTTGGGAAGATCGATAATGCCATAGTTAGTTGAGCCAAAATCAATCAAAGGTAAAAAAAGAGATAGATGGGCCCAAGCTAAGCTGTAAATTCCGTACTCATTTGGGGGAAAAAGGTTAATCAAAAAAACAAAATGAGCAAAAGCGAGGATTCGGTTTAGGACCGAAAATAAACTCTGAGCAAAAAAATTAACATAGAAAATTCTCTTTTTTAACTCCTCAAAGATAGTTTTTGGAAGGCGAATTACCTCCCTAAGTTTTTGCATTAAAGTCGAGTATTTCCAAAAAAAAATAAACCTATTCCTTAAAAGATACCAATCTTTTTGGGGGTTAGTCTCCTTTGACTGCTCGAAGTGGTCATAGGTGAGATAACTATCAATGCCAATTTTAAAGCCGGCCTTCTTTGCCCGGTAGCAAAAGTCAACATCTTCGTAATACAAAAAATACTTTTCATCAAAGCCACCGATTTTTTCAATGACTGATCGCTTGATAATCATAAATGAGCCGGAAACAAAATCAACCTCAACAAATCTTTTTTTCGGTTTTTGAGTTATCAGTCCACCACTTAACCGCCATCTGTCAAGTTGGCCACCATAGTATATTTTTTCTCCTTGTCTCATTGCCAAACCCCAAATATCAAAGAAGCGACTTCCCTTAAGAATCTCCTGATGATTGAGATTTTTTAAAGAGATGTCGGGATTGCCGATAATAATTGTTTGGCAATCATCATCTAAAGCTTTGGCTATTCCTCGATTGACGCCATTACCAAAGCCTAAATTAGCTTCTTCATTGGAAATAAAATAACATCGGAAATCATATCCATCAGCTAGAATCTCTATCTCTTTCTTTAACCGCTTTATCTCGTTTCTTGGGGTTTGGTAAAGAACAAAAATAAAACCAAGTCTAGTTTTTGAATTTGTCTCTATCATGCTTTTTATTCTTCTTGAGAAACTGGGTCACAAACAACCAAAAGTATGTCAAAAATTCCATATAAGCAAATCCAAGATCAAGAGGGACTCTAAAAATGCCATCCCGGTAGCCTTTATCCTCCATAAATCTTGCCCAAAACATATGAAGAGGATAGAGAAAAATTTTTCTAAGAGAGCTTTTTTCTCCTTTTTGATCTTTCTGTTCTGCCTCTCTCAGAGCATAGTCGGTAAATTTTTTAAGCATCTGGTCCAGTCCCCGGTAAGAGTAGTGATAGATTTTCTGATTGAGTTTGGCAATCTTTCCTTTTAAGACAACAACCTTTTCATGAACGAGAAGCTCCTCAAACCGGCAAAAATTTTTGTTGATGAGTCTTATCTTGGCGTAGTTTTCCCCACCGAAGTTAACTTTCCGGCCAAGAAAGTGGTTTTGATATGGGATAAGCCAGCCGGCTAGACTTGGCTTTGGATCGAGAGAAAGAATCTCCTTCTTCAATTCTTCAGAGATAACCTCGTCTGCATCCAGACACAGCACCCAGGTATTTTTGGCTTTTTCTATGCCAAAGTTCTTTTTTCGGCCAAGGTTTCGTTCTGGATAAACAAAAATTTTGGCACAAAACTTTTGAGCAATATCCCTCGTCGAGTCAGTTGAGTTATCATCAACAACAATAATCTCATCCGCAAGAGAGCGAACCGACTCAAGAGTCTTGGCTAAAGTCTGACCGGCATTTTTTGTTATGATGACCACAGAGATTTTTATCATTTTTTAGCCAGTATCAGAATTAATCCGCCGAAGCCTAAACGATACAAGATTGGCCGAAAAACTAGATAACAAGGAAAAAAGAAAGAGTAGACAACAAGTTTAAGGATTTTTCTAAGCCACGAGCTTTTTATCGAGGCAAAGTTGCCATCGAAATTTTTTTTGAATTCAAACAAATCCTCATAAGTTTCCAGATGAATAACTTCGAAAGAGTTTTTTTTTAAAAGAAAAGCCAAGGAGATCGGATTAAAGAATAATTTATGTTCCTCAATGAACCACCACGACCAGTTTCGACAAATTCTAGTCATAAGGCTTCGGTAGTTGGGGGTTTGAATAACGACGACTCCCCCATCGGCTAGAAGATCTTTGATTTTTGCTAAAGCTTTATTTAAATTTGAAAAGTGCTCCAAGACATCTATCAAAAAAATTACCTGATAATTATCTTTTTTGGAAAAATTCTCAAGTGATGTTCGAAAAATCTTCACCTTTAACCCCTTGAGATACTCAAGGCGACTTTTTGGCTCAACTGCCGTCACCTGGTAGCCATGAAGATAAAGTTCTCTTGCCAAAAGACCAAAACCCGCGCCAACATCCAGGACTTGACCATTCTGATTGATTTTTTTTACCAAACTGATGATTTTTCTGAATCGGCGTCTAAGCCTTTCCTCCTGAATAAGATATTGACTAAAGTCATAGAAAGTATTTGATTTAAGTTTTCTCTGCTTTTTCAAGCCTCTTTTATCGAGGTAGCCTATCTGACAATGTTGACATTGATATATCGGAATTGATCTAACTAAGACAAGTAACTGCGATTGATCAAAAAAACAAACCGGACAGCGACAATCAGTGTCTTTTTTTGTCATTAGTCAATATTATAAAGAAGAGAGCCTGAGTTTAACCTAACCTTCTTCGAATGACTAAAATGAAAGGAGTTGCTACCAAGGGGACAAAAAGAAAAGCAAATAGAGGAGAAACAAGACAATGATGCTCTTGGTTAAAGGATGGCTTGTTCTTCTTCGAAGTTATTCCTAGGATTGTTCCACCTCGAACTTCAGATTGATTTTTTTGTGATCCTGTCTGATTACTCGAAAGACGATTGGCTACAGGAGTTAGTCGTCTTGGAGACGTGGTCAGATTACTTTCAATAGAGGAGGATCGAGTTACCTGAGATAATTTACTTCTGGGTTGGTTTTTAGATGAATCTACTGATTGGTTTAAGCACGACATAACGATATTTGTGGGTGATATTGAAGGAGTTAAGTTACCTTCAGAGAGTTCAACAGAAGCAGAAGTTGACATAGTAAAGATAGGTTAGGCAACCTGGTCATTGTATTTGATTAAAAAGGTATCTCTTTGAGATGTTGGAGGGTCTTAAGTAACCTTTCCAGTAATTGACTCCCAAATATCATTTGTTTCCGATATCTGACCAACAACAATTTGATAATCTCCCGGACTGACTCCTTGAGCTTCAAGGTAATAATCACCAGCTTTGGCACTGTCAACCAAGATAATCCCGTCGTCTTCTCGATAAACTATCTCTCCTTATCTAACCTGGATTATCACTGGTGATTTAACAATAAAAATCAGAGATTTGTTAAGATGAGTTTTCTCGCTCTCGACAATTTTATTTTCCTGATATTCAATCTCTAAAAGCTCAAGAATTTTTTTCAGTGCTTCTTTTTTCCTGATGATCTCGCCATGATCCAATGAGAGAGTTTGACTATCGGAGTCAAAATCAGTACTTGATCTTAAAACTGTCTCGTCTCCCCAATCAAAAAAAGTCGATCGGGGCTGACCATCTTGGTAATTACCAACCAACTGATTGAAAAAATTAGCTGACTCAACCACAAAACCTGCCGGCGTATTCTGACCTTTTTCTCCAACAATTTCCGTGAAAACATCGAATATAATCGGAAAGCTTGAGTTGTAATGGCTAAGAAGGTTATTCTTGATTGAGACCGAGTCAATTGGAATGATCTCTCCGAATGTGTTTCGTAGAGAGCTAAATATTGGAAAAAGGTTAAAAAGGACGGGAAGTTTTCTTCTAATAGTCTCTCTATCTGGCTCGAGTGATGACTTATTGAGAGTCAGAATAATCTTTTTTGCCAGCCAGAGAAATGTATTTTCCCAATCGATCTCACAAGCAGACAAAGGTTTGTAAACTTGAACTAATCCTTGATGAGGTGAGCCAACTATAATTACCTTAGCAACTCTTGAGTGGTGATTTTGAGCAAAGATTATGGCCACTAGTCCTCCAAAGGAGTGGCCAATGAAAAAAAATTTTTTTTTGTCCCGAAGGATCAATTTCATTGATAAAAGATAGGAGATGATTCTTAGTGGTCTCAATTGGTTGGCGCCAATCGTAAGGGAAGAGAAAAAGTCTTGATTCTCAAGGAGATTATGACTTCTTAAAGTTGATAAGATACCTTGATATTCCTTAATATATCGAGCTAAACGCCATTCACGGTAACTAACAGTCAGATTATAAACAATCGCTCTCTTATTCCAAGAACCCATAAAACCAGGAAGAAAATGATTGGTCTTCTTTCTTGATGAGGTTGAGGTGATGGAGAAACTATCAGCGAGGGATGAGGGCTCGGCGAGGAAATTGGTGAAGGTGTTGGAGTGTGCAGAGGAAGATGACAATTATTTTCAGAGCAAGCCAAGTTTAGGTCCTAACTCCGCTCTGATTTAATCCTGAGAAAAAAACTTGAAACTGGTCACCATCGGCAAAGACGGACGGAAAAATCAGATGACAAGCGTCATAATTATCTCCTTATTCAATTATTATCTTATCATCTAAAAAACTCAGAGAGCAATTTACTGGCAAATTCGCTTTTGCTAAACCAATACCAGCACTGTCGGCACGATGATAAAACAAGTAAAGAAGATTGTCTCCGATTATCGGAAAAGGACTATCAACCGAATCAAAAAGAAGATTATTGACGGTACATCTCTGCCAGTTTTGAAAATCATCAGAAAAGGCCAATCTAATCTTGAAACCATCCCCGCCCCAGACACCATAAAATAAAGTAACGGTTCTCCAACTTAATTACTTTTCCTGCAAAATATCCGTGTCTCTCTTGCCAGTCATTTCGATTAGGATCTAGAACTGGGCTAAAAGATAAGGAGCAATTAAGTTGTTGATCGCAGTTTACTCGGTAAATTTGATAAAAATTTGGCTCCTCCTCTTTAGTAAAAAATAAGATCAGTTGACCGGTTTCTTCAAAAAATACTCGTGGATTAGTAAGGCTCTGACCAACATTTAAAACTTCTTTCTCTATCTGCCAACTCAAACAATTAATTGAGCGAAGAGTCACCAAGGAAAAGAAAGTTTCCGTTGATCTTCTGACTGTAGCAATAGCTCGACAGCCCAGAGAGTTTTTCTCATATACATCAATCTGAAGCATCTGAGCGTATCCATCGGTTAAGGTGATTGATAAAGGATTAGCTTGGGTTTTGAGAAACTGTCTGGCGTGAACTTCTTCTTTTGTTACAATCAGAAGAAAAAAAGAAAAAAATAAGGAAATAACAATAATCTTCAAAAAAACACTTTCGTGATTCCTCATTGCCTCTACTATATCTTTTATAGTGAGAATGTCTATGAACTATAGCCAACAAGTTTTTGAGTTTTGTCTTTGGAAGATTATCTTGGCTTCTGAGGAAAACCCAAAAAAAAACCAAAGAAGGATTGAGGCTGGTTTTAGTAAAAGACTAAGATCCTCATAAAGCCAAGAAAGATAATTAATTCCAAGATAAGCAGTTAGAGGAACAATAACAATCAGAGAGCAACAAAGAGAATGATTAATAATTAAAAAAGGGACAAGCCAAGAGAGATACTGAACAAAAAAACCAGTTGTAAAAAAAAATGATCAGCAAGCGATATATTTCTGTTACAACTGACGCCTTGCGTTAGAAAAAAGAGAAATACAAGAAACCAATCAAAAAAACAAAGCCAAGAATTTTTTGCCACTTGACTAACCAGTCGTCAATCATCAACGACCAACCCCAAATTCCCCAAACACCACGATATTTGATAATGGTCTTGATTAGATTTAGAGGATCACCTCCAAAAATCATCAAATAGATAACAATCAAAATCAGTGGTAGAGTAAGAGTTAAAAAAATAAGTTTTTTCGGATTTAATCGTCGAAAGAAAGAAGCAAGAAAAATAGCTGGCAAGGTCTTTATAACAATCGCTAAGGAAAAGAGAAAGACACTTAGCCAGTAGTTTTTTTGGCTAAGAAAGAAAATTGCCATCAACAAAAAAAAAGAGTGGAATCGTGTCAAATTGACCATGAAAAGAAAACACGAGTAAAGAGACTGGGTTAATCGCATATAGAATAGCTTTCTTATGGTCGCCTGTTAGTCGGAAGAAGAGTTAGATATTAGAAATATCAACTAGAGAAACATTGCACTCAATTACTGTGATCATTAATAAATAGACTCTAAAGAAAAGATAAGCTAACCCCTCAAGGTATAAAAAAAGAGGCAAGTAAGGGTGATGGCGACTAGCTATGTCTGGATAGATATTAACTCTGTCAATGACTGCTTGACCAACTCGAAAGTAGGAATTCAGGTCGTAATTGCTTACTTCTCTAGATAAAAGAATAACTGTCAACCTTAACAGTCCGCCTATAAAAATAATCTTTTTCATCAGAGAGAGGATTATCTTAGAGAGATATCTTTTCAACGGACTGTTGCCAATAAAAAGGAGATTTGGAAGATAAAATCAATGATTTCTTGGAATGAGTTTTTAGTGACTGCTGGTGGATTTGAACCACCGACCTTCACGATGTGAACGTGACGCTCTACCCGCTGAGCTAAGCAGTCTTTTTTATTATATTAAAAAACTTTACTCACTGAGGAGAATTAAGTTAAAATAGATTCCTATCATTATGGCTCAAGCTATCAAAGCTATCGTTGATTTTGTCATGGATATCTTGGAAACAATTGTTTTCGTCGGCTCTCTTTTAATTGTTATTTATATCTTTATCCTCACTCCGAATCAGGTCAAAGGCGCCTCGATGGAACCAACATTCAAAACAGGCGATTATATTCTTACCAGTAAGGTTACTTACCGATTTCGGCGCATTGAACGGGGTGATGTTGTTGTTGTTAAGTCACCAAAGAACCCGGACATAGAGTATATTAAAAGAGTTGTGGGTTTGCCGGGAGAGACGATTGTGATAAAAGGTGGATTGGTTTACATCAACAATCAACTTCTTGAGGAAAGCTACATTGCCGATAAGACCAATCTCATTGAAGGTGGTTGTCTCAAGGAGAACCAGCCATATACTATCCCCGAAGATGCTATCTTCGTTATGGGCGACAACCGGCCAAGATCTTCAGACTCACGGGAATTTTGCGCTGTTAATTTAAATAATCTGGTGGGGCATGTTTTCTATCGGTACTTTCCACCAGAAAAAATCGGCTTTATCAAGAATCCTCTTCCAAAGTCAATTCGCTGACAATTCGTCTGATTAGTTTCGAGGTTTTTTCCAGATTGCCTTTAATTTGAAAAATCAGCTTGGCATTTTTTCTTGTCTGAATAAGCTTAGGAGAAATTTCGGGAAATTTTTTAGTCAGTTGGGTAAAAAATTTTTCCTTCTCTTCCTTTTTGAGATAATCCCCTACATCTTTGATTTGATATTTCTTCTCTCTGATCAAAGTTTCTGCTTGAGCCACCGTTAGGTTTTCACTCAAAATTTTTTCGTAGACCTCCACTAATTCATCTTTATCTCTCAAACGGGAAAGGAGAAAAAGATGACTAGCCGAGATCAGATTTGCATAGTAACCATCTATGATTATTTCTGGTAAAGCAACAATCCTTTCGAGATGGCAGATATAGGAAGGAGAAACCTTGAGATACTGAGCCACTTCTTTTACTTTTAAGCCTTTTTCCTTGATGAGGCTAACCGTCAAGCGAGCTTTTTCGAGAACATCTTCAGTTGATTTTATCTTTTCGATAATTTCCTCCATCAACACCAGTTTTAGTCGACAGTTACAAAAAGCTCACCTCTTCGCCTGTAGAATCGAACTTTTCCTTCTTTTAGAGCAAGAATAGTGAAATCTCGTGAAAGTAAAGTTCCTGGACCAGCATTAATTTTTGTTCCCCGCTGGCGAACAATAATATTGCCAGGAATTACTCTTCCTCCCTCGAAGACTTTTATGCCTAAGCGTTTGCTCCTTGAATCACGATTTCCTCTAACTGTTCGCTGAGATTTAGTATGTGCCATAAACTTTTGTTTATGACTCAATTTTTAAAATCTTCAAAGTTGTTAGTTGTGGCCGAAAACCCTTGACTCTTCGATATCTTACTTTTGCCTTGAATCTGACAATTCTTATCTTTTCTCCCTTGTCATGAAAGACAATCTCCGCGATCGTCTTTTTTTCCAAGGTCGGACTGCCGATCTCAATTTCTTCGTTGCTGTCAGAAAAAATCATCAAGGTTTCGAGAGCAATTTTTTCTTTCTCTTTTTGATTTATTCGATCAACAACAATCTCATCATTTTCTTTGACCAAGTATTGCTTACCTCCAGTTCTCACAACTGCAAATCGAGTCATAAAAAAATGATACAAAAAAAACCGCTAAAAAGCAAGCTGGGTCTTAATCAAAACTAAGGCAAAAGAGCAAGGCTAATCATCATCGCCGCGATTGCCGATCCGCCATAAGAAATAAATGGTAAAGCTACTCCAGCAACCGGGAAAACTCCCATATTCATTCCAACATTGACAAAAAACTGAAATCCAAGATAAGTAGCCGTACCCAGACAAAAGAGGAATTTGATCTCATCTTCCTCAGTCAATCGGTGAAAGTAAAAATCACGAGCTTTTCTTAGTGCGTGAGAAATTATTATAAAATAACAACCAATCACCAGCAAACCACCAAAAAAACCGAACTGCTCAACAGAAGAGGCAAAGGCAAAGTCTGTAGTGCTTTCAGGCAAAAAGTAAAGCCGAGATTGAGTCCCTTCGCCAAGTCCCTTTCCTAAAAAACCACCGCTACCAATGGCGATAATTGACTGAATCAGATTGTAAGATGATCCTAGTCGGTCAACCTCTGGATTTAAAAAGGAGATTATTCTGGTCTTTTGATAGGGTCGAAGTAGCTCAAAAAAAAGTGGAAGAGCGACCAATAAAAGAATAAAAAGATAGAAAAGAAACCGCTTACTCACTCGAGAAAAAAACAAAAGGACTAAAAAAATTAAGAAGTAAACCAAAGAGTTAGCCAGGTCCGGTTGAAAAAAAACAATAAAAAAAGGAATAAAAAAATAAAGAAAAGACTTGCCAAAAAAAACAAGATCAATTTCGAACATTCTCTTTTGGCCCAGCAAATGACTAAGAAAAAGAATAAAAAAAGGTTTAAGAATCTCACTTGGTTGAAAATTAAAAAAACCTATATCAAGCCAGCGGCGAGATCCCTTAACCTCAACCCCGATAACAAAAGTTATTAAAAGCGTCGCCAAAAAAAACCAATAGAACAAAAAAGCATTAACTCGAAAAAAATGAAAAGATAATTTTTTTACACTTAAAAAAACAAAAAAGCCTATAGTAATATTAATTAATTGTTTTATGAAGAGGTCTTGATTGATACCAAAGAGATTAAACAAGCCAAATAGTGAAAGAAATCCCAAACAAACAAGAAGGACCATTCTTTTACTTTAACATTAGCTTTTTTTTCAGGAAGGCCTCTTTTTTTTTGAACTCTGGCGGAATTGGGTAATCAAAATAATCCACAGGCTTGAGATTGTGTTCTTTTCTCTTTGACTGAACTAGTCTAATAAATTCTCTTAATCGACCTTCGTATTCAAGTTCCTCTTGGGAAACGAAGACCTCTCTTTCTGGATAGACAAGTTTCTTGTTCAAATAGAGATTTTTTATGTTTAACTCTTCAAGAGCTATCAGCCAAAGTCGCTGGTCAATTTTTTCGATTAGAGGAGTAGCTTCAGGGAAATCAATTTCAAGTTTAAGAAGTGGCATTCTTACTTTGATCTTTAGCTCTTTTCTTAGATAATGACCTTTTTCAACAATTTTTCTGATCAACTCCATCTGACTTTCTAGTTTGGGGTTGTAGAGATCTTGGCTAATCTTCGGCCAAAAGTCCAGATGAACAGAGTCTTTTTTGGTTAAATTGGTGTAGATCTCCTCAGAAAGAAACGGAATAAAGACAGAAAGAATAATTGACAAATTTACCAGAACGTAATATAAGGTGGAGTAAAATTTCATCTTGTCGTGACGATTGTCGTTATTAACCCAGACTCGATTTCGACTTCGCCTCAAATACCAGGTTGACAGATCAGAAACAAATTTTTCAATCTCAAAGACGCTTTTTCGGGCATCAAACACTTTCAAACTCCTCTCTGCTTCTCTAACAGTGAAGGCAAATCGGCTCAAAATCCAGCGATCAAGTGGGTGATCAAGTTTCTTTAGGGTAGTCTCAAGATCATCTTTTGAAGGAATACTAAACTTATCAAAATTAGCGTAATCAACAAAAAACTTATAAACGTTCCAGAGAAGTAGATAAAATTGACGTCGGACTTCATCCGCTTTTTTGAAGCCAAAAAGCATATTTTCAGCTGGGTTCTGTCTTGCAAACATCCAGCGCATGACATCAACACCAATTTTATCGGCACCTTCATTAAACTCAATCATATTTCCCCAGCTTTTGTGCATCGGCCGACCATCCTCGCCCAGAAGGGTACCAAAACCAAGGACCGTTTTAAATGGTGGCTCATTTTCCATCACTGTTGACATCGCAATCAAGGCATAAAACCAGTTTTTGAACTGACCTGGGAAAGACTCGGTGATGAAATCAGCGGGAAACCACTTTCGCCACTCCCTTTTGTTGATTTTATAGAGTGGCTCTCCTTGATTGCCCTGAGTAATCGTTGAAAAAGCGACAATCCCTGCATCAAGCCAAGGATTGCCAACGTCGTCAATCCGGTAGACAAGATTTTGACATTTTCGACATCTTATCTTCACCTCGTCCAGGTAAGGTTTGTGAGGTGAGTGACCCTCAAATTTCTCCCAGCCGGCCACTGCTCTTTCCTTTAGCTCCTCTTTTGAACCAATTACCTCAAAAAAGCCACACTCTTTGCACTCATAAATGGGTAAGCAGAGCCCCCAAAATCGATTTTTTTTTGAGATCAACCAATCATTCATATTCTTTAGCCAATCAAGTTCTCGTTCAAGACCAAAGGCTGGTATCCAGTTGATTTTTTTAGCAACCCGTACCAGTCTTTGTCTTAAGGTCTTTCCCCTTAGGGCCTCAGGCTCTTCTTTGTTGGCACTAGGCCGATCCATGGCAATGTACCATTCCTCGGCTAGTTTCCAAACCAACTCGGTTTTACAGCGCCAGCAGACAGGATACCTGTGTCGATAAGGATGAACTTTATAAGCAAAACCTCTCTTTTCCAGTTGATCAAGAATGATTCTTGCATCATTCTTCGCGTTTTTACCTGAAAGATCATCAAGTCCTTCTAGATAGTTTGCCTCGTCGTCAATTATTGGAATCATTGGTAAACCTAATTTTTTGCCAAGACGATAATCTTCAGTTCCAGCAGAAACTGCTATGTGAACCAAGCCAGTTCCCTCTTCGAGATTAATCGGAAGAATTTTTTTATCGGTACTGATGACAAGGTGAAATTTGTCAGGATTTTCTTGAGCTGTTTTTTTCACCTTTGAGAGATGATCAAAGGGACTCAAATATTTAAGGCCAACAAGATCCTTCCCTTTGACTGTTTTTATCACTCGAGAAAGGTCACTACCAATGATTTGATTGATAAGATTCCTGGCCAGCCAGAGTCTTTCACCAATCTTTGTTTCGACAAGACTATAGTCAACTTTGTCATCAGCTGCAACAGCAATGTTGGCAGGAATAGTCCAGGGAGTAGTTGTCCAAACCAAAAGGTATTCATCTTTGCCCTTAATTTTTAATCTCATATAAACTGACTCATGAATAATTTCTTTGTAGTCTTCAGTGAGAATTTCATGCTGAGAGATGGCCGTTTGACACCGGGGACACCACGGCACCGATTCTTTGCCTTTGTAAATCCAGCCATTCAGATAGCATTTTTTTAGAAAAGTCCAGATCATATAATTGTTCTCATCGCTCATTGTATAGTAAGAGTGATCCCAGTCAGCCAAGTAACCAAGACGTTTTGACTGTTCAGTTTGAATTTTAGAAAAGCGAATAACTCTTTGTTTGCAAAGATTGACAAATTTAGCAATTGAAGCGAATCTGTCCCCGGAAACAAGATTTTCAATATCTTTTTTGGTTTTTAGACCGAGCTCTTTCTCAACTTCAACCTCTACCCAGAGGCCTTGACAATCAAAACCATTGTGAAATCTTTGTCGGTAGCCCCATAAATTGAAAAAACGTTGCCAAAGGTCTTTGTAAGTTCTCCCCCAGGCATGATGAACACCCATGGGATTGTTGGCAGTTATCGGGCCATCAAGAAAGGAAAAATATTTTTTTGAGTGGTTATTTTTTTTCAAATATTTTTCTACAATTCCCTTGTCATACCAGTAAGCGAGCCATTTTTTTTCCATTTTGATGAAGTTATGGTTATTTTCGATAGGCTTAAACATGGCGAGTAATTAATTATAGTCTATCTTTTTCTCAAGAATGCTGGAATATCAAACTCGGATGATTCATCCAGAATTTCCTCGTCATAATCAACCGAGTCTGTAACTTGATCATCTTTCGTCTTTTTTGAGATGGCCTTTTCATTGGCCTTGATATCCTCAACTGATCCTTGAGATTTAAACAATTTAATCCGCTGAGTATCAAACCGAGTAGCTATGATCGTTACTTTAATCTGGTCCATCATCTTTTCATCGATAACCGCACCAAAGATAATGTCGGCATCTGGATCAACTGTTTTTGAAATCATGGAGGCTGCTTCGTCGATCTCTGACATGGCTAGATCAGGGCCACCGACAATGTTCAGCAAAACACCTTTGGCACCCTCGATTGAGATATCTAAAAGAGGTGAATTAATTGCCTGCTTAATAGCAGTAATGGCTCTCTTGTCGCCACTAGCAATTCCCATTCCCATTAATGCAGTTCCCGAGTTACTCATAATCGACCGAACATCGGCAAAATCAACGTTGATCAACCCAGGAACAGTGATTAACTCAGCAATCCCTTTGACACCAGAAACCAAAACCTCATCGATTTTTCTAAAAGCCTCAATGATTGATGTTTTTTTGTCAATTACCGAAAGAACCTTCTGATTAGGAACAACAATCAAAGTGTCCACTTTTTCTCGAAGGTTGGCAATTCCCTCTTCAGCGATGAATCTTCTTCTTACTCCCTCGAAATCAAATGGTTTCGTGACCACACCGATTGTTAGGGCACCGGTTTCTTTCGCAATTTCAGCAATCACTGGGGAAGCACCGGTACCTGTTCCTCCGCCTTCGCCACAGGTAATGAAAATCATATCCGCTCCCTCTAACTCTTCCTTTATTTTTTCTTTTGACTCCTCCGCGGCTTGGCGACCGATCTCTGGATTTCCACCTGAACCGAGGCCTTTGGTCAGGTTTTCACCGATCTGAATCTTAGTCGGGGCTTTGTTGGCCAGGAGAGCTTGGGCATCGGTGTTGACAGCAATAAAATCTACTCCCCTTATTCCATCGTCGGCCACCATTGAAGAAATAGCATTACCTCCCGCTCCGCCAACGCCGACAACCTTGATTCTTGCCGGCTGGCCGACTTTTGGCTTAATCAGCATTTTCGTTAGGGTATAAACTGTTTGAGAAAATTCTTTATTTTGTCTCCCAAACTCTTTAAGCTAAACTCTCTAAGAAAGCTAGTAAAATCTCTCAGTTGAGTGGTATCTTCTTTAATTATATTCTCTAAGCCAGCCAAAAGCAAACCAACAGCTGTAGAGAATTGAGGATCGTTGATCTCTTCAGTTAAACCAGAAACTTTGTCGGGAATACCAAGTCTGACTGGTAGGTTGGTAATTTTTCGACCCATTTCAATCATTCCCAAGGTTAAAGCACCGCCTCCAGTGATGACTAGTCCAGCAGGAACGCAGTCAAGAAAACCGCTCTTTTTTATCTCTTCAACTACTAGCCTATAAATTTCCTCGATTCTGGCAGAGATGATCCCATCAACAAGCGTCGGCAGGGAGATATCTCTTATTGGTTCAGGAAGATTGAGAGTTGAAACGTCAAGCTGGGAAAGTTTTTTTTTGGAGATAAAATTCTTGCTCAGATGAATCTTGATCTTTTCAGCCGAGTCGAGAGAGACTCTTAGACCAACAGCAATGTCGTTAGTGATGTGTCTTGCTCCAATAGGTATTGAGGAAGAGTAAGAAAGTGAGCCATCAACAAAAATCGCTATATCAGTCTTACCACCACCAATGTCAACCAAAACCACCCCAAGCTCCTTTTCGGTCTCTGTTAGAACAGCCTCAGCCGAAGCCAAACCGCAGAAGATAAAGCCAAGGTTTTTTAGGTCAAGATCATAGAGGACCCTTTCAATGTTTTTCAGATTAATCGATGAAGCAGTAATAATATGAGTGTCTACTTCTAATCTCACACCGCTCATGCCCACTGGATTTTTGATACCCGACTGGCCGTCAACAATAAAATCTCGAGGGGCCACCTCAATGATCTGTCTTGTACTCGAGAGGGAGATAGCTCTGGCAGCCTCGATTACTCTTTTGACACCCTCTTCAGTAATCTCTCCTTGAGGGGTTGTGATAGCAACAATTCCATGAGAGTTCAGAGATGAGATATGTGGACCGCCGACAGATACAAACACCTCACTGATTTTGTGACCGGCCATTCGTTCAGCTTTCTCGACACTCTCTTCAACTGCTTCGGTCACTTCTCGTATGTCAACTATCAGGCCTTTTTTTACTCCTTGAGATGAGGAACTGTTAAAACCAATAATTTTTATTTCTTCGGTGTCATTTGGCTTCACCGCTACCAAAGTGGCAATCTTACTGCTGCCAATATCAATCCCTGAGAGAACCAGCTGATTCATCGATATTAGCTAGGAATGACCTAAAATTTAATGATCGGTTTATCAAATCTGAAATCCAGTTCGCGAAAAAATCTTCCATTTATTTTTAGTCTCTTATAAATGGTCTCAAACTTTGCCAATTGCTCATCGAGATTTTTTTCACTAGCAAAGATAAGTTTTGCTTCTTTTAGATTAAATACTATCACACTAATTCCTTCAATATCAACCGAGCTAACTTCTACGCCTATTTCGTTAATTTTTTTTAGAGCTTTGAGAGCGATGATTATCTCTCGAAAATCTACTGTCTCACCAACTTGAAAATCATCGAGATAAAGCGTTTGGTAAAAATTTATCTGTGTCAGGTTATCTTCTAGGCTTTTTGAGGATTTTGATAAGACCCTGGCCCTAGCCGAGAGTTGAAAATATCCCCGATCAGCCCTTAGAGAAGCAATGGGTTTGGCGATAACTGGCTTAACGATAATTTTATCCGGAAAAATTTTTTCTACTGTAATCTCTTCTAGTTGCGGATTTTTATCAAAAAGAAAATCACTTGCCCTTTTTTCATTGATAAAGAAAATGACCTTATCCTCAAAAATATCCAGACCAGTCAATTTTCGATCATTAGACTCACCTTCTTCAACTGCGATCTTTTTTACCCTAAAAACTGTTGCTAAAAGCCCTACCAAACCAAAAAAAAAACTTATGAAGAGAAAAAGTATCAGCAATCTGATCATTAGCCGACTAACTCGCCGGCTTGATTGAAGAAAGAATCTCATCGATGATTTTTTCAGTCGCATTAGGACGGCAGAGGGAGCTTAAATTTTTAAAATTTCTTTCATAGTGTTGAATATTGGCAATCATCTTCTCGATCAGAACCAAAAGTTTATCGCTTGACTCATCTTGGAAGAAAATTTCTCCGCAACCAGCTTGAGCAAAGATCTTGGCGTGAATTAGTTGTTCTTGGCCAGCTGACCAAGGCAGAGGAACAAGAATTGCTGGCTTTTTCAAAGCAATCAACTCAAAGAAAGTATTGGCGCCAGCTCGACTAACAACTAAATCAGCTAGCGAGTAGACATAACCAAGTTCGTCTTCAAAGAAATGTTTAAAAACAAAGTAGCGCTTCTGAAGCTCTTTTGGCAAGTGATCTCTTATCCTGGTAAGTCTCTCGAAGTCCTTGAATGTCGTTGTCTCGCCAGTTTGGTGAACAACTACAGTTGTTCTCAAAAGATCAGAAAGGATTTTTTCTATGTGAAGATTAATCGAGTGGCTTCCTAGACTCCCGCCGGTCACATAAACTAACGGGAAAGACTGGTATTTAATCTCAAATGGTTTTTTTTTAGGGAAAAAAATTGATTCCCTAATAGGATTACCGCTGAGGATTACTTTTTCTTTCGGAAAAGAATTCCTTGCCTCTTGGAAGGAAATAAAAATTTTTTTTGCCAAATAGCCTATAACTCTGTTGGCCAGGCCTGGTTTAGCTGTTTGTTCATGGGTAAAAATTGGCACTCCAAAAACAAATCCCCAAATGGCTACTGGTAAAGCTAGATAGCCTCCAAAAGAAAGAATCAGACTCGGTCTTTCCTTTAAAATGATAAAAAAAGATGAAAAAAAACCAAAAGGAATTTTAAGAAAACTTGCCCAAAGCCGTGGCGAAAAAGTTCGGGTTAGTCTGCCAGTGTTAAGATTGACAAACTTAATTTTTCGCCGAAAAATCTCCTTGTATTCAAGTGAAAAAGTTCTCTCTCCTTCTAGAGGGTATTTTCGACCAACAAAAACAATCTCAATCTCGGGGAATTTTTGTCTGAGTTTATCGATAACTGTTAATGCCGGGGATAAATGACCACCAGTGATTAAGATTTTCACTTCAAAATATAAGAATTAACTAACCTTAACTCTTTTTTCAATACTCAAGAGAATCCCTAAAAGTACGTAAGAAATCACTAAGTGACTGCCACCATAAGAAATAAAAGGCAAAGGGACACCAGTCAGAGGAAACAAACCAACGACTCCTCCCAAATTGATTGTGATCTGAAGATTAAAAAAAGCAAAAATGCCGGTTGCAAGCAATTTAGCCAAAATATCTGGAGTCAGCCGAACTAGGTGATAAATTCTGTAAACAAAAATCAGATAGAGAAAAATAACGACTAACCCACCGAAAAAACCATACTCTTCACCGATGATGGCGAAGATTGAGTCGGTATGAGCTTCGGGCAGGAAGAAATATTTTTGCCGAGAAATCCCAAATCCCTGCCCAAACAACCCACCTTGAGATAAAGAAATTTTGATCTGATTTATGTGATAGCCGATTCCAAGCGGATCAATGCTAGGATCAACGAAGGCAATCAATCGATTAAGACGGTATGGTGCTGATTTAATGAGCAAAAAAAAGCCGGCTACGCCCAAGATGACTAAGGATACAAAATTTCCCAGACTCATTCCGGCCTGATAATAAATTATCATTGAGATCAAAAAAACAATTACAGCGGTGCCAACATCCGGCTGAAGAACAATCAATGAAATCAAAAGACTGATTAGAACTACATAAGAAAAAAAAACTCTCTTCGCTTTTCGACTAAACCAACAGGAAAGATAAACAATCACCGAAAACTTAGCCAGCTCAGTTGGCTGAAGATTGAAGAAACCAAGATCTAACCAACGTCTGGCGCCGCCAGCCTGAAGGCCAATGCCGGGTATTAAGACAATCACCAGAAGAATAAAAGTAACAATCAAAGATATAAGCGCGATCAAATGAATCTTTCGATAATCAATGAGAGAAAAAACCACCATCAAGTTAATACCAATCAAAAGCCAAAGTAATTGAGCCTTAAAAAAATGAAAACTGTCATTGAATAAACTCGTGGCTTTAACTGCTGATGCCTCAAAAATAAAGATTAAACCGGCCAAAGATAATATCAAAGGAACGTAGATTAGAGGCAGAAAGAAGCGGTTTTTTACCAAAAGATTGACCATTTTTAGCCTGAAATTACTTTTTTTACCAGCCGGTGAAACATCTCACCTCGATGGAACTCATTGCAAAACATCGAGAATGAAGTTGCCCCTGGCGAAAACAAAATGCAAAACTGATTTTGATTATTTACTGATAAACTTGTCTTTTCCTCACTTGCAATCTGAAGAGCCTCCTGAATAGCCAACTCAAGATCATCATAAACTTCACGGCTAATTTTTTCTGGCATATGAGCTCTTAACTTTGGCAGAATCTCCTCTGTAAAGCTCCCTTTAAGAAAGACAATTTTTTTTACTTTTTCTAAGTGTTTAAGTAAGTCATCAACAGGAAGATTTTTTGAGTTTCCCCCAAGAATGAGAATTATTTTTTTGTCTTTAAATCTTTCAATAGCCTTAATTGTTGCTGTTGGTGTTGTTGAGGTGGCGTCGTTAACAAAAATCATGCTTCCCTGCTTATGGATAATCTCTTGCCTGTAGGGTAAGCCCTTAATTTTGGAAATGATCTCAATCGCTTTGCTTCTCGGCAGTTCAAGAACTTCGGCTACCTTGAAAGCGGCAGCTGCATTTTCGAGATTGTGATCACCTTGGAGATTCTTGAGACGAAGCGGATAATCTTTTTTTGAAAACCAGAAAACACCCGTCTTCCTCTCAGTTATTAGTGGTTCTAAGGCCCTGTTAGCCACAAGAAACTCAGTTGTCTTTTGGTAAAGATAAATCGCTTTTTTGTCGAATAAATAATCTTCCATATTTTTGTAATAGTCAAGGTGATCGGGATAGAAGTTGGTAAAAACAGCTAGATTTGGACTAATTTTCCTTCGATGAAAACCAGAGAGAGCCCATGAAGAAAGCTCAGCAACCAACCATGTCTGACTATCGGCGGTTTTTAAGAACTCAATAGTAGAGACGCCGGGAAAACCACCACCCAAAAGGACCTTAAAGCCCATCTTTTTGAGAAGATTAAAGATAAGGTAGGTAGTGGTTGACTTGCCTCTTGTTCCAGTGACACCAATGATTTTTCCAGGGAAGTGTTCAGAAACGAAGGCCATCTCCATTTCAATAGGAACACCCCGTCTTTGAGCCTCGACAATTAACGAAAGACTCCATGGGACGCTCGGTCCCTTGAAAATAACATCACAATTTAGAAAATCTTCGAGGCGATGGCCGCCCAATGAGAATTTTATGTTTTTGTAATTAGCCAACAATCTTATCGACGTCTCCAGCTCCTTCTCAGTTTTTTTGTCGCTAACAACCACCTGAGAGCCAAGCTCAGCAAAAAAACGAGCGATTCCAACTCCACCGCCTTGATTCCCCAACCCAACGACTAGAATCTTTTTTCGGGAGTATTTCTCTCTTAGACTCTCCAGGAGAGCCATATAATTATTATAGTTACTTAATGAAAGCAATCATCAAACCAAAGATGACCAAAACAATTGAAATTAACCACAATCTCATAACAATCTTCGGCTCCTCCCACCCCTTGTGCTGAAGATAAAGATGAAGGGGGGCAACTGGAAAGATTTTTTTTCTAAGGATTTTCTTTCCAAGAATCTGGATCAGCGATGTCAAAACTTCAATAACAAAAATTCCACCAATTATCGCCAAGGAAAAAATCTTTCCTAACAACAACCCAATGACTGCAAACGTAGCACCGAAAGCTAAAGCTCCGGCATCCCCCATCATAATCCTCGAAGGCCAGATATTAAAGTACAAAAAACTAATCAGCCCGCCAAGCCAGGCAGCGATAAAAAGAGAGGTTGGGACATCAAGAATTGACCGGGCAATTACCCAAAAGCCAAGAAGGGAAAAACAGAGAATACCTGCTGCTAAACCATCAAGACCATCAGTAATGTTAACCGCGTTTGCAAAAGCGACAATAATAAAAGCAGAAAAGAGAATGTAAAAATAACCAAGATCGAAGACCCCAACAAATGGCACATGAAGGAATTGAATCTTTAATTCGCTAAAAATCAACCACGATATTATTAAAGAAAGGACCAACTGAATAAAAAACTTGTGAGACATTTTCAGACCAAAGATCCCGGTCTTCTTCCAGAAGAAAACTTTGTTTAGATCATCAATTAAGCCCAAAAGACCAAAAGAAATAAAGGTAAAAAGAATTATCTTAATCTCAGAGGCAATCGATGGGTAGTTAGTAAGAATTTTTTGTCTCAAGAGCCAGTAAAAAAAGATAAAAAGAAAGAAGACAAGCGTTGTTGTAATCAAAATTAATATACCTCCTCCAATCGGCGTTCCTTGTTTGTGGCGATTAAACCTTTCAAAAACAGGTGTCGGCTTGTTAAGAACATCTCGGTAAGTTTGCTCTTGCCTTTTGAAGTTAATTTTGTAAAGGAAATTTATAAATGGAACAATCAAGAGAAAGTTGAGAATAAATGAAAAAATTACTGCAAAAAGATAAACAGAAATCATCAGATACTAGCCAAAATAACCAATCAATTTTAGAATTTTAGGAATAAAGATTATCAAGGCAATAATCGAGGCCCCAACCGCGTAGATGAGCATCGCTCCGGCGGCAACATCCTTGGCAATACGGATATCATCTCTAATTTTTTGATCAATGGCATCAGTTGTTTGCTCAAGACTTGTGTTGATTGTTTCAACAACTAAACCTACGGTGATTAAAAAAAGAATGAGTAGAAATTCAAAATAAGAAACCTTAAAAAGAAAGCCAGTGACGAGTGATAAAATCGATAGCGAAAGATGAATTCTGAAGTTTGGTTGGGTTTTGAAAGCCCAGAATAGGCCATCAAGGGCGTGTTTGAATGAGATCTTGTGATATCTGATCATAGAAAATTTTCTCGAGAACTCGAGCAAGTTTGCCACCATCGTGCCTAAGTATACTTCGATAGACAATATCTACCTGGTTTTTTTCTATTTCTCGATTATCAACGAGATCCTCTCTAATTATCTGATATCCATCTTTTTCTCCTAAATCATCGATAACGACTGTCTCACGATGGCGCCTATAGGTGTCGATGATTTTTTTTGAGATTGAGCCATTATTAACCAGAATGATGTCAATCTTTCTTTTGAGATATTTTTCTAAATCAATCAAATGATCAGAAGCAGTATATTCAGTTGTCTGACCAGCCTTGGTCATCAAATTCAAAATGTAAATTATTTTTGCCTTAGTTTGCAAGATTGCTTGAGAAATTCCCTCAACAAGCAAAACCGGAATAATACTAGTGTAAAGATCGCCTGGCCCGATAATTATAAAATCTGAATTAATTATTCTCTCGATGGCTTTTGGGTTGGCCTTGCCTGAAGGTTGAAGGTAAACCCTCTTGATTCTGGAGGTCTCATTAACATTCTCATCAATTAAGCCTTCACCGGTGATTTTTTTGCCACTTTCGAATTCGGCAACTAAATGAAGCCTTTGTAGGGTCACCGGAATTACCTCGCCTTCTGTTTGAAGAACATAGGCAGCCGTCTCAACCACTTGATCATAGCTTTGACAAATTTTTTCTAAAGCGGCAATGAAGATATTGCCAAAATTATGACCTTTCAGATCACCATTTTCGAATCGATAAAGGAAAAGTTTTCGCCAAAGAATTGGAGCATCAGAAAGAGCAACTAGGCATTGGCGAAGATCTCCTGGTGGCAGAACTCCAAGTTGATCTCTCAACTTCCCCGTCGATCCGCCCGAGTCCGTCATAGCAACTACCACTCCTAGATCAATTGACGAAAGTTTCTTCAACCCAGAGAGAACAACAAAGGTTCCCGTCCCCCCCCCAATGACAGTAATTTTTTTCTTCATATCATCTTGTTGTCAACGATTTGGCGATCTCGATAAAAAGCACGATCAGGCAAGTCTTGGCTAACTATCTCACCTGGCGCCACCCAAGTTTGTTTTCCAATCTTGACGCCAGGATAAAGCGTCGAGTTTACGCCTACTCTTGAGTTCTTCCCAAAAACCGCTCCCAATTTATGAAGATTAGTCTCGATTTTTTTGTTGCCAACTGTTGATCTAACCACCTGATCGTCAAATCTAAGATTAGCCAAGTTGGCACCAGCTCCCACCATCACTCCATCAGCCAGAACCGAGTCACCGACATAGTTACGATGAAGGAAAACCCGATTACCAAGATAAGATCGAGCTACTTCGGTGTAGGAACCAACAAGCGCGTCATCACCTATGTGACTTTCCCTTATGAGGGTATAGTCTGCAATCACAGTGTTTTTACCAATATATGTTGGTCCAACGATCTTAACATAGTCACCTACAACAACCCCTTCTTCCAGGTAGACATTGCCGCTAATTTTGGCTGTTTTAGAGACTTTAGCTGTTTTTCCAATGTAAGGTTTTTCAATTTCTTTGAGATAGCTTTTCATCATTGACAAAACATCCCATGGATACTTAAGACTGACCATCTCTCCTTGATAAACGAAAAACTCTCTCTCTAAAGAGGAATCAGCTAGAATGACATTAATTGCCTGCTCATAGATATCGTCAGTTTTGCCCCCAACTTTTTCAATGGCTTGAGTGATTAGTCGAAAATCACTGTAATAGTCAAGGACAAGTTTGATGTAATTGGATGGAATCTTGCTTTTAGCTGGTTTTTCAATGACCGAGTCAATTTGATTTTCTCGATTAAACTTAATGTACCCGCCAGGAAAATACTCATGAACTTTTTTACCAAAAAGAGCAATTCTTCTTGATTGAGAGGTAGTGCTGGAAAGTTCGGCAATCACCGAAAAATTAATCTTATCGCAGGCATTAACAATTAAAACCTCACCACTGACTGCAGTTTTTAAGGTATCAACTGCTCCAGCTTGACCTAGAAAGTGACTTCTTTGAAGATAAATTTTCACTTGTTTTGACAATCGATAATGATCAATTAGCCTTGTTACTTCGGAGAGATTTTTTTCATTTATGACTAAATGAACCTTTTCAGAGAATAAAACCAATTTTTTCAAGACATCAATCAAGAACGGTTTGCCAAAGAAAGGGAATATTACTTTACTCTCCAGAGGCCAAAATCGGTCACTGTCACCTCCGGCCAAAACAATAATATTGTTAAGCTTTCTCATGACAATATTCTATCAGAAAATAGTCATTATCTAGATCTTTCTTATTTCCGCTCCAAGATCTCTGGTTTTTTCAACAAAGTTCTCGTAACCTCGTTCGAGAATTGACACCTGGTGAATGATCGATTCCCCCTGACCTATCAGGGCGGCCACGGCCAAACTAGCGCCAGCTCGAAGATCTGTGATAGTCAAAACACCATTGTGAAGAGGTGTCGGACCAATGATTTCGATTTTCTGATGGTAGATTTTATTGTGATCGTAATTGAAAAAATAATAATCTGACGGGTTTGGAACTTGATGAACAAGAAAGTTAATCTTGGCACCGAGTTTTTTCAATTCAGAAACGTAAGTAAATCGATTTTCAAAAACTCTTTCAATAATCTCCGACCTTCCCGAGGCTTGAGTCATTAAGACAGCCCAATTAGGTTGCCAATCAGTCATAAAACCAGGATGAATTGAGGTTTCAACTTGAGTTGCCCCTAAATTTCCATCTCTTCGAAAATAGATACCGTTCTTCCTTATCTCATAGGTGGCTCCGGTTTTCTTTAGCTGATCAATGAAAGACTCAATAACCTCAGGCTGAAGATTATCAATAAAAATCTCTCCACCTGTGCCCAGAGTCAGACAAATAAAGGTTACTGCCTCATTTCTGTCAGTTATAATCGAGTAGGGTCGGTGAAATTTAAGTCGGCTGACGCCAATGATCCTGATTCTTCGGCCGTCCCTTTCAATTTTCGCTCCTGATTCGTTTAAAAATTTGATCAGATCATCTATCTCCGGCTCAGTAGCACAGTTATCCAAAATCACTTCCGAACCTGAAAGAATAGAAATCATTATCATTAACTCCGTGCCTGTATGAGTTGGCTTCAAGAATCGATAGTAACCAGCTGGCTTTTTCGACATCTGAGCTTGATAGAATCCGGTCTTTGAGTCATAGCTCACCTTCACTCCTAAGCTCACCAGTCCATCAACAATTCGATCAATAGGGCGAGCGCCAATTCGACAACCACCTGGATTAGGTATGAAACACTTGCTAAATTTATAGAGAAGCGGAGCTAAAAGCATAAAAGAGACACGAATTTTTGATCCATGAAAAAGACTAACAACATTTTTATTCAATCCCCGTGGGTCAATTTCAAGAGTGTTTTTTTCGACAAAGACAGCTCTGCTTCCAAGAGAGTTAATTAAGTTGATAAGATCGATGACGTCATTAATCCTGGGAATATTTTTAAGAACAACTTTCTCCTCAAAAAGAAGAGAGGCAATTATCACCTTCAAAGCGACATTCTTAGCACCCGAGAGATTCAAGACACCTTTTAGTCGTCGACCACCATTTACAAGATAACAATTTTCCATCCTAGGCAAGAATTACTTCTTCAATTAGATTAATTCCAAACTTGTCTCTTACTTTCTTTTTGATAATCGCAATTAGCTTGAGGAGATCCTCTTGTCTACCCTCACCTTCGTTGACGATAAAGTTAGCATGAACCGGTGAAACAAGAAGCTGACCAATCTTAAATCCCTTAAGGCCGACCTGATCAATAAGATATCCAGCAGAAATTCCCTCGTGGTTTTGAAAAAAACATCCGGAAGAAGCGACGCCATTAGGCTGAGTTTTTTTTCGGTAAGCCAAGGCAAAATTCCCTCTTTCTTTTAGCTTTTTTTTGTCATCCTTTCTCAGTCGAAAAATTGCCTCGACTAAGATCTCTTTAGTTTTTTGAAGAATAGAAAAATCATAAGCAAAAGAAAAATAATCTCGATCAACTCTTTTTAGATTACCCTTGTTGTTAATGAGGAGAGCCTCAATTAAGTGATCACCAAAGTAGCTAGGTGGCTTCGTCCATTTTGAGTTCATGTAAATGGCACCACCAATAGTTCCAGGAAGACCAAGATGATATTCAAGACCTCCCCACCCATGTTCAAGACTCTTCGCCACTAAAAGCGAGGCCGGATAACCAGAAGAGACTGAAACGATAACATGGTCGTTTTCTTGCGCTATTATTTTAATTTCTTGATAGTTATTCTTGACTACTAGACCGTTGAAGACTTTCGAAACTGGGGCGATGTTGCTTCCTCCTCCGACAATTAACAATGGCAACTGGTTTTTCATCGAGTATTTTTTTACCTCAAAAAGATCCTCGGCAGTTCTTGCTTCAAAATAGTACTGGGCAACCGTCCTGATTCTTAAGGTAAAGAGATGAGTAATGTCTTTATTTTCTTGAATGGCTAACTGAATCATATTAGATTAGTGACCAATTTTAATTCTAAGTGTATCTGGCACAATTTTTTCGATCACCTTATAAACATCACCAGCGCCCATCGTGATTATTATATCCTCCGCTCTCAGAATCAAGGTTAGCTGGTCTCTTAGAGATTCTTCGTTATCAATGAAGATGAGCTTTTTTTTACTCGGAACGACTAGCTTCTGAGAGGTTATTTGAAAATCTTCCTTTCTCTCTCTGGCCGAGGCAAAAATTGGCAGAATATAGGCAATATCTGCAAGTGATAAGCTTTCTCTAAAATTAGTCAAGAAGGCAACGGTTCTTGAGTACGTGTGAGGCTGAAAAATGACAATAATTCGGCGTTTTTTGAATCTTTGTCTGGCTGCTAGGATAGTTTTTTCAATCTCTTTTGGATGATGACCGTAGTCATCAAAAATCATTAGCCGGTTGATCTTTTTTACCAATTCAAATCTTCTTTTGGCACCGAGAAAATCTTTTAGGCTTGATTTGATTTGATTGGATGTGAAACCCAAGACATTTAAAAAGCTAATCACGGCCGTGGCGTTGAGAATGTTGTGGAGACCAAAAAGAGACAATTCAAACTCACCTAGGCCAGCAATCCGAAACCAACTCCCTGTCTCGGTGACGCGCCAGTTAACAATTCGATAATCAGCATCTTTGTTTGTTCCATAAGTAACTAGTCTTTCTGGTTTCACTAGACGGATGACTTCCCGAGTTGGTTTATCATCTAGGTTAACTACCAGTTTTCTTCCATCGAAAAAGCTGGTAAAGGTTTTTTTTACGGTGTCAATGTTGTCATAAACATCAGGATGATCATAATCAATATTCGTGTTTATAATCCAATCCGGAGTCAGTCTAAGGATCTTTGGCGTCATGTCATCAGGAGGCGAAACAGCATACTCATCTGCCTCGACGACAAAATACTTTTTCTCCTGACAATCACTCCCAAGAAATTCCGTTTTTTTGTCCTTAAAAGAAGGGGCGCCGACCAGATAAGATGGCTTTTGATTCAAAAGGATAAGGGAATAGCTCAAAAGAGAAGCGGTCGTGGTTTTCCCATGGCAGCCAGAGACGGCAACCTTGATCGAAAAATCACTCCAAAGTTTATTGAAAAAATCAACTTGAGACATGATTTTTATGCCTTTTTTTTTGGCTTCTTGAACCAGAGGATTGGCAAAACCTTGATGAGCAGCTGAATAGATAAGCAGATCAACTTTCTCGGGCAGAAAATTAAACTGAGTCTGAAAATTAATTCGATGCTTCTTAAGAATTTCATCGGTAATAAATGTTTCTTTTACGTCAACACCAGTAACCCTCTTTCCAAGTTTTTTTAGAATTACGGCCAGATTAGCCATGGCCACTCCTTTGATTCCCAACAAAAAAATGAATTGAAAGTCTTTAATCATCGAAAAAAAATTTTATCAATCAATACTAATTTTTTAAGCCTAAATGTAAGTAATTTGAGATATCAATCATTTTCATATTGAGTCAATAATTTCCCATCAAGAAGGTTGTCAGTCATAACCGTTATTTACTGGCAAAAAGTAAAAAAGAGCAAAGATTCTTTCGTTGGATAATTTTTCCACTTTCAGGTGTTTTTTTTGGGCAATTATTTGACTGTCTTGGTTGAAATGTGCTCGTTTTTTTTAATTTTTAATCTCAAAACTATGTTCTCCACAAGAGTTAAGTGGTTATAATCGCCACTGCCGAAATCATCTCACCTCGGTCATTTTTTTTTCTCTTTCTTAATCTCCGAAAGGAAAAAAATCTTTTTTTGTCGCAGGCGGTGCAGAAAGGAAAAAAATCAATGTTGTTTGGACTGATTCCCATCTCAATAATCAATGAGTAATTTAACTTTAATAAACAAAGATGCCACGATCCTTTTATCCACTGAAAAATCTCCTTAGAGTAAGTTTCAAACTCCTGGCGGAAATTGTGATACCGGTCTTCGTCGATATCATAACAGCACTGACCAATCGATGGGCCAAGGAGAACTTTAAGAGTCTCTCGATTAGCGCCAATTTTAAGAAGAGTATCAATCATTTTCTGAGGCAGTCTTTTGAGGCTGCCCCGCCATCCCTGGTGAGAAATTCCAATTAATGGTTTCTTTTCATCAAGATAGATTATCGGAAGACAATCGGCGCTGATGACGGTTAATACAACACCAGGCACTCCGGTAATCAAACCGTCAACGTTATCAACTTTCTCAATTAGAAAACTAGTTTGAAAGTGATCAACTATGACGATATTTGCCGAGTGAATTTGTTGAGGGACAATGATTTTCCTAAATGTAATTTGATTCTGTCTTAAGAAAGTGATAAGTTTATTTTTCTGTCGGCCATCGCCAAAATTTCGAGTAAAGAACCCAGCGAAGAATTTCTCCTTATCAACAAAAGAAGAATAAAAAAACCTTTGATCTTTGTCGGAAAACAACATCAATCAAAAACTAATTTTTTTGATTATCTTTGATAAAACTCTCTTGACGGCTTCCTGATCACTCCATGGGTATTCAATTTTTCCTCGGCACAGACTCTTCTCGTGACCTTTACCGGTGATCAAAACGACATCGCCTTTTTTTGCCATCAGAATAGCTTTTCTTATGGCCCTCTCTCGATTAATAATCACCTCATAGTTCGAATAGTTTTTTCTGAAACCAGAAATAATCTGCTGACAAATAAGTTTTGGATCCTCGGTCCGATAGTCCTCTTCGGTGAGAATGATAAAGTCGGCATACTGACTGGCGTACTGTCCCATCATCGATCGCTTTAATGAATCACGAAGGCCGGCCGATCCAAACACATGAACCAGCCTTCCGGACGAACCAAGGAATCTTTTTTTAACTTCTGGAAGAAGAACCCGAAAGGCATTTGGTGTGTGGGCAAAGTCAACGATCACAGTAAACAAGTTTCTGTAGACAATTTCCAATCGACCAGAAGGTAAAGAAAAACTTTTCATCGCCGAAAGGATCTCCTCCTTGGCAAAACCTAAACTTTCACAAGCCAGGAAAGCCGCGGCGTAATTGTACTGATTAAAAATAGCCAAGTTAGGAAAGTGTTTTCTTATCAAACCTAGCTTGGTTAGATAGTTTTTAGCTTTCTGTTTGACTGATTGACTAAGGAATGAGTATGACTGATCTTTTGGATTTAAAATAACGATCGTCGATGCCTTCAAGAGTTTTTCTTTAGCTTTGACGTAATTCTCATAAGTTCGATGATAATCAAGGTGCTCATGAGTGATGTTTGTTAACACACCGATAGCAAATTTGAGTCCCCAAACTCGGTTTTGGTCCAGAGCATGAGAGGTAGTTTCAAGAACGAAGTATTCATCGCCCTTTTCAACCGCTGATCTGAGAAATCTTTGAATGACGAAGGAAGATGGTGTTGTCACATGTAGTCCAGTATCATAAACTCGATCACCAATTTGAGCAAAAATTGTCGTTACGAATGATACTTTTTTTTTAAGTGTTTTAAGAATGTGAGCAATCAGGGCTGTCGTCGTTGTTTTACCGTCAGTCCCGGTAACACCGATAAGAGTCAGCTTTTGTGAAGGAAAACGAAAGTAAATGTTGGCACCAATAGCTTCAAGAAGATGGATAAAATTTTTCGCTTTTCTGAGAGTCATCATTCTCCAAAGCAAAAACTCAATTTAAAAGATCATAATACACGATAAGCTCTTTAATAATATCAAAGAAAATTGGCGCTGCCGTCTCTGATCCCCAAGGCGAGGCTCTTGGCTCTTTTAGAGTAACAAGAATGATAATTTTTGGACTGTCAGCTGGGGCAAATCCGATAAAGGAAGCGTTAGTTTTTGACGGATCATACTGACCACCGATTGGGACTTGGGCTGTTCCTGTTTTACCACCGATTTTTAGCCTCTCCGGTCGGTCCCAGTTAGCTTGGGAGTTCTCCACAGTTGCCACCAGCATCTTTTTTAGAATTTCACTAGTTAATTCAGAAAAGACTCGACGTTCTCTTTTTGGCTTTATTTTAATCTTCTCTTTTGTCGAGATGATTTCGTCGACAACATACGGCTTCATCAAATAGCCACCGTTGATCAAGCTAGCAAAAGCTCTAATCATGGCAATTGGTGTCACTGCAATTCCTTGGCCAAAAGAAACAGTGGCGTAGTCAATCTCATACCACCGATCTTTGGGCTTGATGACACTGATCGTTTCTCCCTGAAGATCAATACCCGTCAGCTCATTGAAGCCAAGTTTAACAAGATACTGATAAAGTTTATCCTTCCCAAGTCTTTCACCAATGAAGACCATGCCAACGTTAGATGATTTTTCCAGAATTCTTGTCATCGTTATTTTCCCTTCATACTTATCGTCCCAAGTTTTGATTTGATAATGACCAATTTTGATCGGCCCGGTTTCCTCATATAGATCCGTTGGTCGGATTTTCTTCTCTTCAATCGCTGCTGCCATAATCAAAGGCTTGAAAATTGAGCCAGGTTCATAGACCTCAGAAATCGCTGGATTACGAAAAAAATCCTCGGAAAAGAGATAATATTTTTCCAAGTCATAGTCGGGGAGGCACATTAGACTGACAACGGCCATTGTCTGGGGATTAGCGATGATAACACAGCCCTTCTTTGCTTGATATCTCTCAATTCCTTCGGCCAATCTTCTCTTGGCTATTTGTTGAATTGTTTTATCAAGAGTTAGAACCAAGTCTCGACCGTTTTCAGGATTTATGATGTTTTGAACGCCGGCAAAGATTGGTCGATTAAAAAAGTCTCTCTCTGATTCAATCAGACCAGGCATCCCAGCTAAATCCTGTTGGTAAAAGCCTTCAATCCCAAAATAACCAACATCATCTCCTTGAGAGTTTTTGCCGACAAAGCCAAGAAGATGAGCAGACAAAGATGATTCTGGATAGTATCGTTTCATTCTCTTTTCAAAGCCCAGACCTTTTAATTTTTCTTTTTCTAACTCAATTTTTGTCTCTTCATTGATTTCAGAAATCAGCGCCAGCCAGTCTTTGGTTGGATCGAATTTTGCCTCAAGCGATGCCTGAGATATGCTTAATTTCTCACTTAAAATTTTGAAAAGTCTGTCTTTGTCGACGATTTTCTTTGGCTCAAGGTAGAGAAGATAAGTATTTTGATTCAAGACCAGTGGCGTTTTTTTTATATCATAAATTTTTCCTCGCTGTGGGGACAACCTGATTGATCTTAGGTAAAGATCATATCGAAAATCGTAGGGAAAAATTACTTGAAGAAAAAAAAGTTTAACAACAATCAAGAGAAAAAAAATCAAAAATATTAGAAAGAGAAACTTAGTTCTGGTCATTTTTATGATGGAGTGCGTATTTAATGTCATCCAAGTAGTAGACTTCGGCCTTTTTTACAAACCCCAAAAACTCAGTAAATTGTCTTGCATAAGCAAGGGATGAAAGTCTGGATAGATCCCTTTCTAAATTAATGTTTTCAGTTTGAAGATCAGTAATTTTTTTTTCATAAAAAGCAATCTCTTCTGCCAACTTAATTGACGAATAAAAAAAGACAACGTTCAAAACAACAAAGACAAAAATCAGACTACCAATGATTAAATTGAGTCTTTTCATACAAGAATCGTTCTTAACTTGGCACTTCTTTCATAGGAGAACAAGCCACTGATTGGTTTTTTGTCAATTAGAATTAGCTGATTATCTCGGATGAATTTTTTGACTATTCGGTCTTCGAGCGATTGAAAACTGATGACAACTATCCGACCACCTTTCTTAACTAATTTAAGTGCTCTCTGAAGGCCTTTTTTTAAATTTTCAAGCTCGTTGTTAACAACAATTCTCAACGCCTGAAAAACCCTCGCATAGGTTTTCTGTGAAGAGTAACCTAGCGCCTGATCTATGGCTAAAATCAGGTCACCGACGCAGGCTATCTTTTTTCTCAATCTGACTATCGACAAGGCAATTTTTCTTGAATTTACCTCCTCACCAAACCTTGAGAAAATATTTTCAAGTTCTTCGACGGACGTTTTCTTAATTAGCTCAAGGGCCGTCAAAGTCTGATCGGGATCAAGCCTCATGTCAAGAACTTCATTAGTTTTTTTGTAAGAAAAGCCTCTGCCGGAATTCTCGAGCTGACCCATCGAAAGACCAAGATCGAAGATGACCCCATCAACCATGAAAAATTGATTGTTAACAGCAATCTTGTCAATTTCGGCAAAATTACCTTTAACGAGTTTAAGAGAGTCTCCAAACTGATGGAGAATTTTTTGATTAATGGCTCTCTTTACCTGATCAGGATCAAGGTCGATTCCCAACACTATCCCCCCACGCCTGAGAATTTCTTGACTGTGACCACCCTCGCCAAAAGTGGCATCGATGTAACGACCTCCTGACCGTACCATAAGCCTATCCATAACTTGATCTAAGAGAACAGGGTGGTGCATTGTTTATGACTTTAAAAATGTTTTTTTTGGTAAATTTGCCATTTTTTTGGATTCCAAATCTCAAAATGATCACCAACTCCAATGATTAAGGCCTGATTCTCAAGTTGAGCAAAAACAAGAAGATGCCTGGGGATAACAAATCTTCCCTGGGCGTCAATTTCTAAATAAACAATTGAAGAAAAAAGAAACCTTTGCCGAGGAAGATTATCTCTGTCGATTAAAGAAAAGTTAAAAAAGCTCCTAGCTCTTTTTTCCCAATCTTCTCGGTCATAGCCTGACAGACAATGATCAAAGCCTTTACTCAAGACAAAGGTATCGCCCTTGATTAGCTCTCGGATTTTTTTTGGCAAAACCAATCGGCCAGGTGAAGTGAAAGAAAGGCGATATTCACCAAAAAAAACCATATAAAACCATTATTCACCAAAAAAAAACGATTGTCAAGAAAATTTCTCAATTTAAAGCCAAATTTCATATAATATCAAAACAATGAATGAGCTCATAAAAAGAACCTCCAACCTAATCCTGGCTAGACAAACGAGTATTTTCTCTTCAGCTCTGATTATCTCCTCGATGATTTTTCTCACTTCAGTCTTCGGGTTTCTCCGATATCGAGTCCTAGCCAGCTATTTCTCCAAAGATCAGCTTGACGTATTCTTTGCCAGTTTCAAAATCCCTGATCTTATCTTTGAGATTTTAGTCAATGGAACGCTGACAACTTCCCTTATATCCATCTACCTTCAGCAAAGAAGCAACCAAGAAGAGTTACGAACAAACATTTCTTCTCTTATCAATTTGCTCCTACTCATTCTTGGCTTGCTCATTTTTCTCGTTTTAATTTTTCTTGAACCGATAATAAAACTAATCACGCCGGGATTCTTGCCTGAGAAAGCTCATCAGGTAACTCAGTTTGCCAGAGTACTTTTGGTTGGTCAGTTACCGTTCCTTATTCTTGGAAGCTTTCTATCTGCAATTAGCCAGGCAAACAAGATTTTTTTCCTCTCTGCCCTGGCGCCAGTCTTATTCAATCTCAGCATAATTGTCCTAACGCTCGTTTTTGGCAATAGGTATGGCCTGCTTGCTCCGATAATTGGTGTCGTCTCTGGAAGTTTTCTTCTTTTTCTGGTGCAAGTGCCTGTTGTTAGAAAGGTCAACCTTCAGTATCAGTTAGCGGTGAAAAAGACAAAGACTTTGATCAATTTTTTTAAAATGGCCCTACCCAGGCTACTAACGGTGATCATTGGCCAAGTTGACGCTACCTTTGACCTGATCCTGGCCTCCTTCCTCAAGGCTGGCTCATACACCGTTTTTTATCTAGCTCAGCATCTTCAATTTTTGCCAGTTTCGGTTGTCGGCGTTGCTTTGGGACAAGCGTCATTACCCTATCTAGCCGAGACTTATCAGGAAAAAAAATTGAAAGCGCTGAAAGTAATTATTACTCAATCAATTCTAAACATATTTTTTATCATCGTTCCGATTACGACCTTCTTTATCTTCGCCCGAACTCCTTTGGTCAGACTTTTTTTTGGTGGCCAAAAATTTGATTGGCAAGCAACGAACGAGACTGCTCTGACGCTTTCACTGTTTTCTTTGGGGATGTCATTTCACGCTGTCTATTATCTGCTTACTCGAGTTTTTTACGCGATTGCCGATGCTTTTACTCCTTTCAAAGTTACCTTTCTCTCTACTCTTGTCAATATTCTTCTCAATTTTATTTTTGTTTTTGGTTATCGACTTCCCGTGGAGTTCTTGGGACTGTCGTTTTCAATTTCAATCACGTTAAGTTCGATTATCCTTTTTGTCATTCTTCATCGGAAACTTGAAGGTTTTGAAATCAGATCATTGATTATCGCCCTTGGAAAAATTATCTCTTGTGCTCTCGTTGCCAGTTTTGTTGCCTATTTTTTGATGAGATTTCTTGACGGCTTAATTTTCAATACCACGTTTTCGATAAATGTTTTTTTCCTTCTCCTAACCACGGCGATGATCTTCTTTTTTCTTTATCTATTGCTTTGCTGGCTGGTTGAGGTCAGGGAGATCTATCTCATTGGTAGAATAATAGTTAAAATGAGAGAATATCGAAAAAAAGTCGTTGAATTTTACAACCAGTATGAGTAAGAATAACACTCCAGTCAAAATTGCCATTATCAAAGCGATTCAAAAAAAACTTCTGGGAAAAAAGTTGACTTATCGAGAGATCTACACAATAATGGACGAAATCGCCAAGGAGAATCTTGGCGATATTCTTACCACTTACTTTGTCGCTGCTTCCTTCAAAGAAGGTTACAGCCCAGAAGAACTTTACTATCTAACAAGAGCAATGGTTAAGACAGGAACAGAGTTGAAATTCAAAGGGATCGTTGCTGACAAACACTCTATTGGCGGAATAGCCGGCAGCCGAACAACGATGATCATCGTCCCTATCATCGCGGCGGCCGGCTTTAAAATCCCTAAAATCTCCTCCCGAGCAATCACCACCCCCGCTGGCACGGCTGATGCTATGGAGTCAATTGCCTGCGTCGAGTTTTCTCCCGAAGAAATTAAAAGAATTGTAAACAAAGTTGGTGGTTGCATTGCCTGGAATGGAAAACTAGGAATTGCGCCGGCCGATGATGTCATCATTCGAGTTGAAGAACCCCTTGCCTTTGAGTCTTTCGACAAAATTATTGTTTCCGTCATGGCCAAGAAGGTTGCTGTTGGCACCACTCATCTAGTTTTAGATGTTCCCATCGGAAAAACAGCCAAAATCCGGCGCTATGCCGATGCCAAGAAAGTAGCTCAAAAGTTAAAGGATTTAGCCGAAAAGTTCAGAATAAAGGTAGACATCGATATCAACGAAATGCTTGAGCCAGCTGGTCGAGGGATTGGCCCAATTTTAGAAGCCAGAGATGTTCTGTACGTTTTGGAGCAGCATCGGGACCGGCCACTGAAACTTGAGACTAAAGCGCTAAGGCTAGCAGGAATGCTTCTTAACCTTTGTTATCAAGAAAAAAAACTCATCCATCTAGACGGCGAAGAGGAGGCAATAAAAATCCTCAAATCAGGACAAGCTCTGAAGAAATTCCGCGAGATAGTCAGAGCCCAGAAAGGTGATGAACAAATCTCCTCCCAAAGTTTAAGACTGGCTGATTTTAAAAAGGAAATTATTTCTCAAACCTCAGGTAAAATAAAAGATATTAACAATTACAATTTAAACATAATCGCAAAGATTTTAGGTGCTCCCAGAGACAAGAAAGCTGGCATCTATCTTCTAAAAAAACTTGATCACAGTCTTGAACGAGGCGAACCTATGATGACCTTTTACTCAAGCGACAGATACAAACTTAAAGAAGCCGAAGAAACGCTAAGAAATTTACCCATTTTTACAATCGAAAACTAAAGATGAAAAAAACTTCTTTTTTTTTGTCTTTGTTTTTTTTCATTGGTCTTTCTTTTTCCTTTTTCTATTATCAAGGAACATTACCGGTAAACAAGAATAACAATCAACCGAAAATCTTTGTTATATATCCTGGTCAGTCATTGGAAAAAATCATCGATAATCTAGCCAATGAAGAGCTTATAAGAAGCAAAATAGTCTTTTATCTTGTCGTCAAACAACTAGGAATTGAGAAGAAAATTCAAGCCGGTGACTTTCGCCTTTCTCAATCAATGACTGCTTTTGAAATTGCCAGAACCCTTACCGATGGCAGAGTTGATATCTGGGTAACTCTTATTGAAGGAACCCGGATTGAAGAAATGGCTAATGTTTTGAGTAAGAATTTCAATATTCAAGAGATTGAGTTCATCAAAAAAGCTAAAGAGGGCTATATGTTTCCTGACACCTATCTCATTCCCAAAAATGCCGATGTTGATACGATAATTACAATCCTCGAGTCTAACTATCGAAAAAAAGTTAATGAGAAGATTCTTAAAAAAGCAAGAGAAAAAGGACTTACAGAAAATCAGCTGATTACTCTTGCTTCCTTGGTCGAACGGGAGGCAAAAAAGTCAGAAGACAGACAGAAAGTCGCTTCTGTCCTTCTTAAGCGAATCAGAAACAATTGGCCTCTCCAGGTCGATGCCACAGTTCAGTATGCCCTGGGTTATCAAGTCGAAGAAAAAACCTGGTGGAAAAAGAACCTTACGCTAGAGGATCTGAAGACTCAATCCCCATATAATACTTATCTCAACAAAGGCTTACCACCGACTCCAATCTGTAATCCTAGTCTTGATTCAATTAGGTCAGTGATAACCGCCGATGTCAACACTCCCTATTGGTACTACATCTCTGACAAACAAGGAAAAAAAATGTATTTTGCTACCACTCTAGAAGACCATCAAAAAAACATCAATAGATATCTTCGATAAGAGACTTAGCAAAATTCCAGCAGGTTAAAAAAATTTTTTAGTTTATCTTTGAAGATTGCTTTTTTCTTCTGGATGTCTTTTAATCACATCTCTTGGCTTAGAGCCTTCAGCCGGTCCAACATAGCCTTCAGCCTCCATTTGATCAAGGATTCTTGCCGCTCGAGCATAGCCTATTGACAAACGCCGTTGAAGAAGAGAAGCCGAGGCTTTATCTTGCTGCATTACTATTTCAAGGGCTTTGTCAAAAAGTGGATCTCTTTCAGTCTTCCCGCCGGAAAGGGAAGTGCCGATTTCTAACCTTGAGTTTATTTCCTGGTCGGTAATCTCTTGAGTATAGTTAACAGGTGGGTTCTTCTCCCTCAGAAACTTAACCAAATTGTGAACTTCCTTTTCACTGATAAACGGCCCTTGAATTCTAATTGGTTTTGCTCGATCAGGAGGTAGATAAAGCATGTCGCCTCGACCAAGAAGTTTCTCCGCACCAGGACTGTCAATTATAACTCGAGAATCAACCATCGAAGAAACATTGAAGGCGATTCTGGTTGGAATATTGGCTTTCATCAGGCCAGTGATCACGTCAACCGATGGTCTTTGAGTTGCAAGAACTAAGTGAATACCCGTAGCTCTGGCCATCTGGGCAATTCGAGTGATCAATTCTTCAGCTTCGCTAGGCGCAAAAATCATTAAATCAGCTAACTCATCGATAACAAAAACAATGTATGGCTTTTTCTCTACTTCTTCAAGTTGATTGTAACTATCAATGTTTCTTACTCCATACTGAGCAAATAGCTTATATCTTGCCTCCATCTCCGCTACGGTCCATTTCAGCGCCGAGATAATCTTTTCCGAGTCAACAATAACTGGAGCAAGAAGATGGGGAATATCGTTGTAGACTGAGAGTTCGACTCTTTTTGGATCAACAAGAATTAATCGAAGCTGATCCGGCCGAGTGCGAAACAGAAAGGTTGAAATCCAGGAGTTCAGGAGGACTGATTTACCTGAACCGGTTGCCCCCGCAATCAAGACATGAGGCATCCGTGAGATTGAATCAGCCACTGGCTTTCCAGAAACATCTAAACCTAGAGGGACAACGAGCGGATCATCATTGGTGCTAAATATCTCTGAAGAAAGAATTCTTTTCTGAGTGACGATCTCCGGTTTAAGATTTGGAATTTCTATTCCTACCAATGATCTTCCCGGAATCGGCGCCTCAATTCTCACCTGACCTGTAGGTGTAGCCAGTGACAGAGCTAGGTTATTAGCAAGAGCAGTGATTCGAGAAAGCTTCGTCCCCATAGCAATGGCAATAGCGTACTGCGTAACTGTTGGTCCTCGATTCACCTCCTCGACCCGGGCGCGAATACTGAAACTATCAAGCGTCTGTTCAATGATAGCAGAGTTCTTTTTGATATCGCCATAGTCAGCTTGATTTTCCTCGATGTCCGACAAAATCGACATCGGCGGGAACACCCAGGAGAAAGGAGCTTTTTGGGAAATAACAAGAGGCTTTATTATCTTTGGTGGTCTCTCTTTCTCTGTCTCTGCTGCCATTTGAAAACTACTTATCGAAGAAGTTGGCCGGCCTTTTTTCATCGAAAGTGGACCTTCGCCTACAAATTTGTCCTCAATCAACTGCGTCTTGGAGTTTATGTTTTTTTCGTGAACTTTTTTTTCTTTCTCCTGAGACCTTCTAGTAAGCAAAGGCTTGATAGCCCTTCGATAAAGAAGACTGGAAAAAAAAACAACCACTGATTGAGTTAATTTAAAGAGATAAACTAGAAAAGCATCAACTGAGGTATCGAGAAAGACAATCAGACCAATGAAAAAACTGATCAACAAAACTAATACTGCCCCGACGGGAGAAAAGTAAAAAGTTAGGTTATCGGATATCAGTCTTCCTTTCTCCCCTAAACCAAACAATCCTAACAAAGAGATGAATATTATTAACAGACCAAAAGTGACATTTGGTCGAATAAATTTGACTCTTTTGGTATTAAAGAAATGAAATGAAAAAAGGATGACAATTATCGGAAAAAAAATTGACAAGGCTCCAAATTCCCTTCGAAGGAGATTGTTGAAAAGATAAATAGAGATTCCTGAACCTTCTGGAGTGGCTGGTTGGGTAAAGGAGACGATCATAATTACCCCCATTCCTAGAAGGAATAAACCTATGATCTTAAAGATTGTTTGCTCATCGATATTAAAATGAATTGGTAGAATAGACCTTATAATTGATCTTCTTCTTGGCATACAGACTGATTTTAGAAGTAGTGGAATAAAAAATCAATGAAGAGAGATCATTAAAAAAGCTCTAAATTAATTCGTCCCAAATCATCGATATGATAAACCCTGACTCTAACTTTCTGACCGACCCGAAGAATATTGAAGGGATTTCTAACGAAGCCTCGTCCCATCTTAGAAACGTGAATTAGTCCTTCTCTGCCTGGAAGAATTTCTACAAAAGCGCCAAACTTGAGAATCCGCTTAACCTCGCCAACAAACTCATCCCCCACCTCGACTTTTCTGATAATGTTATTGACATACTCAACTGCCTCATCAACTTTTTCTCGATCAAGACCACAAATCGTCACTCTCCCTTCTTCATCAACGTTGAAATCAACCTGAGTTCGACTAATTAGGGCTCTGATGTTCTTCCCCCCGGGCCCGATAATTTCTCCGATTTTGTCAACAGGCGGTGTCAAGACGACTACCTTGGGTGCATACTGGGAAATTTCTCTTCTTGGCCTGTCAATGACTTTATTCATTGCCTCAAGAATTGCTAATCTTGCCTCTCGAGCTTGAATAAAGGTATCATGAATCATTTTTCTAGTTAAACCCTCATTTTTCACATCGAGTTGGATGGCTGTAATTCCGGTTTTTGTCCCGGCTATTTTAAAGTCCATCTCTCCAGAAAAATCTTCAAGACCGATAATGTCGGTGAGAATCACATAATCATCGTCACTTCGGCTCATTAAACCCATTGCCACCCCGGCAACTGGCTCTTTCAGGGGGACGCCAGCATCCATCAATGACAGAGATGATCCGCAAACACTTCCCATCGAAGATGAACCATTCTCGGAAAGAATTTCTGAGACAACCCGGATAGCATAGGGGAACTCTTCTTCTTTAGGAAGAACCGGTTCAATTGCTTTTTCCGCTAGGGCACCATGACCAATCGCCCTTCGTGAGGGAGAAGAAATTTTACCAACCTGGCCATATGAGTAAGGAGCGTCAGAGTAGTGATGAATATAACGCTTAGCCACCTTCCCTTCTGGACCCTCAATCAGTTGTTCTAGAGTGATTGATCCTAGAGTGGTGATCGAAAGGATCTGAGTTTGGCCTCTTTGAAAAATTGCCGACCCGTGAGTTCGAGGAAGAACAGAGACTTCGATGTGAAGTTTCCTCATTTCATCAAATTTTCTTTTATCGGGTCGAAGATCTTTCTCCAAAATGCTTTTTCTTATCAGATCAAACTGGTATTTTCTGACGGCCGTGGTAATGAAACTTAGAGAATATCTTTGATTAAGATCCTGGTGAAGAGAAGTGATTACTTCCTGGATGATCTTTTCTTCTTTGCCGGCAATCTGAATCGCTTCCTTTAATCCCAGATCAATCAGCGAAGCATATTTTTTTTCAATAAGTTGGAAGATTTCTGAGTAATCTGGTTCTGGTGGAGTCGTGTCTTTCGGTCTGCCAATTTCCTGAGCAATTTTTTTAAAAAACTCGATTATTCTCTTGCCTTCCCTCTTAGCCATCTCGATGCCATCTTCGATAATTTCTTCAGCAATCATTCTTGCCTTGGTTTCAATCATCAAGACTTTCTCTTTCGTCGTTGACACCAGGAGATCAAGTGTTGAAAAATCTTCCTCGGTTTCAGTCGGATTTAGGATTAGTTGTGACTCGCCATTTTTTTCAAAACTAACGTAGCCAATTCTCAAAGTTGAGATTGGACCTTTCCAAGGAACAGAAGAAACCGCCAGAGCCGCTGAAGTAGCCAAACAAGACAGGACCACTGGATCGTTAACTCCATCAATTGAAAGCAGAGTGACAACAATCTGAACTTGTTTTTTGTAAGTCTTAGGAAAGAGAGGTCGAACTGACCTGTCAATTGCTCGACTGGTAAGAATTGCCTGATCAGAGGGTCGCCCTTCTCGTTTTACCCAGCGAGAGCCTTTGATTAACCCACCAGCATACAACTTCTCGACATACTCTACCGTTAAAGGAAAATGATCTATATCAGGACTCTCTTGTCCGACAGCCACAGTTACTAAAACTGCGGTGTCGCCTAGCTGGGCATAAACTGAAGTGTCAACAGCTTGAGCAAATTTGCCAAACTGAAGGAGTAATTTTTGATCACCGATATCTAAGGAGTATTCGCGAATATCCATAAAAGAGATGCGCTGCTATTTCTTAAGATCCAATTTCTTGATTAACTCTTTGTACCGCTCCTCATCAAGGCGCTGAAGATAGTTAAGAATTCTCCTCCTTTTAGCAATTATCTTCAGCAAGCCCCTTCGAGAGTGATTATCTTTTTTGTTTTCGTCAAGATGCTTAACTAACCTTTGAATTTTATAAGTAAGAAGAGCTACCTGAACTTCGGGCGAGCCGGTGTCGTTTTTCCCTCGGGAGAACAACTCGATTATTTTTTTCTTATCGTTAGGAAAAGTGGTCATCTTTTTGAAATTATAATAAATGGCGATGATCGTTGCAATATTAATTTTGCTTCTTCTGATTATTTTTATCATCATCTTCATTCCCCCTTTTCATTGGTTGATCATTCTATCCTTAGTTAGTTTGATGAGCTGTCTCTTTTTTCTCTTTGCCAGATTGTTCATTAGAAGCCTTAAGTACTGTTTATTTGTTAGCTTGATTTTTTTTAGTCTTCTCTGTTTGATGGCTCTAAAAGCCGTTGAACCGGTAACCGTTATTCTCTTGATAATTTTTTTTTCCCTGATTTTTATTCTTATTAAGTAACTTCAACTTTGAGTATAATTTAACCTTAAACGATGACCAAGCCATTCTACATTACAACGGCAATCCCCTACGTCAATGCTTCCCCTCATCTTGGTCATGCTCTTGAGTTTGTTCAGGCAGACGTTCTTGCTCGCTTTTACCGAACTCTCGGTCACAAAGTGATTACTCTCACTGGAAGTGATGAAAATGCTCTGAAAAATGTTCAGGCCGCCGAGAGAGATCACATAACTCCAAAAGAATTAGTCGACAAAAACTCTCAGTTATTTTTAAAACTCACCAAAGAGCTCAAGACTCATTTTGATGTCTTTCAGCGAACAACTAGTGACGTTCATGTTAAATCTTGCCAAGATTTATGGCTACGATGCCAAAAGGATATTTATAAAAAGAATTATCAAGGTCGCTACTGTGTCGGCTGCGAAGCTTTCTATAGTGACGATGAACTTTTGGCTGGTGAGTGTCCAGAACATCCAGGAAAAAAGCTTGAGATTGTCGGAGAGGAGAATTATTTTTTTCGACTTTCTCGCTATCATGACCAACTTATTGAAATCCTTTCCACGGACAAAATTAGGATCATTCCAGAGAAGAGAAAAAACGAGATTCTTTCTTTCCTAAAAAAACCTCTTCAGGACATCAGTATTTCTCGCACCATCACCCGAGCAAGGAACTGGGGGATTCCTGTTCCAAATGATCCAAGCCAGCGAATCTACGTCTGGTTTGATGCCTTGAATGCCTACCGATCAGGAGTTAGCGATGATGTTTGGCCAGCTGATATTCACATCATTGGCAAAGGCATTGTTCGGTTTCACGCCGTCTACTGGCCAGCTTTCCTGATTTCAGCAAATCTGCCATTGCCAAAAATAATCTTTGTTCATGGCTATTTCACTGTCAATGGTAAAAAAATGTCAAAAACACTCGGCAATGTGGTCGATCCCCTTGTCATTATCAATCGCTATGGAGCTGATTGTCTTAGATACTACATGCTAAAAGAAATTTCTCCTTTTGATGATGGTGATTTTTCTCTAAAAAGACTGGAAGAGATTTACCAAGCTGACCTTGCTAACGAGCTTGGCAATCTAGTCTTGCGATTGACCACCCTGGCCGAGAAGGACAAACTTTATCTTGAAGACACTCAAGCGCTGACCATTGATGAAGATATTAGCCAACATTTAAAAAGTTTCGAGTTTAATCTTGCTATAGAATCTCTTTGGAGAAAAATCAAGAGACTTAACAAAAAACTTGATGAGTTCTCGCCTTGGAGGAAAGCAAAAAAAGAAAGAGAGTATTTCCTTAAGGAGAGCCTGATTGATCTAAAGGAGATCGGTTTTAATCTTCAACCTTTTCTCCCGGAAACCGCCAACAAAATCCAAAAAACAATCAAAGGCAAAATTAGAAAAACTCCCCCACTGTTTCCGAAGAGTGAATGAGATTGGCAATTAATTTTCAAAGAGACCGCCTGAAAAAACTTTTCATTCTTGCCAGTCTGATTTTTCTTGCTGGGTTATTTTTTTATTTACTTTATGATCTACCCAATCCATACCAACTAAGAAATTTTCAAAGAACACCCTTATCAACGAAGATCTATGATCGAAACGGAAAACTACTCTATCAGATCTACCGAGATCAAAATCGAGTTCCTATAAAACTCAAGGATTTACCAAAACATGTCTCTCAAGCTACAATCGCCATTGAGGATAAAGATTTCTACAAGCACGGCGGTGTCTCCTTTTTTGGCGGAATCGCTCGAGCAGTAAAGGAAACATTGCTCACCGGAAAAATTCAAGGAGGCTCAACAATTACTCAACAGTTAGTGAAGACCGCTCTTCTTAGTCCCGAAAGAACAATTAGAAGAAAGGTGAGGGAAATTGTTTTGGCCCTTTGGGTTGAGCAAATTTACACTAAAGACGAGATTTTAGAAATGTATCTAAACCAGGTTCCTTTCGGAGGATCTGCCTATGGCATTGAGCAGGCCAGCCAGATGTATTTCAAGAAATCAGCCCGGGATCTTTCGCTAAACGAAGCTGCTCTTTTGACTGGTCTGCCTCAGGCTCCATCTCTCTACTCCCCATATCATAATCCTGAACTTGCTCTAAGAAGGAAGAATCAAGTCCTCAAACGCATGCTCGAGGACGGCTATATTGACGAAAAGACTTATAGGGAAAACGTCAACAAAAGAGTTGAGGTAAAACCGCCGACAAATCAGATCAAAGCTCCTCATTTTGTTTTTCATGTCAGAAAAATCCTTGAGGAGAAGTATGGAGTCGAGACCGTCGAAGAGGAAGGTCTCCGAGTCATCACAACTCTTGATTTAGAAATTCAGCAAGAGGCAGAAAAAATTCTTAAAGAAGAACTAGAGAAAATTCGACACCTCAATGTTACTAATGGAGCGATTCTGGTTACTCGACCACCGACAGGAGAAATCTTGGCAATGGTCGGGTCGGTTGACTACTTTGCCACTGGCAGCGGTGCTTTCAATGTCACCACAGCTCTTCGACAACCAGGTTCAGCGATTAAGCCGCTCAACTACGCCGTCGGCATTGATCGAAAACTAGTGACAGCGGCAACGATTTTTATCGATCAACCAACTTGTTTTATCAGTCCCGGCCAACCTAGAGCTTATTGTCCAGTTAATTATGACGGTAAATTTCACGGCCCAGTAAGTCTTCGATTTGCTTTAGGTAACTCCTACAATATCCCCGCCGTAAAAATGTTGGCGATAAACGGTGTCAGAGAGTTCATCGCCTCGGCTTCCGCTTTTGGAATTACATCCTTCAAGGATCCGAGCAACTACGGGCTATCGCTAGCCTTAGGTGGAGGTGAGGTGAGAATGACAGAACTCGCCCAAGCCTTTTCGGCTTTTGCCAATCTCGGAAAGGTAAAGCCGCTAACGGAAATCATAAAGATAACCGACAAGTTTGGAAATACGCTTGATGAGTTAAAGGATCCAAACTTTTTTCGTGAGGTAAAAAAACCACTAAGGGGCCCCAGTTATCTGTCAATTTCTGGCAGACAAGTAATCTCGGAAGAGACGGCGTTTATCATTTCTCACACTCTTCTTGATAGAAATGCCCGAATAGCAGCTTTTGGAGAGTCATCATTTCTCAACATTTCCGGTAAGGCCGTTTCGGTCAAAACTGGAACTACCGATGATAAAAGGGATAACTGGACTATTGGTTTTACCCCAAATTTTCTCGTTGCCGTATGGGTTGGTAACAACGACAATTCGCCTATGGATCCTTACTTAACCTCAGGTATGACCGGTGCCGCACCAATCTGGAACCGGGTCATGAGTTTTGTCCTAAAAAATCAACCAGACCTTTGGCCGATAAAACCGGCCAGTGTGATTGGCCGACAGGTCTGCTGGGACTCCGGTGATCTTGCAATAAAAAAAGAAGACGGCACCGAAACCTGCCCCTCCCGATTTGAATACTTCATAAAGGGAACCGAGCCAGCTCAATCGAGTGTTTTCAAACAGATTATTCCCGTAACCAAAGATGACAAATTAGCCCCTCCCAATTGGCCAGAAGTCGAGATGAAGGAAAAAACGATTATTCGCGATATGTTTGGGATTTACTGTCTTGATTGCAATAATGAAAGTCAACATTATCAATTAGTCAGAATATAAGAAAGAGATGATTGTCGTCATTCAAAGAGTAATTGAGGCAGAAGTGAGAGTTGAAAATAAATTATTTTCGAAGATAGGCAGAGGCTACCTTGTTCTTGTCGGCTTTTGCAAGCAGGACACCAAAAATGTTGTTATAAAGATGGCTGAGAAGATTGCTAACTTAAGAATCATGGCTGACCAACATGGAAAAATGAACCTAAATCTTCTTCAGGCGAGCGGTGAACTTCTCCTCGTCTCTCAGTTTACTCTCTGTGCTGACACTTCCCAGCGCCGGCCCTCGTTTCTCAACGCTCTTGAAGAAACTAAGGCACTTGATCTTTACAAATTGCTTATTAAAAGCCTTCTTGAAAGAGGAATCAAGGTTAAAACTGGCCATTTTGGCCACTACATGGAGATAAGACTCATTAATGACGGACCAGTAACGATAATTCTTAACAGCAAAAACTTTAAGTTGCAAGACTATCAAGACCAATTAAGTCCTTGTGGCTGAAATTTAAAATTAAATTTTTGAAGTCACAAGCCAAGTTTTTAAACCCCAAAGAAAAAAAGCAATCAGATAACTTGAAACTTTAAAACCTATAGGATAAAATTATAAGAAAGATTATATTCCAGAGAAAACACGAGAATAAAGAAATTCCTCAATTTTTGCTTTGGTTCTACCCTATCAACTTGACACTTTGCTTGATTATCTCAGCAGGAGTTAATCCCCTTATTTCCCTTGGTCCTTTCACTATTCTCTTAACCAAATTCTCTTTCTTTGGCTTCTAAGGAAGTTGATTTCTCAAGTTATTGCTCGATAATTTCGAGAAAAATCTTTAAAAGATTGATCAGACACTGGTGGAAAAAATTCAAATGACAAGGGTTCTGTCTTTTTTGATTTCTTTGAGGATTAATTTAAAAAAACAATCAAACCCTATATCAAAAAGCTCAGTGAGGTTGATTCTAAAGTTTTATCTATTTAATCAAAAATCAAAGAACAAACACTTTCATTGACTGATGAACCAGGAATAGAAAGAGAGAGAAAGTTTTTTTTAAAGCTAACCAAAAAATCATTGAAAAACACCAAATTGATGTCGCAAATTGCCATTCAATTAAAAAATCATCAAAAAAGGATAAGAAAAACCCTTGGATGAGAACATGATCACTGATGGGATTTAGTCACTGATCGAGAAGTTAAATTTTGAGATCAAAGAAAACCGCTAACGTCGTCGCCCTGCCGGTTCGTGGTTAATTTTCAAGAGCAATAATTTCGGCCGCCATGAAACTTCTTTTTCTGAGGATTAGAAGGAAACTTTTTTCTTATCTCTAAAGAAAGAGGTATCAAGGCCAAGGTCACCACCGTTGCTGAAGAGAAGGTAATTGTCATCGGCGACTTCATCAACGACAAAAAAATCCAAAACATTGTGTTTGGCAATCACGATCAACATCAAACCAGATACCAAGAAAAAAATGCCGATTCCTTCGCCTCAAATACGATCACCGTCACTAATCAAAAGTTTGCTTTAATATTTCAACTCTTTGTTTTGACAAAAAGAATCAATCGCATGAATCTAAAAAACTTTTCCAAATTTTTGTGCCTATAATATCCTGAATTTTCTTGATTCACTTATCATTTCGATTGATTTTGGCTTGATTTATCCTTTCTTCAATCTGTGGGTTGCCGTAGTTGCAGCCAATGCCTTCTTGAACCTGAAAGACTGACTGAAACTTAACAAATCCTTTTAGTGGAGCAACAACTATCTCGGTTAACTTCTTTAACTTTAAGAACTATATCCTCTCAGCAGAGAAGTGAGCTCAATTTGATAAAATTACAGAAAAGGACAAGCGAGAAAATGAAACAACGGGTACTTTCAGGAATTAGAGCCACCGGAAAACTCCATCTGGGCAATTATCTTGGCGCTGTCAAGGGAATGATTGAACTTCAGAACAATCCAAACTATGAATGCTTCTACATGGTGGCTGATGCTCACACGATAACCACTCCCTTTGATCCCAGCTCCCTTCGTCAAAACCAGCGAGAGATTATTATTGAGTACTTAGCTATCGGTCTTAATCCAGAAAAATCAACTCTTTTTATACAGTCAAGAGTTCCAGAGCATTTTGAACTAGCTTTTTACCTTTCCTCGGTTGTTTCAATTGCTCGGATGCAACACCTGCCTACGTACAAAGAAAAAGTGAAGCAATATCCCGAAAGCAACACGATGGCTCTCTTAAACTACCCAGTCTTGATGGCGGCAGATATCCTTGTTTATAAAGCTAACCTCGTTCCCGTTGGCATTGACCAGGAACCTCATCTGGAGGTTGCCAGGGAGATTGTTCGAAAACTGAATCAGATCTATGGCACTGACCTTCCAGAGCCAAGAAGATTTACTACTCTAGGTCATTATGTCCCTTCTCTTAAAGGGGAAGGAAAAATGAGTAAGTCGGTTGAAGGAAGCTACATCAATCTAACCGACTCTCTCGAGGAGATTCGAAGAAAAATCAGAAGCATTCCGACAGCTATGGTCGCTGGCGGTCCAATTATCGGTGGTATAAAAACCCTTTTCTTGCTGGCAAAGCTATTCCTTTCGGAAACTAACTACCAAAAATTTAAGGAAGATTATCATCGAGGAAGACTTCAATTTGTAACAATCAAAGACACTTTGGCTGAGGCAATCTATCAAGAACTTAGGCCGATTCAGGAGAGAGTAAAGCAATTAAAAAAAAATCAGAGTTATGTCGACAAAGTTATTGAGAATGGTTGTCAGAAAGCTCGAGTCGTTGCTCAAGCAACACTAAGTGAAATCAAGAAAAAAATGGGATTTCTCTAAAACAATGACTCAATCACTAACCGAGAGACTTCGACCAAAGACACTCAACGAGTTTATCGGCCAGGAGCATCTTATTGGCGAAAAGGGAGTGATAAGAAAAATGGTCAAGGAGGGAAAGATTGTCTCAATGATTCTTTGGGGACCACCAGGATCAGGAAAGACTACTTTAGCTCGATTAATTGGCCAACATCTTGGAGCTGATTTTGTCTCTCTTTCAGGAATAAATCAAATAACCGCTGACTTAAAAAAAATTATCAAAAGACAAAAGGAAACAAGTCTTTTTTCAAAAAAGACCATAATTGTTTTTATTGACGAAATTCATCGACTTAACAAAACTCAACAAACTTTTTTTCTACCACTAATTGAAGAAGGTGAGATCGTTCTCATTGGGGCAACGACAGAGAATCCTGGATTTGAGATCATTCCTCCCCTTCTCTCCCGTTGTCAAGTTTATAAACTTCGCTCTCTTGAAGATCAAGAGATCAAGAAAATCATCAGCCAAGGACTTCAGCTTTTCCCTGATCATCAAATTGACAAGAGAGCCCTACAGTTTTTGATTAGTTTTTCTTGCGGGGATGCTCGAAAAGCGATTAATGCTTTGGAATTGGCAGTCAACCTGTCAAGAAAAATAGATTTGGAAACAATCAAAAAAGCCATTCAGATAAAAACCATTTCCTACGATAAAAACGGCGATCTCCACTACGATACTTTCTCCGCCTTTATCAAGTCAATGCGAGGCTGTAATCCCGATGCTACTCTTCATTATTTGGCCCGAATGATCAAAGCTGGCGAAGACCCAGTAATTATTGCTCGGCGAATGGTTATTTTTGCCAGTGAGGACATTGGCAATGCCCAACCAACGGCTCTGATTTTAGCAACTACCTGTCTCGAAGCTGTTCAAATGATCGGAATGCCCGAGGCAGCCTTGATATTAGCTCAGACCGCTACCTATTTGGCCTGCGCCCAAAAGTCGATTGCTGTCACGACTGGCCTTCAAGAAGCATTGAAAGATCTAGAAACCATCAATCCTGGTTCAATTCCCCTTCATTTAAGAAATCAGAAAAATCTTCTCGATCAGCAGCTTGGTTTTGATCAAGGTCACATTCGCTATCAGTGGCTGATTGAGAAACTCACCGGCAAAAAAGTTAACCAAGAATATCTGCCGGAAAACTTGAGAGACAAGATATGCTACATAAAAGATTGGGATGAGAATTATCCTAAAAAAGATGGTCAATCTTCCTCATCATCTGGCGATAATTCCTGATGGCAATCGAAGATGGGCAAAAGAGAAAGGTTTGCCAATCTCTCGTGGTCATCAAGAAGGTCTAGAAAATCTCAAAAAACTTGCCAGCTTCATTTTTAGTTTGAAAATTCCCATCTTAACCGTCTGGGGATTTTCAACAGAGAACTGGGAACGAACCAAAAAAGAGATTTATTATCTGATGAAGATTTTCCGTCAGGCAATCGACATTTACCTTGAAGAGGCAATTCAAAAAAAAATAAGACTCATTCACCTGGGCAGAAAAGATAGAATTGATCAAAAACTTCGAGAAAAAATTATCGAGGCAGAGGTAGTGACTCAAAAGTTTACTGAGAGATTTTTATGCTTTGCCCTTGATTACGGAGGTCGGGATGAGATAATTAGAGCCATAAGAAAAATTGGTGACCCAAACCATATTGATGAAAAAAAATTTAGTCAACTTCTCGATACCTCTCAACTTCCCTATCCTAACCCTGATCTAATCATTAGAACCGGAAAAGAAAAACGGCTTTCAGGTTTCATGCTCTGGCAGTCGAATTACGCCGAGTTATATTTCTGCGACAAGTACTTTCCCGACTTCGATGAAAAAGAACTCAAGAAAGCCCTTGATGATTATCAAAGACGCCGAAGAAGATTTGGGCAATAATCTCACTCAATTCGGGTGCCAACAACTGTTTTTCCCTCAAACAGCTTGACCAGATTATTGTTTTTATTGGCATTGAAAATGAAAGAAGAGATACCAAACTCTTCGGCGATCTTCAGTGACTCCTTGATTTTGTGAAGAATCCCTCCTGTGACATCAAATTTTTTCACTGACCAAATTATTTTTTTCTTTATTTCAGGAAAATTCTCTTGGTTAATTTTTTCTATCACCTTTCCCTTTTCATCATATATTCCGTCAACATCAGAACAGTAGATTATTTGATCAACTGAATAACCTCGTCTCAGGAGTTCTTTTGTCAATTCTCTGAAAATTTTTTCTGTCGAAAAGATCACTGAGTCAATAGCCATGTCAAAAATAATGTCACCAAATACAATACCAACAATTTCTCTTTCAAGACAACAAATCAGAGGCTCGATGAAGATTTTCTTTCTCTTTTGATTTTTTGAGATTAAAAAAGATGCCGGTGGAAGTGAGAAACTGGGTACCCCTTCAGCTAACAGTTTCTCAAGAATGGCCAGATTCAACTTCCTGACAAAAAAGCTAATTTCACAAAATCCAAATCTGGAGAAACCTGTCAACAAGGCATTTTTTTTGTGTTTTAAGGCAAAATAGTGACCAAACGAACCGGCGCCGTTGCCAATAATCAGTCTTAGAGAGGGGTGGTTTTTTTTGATCTGAGAAATCTGGTGACAAAGGTTTTCAACCTGGGAGAAGTTTATCGCCTGTGGCCGATCTTTATCGGTGATGACACTTCCTCCAAACTTCAAGAGATAGATTGTTTTTTTCATTCACTCTCTTTTTATCTGCCAAAAATTCGCCCCTGCCAGATCCCAAGGTAGTCGCCGTTCATCGGGCCGATCCGGATTGAACTGACGATCGACAAAGTAAATCACCGTTGCTTCCTTCTGAGAAACATTAGCAACACCATGGGCAACTCCTCGAGGAATGTAAACAAGTTTCGATTGACCGGCACCCATGATAATTTTCATTTTCAGATTCCTGGTTGGCGATTTTTTCCGAAGATCCCACAAACCCAAAAAAAGATGATCCTCCGGTGGAACATACCAGATGTCTTCTTGTGAGTAATGAAGGTGCCAGGCTTTTATCGCCCCAGGAACAATCTTAGATCGATTAATTTGTCGAAGATTAAACCCCGGAAATAGATCACTTATCCCACCCTCGCTTAAACGAAGCAGTTCCTCAAAAGTACCGTCCTCACCGCTCAGGAGCCGAAGGCCAACAATCTTCACCCCCTCAATCACCGGCTTTTTTGAGTAGTCTTGAAGGGTAATTTTTTCTATTACCTCTCCAAGAATATCCCGATCAGTCAGATTGTTCATTTTTTTCTGTTTTTGCCTGTGCTAGCAGAGGGACTCGAACCCCCGACCCGTCGCTTATGAAACGACTGCTCTGCCACTGAGCTATGCTAGCTCTCTGGATCTAACTATTATATAATAAAGCAAAGCCCAAAGCCATCCAAATGAAGAAAAAAATCAGCCAAACTGACCTGTCAATAATTATCGTTTCTTATAACACCAAGAAGCTTACCCAAGAGTGTCTGGTATCGGTTGATCGTTCCCTCCGCTGCTCAAAAATCAATTATGAACTCATTGTCGTTGATAATCATTCAACTGACGGCTCAGTAGAGATACTCAAAAAATATTTGTTAAAAAAAAGCAATACTAACCAGTTAATCTGTTTGCCAGAGAACTTAGGTTTTGGTCGGGCCAACAACTTGGCCGTCAAGAAAGCCAAAGGTCGCTATCTACTCTTTTTAAACTCAGACACAATCATTCTTGATCGAGCTATAGAAAAAATGTTTGCTTTATACAAAGACAATGAGAACAAGATTAATTTTCTCGGACCAAAACTTCTCAACAACGATCTCTCCCCACAACCCTCAGCGGCTCACTTTTTTCGATTGCCAGTCGTCTTTGCCGCTCTCTTTCTTAAAGGTGATTATTGGGGACTGACACGATTTTCTCCATCGAAACTAGAAAAGGTTGACTGGGTATCCGGAGCCTGTCTATTGACCAAAAAAGAGTACTTTGAACAGCTTGGAGGTTTTGATGAGAAAATTTTTATGTATATGGAAGAGGTGGATCTTTTATATCGAGCAAGAAAACTAAGTTGGAATACCTACTTCTATCCTACCGCAAAGGTCATTCATCTTGGCTTTGCCTCCTCGGGCAAAAAAACCGTCCCGATTCTCCAGGTTTACCGAGGCCTGGTTTTTTTTTATCAGAAACACTATTCAAAGCTGTCCCTCTTCATTCTTCGACTCCTTTTAAGACTTAAAGCCATGATTGCTCTCGTTGTTGGTAAACTAAGAAAAGATGACTATCTTGTCAAAACTTATGAAAGAGCTTGGCAAATTGTTTAAAATCATTGACAACAATCTTCTTCGATGGTTGTTTATTGGTTTTATTTTTATTGTTCCCCTTTGGCCAAAGCTGCCTCTTCGGATGATCAACTACACTTATATTGCCATCAGAGCCGAAGATCTCTATCTCAGTCTTCTTGCGGCTGTTTTTCTGATCCAGGTAATTAGGCGAAGAGTCTCTCTAAACAGGCAGTTTTTGATTCTATTTCTTATTTTTTGGTTCTTTGTCTTTCTTTCTTTTGCTTGGAATACCTTTGTCACCAAGACAATTGAACATCTTCATCTTGGCCTGCTTCATTCTCTAAGACGCGTTGAGTACATGATCGTTTTTTTTATTGGTCTTTCTCTTATCAAAAACAAAAATGACTTCTTTCAGATGATGAGATACTTTTTTGTTGCCATCTTTCTAGTTTGTCTTTATGGCCTAGGCCAGAAATTCCTTAACTTCCCAGCTGTTCAAACAATGAATCCTGAATATGCCAAAGGCTATTTGCTTTATTTAACACCTGAAGCTCGGATCTCTTCCACCTTTGCTGGTCACTATGATCTAGCCTCCTATCTTGTTTTTTTTATCCCACTAGTTCTTAGCTTTTACCTTTTTAGAAATCAGCGTCGGTATCTGGCGCTTTTTTTTCTGTGTTTATTGATTCTTATCTACACTGTCTCCCGGATTTCCTTCATTGCTTATATTCTGACTGTTTTTTCATTTTTGATTCTTCTCAAGAAATTTCGGCTATCTTTAACTATCTTTGTTCTCACCGTCATTTTGATAACGGCTACTGGAGAGATGACTGAGAGATTTTTGAGAACTTTTCAGATCAGAACTATCTTGGTTGATGAAAAAACTGGTGCTGTCTATATTGGCCAAAAAATCACCACAAAAGAACTGCCCGCCGGGACATTTTACCTCAAGCTGGGTCAACAGGAGCAAAAGGCTTTAGCAAAGATAAAACAAGAAATAAAAAAAGTGCCAAACCGAAACAAGGAGGAATTTAACATTGAAACCTTTAAACAAGAGATCATCCAAAAAAAAATTCAGGAAGCTGCTGCAACTGGAAAAATCACCGAAGAAAAAAAAGAGGTGTACATCGCCACTCTTTCGGCTAACATCAAGCCGGTTAATACCATAGTTTCCGACATCTCTTTTGCCACTCGTCTCCAGATCGAGTGGCCAAGAGCCATAAACGCCTTGATGAAAAATCCTTTTTTGGGCACTGGCCCCTCGTCTCTGACTGAAGCCACCGACAATGACTATCTTCGTTGGCTGGGTGAGTTTGGTCTTTTGGGAACTTTAAGTTTTTTCCTGATTTTGTTCTTCATCTTAAAAGAAACATTTCTATCTTTAAAAAACAAATTTCAAGACCAAAATCTTCTTCTAGCCGGCTTTGCCTTCGGTCTGGGTGCCCTTCTTGTCAATGCCACCTACATTGATGTTTTTGAGGCCTCCAAGGTTGCCTTCACTTTTTGGATGATAGCTGGCCTTTTAGTAGGTTTTAGAAAATTAGCTATAAAAAATGAAAGTCATTGACTATTTTCTGGTTAGTCTTATTATTTTCCTCGGTTTGCTCTTTCGTTTTTATAAAATTGATATTCCCTTAGCTGATTTTCATTCCTGGCGCCAGACCGATACCGCCGCTGTCGCCAAAATCTTCCTTCAAGAAGACTTCAATCTTCTTAAACCAAGATATTTTGATCTCTCGAGCATTCAATCAGGGAAAGAGAATCCCCAGGGATGGCGGATGGTTGAATTTCCAGTCTACAACGCTATCTTTGCCTTTCTTCACAAGAATTTATCATTTATCTCGCTTGAGATTTGGGGAAGACTAACATCAATTTTCTTCAGTCTTGTGATTATTTTTCTCGTTTATTATTTTTTGCTAAAGGAAAAGAATCGATGGGCTGCAGTTTTTGGAGCTCTTGTTTATGCCATTATGCCCTTTTTTGTTTTCTATAGTCGGGTGATTCTTCCGGAAACAACCGCTCTTGGTTTTTCGGTACTGGCGATATTCTTTCTCTATCTTTTCAACCAGCGCCGAGCTAAAGGAATATTTTTAAATATTATTCTTTACTGCCTGTCAGCGATTTTTTTTAGCCTTGGATTGCTTGCCAAACCAACAACTATTTTTTTCATTTTTCCTCTTCTTTACCTCTTTTTTAAGCGAGAAGGATTAACTTTTCTTAGAAAATTATCTTTTTACTTCTATGTTCTTCTTTCCTTGACGCCATTTTTTCTTTGGCGACTACACATCAGGAATTTCCCAGAGGGCATTCCGGCTAGTGACTGGTTGATCGCCAGTGCCCACACCCCGGCAGGACTGGAATCAATCTTCTTTCGGCCAGCATTCTTCCGCTGGATTTTTTTGGAGCGAATCAACAACTTGATTCTTGGTGGCTACCTGAGTTTTTTCCTGATTTTGGGAATAATCAGCCGAGCAAAAAAGAAGTTTCTTCATTCATTTTTGGTTGCTTCCCTTGGTTATCTTTTCACTTTTCAGGGAGGTAATGTTCAGCACGACTATTACCAAACTTTAATCTTGCCAACCCTGGCCATCTTCTGTGGCTTAGGAGTGGCTTTTATTCTTGAAAACAGAAAAGTTTTTAGTCCCTTTCTTGCTGGCTTGATGATTTTCTTTATCATCTGCGCTTCTTGGGCTTTTTCTTTTTTTGAGGTCAGAAATCATTATCACTATTCAGTTTCACTAATTCAGCAAGCTAACTTAATTAAAACTCTTACCGCGCCGGAGAGCAAGATTGTTGTTGATAGATTTGGCGACACCACTCTTTTATACCTCTCGGAACGAAAAGGAGCTCCAGCAATTTACAAAGATCCAGAAACCTTAAAAAAACTTGGCTATCAGTTCCTGGCGACTTCCAACAGACAGACAATTGAAGAACTAAAGAAAAAATACCCTGTGATTTTCGAAAATGAAAATTTTTCTCTGTTTAAGCTTCAATGAAAATCCTCATGCTAACTCCTTACGTTCCCTATCCTCCGTCTTCAGGGGGACAGATAAGAACCTTTAATCTCCTCAAGTACCTTTCCAAAAGTCACCAAGTTCATCTTGTGTGCCTGTACAAAAGTGATCAAGAGAAAAACTATCAGAAAAATCTTCAATCTTTGTGCAAAAAGATCTATTTTTGTCGCCGGTCGTCAAGGCCGTTTACGATCTCTAACGTTTTCAAAGCCATCTTTTCGACTTCACCGTTTCTGGTTGTCAGAAATTATTCTAAAGAGGCAAGAGACTTGTTAAAAACTCTCCTTGCCAAAGAAAACTTCGATATCATTCATGCGGAAACTTTTTACGTTATGCCCCACCTGCCAGAAACAACGATTCCGATATTTCTTTTGGAACAAACAATTGAGTACCGAGTCTATCAGCATTTTGTCAACTCTCTCCCTTTTTTTGTCCGATGGCTTTTTTCTCTTGACATCAACAAACTCAAAAATACAGAAATTCACTTTTGGAAAAAGGCGACCAAAGTGGGCACTGTTTCTGAAGAAGATGCCAGAATCATTAGCTCTCACCTTCCAGCCATCATGCCCGTTATCGTTCCAAATGGCGCCGGTGAGGATCTTTTTGTAAAAAAACTGCTGGAAAAAGATTTTAGTCAGCCAATCGCTCTTTTTGTCGGCAACTTTTCCTGGCTTCAGAATATTGAGGCAGCCTGGTATCTGATCGAAAAAATCTACCCCATTGCAAAAAAAACCACTAATTTTAAGTTCATCATTGCCGGCCAGAATTTATCTCACAAACTGACTCAAAAAAGTGAGGAGAAATTATTGATTCTTAATATAAACTCAAACAACCAAAAGCTGATTAAAAAACTTTATGACCAAGCAACGGTATTTATCGCCCCGATCTTTGGTCCGGGCGGAACTCGTCTCAAGATTTTGGGAGCCATGGCCACTGGTCTACCTATCATTTCAACAAAGATTGGCGTCAATGGCTTGGAAGTAAAAGCAGACCAGGAAGTGCTCTTGGCCGAAACTCCAGAAGAGTTTGTAAGTCAAATGATGAAAATCATCATAGATAAAGATCTTTATCAAAAAGTAAGAATAAATGCTCATAATCTTGTCAAGAAAAAGTACAGCTGGCCCCTAATTGCCGATCGGCTTGAGGGAGTCTACTATAATATCAAGTATGAAAATTGGCGTCGACGGGAATGAGGCCAATGTCGAAGAAAAAGTTGGTGTCTCCGTCTACACCCTCAATCTTTTAAAATACTTTCGCCAGAGAGCTAAAAAAGAGCTTCAGTTTACCGTCTATCTCAAATCTTATCCCAGAAAAGACTTGCCGGCCTCCTCTCCTTTCTTTCGCTATGAAGTTATCAAGGGAAAATGTCTTTGGTCGCAGGTTTTTTTGCCGATAGCTCTTTTTCGAAAAAAAGAACTTGACGTCTTCTTCTCACCCGCTCATTACCTACCTAGATTTTTGTCCTTTCCCAGCGTTGTCACCATTCATGATCTTTCCTTCATCTTCTACCCCAAAGATTTCTTGATCAAAGATCTAATTCAGCTTCGCCATTGGACAAGCTATTCAGTCAGAAAAGCAACAAAAGTAATCGCCGTCTCTCAAACAACTAAAAAAGATCTGCTGAGAGTCTACCGTTTACCAGAAAAAAAAATTCAAGTTATTTACAACGGCTTTGAAAAGAGACCAAACGGTAAGTCTGAAGAATTAATTCTCAAAGATCGTCGCCGAAGATTACGACCTTTCCTTCTCTATGTCGGAACGCTTCAGCCAAGAAAAAACCTATCCGCTCTAATTCTTGCTTTTGAAAAACTCAAATATCTTTACCCGGAGTTTGAACTAATCATTGCCGGCAAAAAAGGCTGGCTCTATCATAAGATATTCACTCTTGTTAGCCAACTTGGCTTGGAAAAAGACGTATACTTCACTGACTACATTAGCGACAATCAGCTCATTTACCTTTATAAAAATGCCTTTTGTTTTGTCCTGCCCTCTTTTTATGAGGGATTTGGAATTCCGATTCTTGAGGCAATGAGCTATGGTTGTCCAGTAATTGCCTCTTTCAGTTCATCACTGCCGGAAGTTGGCGCCGATGCCTGCCTTTATTTTGACCCAACCAATCCTTTAAGTTTGTTTGAGAAAATAAAATCTTTGATTGAACAGCCAGCTCTGAGGGAAACGCTGATCAAGAAAGGCTATCAACGAGTTAAGGAATTTTCTTGGGAAAAGTGCGGTCAGGTAACATTAACAGCAATCATTGAGACTGTCAAAGGAAAAAAAACCTCATAATCAAATCAATGATCAGTCAAGTTCAATCTCATCCTCTTCAATCAGAGTTTTGGGCCAAGGTTCGAAATCAGTTAGGGGTAGCGACCAAAAGAGTTAATGGTCTTCTTCTATCGATCCATCCTTTACCTCTAATAGATTATCGAGTAGGCTACCTGCCTCGATCAAAACTACCTTCAGCCGATGCCTTAAGAAAAATTTATCAGTTTGGAAGAGAATCAAAATTAATTTTTGTAAAGCTCGAACCCTATGAAGAAAAGAGCGTCGTTGATAGTGACCGGTGGTTGGAAGAGCTAAGATCTAGATATCATCTAGAAATCGTTCGCTCACGCCATTCTCTCTTTCCTCAATGGACTCAGATTCTCGATTTAAGAAAAACTGAGGTAGAGTTACTAAAAAACATGCATCCTAAAACTCGCTATAACATCCGGCTCGCCCAGAGAAAAGGGGTGATTGTTAAAGAGATGTCTAATGAAACTGGCTTTAAGATTTTTACTGATCTTTATTTTCAAACCAGCCGCCGTCAGGGTTACTTTGGCCACAACAAGGTTTATCATCAGGTCGTCTGGGCTAACCTCAAAGGAAAGATTACTCACATCTTGGTGGCTTTTTTTAATGACTATCCTTTGGCGGCCTTTCAAATTTGGATTTATGAGAATGTTGCCTACTATGTTTATGGAGGCAGCTCAAAAGAGCATCGAAATCTAATGGGCTCGAACTTGCTGATGTGGGAGGCAGTCAGATTTGCCAAGGCCAAAGGAGCAAAGATGTTTGATCTGTGGGGATCTCTGCCCCCGGACTATCACCCAGATCATCCCTGGGCAGGCTTTACCCGGTTTAAGAGCGGTTATGGAACAACCTTTATCGAGCTAGTAGGCAGTTTTGATCTGATTATTAGGAAAAATCTTTATCGTTTTTTTTCTCTTAGTTTTCAATTTAGGAACTTGATTCTTAAAAAGATCGGTCACCAACTGAGCTTTTCCTAGAAACAATCGCTTCTTTTAAAGCCACCTTCAAAACCTGATCAACATGGGTGACATAAACAAACTTAAGATCTTCAAGAACATACGACGGAATGTCCTCTAAATCTTTCTTGTTGTCTTTGGGAAGAATCACAGTTTTGATTCCGGCTCGGTGAGCGGCAATCACCTTTTCTTTCACCCCGCCGATTTCAAGAACTCGGCCCCGAAGAGTAATCTCCCCAGTCATCGCCACCCTTCTGTCAGTCGAAATCTTCGTCAAAGCTGAAACCATTGCTGTCACGATGGCTAATCCAGCCGACGGTCCATCTTTGGGGACCGCACCTTCAGGGACATGAACGTGGAGGTCAATTTTTTGAAATAATTTTTCCGGAAGGTTAAATTGCTGATAGCGGGAGCGAATATAAGAAAGAGCTGCTTGACATGACTCTTTCATCACCTCGCCTAAATGACCAGTAAGGGTTAGACCGCCTTTTCCTGGCATGACAACCACTTCAATGAAAAGAATATCGCCGCCGGCCTGGGTCCAGGCTAAGCCCGTGGCAATACCCACATTGTCTCTTTCCTCAATCATTTGAGAGGAGTATTTGTATGGACCCAGGAACTTAGTTAGATTGTTGGCGGTGACGATTTTCCGCTGATATTTTTTCTCAACGATGCCCCGGGCAACTTTCCTCATAATCGTCCCAATCTGTCTTTCTAGCTCTCTGACCCCGGCCTCACGCGTGTAGCGGCGAATAAGATTTTTTATTGCCTTACCAGTGATCTTGAGTTCTTTCTCGTTGAGGCCGTTAACTTCCAGTTGCTTGCGTATCAGGTAGCTTTTGGCAATGTGAAACTTTTCATCTTCAGTGTAGCCGGGGAAATTAATCACTTCTAGCCTATCAAGAAGCGCCGGTGGTATAGTGTCAAGAATATTAGCGGTGGTGATGAAGAAAACCTCTGACAAATCAAAAGGCACCTCCAAATAATGATCCGAGAATGAATGATTTTGTTCCGGATCTAGAGCTTCAAGAAGTGCTGCTGAGGGATCGCCCCGGTAATCCCGACCAATCTTGTCAATTTCATCCAGCATAAAGACTGGATTTTTTGTCCCGACCTGCTTTATCCCTTGAATGATTCGACCAGGCAAGGCACCAACATAAGTTCGGCGATGACCCCGAATCTCTGCTTCATCTCTTATTCCACCTAAAGAGACTTTGACGAACTTTCTTCCGAGAGCTCTAGCAATTGACCTTCCCAGAGAAGTTTTACCGACGCCTGGTGGGCCAACAAAACAGATAATAGTCGGCTGTCTTGTCTTTTTAAGGTCTTTGCGATTTTTTTTTAGCTCAAGAACTGCTAAATACTCGAGAATTCTCTCTTTTACTTTTTTTAGACCGTAGTGATCCTCATTGAGAATTTTTTCAGCTTTATTGATATCAATCTTGCTTGCCGAAGAAATCGACCAGGGAAGTTCAATCAGCCAATCGAGGTAAGTTCGAATATAAGAGGTTTCCGGATTAAATTGAGACATTTGGCGAAGTCGTTTCAACTCTTTCATCGCTTTCTTTTCTACCTCAGTCGGCATCTTGGCTTTTTTTATCTTCTCTTCGTACTCATTTATCTCTTTCTGGTCTTCTTTCTCCCCTAATTCTTCCTCGATCATCCTCATCTTTTCTCGAAGAATGTTCTCTCTAATCCCCTGCTCAAATCTTTTTTGAGTTTTTGAGGACAGCTTCTGTTCAATCTCAAGAATCTTGACTTCCCGGCTTAGATAGTCAACCTCTTTCTTTAGCCGCTCATTTATATCACTTTCCTCAAGAAGCTTCTGTCTCTCATGAGGTTTAATATCAAGGACCACAGCCATTTGATTAGCAAAGATTGCTGGATTATTGATATTAAGAAGGTTCATCAAAAAAACAAAATCAATCGATTTACCAAGATTAATTGCTTCTTTGATCTTGGACGAGAGAAACTTAACCATCGCCTCAACTTCTTCATCGACCTTCAGATTATCCTTGACAATCTCAAAGCTACCTTCAAAATAATCATCTTCCCGGGTAAAGTTTACTAGCTTGACCTTCTCTAGACCTTTGACTAAGGTATTTATCTCTCCCTTCTCGCCGTAGGCGACTTTTTCTATAGAAACTAAAACACCGATTTGATAAAGATCTTCTTTCTTGGGATTTTCCTGCTCGGGATTTTTTTGAAGGAGAAGAACGAGTTTTTTTTCTCCCTTGAGAGCCTGATTGATTGCGTTGACACTCTTGGGACGGCCAAAAACAAGGACGTTTTCTGTACCTGGGAAAACAACTGTGTCACGAACGGCTGAAATCAAAAAAACAGATCTCTGTGGCGCTCCAAGTAAAAATGACATGTTTTTAGCAGTATAACAAATTATCTGCTAATTGTCAAGTTAATTTTCTATAGGATATTCTCATAGTTAATTTAGGTTGTTTAATCACACCAAACAAAAAAAATGTTCAAAATTTTAACCTAAATTTCATTGGAAAAGATTTATCAGTCTGTCTAAATCTTTAAATTTTTCTTTTTCGATAAGAGGGACATCATCACTAAACTGGGGTAATTGATCGTGAAATGTTGGTTTTTCTACTTGATAAATAATTCCCAATGGATACTTCTCCTCATTGTTCTCTAAACACTTTTTCAGAGCTAGACGATAGTCATCTTTGGTATGATCAAGACTAAGCTTGTAAGTGCGCTGAAAGTAGTACTCGTACGTGTTGACTTTGTTGAAAGTGATGCATGGTTGAAGAATGTTGACCAAAGAAAAACCACGATGACGAATTGCTAACTTAATTATCTCAATTAAATGAATAAGATCGCCAGAGAAGGCCTGAGCGACAAAAGTGGCTCCTTGGGTAAGAGCCAAAGCCAAAGGATTTATCGGTATCTCAATCATTCCTTGCGGCGTTGATTTTGATTTAAAACCTTTAGGTGAAGTTGGAGCTGACTGGCCGGTGGTTAGTCCATAGACACTATTGTCGTGAACAAGGACTGTGATATCGTGATTACCTCGGCAAGCATGAAGAAAATGATTGCCACCCTCGCCATAACAGTCTCCATCACCAACAATGGCAATCACCGGCAGTCGATGGTTGGCAAGCTTAACACCAATAGCATTGGGTAGAGCTCGGCCATGAAGAGAGTGAATCGCATAGGCATTAACGAAGTCATTCATATTACCACTGCAACCAACTCCAAAAACGATGACGACTTTATCAGGTGAATAACCCAGATCAACCAGAGCTTTTTTGATTGCCTGACCAATTGGCCAGTTGCCACAGCCGGGACACCAAGTTGGCGGGTAACCGGCAAATTCCTGAATCGTTGTCATACGACCTTCAATCTATTTTAACTAAAAAAGCCAAAAATATCGCCAACCTCAATCGGCCGGCCGTCATATCGAAGAATCTTTTCCTCGACGATCACCCCTGTCTCCATGGCCAACAACTTGCCAAACTGAGCCCAGGAATTGTTTTCAACAAGAATGTATCTTTTGTTGGAAGAAAATAACTGCCTCACTTTCTCTCTGTCCAAAGGATAAAGATGCGTGAAGTGGTAAAAGCCTGTTGTTAGTCCTTTATCTCTAAGAAGACGCTGAGCCTCAAGAATCGTCCCCTTATTTGCTCCCCAGGAGACAAAGACAATCTCCGCCTCTTGACTACCATAAAACTTTGGCAAGAAAAAGTCTCTGGCAAGATAAGTTATCCATTTTCTGTTTCTTTTGTCAACCTGATCTTTTCTAGGCTTGGCCTCTTCAGTTGTGTGACCATCTTCAAGATGTTCGTATGAGTTAGCCTGGTAAAAAAAGCCAGAAGTTCCAGGAATGAGTCTCTCAGAGATGCCATCATCCGTGACCTGATATCTCAAAAAATTCCTTGGCAAAGAAGAGGGTAACGAAGTTGTACCGTTGAGATTCAGCTTGCCTCGGTTGACGTGGTATTGAAAGAGAATCTCCTCAACCTTTTTTTTTCTTAAGCTTCGATGGCCCTCAGATAGATACATATCTGACAGAACAATCACTGGTGTTTGATAGTAATCAGTCAAGTCAAAGGCTTTGAGGGTCAGTTCGAGCATCTCTTCTTGATCACCTGGGGCAAGAACAATCTTTGGAAACTCACCGTGGCCGGCAAAACAAGCAAACAATAGGTCTCCTTGTTCGGTCCAGGTCGGCATTCCAGTCGCCGGTCCGGGCCGAGAGGCGAGAAAAATAACGATTGGTATCTCGGCCACCCCGGCGAAAGAGATGCTTTCGACCATTAAAGAAAAACCACCGCCGGAGGTACCTACCGCTGACCGGACCCCGGCAAAGGAAGCACCAAGAGCCGTGTTAATGACCGAGATCTCATCTTCCGCGTGGCGAACAATCATTTTTGTCTCGCTCTGCCAGGAAGCTAGAGTTGACAAAACCGACGAGGATGGTGTCATCGGGTAAGAAGCATACAATCGGCAATCGGCCGCCACTGCTGCAAGAGAAAAGCTATCATTACCCGAAAGAACCAGTTGAGCCTCTTTGGACTCTCTTTCTTTTAAGTAGTCTTTTATTAAGTGAGAGTAGTTCTCCTTAACGAAGTTAAAACCTGCGTGAGCAAAACTTTGATTGAAAAAAATCACTTTTTCGCCCTTCTTCAAAAATTGCTCTCTAATTAGGTCATCCAGTATGACCAAATTACCGCCGACAAGAGCCAGAAGAGCTCCAAGAGCGATGGTGTTTTTCATCACTACCTTGCCTTTTAGCTCATCAATGATCTTTTTGAATGGCACCTTTACCTTAATAAATGGCGCCTCAAAATTGAACTCATCACCGTCAAAAATAACCGCGCTTTCTGAATGAAGAAGATGTCTTTGTTTATTAAAGGTGTCTTCATTGAGACAAACAAGAAAGTCAACTTGTTTCTTAAGAGCAGTGATTGGTTGATCCGAGAAGGTGATTTCGTAAGCATTGTGGCCACCCCGAATTAGAGAGGGGTACTCAATATAATCGACGATATGATAGCCAGAACGGGCAGCCACCTTGGAGAAAAGCAAGCCGGTCGTCATAATTCCAAAGCCGGCCTCGCCACCGATTTTTACTGAGAGGGTTGCCATCTTGTTTATTCCTTGGGATAGATTCGATTCCCTTTTTCGTCCTCAATAATGATCGCTGAGACAGGACAGGCTTTAGCTGCATCAATAATCGTCTCAATCTTCTCCTGATCAGCCGTCTTGAGAATCACGGCCTTGGCTTCTGAATCAAGAGCAAAGGTTTTTTCCGAGACAGCTACACAGGTGGCCGCCCCGATGCACAAGGATCGATCAACATAAACAATGTAGCCCCGAGTTTTAACTGGACCTGAAGGTTTTTTCGAATCAAAAAGATTGTTAGTCATTATTTGTTTGAGGAAACTTTTAACCTTGAAACTGCTTCGAGTATCAAAAGAGCGCATTTTAATCTTGTCGGTCCAATCTCAATCCCTAGCATCTTAATAATAAAGTCTTTGGTAACTTTTTTCAAATATGAAACACTTTTACCTTTTAAAAACTCGGTAACCATCGAGGCCGAGGCAATTGACAAAGCACACCCTTTTCCGGAAAACTTTATCTTCTGGATCTTTGAACCACTGACCATTAGGTAAACAGCCAGCTCATCACCACAAAAGGGGTTGGCGGCCTGAGAAAAGTGAGTCGGCTGATCAAGCCGGCCGAAGTTTCGGGGATAACGATAGTGATCTAGAATAAGCTCACTGTAAAGATTCATTTACCAAGAAGAGTTTCAACTTTCTTAAGGCCATCAATCAAGTGTTCTATATCCTCAAGATCATTGTAAAGATAAAAACTCACTCGCGTGGTCGCCAGCTGTCCAAGACGCTGATGAAGCGGCATGGCGCAGTGATGGCCAGCGCGAACGGCAATACCCTGCTTATCCAAAATCGAGGCAATATCATGAGGATGAAAGTTGCTGAAAGTGAATGAGATTATCCCGGCTCTTTTTTCCGGATCAGCCGGGCCAAAGATGGTGATTTTCTTATCAAACGTCTCTTTTAGTCTTCTTAGAGCCATTGTTGTCAAGGTCCGCTCATGATCAGCGATTTTTTTTAGACCGATCTTTTTCAAATACCTAATCGCCTCACCCAAACCAATCACCTCGCCAATAGCCGGCGTTCCGGCTTCAAACTTATGCGGCGGTTTCTTGAAGGTTGTTTTTTTGATTGTCACCGTCTCGATCATCTCTCCACCGAAGTTAAAAGGAAAGATCTCCTTGAGAATCTCTTTCTTCCCCCAAAGAACGCCAACACCGGTTGGCCCAAGCATTTTGTGAGAAGAAAAAGCCAAAAAATCGGCGCCAAGATCTCTAACATTAACCTCTTGATGAGGAACCGCCTGGGCGGCATCAACAACATTAATAATCTTTGAGTTGACCTTTTTGACCAACTTAAAAATTTTTAAGACTGGATTGATCGTTCCCAAGACATTGGAAACAAGAACCAACGAAACAATCTTGGTTCTTCTGGTAATAAGCGGGGCGAGTTTTTTTTCTAAATTATCATGACACTCAAGAAAACCTTGGTCGTCAATATTGAGAATTTTTAGCTTGGCGCCGGTTTCGCTGGCAAGCGCCTGCCAGGGAACAAAATTAGCGTGATGCTCCATGATTGAAAGAATAATCTCGTCGTCTTTGTCGATGATCTTTCTTCCCAAACTGTAGGCAACTAGATTTATCGCCTCTGTCGTGTTTCGGGTAAAAATAATCTCGTCTTTATCTCCACCAATAAGTTCCGCTACTAACCTTCGAGCGGTCTCAAACTCATCTGTCGCTTTCTCGGAGATCCGGTAGACGCCACGAAAAACATTGGCTGAGTAAGCAGAGTAGTACTCGGTGATTTTTTCAATGACTGACTTTGGCTTAAGCGAGGTGGCGGCCGAATCAAGGTAAATCAAGCCAGGATTGTTCTTGAAAACAGGAAAATCTTTCTTTGTGGCCAACATGATCAGCTAAGGTTTTTGATTAACAATCTGATCTATCTTTTGCCTAACTTCCTCGATGAATCCGTCAACCAGGAGCTGTTTAGCTTTATTTAGACTCAAGCCACGAGTCATCAAGTAGAAAATCTCTTCCTCATTTAAAAAACCAGTGGTTGAGCCGTGAGTGCAGAAAACATCATTGGCCAAGATCTCGAGATTGGGATTGGACTCAACCTTCGCTTGAGAAGAAAGAACCAAGTTTTGATTTTTCTGGTAAGCGTGAGACTTCTGAGCTTGTTTTTCGATCCGTATTAGACCATCATAGACAAACCGAGCCTGATCATAAAAAACTCCCTTAATGAGAAGATTTGATCGTGAATTGGGCGCCCGATGATGCTGGATAGTTTGAACCTGAAACACAGACTGATTTTTTCCCAAGTAAAGTCCATAAATATTCACTTCAACTTCCGACGCTTTCAAATCAACCACGAGTCTACCAGAGAAGTTTTCAAACCAAACCACATAACTCTTCCCCTCCTTATCAAAGACTAAATAATAATCCTGGTTTTTTTTCAGGTGAATAACTTCCGGTTCTTCTTTAGCAATAATCATAAATTAAGATAGACGAAGATAATCATCTAGCCGACTGAACCAGACATCTCCAGGTTGATAAGACGATTAAGTTCAATTGAGTACTCAAGGGGAATTTCTTTAGTCACTGGTTCAATAAAACCATTAACCAAAAGCCCCTCGGCCTCAGCTTTTTTGATTCCCCGCGATTGAAGATAAAAGAGCTTCTCCTCGCCCAATCTCTCAACCGTCGCCTCGTGCTGAATAAAGGTTTTCCAGGTTTCAATCTTCATGGTCGGGTAGGTGTCCGAGCGAGATCTCTCATCAAGAATCAAGGCATCACAGCTGACATACGAAAACGAGAACTCAGCTCGCGGTGAAACATAGACCAAGCCTCGATAAGAGGTTCGACCACCTCGGCCGGCAATTGATTTGGAAATAATTCTCGAAGAGGTTTCTGGTGCCAGATGAATCATCTTTGCCCCAGCATCCTGAAGCTGATTTTCCGAAGCATAAGCAATCGACAAAACCTCTCCCCGGGCTTTTCTGCCGGCAAGGATGCATGAAGGATACTTCATTGTTACTCTGCTGCCGATGTTGCAATCAACCCACTCCATTACCGCCTCTTCCTCAACCTTGGCTCTTTTGGTGACTAGATTGTAGACATTTTTACTCCAGTTTTGAACGGTGGTGTACCTAACTCTGGCGCCTTTCTTGACAATAATCTCAACAACGGCAGCATGAAGCGAGTCACTTGTGTAAATTGGCGCCGTACACCCTTCAATGTAGTGAACATAGCTCCCTTCCTCGGCGATGATAAGAGTTCTTTCAAACTGGCCAAAATTCTTGGCGTTAATTCGAAAATAAGCCTGAAGGGGAAGCGAAACCTTGACTCCGGTTGGAACATAAACAAACGATCCGCCTGACCAGACGGCACTGTTAAGAGAGGCGAATTTGTTATCGTGAGGAGAAACGACGGTGCCGAAGTATTCTTTGACAATCTTCGGGTAGTCTCTGACGGCCGTGTCCATGTCAACAAAAATCACTCCCTGGCGGGCCAGTTCTTTTTGAATACTTTTGTAAACGACTTCCGACTCATACTGGGCCGAGACTCCAGCCAGAAACTTTTTTTCTGCCTCAGGAACACCGATCTTATCATAGGTCTCCTTTATTTCCCTCGGCAATTCGTCCCAGGTTTTTTTTTGGTCTTCAGTCGGCTTTATGTAGTAATAAATGTCATCAAAGTTAATCCCAGAGAGATCTGCCCCCCAGCTTGGCAAAGGTCTTTTTTTAAAAGCCTGATAAGCCTTAAGCCGAAACTCAGTCATCCAGACCGGCTCTTTTTTAAAATAAGAAATCTCTTTGACAATATCACTATCCAGCCCCTTTCTTGTCTTAAAGACATATTTTTCTGGCATCGAGAAGCCGTATCGATAATCGAAATGAAGACTTTGATTGTCAGTCATTTTAGCGATAAAACTGGTAACCCTTATCTTCAATCTCGGCCACTAACTCCTGACCGCCTTCTCTCTTTATCTGACCATCAATGATCACCAAAACCTTGTCTGGATTGATATATCTGAGGATCCGCGAGTAGTGAGTGATAAGAACAATGGTCCTTCCTTTCTTAAACTCTTCAAGAAATCTGCCAATTGATTTCAAGGCATCAATGTCAACACCGGTGTCAATTTCATCAAGAATAACAAACTTTGGCTTAATGACGGCTGCCTGAAGCATCTCAAGCTTCTTTCTCTCGCCTCCAGAGGCACCCTCGTTAAGAGAACGGCTAAGAAGTTCTTTTTTTACGTGAAGCTTCTTGGCAACAGCCTCAATCTCCTTTTTAAGACTCAGGGGATCAGCCTCCTCTCCCAGCGACAATCTCAGCAGTTGAAAAGCATTGACGCCATTGAGAGAAAGTGGCGTCTGAAAAGAAAGAAACATCCCTTTCTTAGCCCGTTTATCAGGCGAAAGGTCAGTTATGTCCTCCTCGCAAAAATAGATTTTCGAGCCCTCTTCTAGTTGATAGGCCGGGTGGCCGGCCAAAGCATAGGCAAAGGTCGATTTTCCTGAGCCATTTGGACCCATAAGACAGTAGACTCTGTCGGGCTCAAAAGTGAACTTAATGTTCTTGAGAATTACCTTATCCCCAATCTTAACGGTAAAATTATCCAGACGAATCATAAAACTAAATAATCTCCTTCAATTTGTAACTCTTCATATTGTCAATGATGATTTGTCGAAGTTTTCACTGAAAAAGATCCCGATGCTGGCAGACTGATTCATAAGGACAAAAATAGCCCAGCTGACCACAGTCTGTTAAAAAACATCTTTTTCAAAAATCTCCAAATAGTCATAAATTGTCATCTTGGCTACTTTGTCAGTAAGGCGATAGCCACCGCTTTTTGCTACAGCGCTCTCCAGCAGACCTTCTTTTTTTAGGATGTTGGCGATTCTCGCTAAAAACCGCCAGGGAGGATTGGTTTTTCTAACAATCGATGACAAAGAGACATAATTATTCCTGTTCTTCAAAAAAGACAAAAGGATCAGTCCGTAATCAGACTGCTTGGAAATTCTTAACATATACCTTTCTAGTAAAAGTTTAATCGAGAAGATCAAAAAAAACAATCCTTTCCGACTAGAGAAGCAGGCGTGGTTGACGATCGAGAGTTTGGGGATCAGCAATAAACTTCCCCTGAAGCGCTTTGTAGTAGCCAACAACTCCAATCATCGCCGCGTTGTCACCGGTAAGATAAGGATACGAAGGAAATAAAACATCGCCCTGATATTTCTTGGCCAAGCCTCGAAAGAGAGTCCGAAGGTAGCGGTTAGCCGAGACCCCACCAACCAAACAAAGATTTTTGATTCCGGTTTCTCTAATTGCTCGCTCTGTTTTTTTGACAAGAGTCTCAAATACTGCCTGCTGGAAAGAAGAAGTCAGTTGGTAAAGGTCTGTCTTTTTTTCGATGATGAAGGTCGTTGAGAAGGAATACCTCTGCTTGAGGTAATAATAGAAGGATGTTTTTAAGCCAGAGAAGGAAAAGTCAAGCTGGTTAGTTTTTAGCATGGGTCTTGGGAATCGGTGAAAATCTTGGTTGTTGACCTGTTTGGCAAGTCTCTCAATCACTGGTCCACCAGGATAGCCTAAACCAAGTAGCTTAGCTGCCTTATCCAAAGCCTCACCAGCGGCATCATCGACTGTCTCGCCAAGCATCTGATAGCTAAGATGATCATTAAAAACAACTAAGTTTGTATGTCCGCCAGACGCGACCAAGACCAGATAAGGGAACCGAAACTCTCTTTCTGGTTTCCCGGTTCGGTTTTGGACAAAAGGTGAGTAAAGGTGCCCTTCGAGGTGATTTATGGCAATCAGTTTTTTTTCGTATTTGGCTGACAGTTCTTTTGCCTTTTTTATTCCCACTTCCAAAGCAACAGCCAGCCCTGGTCCCTGGGTGACGGCAACGAAGCCGATCTTTGCCAGACTAAAACCTGAGTCTTTGAGTCTAAGCTTTCTCACTGCCTCTTCAATGACAAAATCAATTTTCTCCTCGTGAGCTCTTTTTGCCAGAGACGGAACCACCCCACCCCACTTTTTGTGAATCAAAGCTTGTGAATAAATAACATTTGAAAGAACTCGCCTGCCTTCAGTGATTGCCACGGCTGTCTCATCACAGGAAGTATCAATTGCAAGGATTCTTATCATCGACATCAGAATAAATTTTGACCTGACCAAGTCCCATACTGGTTTTCATTCCCAGACCAAAAAAACTTAGTGCCTCAATATCAGCTGATCTGCTTTCAAGAGAGATTTTCATCCAACCATAAGCGCCGTAGTAGGTAGAAAAAGGTTTGAGATCAACTTTTCTTGTCTCAAGTTTCTTTTCCAGAATCTTGAACTCTGGAAGAAAATAGATAACCTGACCCCGGTAAATCTCTTTCTGATGGTCGTAAAAGGAGTTTTTAATCGTTTCTTCTGAGGGATTTAGGTTGTATTGATTGTTTTTTCTAAAAACTAGCGGGGTGATTGTCTTGATTATTATATTTTTGGCGTTTACTTTTTGTCGATGAGTTTTTTCGTAAAAAAATCTTTGTTTTGCCAACGTGGGAGGCAAAGAGTTGTCTTGTCTGAGATAGATTTTTTTTATTAGAAAATCTTTTCTGATGGTGATTTTTTTTTCATTAAGGAGTGCTGAAAGAAAAAGCGAGGAGACTTCCTCGTCAAGAAGATTAAAAGTAACAAAAACTCGCTCTTTGATAATAAAGGGCGGAACCAGAGTGAACGGTTTTTTTACATTCTTTTGATGATATTTGGTGGCTTTGGTGGGGAAACTGGTCTCGATTGTTCTTAAAAAACAGCTGTAGGTCTCATAGCCAAGAAACTCTTTTCTGACTAGATCGATATCGCCATCAAGTTCGAGAATGATTTTTCTGAGCATCTTTGAATTAAAGAATGTCGTAAGCTGTCAATTTTACCGCAGGCAGATGAAAAATCTTGTAAAAACAGTTTTCACAGAGTATTGATAAACCAAGTTTGTCCTCATTCTTTTTTATCTTTTTGAAGTAATCAACAATTCTATTCTTATCCTTATGATCTATGAAGATTAGGAAAACGCTTTTTTGAATTCTGTTACCAAACTTTCTGAGAAATCTTGCTAGCTTGTTTCTCCTAGCATCGTCTTCAATGTCGTAGAAACACAGGTATTTACTTTTCCTTTTCTTTAAGAGAATCTTTTTCATCTTGAATAAATTTTACAACTGAGTTTAAGAGCCTATCCATCTTTTGGATAAATTTCTGATTTTCGATGAACCTCTTTTGAAATTGATAGAAAAATAACCTGATTGCATTCTCTTTAATAAGAACTTTATTTTCTTTTCTTTCAAAATCATTCTCATTAATCATCTTTAGATTTATCAAATTTAAAACAAGTCGATCAACAAATGGGCGAAAGGGCTCAATTATATCTAAAGACAGATTTTCTCTTCGGTATTGATTCTGATGGAAGAAGCTAATGTAAGGATCGAGATTTTTGGCGACTATGAACCCTGTAGCCAAGTTCACAAGAAGAGTATATCCAAAGCTAAGCAGTGAGTTAATTTCATCTGTCGGTGGATAGTGAGATCTTTTTATAAACCTAAAAGCTGGATTTATTATTAACTGACTAAAAACTTCATAATACTCTTTTTGGACTATTCCCTCAAGACCACGCGCCTGACTGACGTCACTTAGAGAATCAATTTTTTCTATGTGGCAATCAACTCTGTTGACGAAATTCTCGTAGAGGTCAATCTTCTTTTGATTCTTAGCGCTAGTGTAGATAACCTCTCTTTGCGAGTTTATTTTATTCCTGAGGAGATTTTTCGATAACCTTAATCTCTTTTTCTCGTTTTTGAAAACTTCGTACTGGGAGTACTTAAGAAAAATGTTTTTTTGATCAATTGAGACAAGACTGCCGATATAATCTCCAAGCGCAGATAGAAAAATAACTCTTATCTGATTTTTCAGGAAAAATTTTAGAGCTTGAGTGGTCAAAAAAATATTCCCGAAAACAAAAATGTTCTCAATCAGCAGGCTGGGGTAGTCTTTAACCAGACCTTGAGGTGTCTCAACATACACTCTTCCATCTTTTATTCCTACCTTGGAGCCCTGAGAAACTAAATAGAGATTCATTCTCAAGAAACAATTTGCTAGCTAGGCAAAAAGGCCATCGTTAAATTGAGGTACCTTGATCAAAATTTACCGTTTTATATAAAAAAAATTTTCAGATCAAAAAAAGTCTCTTTTCGGTAGATCAAAACCTATTAATGGCACTTTTGTCAACGATAACTCAGAAAGACTCAAACTCTTAAGAAAGAAGTCTCCTGATTTCACTTTTGATGCTCTTTTGAAGAGATTTACAAATAAACATATCCTAAAAACCAGCAAACAAACCCAGATTTTCGGAGACATTACCTCCTTGTTCTTCTCTTTCTTAAATCATATCAGAATAAAATCTTGTCCATCACAAATCTCCTTTTCAAATTTCCAAGAGAAAAAAAGATTTTTAATTCTCAACAAATTCCCTGAAAAAATCAGATGATAAAGCAATCATCCTAAAAATTCTCAATCCCTTAATTGGTTTTTTAATCTTCATCCAACTTCAAAAATTGAGCTTGGAATTCCCAAGTCAAAATGGTCTCAATCCCTTAATTGGTTTTTTAATCTTCTTCTAAAAATTAAAAATTTTTTAAAAAAAGAAAGGAGGTGAAAGTCTCAATCCCTTAATTGGTTTTTTAATCTTCATCTTATCAAAAGCTATATACGAAAATAGGCTGGATGAAAGTCTCAATCCCTTAATTGGTTTTTTAATCTTCATCTTAAAAAAAATGGAAGCAAAAGAAAAAGTCATTCAAACTTTGTCTCAATCCCTTAATTGGTTTTTTAATCTTCATCTGTTAGACGAGAAAACTCCAAAAGAAAAGGTTAAAAGAAGGTCTCAATCCCTTAATTGGTTTTTTAATCTTCATCTATCAAAAAAGAGCGTTCCTCTTGTTTTTATTGGCAAAAATTGTCTCAATCCCTTAATTGGTTTTTTAATCTTCATCTTATTCTCCAAGCTTAATAAAGAATATCCTATTGATAAGTCTCAATCCCTTAATTGGTTTTTTAATCTTCATCAAATTTTTTATTCTGCAAAAGAAGTTGCCGAGATTTTAAAAGTCTCAATCCCTTAATTGGTTTTTTAATCTTCATCTATAATTTTCATGTGTCAAGGTGTTTCGTTTTTATGATAAAAGTCTCAATCCCTTAATTGGTTTTTTAATCTTCATCTTAAAAATTATGACGACGCAACTAAAATTAATCCAAAAGAATGTCTCAATCCCTTAATTGGTTTTTTAATCTTCATCTAAAAAACACTGATCTTGGTATCCCAAAATCAAAATGTCTCAATCCCTTAATTGGTTTTTTAATCTTCATCTAAAAAACAGTATATTCTTGATGAGTTAAAAAGAAGGTCTCAATCCCTTAATTGGTTTTTTAATCTTCATCTCTATAAAAAAATAGGAAAAATAAAAGGGTTGCTTAAAATTGGTCTCAATCCCTTAATTGGTTTTTTAATCTTCATCTAAAAAAGTTAAAATCAAAAGGCTTTGGCACGGATTTGCTTGTCTCAATCCCTTAATTGGTTTTTTAATCTTCATCAAAATAGTATTGATGCTTGGAATTTTCATTTAGTTAATAATTGTCTCAATCCCTTAATTGGTTTTTTAATCTTCATCTTAAAATTTTCTAAAATTGAGGAGGATTATTTTAAAAAGTCTCAATCCCTTAATTGGTTTTTTAATCTTCATCCTGTTTATTAAGGTTTAGAGTAAAACATCAACTATAAAAAAAGTCTCAATCCCTTAATTGGTTTTTTAATCTTCATCCAGGTTAATCAAAAACTACCATTATCAAAAGCTATATACGAAAAGTCTCAATCCCTTAATTGGTTTTTTAATCTTCATCGTTTTTTTTATTAACAAAGATAAAGAGATGATAAAAGAGTCTCAATCCCTTAATTGGTTTTTTAATCTTCATCTGTAAAAAACCTTAGGATTTACACATGTGTAAAATAGTCTCAATCCCTTAATTGGTTTTTTAATCTTCATCTGTCTCTTACTTTAAAGCCTCAAAAAGAACCAAAAAAGTAAAACTCAGATAACCTGGTCAATAACCAAAATTGTAAAGGTGCAAAAGAGTGAATTTATCCAAAAAAAGCCTCAAGACTCAAATTGTTTGGATACCAAAAGTAAAGATCTTTCTTGTAGCCGAAGTATCTCATTATTATCTCACTTCTTAGCTTCATCACCTCTTGGATATCTTCTTCCTGCGGAATGTAGTAGCCATGACCAAAAATGCTGTTATTTCTCTTGTGAATGAGACTGTTAATAATTTTTTCTTCGAAGTGAGAGAAGAAATTAATCTGATATTTCTTCAACAAATCAATCTTTCCGGAAATTGGCAGTGGCTTCTCTTCCGACTTGACAAAACAACGAAGCGTGATCCCGCCATCAAGAGCAACAAAAAAGTCCTTTTTTTTCAGTTTTTTTGTTTTTTTGACAATGAGCCAGCTAAAAAGGTTATCCAGGAAATTTACGAACAACGGTAGCACTTCATTCTTTTGCTCTCTTAGGTTGTAGATTAAAGTTAAGTCATAAAAGTAAAAAACTTGAGTCGCCAGGCCTTCAAGAACATTCTCAACATTTACCTGAAGATCCTTTTTCTCTCCAGAGATCAGCTCAATGTGGTTATAGATTTGGTCTTTGTTTCTCTTTAAAAAATCATCACTGGTAATTTTCATTGTCATCATTGCATTTTTAACTGAGCTGCCAACACTCTCATTAAGTCCTCCTTTACAGAAATTTTCAAAGTAATCGAGAAATGATCTGATTTCACTTTTTAGATAATCAAAGAGAAGCTCTTTCACCTCGCCAAACTTAAACTGTCTTAATAGTTCCTGGGCCTTTTTTCGATACAAAGCAAGATAAATTGCCCGACTCTCTATTTCGATAATATCCTCCGGATGCATCACTATCCTGCCTTGGGTATTATCGCGTGTGCCTGATATATAAATCATTTTGTCAAATCGTTGAGACTCAATTGCCCAAAGAGCCAGGCTGGCCGAGATCGGTTTTGTTCCGTAGGTAAAGTCAACAATCACTTTCCACTCTCCCTCAAGATCAATAATTTTCTGCCCCAGTTTCTTGTCTAACTCGTCGATAATTTTCCTCATATTCTCAACTTCCTCAAGAAAAATCTCCTCAATCTCAATCTCGCCGGGATACTCTCTGCTGACGATTTCTTTAATCGCTTGAAAATTGTTTTTTACCTTTGGGTTGCTAGTTGTTAAATAAATGGCTTTTTTGGGATTAAATGACTCTATGACAAACTTAAACGATTTTGGAATATTCTCATGAGCACCGACGGTTGAGATTAGCAAAGTTTTCTTAAGCATACTGAAAGTAGAAAGGGATAGTTACAGTGATCTGAACAAACTCTGGGCATCGGTAGCTGACCTGATTGATTACTTTTCCGATTATTTCCTTATTTTTTTTTGATCGAAAGACAGCTCCCTCTTCGACAAGAACGATTTTTCTTTTGAAGGGATTTTTCTGGGCGTAGATATCTCCTATTTTTGGGTGTTTAATCTTAAGATCAAAAAAGAGTGGTTCATAAGCCTCTTTTTCTTGAGGGTGAGGATTAAAGTGGGAGGTAGCGATAAAATGATCTCCTTGAGATGATAGCTTTCTGGTCGCTTGAACATTGAGAATTTTAAGTTGGTTGTATCCAACCGATTTTTTCTTCCCTAAAAAAAACTCGACTCCTTCGTCAAGTGAACGAAATATTTCCTCCAGAATTGCCTGGTCATCTTCTCTAACTCTCAGATACAAGGACAGCCTGGTTTTTGGTGCCAGTCCCTCAACAAAAAAGAGAAGTTTCTGATCGATATTATTGTGAAATCTAAGGATTGCCGACAAAAGATCATCTTTTTTTGTCAAGGCAAGAAAATCTGCCGGGGTTTTTGATGGCAAATTGCTGAAGAATTCTATTGGCAAATAACGAATTTTTTTTAATTTCTTTCTTAGATCCTTGTTTATGCTTTGATTGTTTTTTTGGTCATTCTCGCCAAGTTTTTCGGTGAGAAAATTGGAATTAATTGGCAAATAATCACAGGGCAACAGACTCGAAAAAGCAAAAGGCGGGTTATCGTTCTTAAATTTCTCAAGAAGGTAAACAAATAACTCCTTATTTCTTAAAGAGAGAGAATATAAGATCCAGCCATTAAACGTGTCGGCCGAGAAAACTGAGGTTAACGGTGAAAGCGCCTTTAAAGTCACCTGATAATCTTTCATTAGTTAACAATCTCCAAACTGACAACCCCAAGAGGATCTCTAAAGTTATGACTGAAATAAGTTTTCGGATGTTTATGATCAACTATGATGGTTTTACCGTGCAAATCTCTTATTATTTGGTCTCTTTCAACCGAGAGTGACCCAAATCCAAGAAGCATGATTAAAGCCTTGCTTGTTTTGATCTTTTCAATGAGCTCTTGACTAAAATTTTGCGAATAGGGACGATTGAATTTCCTCTTTTTTCGAAGAACAATCTTACCGCCTTCAAGAAAAAATTTCTCTAAAAATGACTCGATGTCGAAATTGTTAACTGAGGTATCGGTCTGAAAAAAAATCTCTCCCTCTGCTGTGCCATCAACTAACTGAACCATGATTGATGGCCCCTGTTTTCTTTGACCGTTGTTGACTCCGATACGTTTAATTTTTTCGATCCAGGAACTCTTTTCTTTAAAGTAAAAATCTGAAAAACCTATCTTGGATCTTAATTCTTGAAGCTTCATTTTATCGCTTAGATTGAGATATCTTGACAACAGATCAAAAAAGGCGCCCTTGATCGATGAGCCGGGGATAAATACCTCCTTCTTGTTTGTTGTTATGTCCAGATAGTCCATAAATTTTTGTATATTAGCTGTTCTAAGACGATATTTTTCTTCTTCTTTTAACCTTAGATCAAGCCTGTTTCGGATTAAGTTTTCTTTCTCCAGATACTTTGAATTACTTTGATAAAAAGATTGAATTTCCTGTATAAATGAATCATCACCCTTGCTGCGACCCTGACTATGAAAGAAGGTATCGATGATTCGAAAAAGTTCGGCTCTGAGGGATTTTCTTGAGAAAAGACCATCGAAATCTACCAAATATAGACTATCGTTGCTTATAAAAAATTCATAGTCGTAAAAGTAGTTGCCGGAGAAGATGTGAAGGGGTGTGAGAGTCCTCAATCTAAGAGCAAACTTCTTCTTCATCATAAGGGTGGTAAATCTTAAATTTCTTCAATCTCAACTTTGCCATACCCCCTAGACCCTGAGCCACCTAGATAGTCAGACTCCAAAAGTTTCACTCCATCATTCCAAAGGTTGAAGTATTCATCCTTTTTTTTCAAATCCTCATCATCAAGAAATCTAAAAACCACCTCCAGAATAAACTCGTAGTTAACTGGAACCCTTTCAATAAACCTTGGATGAGTCTTGTCTTTACCAATTAAAACTTCAGCTTTTTCTTCTGTGATTCTTTCACCGCTCTTTATTTTTTTAGAGAGCTTATCTCTCAATTTCTCATCCACGAAAGCATCCCTAACTAGGATAATAGTGGGCACTCTATTAATTTCGGCTGAGGCTGTTAAGTCCTCATTTTTTGAACCAAAGAGTTTATTTATAAGGTTCATTTTTTCAGGATAATTCTTTTCGAGCAAAAATTTAATCTTTCCTTTGATTGAAGATCCTGGAATATAGGGAATTCCCGTTTCGAACTCTTTAACTACGGGTTGATCCATTTCTCCAATCTCAAAAGAGTCTTTTTCAGCACCAATATGAAGTCCGGTTTTAACAACAATTCTGTATTTTTTGATATAGTACCTGTTCATGTCTTTATCTGCTTTACTAGTAATTTATAATATAGATCTGATTTAACGCGTTTTTAAATGCAGTCATTATTTTTTTTAGGATTGTCAATTTTTCCGTCTCGTTCGTCTGAAGTTTAACAAGATACTCACAATCCTTGATAAACATCTGCCCCAATTCATTAATCTTTTCTGAAAATCTAAAAAGTTCAGACCTTCTCTCCTTTTTTCTTTGGTATTCGAGCTTGATGATAGCCATTTTTATCCGGTATTTTAACTCTTCTACAAACTCTTCACTATACTCTGAAGGCAGGTTTATCAAATGAATTCTGAATAAATCGGTGCATTTTCTCGATTGGTGGTGTTTTCCAATTATTTGTTTATTTTCTCGGTAATATTCTCTTACATCATCTAAAACTCTTTCGTCCTCAAGCCAGTTATTATTTATTTTTTTAATGAAAAAGAAACCCTCCTCATTCATAGCCCTTTTCATTGTTCTCTTCGGTACAGAAGAGCCAAATTTGTAACTGATTTTAGATTATCTCTCAAAAAAATAAAACTCTCCTCCTCAAATCTTTTTGAAAGAAAATCTTCGAAAAATTTATCAAAAAGATTAACAATTTCATTGTGACTCTCTTGATTTTTTGCCTCAATCGAACTTTTATGTTTATCAATCAATCTCAAGTTTCTCTTAAATAGATAAATCATCTTATAAAAACTGTTTGCCATATTGTAATTCATATTAGGATTTCTGATATAGTCAGCTAACTTAAATATTTTATAAATAAAAGAACTGGAAATAGTCTCAGTTTTGCCGATAAGCTTTCCTAATTGATAAATCTTAAAAAACACATCATAGGCCTCTGTTGAGAACAAAAAAGAAAACTTATTCTTACCCTGATTCTTTGCTTGCATCAATTTCTCCTCAACTTGGTCAACAATTAAATAAACCGGGGTATCGGCTTTGGCAATTACCGCCCCTGAGGAAAAATGAAGGTACGGGTTTTTACAGACAAACTCATCAAACTCACCTTTCATCTCAAATAGAAAATTTAAAGCTTTGTCCCAAGCTCCCACCAAGAATAGATCATCGCCTCCTGAAAAAACAAGATAAAGAGATTCCTGATACTTCTTCTCTATCAGCAACGGCAAGTAGTTCTGGAAGAAAAGATTAATTCTTCGGGAGAAGTGAAGTTTGTCCGTAATCTTGGTGTATTTTCTATTTCTCTTGTCTTCAGTGAACTCTTTGGATTTTGCTTCCCTAAAAGAAAACCCTCTTTCAAGAATCGACGACATGTCATCAACATCAGCCTTTAAATACAAGAGAAGTTTGGCCCCAGATGACTTTTGAGCAATCTCTTCAAAAGAAAGATACCTTCCTTCTTGTTGAGGCTGATTTATCTTGTAGAAGATCGTCTTTGAGGGATAATTGAAGAAAAAAGGCTTTCCTTGAGTAAGTTGATCTCTCAGGTTTTCCAATGGTTTAAAGAAAAAATACCGATTACTTAGGCTACCGGATTCAGTTCTGCTAAAAAAAAGATTTAGATGAACCTCATCAACGAAATTCTTAAAGTCGTCAATTAACTTCTCAGTGTCAAGTGAGAAATAATCTCCCCTTCTAATCTTTTGGGAAAGAGTGAGAATAAACAGACAGTCAGAGCAAACAGTTATCTCAAACTCGGGAATCACGTTTTTCTTACCGTAGACCTGGCAAATGTCGCACTGACCAAGTTCCTCAAGATTAATCTCCTTGGGAATCTGGTCATTGAGTTGGCTAATCTCAAAAAGAACCTGGCGATTTAGTGTTGGTCTTATTTTAAGCCTCTTGAAGTCGAAGAAATCGTCCTCAAGGCTCACCTCTTTGATGTCGTAACGAAGATAAACACCAAGCTTCTTAATTAAGAACTTGTTTATTTTCAAAAAGAAGGCCTCGAGGTTGGATTTGATGTTATCAATTTTTGGAATGACAAACACGCTGTTGCCACCGAAACTTGACAGATTATTCTGAGGAATAAGATCAAACTCTTTGACAATAAGATAATTTACCAGCTCAGTCATAAACTGAATAAAGAATGATCGCCCTCTTAACATCTGGGAGGCTTTTTTTACTCGAATATTAAAAATAAATTTCTGGATGCCGACAAAATCAAATTTCAGCAAATATAACTTCTGATCGTCAAAACACAGACAATGAGCAAAGACAGTTGTTAACTTTAAATGATCATAAAGACTGTTAAGTTGAAAAACATCTCTTCTGTCCTCAGGAATAGTCGTCAGAAGAAAGTAAAGGATCTCGTCAAAGGCATAGAGAAAGTTCAAAAAGGTCATCTCTTTTCCAAATATGCCCTTAAGTAGCCAACCAAGATTTTCTTTGGAAATCATCTCCCGGTAGAGTCTAATATTTTCACTCTCTGACTGTTTTTCAACTAAGGAGGGAAAAAACCATTCTTTTTCAAAGAGGTACAACGGCGAGATTTTGTGATAGTGCCGGGGTTGAGTACTTTCCTTTTTTTGGTCAAGAAAAAGAAACTCAAAAATATCTCTCTGATTGACTAGCTCAGGTGGCTTGTCAGAGGTGATGTTGGTTTCTCTCTCTCTTGAGGCTGAGAGCCAGTCGGCTTTTTTGACAATTCTGAAAATTTTTAGATATTCCTCATCGCCCTCGATTTCTTCTTTTTTTTTGTGGTGATCTAAAATAAGTCTTTTTACTAATTCAAAATCAATCTCTTTGTCAATGATCCTAATATTCTTTTTTAGTTTGTCAGTATCTTTTTTCTTCTCGATTTCCTCGATTATCCCAACAAATAAGCTTGATATCTCGCTGTGATTTTTTCCGTCAGCCTCAAAATACTTAGTTCGCTGGAAGAATTTGCCAAGATCATGAAAGAGAGTTGCCAGAAGAATCGAAGGCAAATATTTTTGCATTGGTGATTAATATATCAAAATCGAACTGGAAGATCAATAATTAACAACAATCTTTCTTTCCCTCTTGCTTAAATACTCAATCTCAACAAAAAACAACTGGGCTCTATCCTTAAAAAGTGGAAGAAGTTTACCCCCTTTTTCGCCCCACTCAATCGCCAGTAAATTGCCCGGCACTATCTCTCTCTCAAGCTTTAGCTCATCAATCTCTTTCTCTTCCTGAAGATTATAAAAGTCAATATGAATGAGTTTTTTGAAGGAGTATTTGACGAAATCAATTGGATACTCATAAAGAGTAACATAACTAGGTGAGACAATATTTTTCACTCCAAGAGCCTCACCTATGCCCTTGACAAAAACTGTCTTGCCCGTGCCTATATCTCCCTTAAGAATGACAACAAGAGGTTTTGAAGTAGATTTAGCAATTTTTTCCACTAAGTAATATGCAACTCTTCGGGTTTGACTGGGCGATTTTGAGTAAAAATTTTTTTCATCGGTGAAAACAATATCGCCTTTTCGCAGGATCTTAAATTCTGGTTGGGTGATGTCAACAACCGTTGATGGCTTATTTCGAGGGAGATGGCCGGCATCAACAACAAGGTCAACTAGAAGTTTTTTTTTATTTGGAAGCTCGCTAAGAAGAGTTGAGATCCGGTAGTGAGGCGGTCGACCGAAGATGTTGGCCGAGGTCGCCGTAATTGGCTTGCCAAACTCTCTAACCAGCTCAAGCACAAGTGGAAAACTTGGCATTCTTATCCCGAGAGTTCTTCGTTCTGACTCAATCAGCGGGCAGACCTTTCGGCGAGAATTGAGAATCACGGTGAATGGACCAGGGAAGATTTTCTCTAGGATCTTTTGTTGATTTTCACCAATATAAACGTAGTCCCGAGCCATTTTCAGATCAGCAACGAAAACCGAGATTGGTTTGCCGGGCGGCCGGTTCTTAAAAGCTAGAAGCTTTTTTACCGCCTTTTCATTAGTAGCATCAACTAAAAGTCCATAAACTGTGTCTGAAGGGAAGATCACTAAGCCTCTTTGTCTTAAGACAGCCAGGGTTTCCTGGATAACCCCTTTTTGATCTTGGTTTCTTATCTTAATAACTTTCATTACCAACTGATCTTTTTAGAGGATGATTTTAGCATAAAATCTGATAGAATAAACCTATGCCATCAGAAAAGAAGATAAGAAAATTTCAGTTCAAGATTGGTCTTAACACTCTCTTTATCGTTGCCTTCTTGATTTTATTCCTTTTTCAGGTTTATCGAGCCTTCTCCGGCCAGATGCGGGGAGTGATTCCAGAAAAGCCGATCACGAATATCATCAAAGACATTCGAGAAAAAAGAGTAGAAAAGATTGAGGTTATTGGCAATCAGCTAATTATTCACTACAAGGATAAAACTTTAGCCACCGCCTACAAAGAGCCAGGTGATACGGTGACAAAAATTTTGGCGGAAAATAAGATTGATCCCTCTCAGATTCGAGTTGAAGTTAGAAACATTGATGCCGCGGCCGGTTTTGTCAACTTACTCGCCAACCTTTTGCCGACAATTTTATTGATTGCCTTTTTCGTTTATCTTTTTCGCCAAGCCAAAGGCGCTCAAGACTCGGTTTTTTCTTTCGGCCAGTCTCGGGCTCGGCGATTCACCAAGTCTCTTATCAAGGTCAAGTTTTTAGACGTCGCTGGTGTCGACGAGGCAAAGAAAGAGTTGGAAGAGGTTGTTGATTTCCTAAAAAATCCAGAAAAGTACAAAAAGGTTGGTGCTCGAACTCCAAAAGGTGTTCTTCTTGTTGGCCCTTCTGGCTGTGGAAAAACTCTCTTGGCCAAAGCAGTTGCCGGCGAGGCAGGGGTGCCATTTTTCTCGATAGCTGGAAGTGAGTTTATGGAGATGCTTGTCGGCATTGGTGCCGCCAGAGTAAGAGATCTTTTTGAAAACGCCAAGAAAAGCGCCCCATCAATTATTTTTATTGACGAGATTGACGCCATTGGAAGAGCCAGGTCTTATGGTCTGACGCCCTCTCATGATGAGCGGGAACAGACATTAAATCAGATCTTGGTAGAGATGGATGGTTTTGAACCGAATGAGCAGGTCGTTGTCATTGCCGCGACCAACCGTGGTGATCTTCTCGATCCGGCTCTTCTTCGACCAGGGCGGTTTGACCGCCGAATTGTCGTTGATTATCCCGATCTTGAGGGAAGAAAAGCGATCATCAAGATTCATGCCCGAGGTAAACCATTTAGCGAAAAAGTTGATTGGGATAAAGTCGCCAAACGAACTGTTGGCTTTTCCGGCGCCGATATTGAGAACATGCTCAACGAAGCTGCCATTTATGCGGCCAGAAAAAATCAGGACAAGATAACTCAGGAAGACATTGAAGAAGCGGCCACTAAAGTGAAACTTGGCCCAGAGAAACGACGAACCCAGTCTGAATATGATAAGAAACTGACTGCCTATCACGAGGCTGGCCACGCTATCGTCTCTCACTTTCTCTCCCACACCGACCCAGTTCATCGAATCTCAATTGTCTCCAGAGGGATGGCTTTAGGCTACACTCTCATCCCCCCCTCAAAAGACAAGCTCCACGAGACGCAAACTCACCTTCTAGAAAAAATCACCGTGATGATGGGTGGCCGGGCAGCTGAGGAGGTCGTTTTTAAGGAAATCACCACCGGCGCTGCTAACGATTTTGACCAAGCAACCAACCTCGCCAGGGCAATGGTCATTGAGTACGGTATGAGCAATCTTGGCCCAATAAATCTTGGACCAACCTTTGATGTCACTGAGTGGGGTAAATCTTTTCTTGAACAAAATTCCATTTCTCAGGAAATGATGGCCAAGATCGATAAAGAAATAAGAAAAATAATTAGCAATTGCTACAAACAAGCTTTAAAAATCATAAGAGAAAAAAGATCTCTTCTAGACAAAGTCGCCGAGGCGCTACTCACCAGAGAAAGCCTTGATCAGGACGAGTTTGAAAAAATCGTTGGTAAGAAAAATCAGAATGAACAAACTCATCATCATTGATAGCAACGGGGTAATGCATCGGGCCTACCACGCTTACCCTCACCTTTCTGCCAACAATATTCCTACAAATGTTGTTTATGGATTCTTAGCCATGATTTACAAACTTATGATTGAATTTAGTCCCAACTACTTTATCGCCGTTTTTGACACCCCCAAACCCACTTTCAGAAAAGAACTTTATCAAGGGTATCAAATCCAGCGACCGAAAATGGAAGAAGACTTTGCCGTTCAGATTCCGCTAGTCAAAGAAGCTCTTGATTGTGCCGGAATTCTTCGACTTGAGAAAGATGGTTATGAAGCTGACGATATTATCGGAACAATCTGTCATCGGCTAAAAAACCGACCTGATCTTCAGATAGTGATTATCTCTAGTGACCAAGATATTTTTCAACTTATCGACAAGAACATTATCGTCGCCTCGCCAATTACCGGACTGACCAAAATAAAAATTTATGACGAAGCTGAAGTAAAAAAAAAGCTTCGCATTTCTCCAAAACAAATTGTTGATTATAAGGCCCTTGTGGGTGATGCCTCCGACAACTATCCCGGAGCGAAAGGAATTGGGCCAATGACCGCTGTCAAATTAATATCCAGGTTTGAAACCGTTGATAATCTGCTCCAAAATCTCAACCAAATCAAATCAGAAAAGATCAGGAAAATTCTTGTTGAAGAAAAAAACAATATCTACCTCTCTCGAAAACTAGCTCAAATTGTCAGAGATGTTCCCCTTGACATCGACATTGAAAAAGCAAGAATTAACGGTTTTAATCGCCAACTTGAATCTTTTCTTGAAAAATATCAAATTTTTTCTCTTCTAAGAAGAATTTTTGGTGAAAGGCAAGATACTGATCAAATCAAGCCAAAAAAACAATCAACAGAGAAGAAAAAAAAAGAAAAAGAAAATCAAGAAAAACAGATAGGTTTATTCTAATCTTCTCATGTGCGGAATCTTTGCCGTTGTTAATGATAAAAACGAAAACGCTCCCCAGACGGTTTTAGATGGGTTAAAAAAGCTTGAGTATCGCGGCTATGATTCTTGGGGGATTGCCGTAAGAAAACTTAAGACACCAATCATCGAGGTAGAAAAACACATCGGAAAAATCGGTGAAGCCAAAACCTCCCTCCCACCTTCAAGGGTTGGCCTTGGTCACACCCGCTGGGCCACCCATGGCGGTGTTTTTGATAAAAACGCCCACCCTCACCTTGATTCCAAAAAACAAATTGCTGTTGTTCACAACGGAATTATTGAAAATTATCTTGAGATCAAAGAAGAATTGATAAGAAAAAATCACCGTTTCTTGTCAGAAACCGACACCGAAGTTGTTGCTCACATGATCGAAGAAACACTCAAGGAAAAAAAAGATTACTCAATTGGTGATTTTGTTGCTCAAGTATTTGCTGCCTTCAAGAGATTGACCGGTTCAAACGCCATTGGCGTTCTTGATTCCAAAACTGAGACTATTGTCGCCTGTCGAAATGGCTCTCCTCTTGTTGTTGGCGTCGATGAGAGAAACCATCAGCTTTTTTTATCAAGTGACATTCCAGCTCTTCTTAAGCACACAAAAAAAGTCTATTTTCTCAACGACAACGAAGCTGCCGTCCTGAACAAAAACTTATTTCAAGTTTATGATCTTAAGAAGGAAAAACCAAAAAAAATCATCCTAGAAACGGTCAATCTCAAAATCAGCGATGCCGAAAAAGAAGGTTACCCTCATTTTCTTTTAAAAGAAATTGAAGAGCAAAAGAGAACGATATTAAAAACAATCGAAAAAAATCAAGATCGAATAAGAGAGGCAGCCAAGTTTGTTAAGTCAAGAAAAATCATCTTCACCGGCTGCGGCACCGCCTATCACTGTGCGCTCTTGGGTAAGTATTTCTTTGCCAAATCAGGTTTAGCAGCAGATGCCATCCAAGCCAATGAATTTTCTGCCTTCAGGTACCTGATTGACGATAAAACTACCGTTATGGCCATCTCTCAATCGGGAGAAACAGCTGACACCCTTTTGGCCGTTAAATCAGCTAAAAAAAACAAAGCCAAAGTTTTAGCGGTTATCAATAGCCGTGGCTCCACTCTTGAACGATTATCAGATTTTTTTATTCCAATCCAAACCGGACCGGAGATTGCTGTTGTCTCAACGAAAGCTTTCACTAGCCAACTTGCGGTTCTTTACCTTCTGGCTAAAATTCTGGTTAACAAAGAAAAAGTGGCCCTGATGAAGATTCGCCTTTTGGCAAGAAAACTTAGCCACTGGCTTGATCGAGGGTTGAAAGATCAACTTATCAATCTAGCAAAGAAGCTTTTAAAGGAGAAACACCTCTACATCATCGGAAAAGAGCTCAACTATCCGGCAGCCCTTGAATTTGCTTTGAAGGTAAAGGAGACTGCCTACACCCATGCCGAAGCATTTGCTTCCGGCGAGCTCAAGCACGGAGTCATTGCCTTAATAGAGAAGGGTATCCCTTGCTTTGTCCTAATTTCAAAAGATGAATATGAGAATGATCTTATCTCGGCGGCCACAGAGATCAAAGCTAGAAATGGAACCATCTTTGGTGTCTCACCAGCAGATGCCCCCGTCTTTGACTACCACATCCCAACTCCCGATGTTGATGAGTTAACAATCATTCCAAATATCATTGTTGGCCAGCTACTGGCTTATTATCTCGGTGTTGGCAAAGGAGCTGATCCTGATAAACCAAGAAACCTAGCCAAAAGCGTCACGGTAAAATAACTAAGACTAATCGAAAGTAAATAGTATCTAACTACTCAAAAGATCTTAGGTAATTGTGATAAAAATCTTTAGAGAGTGAGAGTAAATGACATTGACAAGGTAAAAAGTAGAAAAAATATCACCATATTACCCACTCTCTTGATCAAAAAAGCTGGCTCTTCTTTGTCTAATTTCAAACAATTGCCCTTAGCTCATAAATAAATCGGCTGATCTCGAATAAAGAAAATTTCCAAAGACTCAACGCCAAAAAACAGATCAGTTTGGATAGTGACACTTTTTGTATTTTTTACCACTGCCGCACCAGCAAGGATCGTTGCGACCGATTTTTACTTTTCTTGTTCTTTGGGAAAAGTAACTTGTTCTTGGTCGATCACCAGCAGGTTTTTGATCGACCCCTGAAGCAGGATTGAAGATCATTTTTGACTGGTCAAAGGGTAAAAAAGCCAGGTTTTCAAGGTTAATTTCTGAGTCGATTTTAAGCAGACGTTTTGAGACTTCGTTATTTATATTAAAGATAAGATTCTCAAACATCGAAAAAGCCTCATTTTTGTATTCAACCAGTGGGTCAAGCTGGGCATAACCTCGAAGATTAATTCCCTCCCGGAGATTCTCCATTGATGTCAGATGATTCATCCAGTGCTTGTCAATTATTGATAATACAACCGTTTTAGCGATCTCTCGCCAAATCTCTTTACCAAGTTTTTTTTCTTTTTTCTTAAAATCATTGATAATTTTTTCTTCAATCACTTTTTGAGGATTATCAGATCTTAGATCCTTTTCAGAAACATTAACGATTGCCTTTAGCTCTTCTTCAATTTTTTTCAAATCGAGTGTCTTTTCTTGTGGGCTACTCATCACTAATGAGTACGAGCTTAAGAGACTGGCGATTTCTTCTCGAAAAATGTTAAGAATTGGTTCGTAAAAATTCTCTTCTTCGCTAGCAAAAAGGATTTTTCGCCTCAGGCCATAGATAATCTCTCGTTGTTTGTTGAGAACATCATCGAACTCGACCAAGTGTTTTCGAATGTCAAAATTAAAACCCTCAACCTTTATCTGGGCTTGCTCAATCGCCTTCGAGACCATCGGATGAGATAGAGGTTGATCCTCTGGAAAGTTAAAAAAATTCATTAATCGGGTTATTTGCTCACCACCAAAGATTCTCATCAAATCATCTTCCAGTGAAACATAAAAAACACTCTCGCCCGGGTCGCCTTGTCGACCAGAACGCCCTCGAAGCTGGTTGTCGATACGTCTTGATTCGTGCCGCTCGGTGCCAATGACTAGCAATCCGCCGAGAGCCACCACCTCTTCATGTTTTCTTTGCCACTCACGTGGTTCCTTTTGACTCGGATCGCCTCCCAGGATGATATCAACGCCTCGGCCAGCCATGTTAGTAGCAACCGTCACCGCTCCTTTTTCTCCGGCTTTGGCAATGATGAGAGCTTCTCGTTGATGATTTTTTGCGTTGAGAACCTCATGAGGAACACCTCGCTGACGCAAGAGCTCAGAGAGATGTTCGTTGTTCTCAATGGAAGTCGTTCCAATCAAAACTGGCCGGCCGATTTTGTAGTTTTTTATGATTTCTTCAACTACGGCTCGGTATTTGGCTCTTTTTGTTTTATAGACAACATCCGGCCGATCTTTTCGAATCATTGGCCGATGCGTAGGAATCACGACAACATCAGTCTTATAGATTTTATTAAACTCCTCCGCTTCCGTCGCCGCGGTTCCGGTCATACCAGCTAGTTTTTGGTACATTCGAAAGTAATTTTGAAGAGAGATTGTTGCCAGTGTTTTTGACTCTTGCTTGATCGAAACGCCTTCTTTAGCCTCAATCGCCTGGTGAAGCCCCTCAGAAAAGCGTCGACCATAGAGAAGCCTGCCAGTAAACTCATCGACAATGATCACTTCATTGTTTTTGACGATATAATCTCGATCTTTTTTAAAGAGGGTCTTTGCTTTCAAGGCTGCTTCGACGTGGAATAAGGTTTCGTAGTCTTTCTCGTAGAGATTTTTAACCCCTAAAATTTTTTCGACTTTTTCAATCCCCTTCTCGGTAAGGTGAGCCGTTCTCAACTTCTCATCGACCCTGTAATCAGTGTTTTCTTCGAGCGTCTGGACGATCTTGGCATATTGATAATACTTCGAGGTGTCCTCCTCAAAAGGAGCTGAGATTATATGAGGAGTTCGAGCCTCATCAATTAAGACTGAGTCTGCCTCATCAACAATCGCATAGTAAAAACCACGTTGAACCAGATCGATGACTCGCTGAGCCATGTTGTCGCGAAGATAATCAAAGCCAAACTCGCTATTGATGCCGTATGTGATATCGGCTTGGTAGGCCTGTTTTCTATCTATTGGCCGAAGATGGGCCAGTCGCCAATCAACCGCTTTTTCATCAATGTAGTCTGGATCATAGAAAAAAGACTGGTCGGAGATAATTGAGGCAGTTGTCAGACCCAGAAAATGGAAAATTTTACCCATCCAGCCGGCATCTCTTCGGGCCAGATAGTCGTTGACTGTCACCAAATGAACACCCCGGCCAACAAGAGCATTTAAATAGAGAGCCGGCACTGCTGAAAGAGTTTTTCCTTCTCCAGTTTTCTGCTCGGCAATCTTACCTTCATGAAGAGCAATGGCCGCCATTAACTGAACATCAAAATGGCGCTGACCAAGAACTCGCCGAGCCGCTTCTCTGACTAGTGCATATGCCCAACTCAGGTGATTATCTAGGTTTCTTTCATCTCCTCCAATTGACTCTCTTAGCCGTTGAGTTTCTCTGACAAAATCCTCATCTTTGAGTTTGCGAGATTTGTCTTCTAGTTTATTGATTTCCTCAACTTTTTTTCTTAGTTTCTCGACTTGTTTCTGGTTATAGTCAAAAAATCTCTTCAAGAAACTCAGCATAAATTAGTCTAGTTGATAAAGTATTCCTGAGGAATGATCAAAGTCCTAAGAGCCCGGCACAGATTATCTTCTTTTTTTGCTGGCTCTGGCTGGCAGACAAAGTGAATATAGTCACCAACAATTATCCTGGAAAAACCACCTCTTTCCAATCTCAGGTTTTTTATGTTCAGAAGCTGTTGGCGAGTGGTAGTTTCAATGCTGAGAGTGTAGGTCGTCTTGTCTGAGGTGATCACCCGAAGGTTGAAGTTTTGCTTGTCAATTTCAACCACCCTCCCTGAATCAACAACAAAAAACTGATCGACATAGACAAAATTTGCTTGAATCGCCCTGTCGTCAGCAATTCCCAAAACAACCAAGTAATCACCTTTTTTAAGCTGAGTCTGAGGTATTTCCCTTTTTGAGTTTCTTTCGATTTTGTAGAACTTGGTTAGATTTTCATCAACAAGAATCTCTAAATCTTTGTTATTTTGGCTCTTGATTTTTATTTTCTTATCACTTAATTCCTCGACAAAGCCAGCAAAAGCGCGATTGTTCTCTTTGATTAGCTCGTCCACTTGCAAAGCCACTCTTTCCTTCAGATCCTCAATTTTTTTCTTTTCTTCTTTAGAAAGAGTCGGTGATGGTATTATTTTAGAATCGAGCTGATTTTCCTGGCCAACGATATTTCTGGTTAAGTTTAAAAGAACAAAACCAATCATCAAAAGACCAACCAAGACCATCAGCCAGAAAACAACAAATCTCATAACTCTGGTTTGAGGTAATAAATTCTAAGACTTTTTTCTTTTGGACTAAGACTTCTTGACCGAGGATAGCTGACTATCTTAATAGGATTTTCACCAGGAACAAGTGAGAGATTAATTCGAAAACTCTCTCTTTCGTTTTTGTAAATGATCTCTTTTTTGGGAGTATGAATGACGATAAGTGAGTTTTTATTTGATTTACCAATGACCTCAATGACCTCTTTTCCTGTCACTAATCCATCTCTTGGCTCAGAGATCTCAAGGAAAACTTGGTCTAAGCTTTGCTTTTGATTTTTAGGTTTGACCAAGAGGGTCGGAGCTGGCTGAGAAGTTACGTTACCAACAGTCATCTCTTTGCTTTTGTTGATTATAAAAACACTGACCACTCCTGCTAAAAAAACGCCTAAAAAAACAGCAAAGATAGTTTCTCTTTTCATATGGAGACAATCTTTTTTAAAGTCTGCGGCAAGTGAGCAATGATCGTACTAACATTATACCAATAGCCAAGGCGAGCGAATAATTCATCGGCCGTTCTCTTCAGAAGAATTGAGCTAAAAACTGCCGCTTCAAGGGGAGGATTTTTTGTGTAAAAACAGGCCACTAGCGAAGCTAAAACATCGCCCGTCCCCCCTTTTGTTAATCCCTGATTACCGCCCTCGATAACATAAAGCCTACTGCCATCTGAGATATAATCATCAACTGCCTTCAGGAGAATTACAGTTCGATGGGTTTTGGCAGCTATTTTGACCATCTGCCCCTTTTCCTTTTTATCTAAATGACTAACCTCGAGACTAAATAATTTTTCAAACTCTTTTTGATGAGGAGTAACAATCGAAGGCGTTTTTAGTTTCAGGAGCCAGCTTTTTTCCATCATCTGAAGACTCCCGGCATCAAAGACAAATTTTTTTTGAGGGTATTTTTCAATTAAGTATTTTGTCAATAGATAGGTGTATTCAGCTTCATTATCCAGATCAAGAATAAGTTTTAGGTTATCAATTCTAATTTTTTTCTTTTTTTCCTTGACAGTCCCTCTCACTAAACCACTACCAACTAAAATTACGTCATCTTCCCTCGCATATTCATCTAGATCTTTTTTTTTGATGACAATGCCATTTCTGAATTTTTTTTTCAGGCTTAGGAAGATCTTTTCGTTTTCCTGAGTTGAGGAAAAGTGAACTAGATCGACAAAATAAGAGGCGGTTTCTGCAGACCAGAGAGGGGCTGAGTGAAAAAGCGATGAGCCACCGATAATCAAAAGTTTGCCGTTTTCGCCTTTGTGAGAACCTTTTTTTGGCAAAGAAAAATTCCTAAAGAATCTCTTAACAATTTCATCATCCGCCGTCTTAATTGGGATCATATAGAAGGATAGTTCTTAGAGAGATTTTGCCTTCTGCTTTTGAACCTCAAAAAGCCGATCGTGATATTCCCAGAATTTTCCTTGGTCACCTGCACATAAAGAGGCTTCGGCTGCTTTTTGAGCGTTAGGGTGATAGTTGAGGGGATAGTGAAAGTAGTAAAAACGTACCTTATCTCCATATGTTCTGAGAATCTCTTTTACTGTGTCGTAAGATCTAAGACAGAAAGAGCACTCAAAATCAGAAAACTCAACAATTGTCACTGGGGCCATTTCTGGGCCACGCCTTTGACCCTTTTTAAGATCAATGGCCTTTGGCTCTGGATTGAAAGCCTGATTGTTCTTGTCTTGGCAGATTCTTCTTAAATTTTCAGAGTAATCAAGACAATTATTGGTTGCCGTTCCTTCTAGCTCTTTGTCAATGATCTCTTTGAAAAACTCTATCGGAAACGCGCCTCCTAAAAATCGGCCATTAATGAAAAATCCTGGAGTCCCCCTGACTCCTAAAGATGATCCATAATCAAACTCCTCTTTGACCTCTCTTACTTTTTCACCTGAGTCAAGACATCGGTTAAATCTTCTTAGATCAAGTTTAAGCTCTTTAGCGTATTTTTTTAGATTCTTGACTGACAAAGGCGACACGTTTTGAGACTGATCTTCGGTTTTAGCCTGGCCTTGGCCGCCAAAACTTGAATTGACTTTTTTTTCAAGATTAAAAACTGTGATTGCCAAAAAAATGTTAAAAAGCAAAAGAGCTGCCAGTGAAAAGAGAGAAAAATAAACAAACTTGCTTGAGGTAGGCTGATTTATAGAAGATGATTGGCTTGTCTTTTTTTTTTGATTTAGGTCTTCTGATCTTTTTGATCTTTTTTCCATTTATCTAGATGATAGTTAATACAGTCGGGCAGAATGAATTTTTGTTCTACCCAGTCATCTAATAATTTTCCCAGGTTTTATGTTATTGTCAAGAGTGATTAAGGTGACTTTTTCCACATCGTCAATCAGCAAAAGCATTCCCTCAGAAAGTTCTCCCCTAATTTTTTTTGGTTCAAGATTCGCAAGAAAAGGATAAAGATTGCCAACGAGATCTTCTGGTTGATGCTGATCGCCTATCCCGGTAATTATCTGAACTATGCCGTAGTCCTCTCCCAGATCAACTTTTAGCTTTATTAGTCGATCGGTGTGAGGAACTTTTGAGGCCTCGATTACCTTTCCAACTCTAATGTCAAATTTCTCAAAATCAGCCAGGTTAATGATTGGTTTTTTCATTCTTCTAGCTTTTTTGTGTTACCGGCGTAAATTCGGTATATGTTTGTGCCAATTTTCTCCCATTTAAAAATTTTAATCGGCTCAATCTCTCGGGTATTTTGGACATGAGGGCCGCCGCAAAACTCTTTAGAGTAGGCGGTTTCCAGAGACGGTCCGATATAGTAAACTTTTACTCTTTCTGGGTATTTCTCTCTAAAAAGAGCTCTTGCGCCGATTCGAAACGCCTCTTCTCTATCAAGGAAAACAAAATAAACAGGCAGTTCTTTCTTTATTTTCTCGTTAATGATTGCCTCGATTTTTTTTATTTTTTCCTCATCAGGTTTTACTAAAGAAAAAAAATCAAACCTGAGTCGCTCGCCGGTGATGTGAGAACCCTCCTGCCTTACTGATTCGCCAAGAACATCAAAAAGTGCCTGATGTAGAAGATGAGTGGCGGTGTGATACTTTATTGTTTTTTCCGAGTGATCGGCCAATCCCCCTCTAAAGACACCGGCCGAGAGCTTTCGAGAAAGTTGTCGGTGTTTTTCAAATTCCTTGTCAAACTCTACTTGCGAGAAAGTTAAGCCTCGCTCTCTAAGAATCTCTTCCGATAACTCTTTTGGGAAACCGTAGGATTGATAGAGATCAAAAATTTTTTTTCCGGCCGGGTTGTTCAAATTTAAAAGTAAAGTCATTCCTTTCTTAAGGGTTTTATTGAACCTATGGATTTCTTCCCTAATCACCTCGGCAATCGAGGTGAGATCTTTGTCCTGAAAATAGAGATGTTTGTAAATCTCAAGAATTTTCTCGACGACAAACAATAACTCTTTTACCTCAGCAGTTTTAGCAGTCAGCTGGTAAATCTTGACAGCGACTCTTCTTAAAAGCCGGCGAAGATAATAGCCTCTCTCTTTATTTGATGGATAAATACCAGCTTTTATTAAAAAAACCGTCGCCTTGAGATGATCAGCAATGATTCTCAATTTTTGTTTGTTTTCTGCCTCTTCATACTTCGTTAAGGTGATCGATTCCAGAGCCTTAATAATCGGCAAATAGACATCGCTAAGAAAGATATCCGGCTCGTCATTCAAGGCCGCCAAAATACGCTCTAACCCACCACCAAAATCAACATTCTTTGCTGGTAACTCCTCAAATCCATTCTTAGTTTTTTTGTACTCCATAAAAACCGAATTGCCGATCTCTAAAAACCGGCCACAGTCGCAGTTTGGATGACAAGGCAGATTTCGAAAGGGAGAGCGCTCGTGGATTTTTCTTTTTACTCCAAAGTCATAGAAAACTTCACTGTCAGGTCCACCGGGCTCTCCCTCTGGCATCTTTGCTGGCTCACCAGCTCTTGACCACCAGTTTTTTGAAGGACCATACGAGAAAATGTGATCATTTCCAACGCCAATTTCTTTCCATATCTTTTTTGATTCAAAATCATGAGAAAGCTTGTTCTCAGGGTCGCCTTCGAAAATGGTTACATATAATCTCTCTTTTTCAAAACCGAGGACCTTGGTCAAAAAATCCCAAAACCAATTAAGCTGCTCTTTTTTAAAATAATCCCCAAGCGACCAGTTACCCATCATCTCAAAAAAAGTCGTGTGACGATTGTCGCCGACCTCAAGAATATCTTGGCTTCGAAAACACGGTTGGATATTATAAAGCCGACGGCCAAGAGGATGGGGTTCGCCAAGAAGATAGACTACTAGTTGTTGCATCCCGCTTCCGGTGAAGAGAGTCGTTGAGTCATCTTGAGGAATAAGAGAAATTGGGGGTACTTCTCGGTGATTTTTACTTTTCCAGAACTCTTCAAATTTTTTTCTAAGCTCTCGATGAGTCATAACTGAGAAATCTAAGCAGAATGAGGACTCCTTGGGTGATTTTGCTTTTTCTCAGGGTTTTAAGTTTATAAAATTCCAAGAAGAAAAACAATAACTAAGTCAACTGAGAGATTTAAGATGTTTTATAATAACAACCTATAATATGAGCATCGAGAGAGACCTAAACCCGACAACACTAAAATCAAACGAAAATTTGCCATATGTCGAGAGTAAGTTTCCTTTATGTAAAACTAGCATCGGTGAGTTGAGTTTTTTAATCATTGGTGTTTAGCCATCTCTTGGAAGAAAAGATACAGAGCGTCATTTTCAAACTGTAGGCAATGTCATAAAATCACAAATTGATGATCCTCGAAAATGTTTTTTTGTCATTGGTGAAGAATTTTCGATAAACTAGCCAACCGTCTTCGCCAAAAAGCTAACTATTAAAAAAGATATCGACATAATTGATCTCATTGTCAATCTTTTTTGAAAAAAAGGATTATCTATTAGGGGTAGCTCTGAAAAATATCAAGCTGTGTGTGGCTCTATAAATAGACTTCTTGCAGAAGAACTCATTATCAGAGAAATTGAAAAATTTTTAAGATCGAAAAAGAGATTAATCAAATTCTGATGAAAAAAATTACAAAAATTCGAAATTTCAGCCCTCAATTTGATGATTCAATCAGAGATTCCTTTGAATAATGTTTGCTCATTACTAATATAATAACAAAACAGTTTCTTGACCTTTACTTAAGAAATCACCTCGAGATGAACAGAGTGATTTTTATCCAGGCAATGTCTTCCTAATACAGGTCTTTCAAGAGATCTCAAGAATGGATATTTCTGAAATTCCAGATAATCTCAGGTTGACTGAGAAAAAATAGATGGCTTATTGAAAAGAATGTTGGGCAAAAAAATTTTCAAGTACCAAAGCTAGCAAACAAGAGAGTTATCCATGGGTAACTGACTCGATCAAGTGAGTTTTAAGCGTCCTCAGTGAGAAGGTAGAAAAGTAAAAGCAAAGACCGCCAACGTTGATGGTAAAATCAAAAAGCAATCGATGAAGAAATATTGAAGCTCGTTATCGAAGACTCGCTTTCTGACAATGAGTCACCATTGACTTTGGAACTAAAAATCACCTAAATAAATGGAAAAAATTTTTCAAGAGAAGAAAGACAAACAAAATAAGAAAGACCAAAAGCCACTAAAACTACCTTAGAAAGCTCGAACCCCGGGCTACGCTGAAAAGAACTGTTATGCATCTAGAAGGAATAGTCACCAGAGCAACTTTACAAAGAAGAGAAAAGTTGAACCCGGAAGAGAGAGATGAAAAAAAATTCCCACATGGGTGTGATCAGGCAAGATAGTTAGGAGATGATCTCTACAAAGATCTTCCTGAGACAGAACTAAACATGACTCCTAAATAGATTATTTGTTGGAAGGTTTGTTCAAAATTTCAAAGACGATCGTACCCGAAGTTAAGGTTAGAGCTCTAGATAAAATTTAAGGTTACTTTGTCAAGTTTGAAAAATTAAAATTATGAATCTTATATCCAAAAAAAAAGAAAGTAAAGTGTTAAAGTTAACAAGCGTTAATGATTGGATCGACGATTTCAAAACAATCTTATTCACCTTAATGCTGTTCTCGAGATAAAACCTCTTCTTTCAAAGCTAAAGAACCAATATCTGGCTCTTGGAGACAGGAGCGGAAAGCGACCTTGAAATTGAAAAAAACTTTTTGAACTAAAAAAGTGCTCTCAGCGGGATTCGAACCCGCGATTTACAGGTTGAGAACCTGTCGTCCTTGGCCACTAGACGATGAGAGCAATTTGACAAGAAAACTTTAATATTATATCATTTTAACATCCTTCTTAAAATTTCAAAACAACCAGATGAACAATCAAATCACCAGAAATGGTTTTGAAAAACTAAAAAAAGAATTAGAAGAACTCAAAGAAAAGAGGCGTCCCAAAGTTGTCGAAAGGCTTACCAAAGCGAGAGCGATGGGCGATTTATCTGAAAACAGCGAGTACACCGCCGCTCGGGAGGAACTTAATTTTATTGAAGGGAGAATTGAAGAGATTGAAAGAATATTAAGAGAAGTTAAAGTCGTTGAGGACAATGATGACAACCAAGTAATTCAACTTGGACAGACTGTTATTCTTGAGAGAGATAGTCAAAAAATCACTCTCACTCTCGTAGGCGAATATGAGGCTGATCCAATGAATGGCAAGATATCCGTCAACTCCCCTATTGGCAAAAATTTAATCGGCAGAAAAACCGGCGAGATTATCAGGGTTGAAACACCTTCAGGAATCGTAACATACAAAGTTTTGGAGATAAGAAAAAATTAAGAAGAGAAAACTATTTTTAACTCTAAAGATAAAAAAGCACTCCATTTCAAAAAGAAACGCAAAGATCGCTAAAGCTAGAGGACATTAGCCTCACTGCTTTCTTTATCTTTACCAAATCAAGCCTTTGAAAACTTTTTTAGAAAGTTGATATTCACAAGTTAATTTTCTAACCAACATCAAAAATTATCAAATTTGCTAAAAAAGTTAAAAATCATTAAGACTGAATAAAACCCAATAGTCTTTTGTAGAGAAAGAAATTTTGACTAGCCTAGGAGAAGTCGGGAGGCCCCAGGAGAGAATTTTCGGAAGAAAATATTATACACCTAATAAGCAACTTGAGTCAAAAGACGATTTAGACGCTATATAGAAAAGTTCAAGAATTTATAGAAAGACTTATTAAGCCAAGAATAGTTGTCATAAGAGACATATTTTGAATCAATTGCTGAATGAGATCTAACCGTCGCGCCATCTGAAGATACACCAGAAGAAAGCCTCCTCAGATTTTTCATCTCTAAAGTTGGCTGAGAGTTTTTTTCTTAGCCAGACTTGGAAGGATTAATTCCTTTGAAATGGATTTGGGAAAACGAGACAAATTTTGAAAATTTTTCTCTTGAATATTTTGGACAAAATTTTCATCCATCCCCTCATCAAGGATTGAGTGATGATAGATTGTTTTCCCTTATCGAGGGAAATGAAACCAGAATCGAGTTAGAAAATATAAATTACATATTGAATAAGGCAACAAAGATCACGGAGCAAGGTTTCTACTTGTTTAACATTTTGGAAGAAAGTGATTCTGAGGACCTGGAGTCTTTATGGGCAATCTTTAGATGGACACTTAAGGAAGTTCGTCAATTCTCTTCTTTGATTAACTCGCATCATCCATAATTGTGGTTTAATGCCATAAGAAACCGCCAAGGCAAAATGGTATCTGCGTGTATGGCAGAGAGGGCTAAAGTTGCTGGATTTGATCTGGTTGAGGTGACCGAGTTTAGCACTTCGCCTAAATTCGAAGGACATGGATTGATAACTGCAAACGTCATGGGATTAGTCTCTCAAGTCCTGAGTGATAAACAATATTCAAAAAATTCCCAATCGACTTCTCCTCCTGTGATAATAAGTGAGTTGAACACTTCATCAACTGCATTTTATATAGGAGCAAAAGTTAGTCTAAGTAAATCTCAATTTTCAGAGCCAAGCGGCAAAGGAAGATTCTGAGTTCTGAAGTATAATGTTGATGTTTGTGATTGTCAAAAAAGAAATGAGGTAGATTGGGTTAAAATTTTTTGAACGACTCCAGATTACAGAGAAATTTCTTATGATTATCTTCGAAACTTTGCTTTAGCATATTTACCTGATAAAAGAATCAAAAGATTATATGATCCAGAAACCGTCAAAAAGGTTCTGAGTTTATATCGCCAAAAGAAATGGTTTTAGTTAGAATTCTCTACTCTTGCGATCATCTCCTTCATCGGCCAAGATTTGAGTTCTTTAACGGCCTCCTTGAGCCTCATGCTGAGGTCCCCGAACGAATTGAAAATATTAGAAAGAGCCTGCAGGAAAATGGTTTCAAAATCGAGTCATCAAAGAAACTTGTCCCATTCTCATTGCTGACTCAAGTTCATGACAAAGATTACCTGAGATTTTTAAGTCAAGACCATCCTTTATCCTATCCTTCATTAATTCTCAACTCAAACCAGAAAACTATGCCAACAAAAAAGAGTCATTCTATTGTTAAATTGAGTCATTATTCATTTGATACCTACACACCCGTTATGCCCTGGATTTTTCCGATAGCCCGGCGATCTGGCTCCCTTGCTTATGAGCTGGCGGAGGATTTGGTAAAGAATCGAATTAAACTTGGTTACGCCCTTTGTCGTCCTCCTGGCCATCATGCCCAGAGGGCAAAAATGGGTGGTTATTGTTATCTCAATAACGCAGCCATTGCTGGCCATCTTCTTTCTAAATCAGCTAAAGTTGCCATTCTCGATCTTGATTTTCATCACGGCAACGGCTCTCAGGAAATTTTCTATCATCAAGATGATGTCCTGACAATTTCAATTCATGCTCACCCGGGTTGGAAATTTCCCTACACAAGCGGTTTTAAGGAAGAAATCGGCATTAGTAAAGGGACCAATTTCAATTTTAATTTTCCTCACTTGGACCAAGTCACGGATCAGCAGTATCAACGCGTCTTGAAAAAAGCCCTTGGAATAATTGTCTCTTTTCAGCCTCAGTATCTAGTGGTTGCCTTTGGTGCCGACACTCATCAAGAAGATCCAATCGGCGGTTTTCGACTGACTACCGTCAACTACACCCAGATGGCAAAAGCAATCAAATCTCTAAACTTACCCACTCTTATCATCCAGGAGGGAGGTTATAATACAAAACTTATCGGAGAAATTGTCGTTGCTTTTCTGAGAGGGTTTCTTTAATATCTAGCTTATGATCTGGGCTGACCGAGAGGCAAAAAAAATTAAAGAAAAAGGTTCTCCCCGGGAGTGGGTTGACGACATGAAAACCCCCTCCGGCAGAGTTCACTTCGGTTCTCTCAGGGGTATTGTCATTCATGATATCATCTACAAGGCTCTAAAAGAAATTGAGGTCAAAGTCGGCTTTTCTTATGTTTTCAATGATATGGACCCCCTCGATACCATTCCTCCCTATCTTAACAAAAAACACTGGTCAAAGTATCTAGGGATGCCTCTCTATCGAGTCCCTTCGCCGGTGAAAGGTTACTCTTCCTTTGCGCATTACTTTGCTCAAGAGTTCATTGAGGTGTTTCTCTCGATAAACTGCCAGCCAAAAATTTTCTGGTCAAGCCAGTTATACCGCTCTGGAAAGATGGACCAAATCATCCGCGAGTTTCTCAAGAATGTAAAAAAAGTCAGAGAAATCTATCAAAGAGTTGCCAAAGCAAAAAAGCCGTCTTTTTGGTTTCCTTATCATCCCGTTTGTCATCACTGTGGAAAAATCGGGACCACTGATGTTCATCATTGGGACGGCCAGTTCGTCTACTATCGCTGTCAACCAAGATTAGTCAGTTGGGCTCAAGGGTGTGGGTATGAAGGCAAAGTTGAACCAGTTGGAGAAAACGGCAAACTTCCTTGGAAAGTTGACTGGCCGGGTCACTGGCGAGCTATTGGCGTTACAATTGAGTCAGCCGGCAAAGACCACATGTCAGCTGGCGGATCTTATGAAATCGCCTCTCATCTTGCCCAAGAAATCCTTGACTATCCCCCCCCAGAAACATTCGGTGGTTACGAGTGGTTTACCATAGGCGGAAAAAAAATGTCTTCCTCGAAAGGTATTGGTGTCTCAGCTAAAGAGGTATCGGAATTTCTCCCCCCTTCTCTCCTTCGCTTCTTAATTGCCAGAATTCCAATCCAGATTCATTTTGATTTCAATCCTTACGGCCAGACAATACCCCGACTTTACGATGAATACGATCGCTGCCTCGGGGCATATTTTGACAAAATTGAAGGTAAAATCCCAGCTGGAAAAAAGGGTGAGGTTATCGTTGATCTGGCTCGAATTGTTGAGTTTTCTCAGGTTAGCCCGCTACCAAAAAAAAGACTATTTCTTCCTCGTTTCAAAACAATTGTCAATCTCATAGACCATCACAAGGAGGATCAATTAAAAAGTTTTTTTAAGAACCAAAAAGGCAAATCACTCACTTTGGAAGAAAATCAAATTCTCGAAGAGAGGTATCACTACGCCAAAATCTATCTTGAAAAATACTCTCTGTCCTCAGAAAAAAATTCAGCTTTTTCCTCAACTCTTAATGAAAACCAAAAAAAATTTCTCCTCGCTCTAGCCCAAAAGCTTGAAGAAAACTTCCCCGCAGAAAAAGATCAAGCCCAGGCTATGATTCTTAAGACAATTCATAAGTTGAACACAAATCCAAGAGAAGCATTTTCCTCAATCTATTTAGCCTTGACGGGAAAAACTTCTGGTCCGCGAGCTGGTGAGTTAATAGTCAAACTTGGAAAGGAAAAAACCCTAAAAAAAATATTTGATTTAAAAGATCAAAAACACACATCAGATAATGGGTCTCCAAAATTCACTCTTAAGTGAAATTAGAGATCTCTCCCAGTATGATTTGATAGATGAGTTTTGTTAGTTTCAATTCTGATGGTCGACCTTTGATTCTTTTGAATTGATGATCAACACCCCTCAATAAAATCAACTTTGTTAATGGAGCTTTATTTTTATGGTATGTAATAATTTCTCTTGCTTCTTCAATGGGAACAACATCATCATAGGTTCCTTGAACTAAGATAATCTTACCGCTATAACTGGAGAAATTATTCAATATAAGGCTTTTCTCGGGAAATCTATTAACTATAGGCCGATTTTTATTCTTCGTACTCAGTCCACTCCCGAATAAAAAAATTGTTTTGAGGTACGAATTAAAATTTTTCACCAAAAATGAACTTAGAGTTCCACCTAGTGAGAAACCCGCGTAGTGTACCTTCCTTAATCTACTTATCCTTAAAAAATGTTTTAGGGCAATTTTGACATCTTCTATCTCGTCATTGAAACTTTTGCCTTGAAATTGATTCTGCCTATTTTCGTTAATCAAAATTTCATGATCAAGTCTACTTCTGTTAAAAAGAAAGACACTGTAACCTTTTTTATTAAGAAAATTAGATAGCTTTCTGTATTTCTCGTCGAAACAATTACCATAGAGGCCATGGACAAAGAAAACCCCCTCTTTTTTTTCTCCCTTTAAATAAACTCCCTTTTGAATTTTTTCCCCAAAAACTCCCTCAAAATCAATTATCATTGGTTTTTTAGTCTTTTTTATTAACTTTAAACTCTTGTCTTCTAGTTCTAATTCCTCTTGCATCATGATAGTCAATCTTGGCAGATTCTCTTTTTCCGTGTAGATCTTCTAGAATTCGAGGTAATTTTTTTAAAAAATTCTCAAAAGAATATTCTCCCACAATCGGCAAGAAAATCCCCCCTCCTCTTTTCTGAATTTGAATACCTCCTCTGCTCTTATCGGAAACCATTTTTTCTGCGTAGTATGCAATTTTTCCATCTGAATTATTTTTACCTAATTCAATTGATGATCTAATTAAACTTGAACAAGGGATGGGATAGGGAATAGTCAAACCAGGGTCGAAAATGAATCTGCCTAACAGCACCGCTGAGTGGCCTTCATCTGAGTTGGGCATTTTTGATTCTAGAGTCAGAATTTTTGGACTATAACCTCTTTTTTTTGCTTCCTCGAAAAAGAACAAAGAGTGAAATGAACAATTCCCACCATGTTTTTGAAAAATATCTCTCCAGTCACTAACGATTTCTTCGTAACTCAATCCTTTATTCCTCAGATCATAAAAAATAGCAGTATTGAAAGGATATTTTGATATTTGGGCACTGAGTAATTCTTCTAACTGGAAGAGATTTAGGTACTCCAAAGCAAAACTAATCACTTCAGGAGTAAGTCCCGAAATGAACGCTCGCCCATTCAAAAAATCGTTTTCCCCTTTTTTTATGAGTTTTCCCGAAGAATCTATGAAACCAAACTCATGAGGCGTGTCTGCAAGATTATTAATGTTGATAGGAAAGGTTAAATTTTGACCATCGATCTTAAAATTAAAATATGTTATTGCTTGGTAAACTGGATATCCATCAATTAATCTTCCAAATGAGGACACTCCAACAAAATAAACAGGTCTCTTATTAAGCTCTGCTTCTCTTTTTGCTTCTTGGAAAATTTCCTTAGGTGAGTCTTTGTTAACAACGAGTCCATTTCCTGGTTCACCGACAATAATCACCGAATCACTAGTAATGATAACTGAATAAGGATCGATCTGGTCTTGCGCCTCTTTACTTCTTTGCTCTAATAATTTTTCACAAGAGACAAAAACTGGATGGAAGTATCCAGAATTTAAACCACCAAGTTTTTCTAAAACTCGATTTTGTATTGAGGATTCATCGAATAGAGGGTTTAAATTATCTACCGGAGTTCTTACTCCTAATGTTTTCAAAGAATGAAAAAGAGCTGCTAACTTTGATCCATTTGAAGTCACTGTATATAATTTTAAATTGGGTATTCGTTCACCGGACTCTTTTGTAATGGGCTCTTCTTCTTTCCCGGCCATTTTAAGTTTTTTATTTAAAATTTTTAAAATTCTAACACATTAATTTAAGGACGCAAATGTTAATTTGCAACCTGAATGATGAGGATGGTAAACAAAATACTTATCGCATCCCACAACCTAGCTAAAATTAAAGAGATAAAAAAAGGACTAAAACCTCTGGAAGAGAAAGGAGTCAAGACTGTTACTCTTGAGGATTTTAACATCAAAACTGCGCCTTCAGAAACTGGAACCAGCTTTGAAGAAAATGCCTTTCTTAAGGCAAGATTCTACGCCAAAAAGGCTGGACTTGCGACAATTGCCGATGATGGTGGTTTGATTATTCCCTATCTCAACAACGAGCCCGGTGTTAAGTCCCGATTGTGGCTGGGTTATCCAACCACTGACGAAGAACTCATTAACCACACCCTCAAGCGGCTCAAAAACTGCTCCCTTCCTCAAAGAAAGGCTTTCCTTCAGACCTGTGTTTGCTTTTACCTGCCAAAAAATCTCTCGCCCCTGAATAAAGAACTCAAACTATTTCAGGAAGAGAGAATTAGCGGCTACATAGCTTTCTCCTCCTCATCAAAGAGAGTTGCTGGCTACCCTTTCCGAGCTCTTTTTATCGTTGAAAAGTTCCAAAAATATTATGACGAATTAACTGAGGAAGAACATGAACAGGTCAATCATCGCTTGAACGCAGTTAAAAAACTAGTTTGGCAGATTGAAGAAAAATTGAAAATCTGAAAGCCGCAATTTAAAATTTCGGTATGCTTGATGCTGATTTTATCAAGAAAAATAAAGACCTTGTCATTCAGTCGACCAAAAACAAAAATCGTCAAGTTGATATCGAAAGGATTATTGATCTTGATGAAAAAAAAGGCAAGTTAATATTTGAGATTCAAAAATTAAGAAATCAAAGAAACAGACTTGCCAAAAAAAAACCAACGCCATCGCATGTCTCTGAAGGTCGACTTCTGAAAGAGCAAATCAAAGTAAAGGAAAGTCAACTTCGAGAGATTGATTCTGAGTTGGAAAGCCTTATCTCTCACGTCCCAAACGTGGTCTTTGAGGAGATACCGATTGGACCAGACGCTTCTTATAATCTCGAGGTAAAACGTTGGGGCCAACCAAGAAAATTTGACTTTCTGCCAAAATCTCACCTTCAGCTTGGTCTGGAGCTTGATATTATTGACTTTGATCGTGGGGCAAAGATTTCAGGGTTTCGCGGCTATTTCCTCAAAAACGAAGGAGCAATTCTTCACTTGGCAATCATCTTTTGGGCCTTCCAAAAGCTCGTTATAAAAGGCTACCAACCAATCATCCCCCCGGCTATCGTCAAAAAATTCACTCTATTTGGCTCGGGTCAGTTCCCCTGGGGTGAGACCGAAGTTTACAAACTTAATGATGATGATGCTTATCTGGCCGGAACAGCTGAAGTGCCAGTTACTGCATATTTTGCCAACGAAATTCTAAACGAAAATGAGCTACCCAAGAAATTTGTCGCACTCTCCCCTTGTTATCGACGAGAGGCAGGCAGTTACGGGAAGGACAGACGAGGTCTGTATCGAGTTCATGAGTTTTTAAAAGTTGAACAAGTGATCATCGCTCAAAACGATCGTCAGGTTGCTTCGACTCTTCATGAAGAACTTCAAGAAAATACTGAGTCCCTGCTTGAGGAGCTTAACTTGTGTTACCGGCGGGTTTTATTGGCTAGTGGCGAGATGGGTGAACCCCAAGCAAAGAAATACGACACCGAAGTTTGGATGCCTTATCGAAATGACTGGGGAGAGGTCGCCTCCAACTCAATTATGACTGATTTTCAATCTCGCAGGCTCAACATTCGTTATCGAAAGAAGACAGGTAAAGCTGAGTTTTGCTTTACCCTAAACAATACTGCCATCGCCTCGCCGAGGATTTTGATTGCTCTTTTAGAAAACAATCAGCAATCTGATGGCTCAATCATAGTTCCTAAAGTTCTTCGACCGCTAACGGGCTTTAAGGTAATTAAAAAAAAGCCTAATCACTAACTAGGTTTACTGGCGTTGGGGTTGGAAGTTGCGTTGGTCGTGGAAAAGAACACAGAACGTTTGTTTCGGTTCCTTTAATAAAATACTCTCGGCGTCCAAAGAAGCAGTTTTTTTCGACAACATTCTCAGGCGGTTGACGGAACCAATGATCACCTTCTTGATAATTATTCAAAAGAAAGCTCATCATTCGATTCCAGATCGGAGCAGCTCCAGTGATTCCCGAAGCAAGATATTGATTCATTGCTGATCCGTCATTATTGCCTACCCAAACAACTACAAGAAAATCTTTCGTGTACCCGATGGTCCAGTTATCTTTCTTGTTGTCAGTGGTTCCAGTCTTGACCGCCACTTTGTAACCAGGAATTTCTAGAGCCGAATTTTCTCCAAAAGCCCAAATGCGGGCCTGGTTATCTGAAAGAATATCAGAGATGATATAGGCAACACCAGGATTAATCTTTTTCGTTCTTATTGGCTTAATTTCCTTCAATACTCGACCGTCGCTGTCTTCGATTTTGAGATATGAGTTTAATTTAACATGATAGCTCAAATTTGCCAAAACCCCAAACGCCTCGGCCATGTCCACCATAGTCACTTCGCCTCCACCTAAAGCCAGCGAAAGACCATACCGATTTCTCTCTTTCCATGTTGAGATACCCAAATTCTCGGCATAGTCAATAAAGTTATCAACACCGATTTTTTCAAGTACTTTGACGGCAGGGATGTTGTAGGAGTTAGCAAGAGCATAGCGAAGTGGCACTTTACCGTGAAATCGGCCGTCATAATTAACCGGCCGATACGGCGGACTACCAGGTATGTAGAAAATTGTTGGAGTATCATCGATAATTGTTGCTGGTGTATAACCATTTTCTAAAGCGAGAGAATACAGGAGCGGCTTGATCGCTGAGCCTGGTTGACGAAGAGCCGTCGTGACATTAAAAGCCCCCCACGGTTGCTTAAAGTAGTCAACTGACCCGACCATAGCCAGGATCTCGCCGGTTGCCGGTCGAGTAACGAGAATGGCACCATTGGTCAGATTAAGATGGGTGTTTTTTTCTATCTCTTCCTTCAAGATTTTTTCTGCCTGCCTTTGAATTTCTAGGTCGAGAGTAGTCGTCACTCTCAGCCCACCTTCTTCAACTAGCCTCGTTCCAAAAAAATCTTCCAACTGGCTTTTAACATAAAAGACAAAATGAGGTGCCAAAATCTCATTCTTGAGCGGAATTACCCTAAGTTCTTCTTTTTGAGCTGCTATCTTGGTTTCCTTGTCAATGTATCCTTCCTGGTACATCGCCTCAAGAACTTGATTTCTTCTTTCAATAGCTTTTCTTGGATTGACATGGGGAGAGTAAAGAGATGGTGCCTGAGGTAAACCTGCCAAAAGGGCTGCCTCAGCCAGGCTGAGATTTTTTGCCGACTTGCCAAAGTAAGTTTTTGCCGCTTCCTCAACTCCATAGGCTGACCCGCCATAGGCGACCTGGTTGAGATACATCTCTAGGATCTGGTCCTTAGTGTAAACTCTCTCTGTCCAAAAAGCTAAAATAATTTCCCTAATTTTTCTTTCAATCGTCCTCTCTGGAGACAAAAGGGCTGTTTTGACAAGTTGTTGAGTGATAGTTGATCCGCCTTGAAGTTGATTATCACTTTTAAGATTTTCTTTGATTGCTCTGAGAATCCCTCCAAAAAGATTCACACCTCGATGACGATAGAAGTCTTTGTCTTCAATGGCAATCGTCGCTTGAACAAGTTCTTTTGGGACTTCCTTCAAAGAAATTTTAGTTCGGTTTTCTTCTTTGAAGATTTCATAAAGGATTCTTCCCTTTCGGTCATAAATATGAGTTGACAACCGATAGTTAACCTTGCCGAGATTTTTTGGGGAAGGTAAATTCTTTATCATTTGATATGTTTGAAGCAAAAAAGAGATCATTAAGGTAAACAAGCAACCTAAAAAGAAATACTTGATTTTCTCGACAAAGAGCAATGGCTGGGAGTCTTTTTTTATCTTCAGGGGAGTGTAACACTTTTTGAACTTCAAAAGAAGATTTTTTTTCAGTGCTTTTTTTAGCCACAAAAGTAGGGTCAGAAAGATATTCAGAGTTTTTTTGAGTTGTCTGGTCAGATTGATAATCAAGAAAAAAAACAAGCGAAGCAAAAGCCAAAAGACCTTTCTGGAAAACTCACCAACAAAAACGAAAAAGAACGTTACGTAGTAAATAAATCTGAAAACTAAGTGAAGTAATTCATTCTTGATCTTTGCCATTAATTAATTATAACAAATATTATAGGCTAAATCAATCTCAGCTTTGCCTTGACTATTAGTCTTTTGAGGTAAGTTCCTGGCGGAACACAAGTGATAAGCGTCAGATAGGCGGCGTCTTTTTGCTGTCGGAGAACCCAAACATCATCTGGATCAACAACAAACATATCAAGCACAACATATTCATAGGTCACATCACCGATCTTAACAAGAATTACATCTCCTTTCTCTAACGATGGCAGAAAGGTGAAGATTGTTTTGTAATCTTTTGGATTGTAAAGCTGTGGCAAAGATGAGTGACCCAAGATGACAACATTGCCATACTCGCCTGGAAGAGTTTCTGGAAGATAGTGAACAAGACTCTTAGACAAATCCTCTTCGCCAATAACCACCCTTGCTTCGCTAATGTTAAGTTTCGGGATCGAAAGAGAGTATTCCTTAACTAAGTGGTTTGACTTTAGATCAACTTTTTTCAAGGTAGGAAACCAGATACTGGCCCGGGTAAAGTCGCTAAGATTGTTGGAAAAAATGTTAAAAGAACCAAGAAGACTGTTGGCTTCAGAAATGATATTCTTCTCTTCCGAATAGACCGGAGAGATAATTTTTCTGGAGAGAAATAAGCGGGAGTATATCTCAAAGGAAACGATCGGATAAACCGACCAAAAAAGAATTAATGAACCAGCAATCAGAAATAGGTAAGAAAGATAACCGATAACCTTTTTTTTAACAGTAATCTTCTCTTTTTGGTAAATATAGAGAGCCATATCAGTAACAAAATTCTCTCTGGCAACTAAAGATATTTAATCTCGATCTTGAGATTTTTTTCAAAAAACGGCAAGTAATTACCGACGATCGGCAAAGCGTTTTTTTGATCTAGATGATAATTCCCGACCTTGAATTCTTCTTTAAGGATTAAGTCAGCCTTTTTAAGGTTTTTTCCCCTTAAACTCCTGACAATCTGGCGCTGATCGAGGTTGGGAATAGCCCGGGCGTTGACCGCAATCGAAGCCTGAATCTGCGAGTCGATTTTTTTGGGATTATTAACTTTTATCTCTATTGTCTCTTTTGGAATGATAAAGTTCTTGTCGACTTCACGACTGATTTTTTCTTTTAGAACCTCTCTAAGATTTTCTCCGTCAAATGAGTAAAAATTTACCGTTACTGTTGCCGTAAGTGTTAACGATTCAGCCTCTTCGCCTACCTCTTTAGAAGAGTTTTTTTTGGTGATTTGATACTCACTTAGATCGTTTATCAACTTCTCGGTTTTCTTTAAATTCAGGCTGAATTGATGATCTTTCGCTTTTTTGAGAATACGCTCTTCAGCTTTTCTCAAATCAGTTGGACTGACAATTCTTAATTGTTTTTTTAGACCCCCGGATAAATCTCTTTCATTGACACCAAAGCAAATGGTTTCTGGGATGCCACTGATCTTGAAGCGCGTGCCCCGAGGTAGATTTCCTTCTTCGCCAATCTGTAGAGCAATGAGAGACACCTCTTTCTTTCCTGGTAATTTAGCCGAACCATCAGGCACGAGAGTTGCCGAGGCAACTTTGATGTCGTCTTCAGTCAAAAATTTTATTCCTTTTGCCTCAACAGTAGTTCCCTTGCCCAAAGTTATCTCTCGGTCGTCAAAATTGTGAATTTTTATTGTTCCTCGAGCTTTTTCTCCGATTTCTTTTTTTCCGGTAGTTGAGAGAGTTTCGGAAAACTCAGCGGATGCTGTCAGAACTTGATATGGAAGTTTGTCTTCGAGAGTCTTTTGAATTGATCTTGAGGGTAGATAAAGAGTCAGAGTTGAACTTCTTAAAAAATACTCATTGGCAAAGACAAATGAAGACAAGAAAGAAAGAAGAAAAATCACAATTAAAATTTTTTTTCTGAAAACAAAGAATCTGGACCAGTTGCGATCCACCAACCATTGAAAGTCAAATGAGGGAGGGGACAAAAATTTTTTTGCTAATAAAAAAGGGACTTTGACCAAGGCCGTGTCTTCTTTTAGATCGCTGTCTAATCCAGGCTCAACCACGAAACCAAATCTCTCGTTCTTTTTGGAATTCTTTGCCTCCTCTTTTTTTCCTTTTTCTTGAGTCATCATTTCCTCTGAAAAAGCGTCAACAAGATTATTAATTAGCTCTTCCTGATTGACAAGAACAATTTGGGGCAGATCAACAAAGTAACCATCCGGCCAATGATAGTTAAGTATTTTTTCTGACTCTTTGTCCAGATGGTCTGAATTATAGATAAGGATCCGGGACGGCAGAAGGAGTTTTTTCTCTCGAATAGCCTCAGTGGCCAAGATAAAATCCTCAACAAGATTTTCAGTTCGAGAGACTCTCCTCTTTTCCAAAACTTTTCCTCCTTGAAAGGCGAAAACTCCTAACTGAGTTTTATCGATCTCCAGAAGAATCCCCGTGAATGGCAAATTGTCCTTTTTCTCAATGGACAAAGCCAAAGCTTCAGAGCACTCAACATATCCTAACACCGTAAACTTAAACTCCTTGACGATGGTTTTGATTTTGTTCAAGTAAGGCTCTCTTATGGTGTTTCTTTTTTCATCAATCAAAAATGAATAGGCAAAGAAAATTACTTTTGTTAAGGTAATCTTATTTCTTTCTTCCAGAAGATAAAGATTTTCATCAATGTCTTGAAAAAGATTTTCCCAGCCGTTCTGATAAGAAAAATCAGTTCTATCTTTGGCGATAAAGACCTGATCTTCTCTTTCTATCAAAATAAGCGAACCAGAGGTCTCTCTCAAAAGAATTCCTAAAAAAATTTCTCTTTTTTGACCACCTTCTTTGACAATTAAAGGTAGATTCATTTTATTAATCAATTTATATTATATTTTTCAAAAACTTGCTTTACTCCTTGATCAGCTGTTCTTAAAGCTTCTTCGTAGCTAACTCCCTGAATCGTGCTGTTGATTGCGTTTTCGAGGTAGCTAATTATCTTGTCATTTAGGCCATTATCAAAGGTTTGACTAATCAAAGGAAGAGAGACAAGATTGTCTGCTTGCTTCATCACTGGCCCAAGATACTGATTTTGAACAAGAAGATCTCTCAGATCAACTCGAGGATAAGGCAAACCAAAAAGACGATAACGAGTTGTGATCTCGTAAAGTTTGGTCAGATTTTCTTTCTCGATCAAAAACTTTAAAAATCTCCAAGCCTCAACCTGATCTTTACTGTAGCGAGAAACTCCCTCCACCCAGTAAGTGGCTAAGGAGACAAGGTCTGAGCCGGGCACTCGAGGAACAGTCGTTACTTTGAGATTGAGATCAGGATTAGCGGCTTTGATAGCCAAAATTTGCCATGACGGAACGATAATCATGGCCACTTTTTCTTGAATAAAAGCATTGATTGAGTTGGGCATCTTTTCATTCCAGAACTCATTGGGTGGCTCGGCAAACCTTCTAAAAACCTCCAAGGCGCCAACCGCCTCTGAAGAGGTCAGATCGGTGATCGAGGCTCCATTTTGAACAAGCAAAAGACCAAAAATGTCAGAAAAGTGTTCTAGATTGCTTACCGTTCCGATAGCCAGGCCAGAAGTGATTAGGTTGTTTTGGGGATCTTTAACCGTTAATTTAGGAACGATATTCGTTACTTCTTCCCAGGTGAGGATCTCGCTGTTGATACCGGCTTTTTTGAAAAGATCTTGGTTGTAAACCAAAACTAGACTATCAATCATCAGCGGTATTCCGTAATAGTATTTGTCGATTTTTAGATCTTTTTGGTGAATCGGATAAAAAATTTTTTCAAATTCCTGGCTGGACATAATCTCTTCAGGTATTGGAGCAACGATTTCTCTCAGTTGAGGTAACCAAGTATTGTGGAAGCGAAAGATATCTGGTCCTTGACCTAGTCGACTTCGGGCTAAAAGTTTTTCTCGATAGTTCTCTGGTGACATCCTTATGTACTCAATCTTGACGTGAGGGTAGCGACGTTGGTAATCATCTATCAACGGCTGAAAAATCTCTCGTTGGTCCCACAATCCCCAATAAACAAGCTTCACTTCTTTAGCTGATCCTCTACTACTAAAAAAAGCATTAAGAATAAGAACAAAAAAAACAAAAAACAACAAGGATCCAAGAGCAGCAACTAAGAGATATTTTTTTCGATTTTCACGAAAAACTGGAGGGGTTGCGTAAAGGGAGCCCGTTTCTTCTCTCGGATAATCAACGGCAGGGGTAGAAATTTCTTCTGGAGTCTCCTCAATTGGAAGATTTTCCGGAGAGTTTTCATCGACAGTCACCGTCTCTAAGATTGGCTTCCCTGGCGATTGATTTTCACCTTTTTTTTGGTTATTATCATCCATACTAATTTTTATGGTATCAAAAAGCGCCAGAAAAATTCTAGTAATTGTTTGCTTTTCAAGCTTGATATTATTTCTGAATCTTAGCCTGATGGCTTTTTTTTTGATTTTTTATCAATTTGCCCAAGAACACCAAGAAAAAATTTTTCCTCAAGTTTTGATTGACGGGATTGATTTTTCGGGAAAAACAAAGAAAGAGGTAGAGAATTTTTTTAAAGAGAAACTAACTCAACTGGAGAGAGTTAATTTAGTCTTGACTCTTGAAAATAAAGAAGTCGCTAGTTTCTCCGCTATGCAATTAGGATTAGGCTACAATGTAGAGATTGTCTGGAAAAATGCCTATAAAGTCGGTCGTCGATCCTCAAATATCGCATCATTTAGCGACCGACTTCTGAGTTTTCTTGGTTTAAAAAAAATCATGATCGAAAGCAACTTAATTTTTGACGATGATTTAATAAGGAACCATCTATTTCGTTTAAAACAAGAGTATGACAAACCAGCAAAAAATGCCTTGTTCGAATTTACTAACAATCGAGTAACAACTTTTCGAAAAGAAGAAGAAGGTCGAGAGATCGAAGTAGAAGAGTTACTCTCACAGGTAAAAAAAGAGATTAACTCTCTTAAATTTAAGGCCGAAGATAAGATCTTTTACATCAAGCCAAAAATTATCAAACCAGAGATTACCCTTGCTCAGGCTAATCAATTTGGGATCGAGGAGTTGTTAGGTTCCGGTCAGTCAAACTTCTCGGGTTCACCGCCCAACCGGATTCATAACATAAAACTAGCTAGTTCAAAGTTTCATGGAGTATTAATCCCGCCAGAAAGAGTTTTTTCTTTTAATGAAACTTTAGGTGAGGTGTCACATCTTACGGGTTATCAGCCAGCTTACATTATCAAAGACGGGAAAACGATTTTAGGCGATGGGGGAGGTGTTTGTCAAGTGTCGACGACTCTTTTCCGAGCCGCCCTAAATGCTGGCTTAGATATAAAAGAACGAGTTCCTCATGCCTATCGGGTTACCTATTATGAAAGCGACCTTGGTCCCGGCTTTGATGCCACGGTTTATCAACCCGAAGTTGATCTAAAAATCAAAAATAACACGCTAGCTTATGTTCTGATTCAAACTACTATCGATGAAACGACTAATCTTCTGACTTTTACTCTTTACGGCAAAAAAGATAATCGCCAAGTAGAGATAACTAAGCCACAAATTTGGGACTTAATTCCCCCGCCAGCGCCCCGCTACCAGGAAGACCCAACTCTAAAAAAAGGAATGATCAGACAAGTTGAATTTCCTGCTTGGGGTGGGAAAGTCTCCTTTCGTTACCGGGTACATCAAAACAACCGCCTGATAATAGATAAGGAGTTTTTCTCCTCTTACCTCCCCTGGCAAGCGGTTTTTCTGATTGGCAATAGCGAGTAGATTTACCTTCTCACCTGAACCAGCGGGCTCGGCCAAGTCGGTAACTTAAAATTTTTGTTTTCCGTTCACCAATTATCTTAGCCGGCACACCACCAACAATGGCATAAGGCGGAACATCTTTGGTCACAACCGCACCTGCTGCAACAACAGCACCTTTGCCTATCTTTACTCCTGGCAGAATAATTGACCGCGGACCGACGAAAACATAATCTTCAATGATCACTTGACCATAAATGGGCTCAAAGCTAGGTGAATGAATATCGTGTTCACTGTTGTAAATCATCACCTCGCTGGCTACCGCCACATGATTGCCAATAATTAATTTGTCTCGGCCGTCAAGAACGGCACCCTCACCAATGATCGTGTCTTCGCCAATGACTATGTTTCTTGGATCGTAAAACCGGGCGCCGGTATGAATCGTTGATCCTTTACCGATCTTAACTCCGGCTAAGCGGTAGCAAAATCTTCTGAAGTGATGAGAGGGAACTAAGCTCACTAGGTGAAGGAAAAAAACTTCCAGCTCAAGAAAAATGCTTTTTATTCTGTTAATAATTTTTCTGATGAACTCTTTTGAGCTAAGTGATCTTCCTGTTTTATCTTTGAACATACGATTTATTTAAAATTAAAAGATAAATTGGCCTTAGTCCAAAAAACGAGACTTTGATGAGAAAGAAATTGCTCCGAAAATAAATCTTTTTTTCGTATAACTAATAAATAACCTCTCTTTGGCCCGGGTAATCGCTACATAAAAAAGCCTTCTTTCTTCCTCAATGGCTAGATCATCATCAAGAGACTTGATGTGAGGAAGAAGACCTTCTTCAACACCAGGAATGAAAACAATTGAGAACTCCAAGCCTTTTGCCTGGTGGATAGTCATTAGTCTGACACCAACCTTGTTAATTTGATTTTTCTCCTTCTCAAAATATTCAGACTCAACTAGTGATACTTGCTCCAAAAAATCAATCAAATAAGGAAAAGAGATCGCAACCGACTTAAGCTCTTTTATATTCTCTAGTCGTGAATAATCTTCAGGATCATATGGATCAAAAAGACTCAAGTAATCAGTGAGTTTTAAGATATCATCGATGATGTCAATTGTTGCTTTTTTTTTAATGACCTCTTCATTGTTTTTTAGATACTTCTGGAACTTTGCTAATCTTTTTTTTCCGATTTTTTTGGCTCTTTCGAAAGAGATTTCATCTTTTGGATTAATTAATAAGCGAAGATAGGCTAAAATGTCCTTGATTTCTTTTCTTTCGTAGAATCTAACGCCGCCGATAAGAAGATAGGGAATTTTTCGATGCAAGAAAACTTCTTCAACAAGACGAGACTGAGCATTGGTTCGGTAAAGAACTGCCATTTGCTCAAAAGGATAAGTTTGTGAAAGCTCAATCACTGTATCAGCAATAAAAAACCCCTCCTCCTCTTCATTCTCAGCCTGATAAAAGATTATCTCCTCGCCTTTGGGATTATCAGTCTCCAATTCAAGAATCGGATGGGTTTGGTTTTTAGAAATAACCTGAAATGCAAAGTTAAGAATAGTTTTCGTTGAGCGATAATTTTTCTTAAGAAAAAAAACTTTTCTTTCTGGAAAATCTCTTTCAAACCTTTTTAAATTCTCAATCTCAGCTCCCCGCCAGGAGTAGATGCTTTGTGAAAAATCACCGACAACAGTTATTTTTCGATTTTTTTCAGCCAGTAGTTTTGTCAACCAATACTGGGAAAGATTGGTATCTTGAAATTCGTCCACAAGAACATATTTGTAGAGTTTTTGATACTTCTCTAGAACTTTTTTTTCCTTTAAGAAAAGTTGAATAGTTTTAGTTATAAGGTCATCAAAATCAACGGCGTTATTTCTTTCGAGAGCTTGTTGGTATCTATTGTAAATCATCGCCGTATTTAACGCCTGGAGGTCATTAAAATAATCGAGATATTTACTGGGAGGTATAAACTTATTCTTTGCCGTCGAAATTCGGTTCAGAAGATAGGCCGGGGAAATTATTTTCGACAAATTTAACTCTTCTAGAACTGACTTTATAATTTCTAATTGATCTGATTCATCATAAATAAGAAAGTTTCTTCTGAGATTAACCGAGAAACCATCAGCTCTTAAAATTCGAGCAGAAAACGAATGAAAGGTACCAACAAAACCAAGCTGAAATTCACTAATTCTTCTCTTCATCTCTTCAGCTGCCTTGTTGGTAAAAGTGATCATCAGAATATTTTTAGGTTGAACTCTCTTTTTTCTAATCAGATAAACAACTTTTGCTGCTAGAACTCTCGTTTTTCCACTACCGGCGCCAGCCAGGATAAGCGAAGGCTTTTCGGTAAAAAAAACAGCCTCTTTTTGATAACAGTTTAAGCCATCAAGAAGGTCTTTAGCCATCATCGGGTATAATTGAATTGAGTTTTTTTATGGTTATCCTTAATTTAAAAAAAAAGATTACTCTCTTTTTTCTCCTCTCTCTAATCTTAGCATATCTTCTAATGAAACCTTATCTAGATTTTCTTCATCAAGACCTAAAAGTTTCAATTATAAAAACTTTGTTTTTCAAGAACTTAGTAAAAAAATATAATGACCAAGTTAACATCTTAGTTTTGGGGATCGCTGGCGAAAATTATGACGGACCGAATCTGTCTGACTCAATCAGCATCTTCAATTACAATTTCAAAACTAATCTCTTGACGACAATCTCAATTCCCCGAGATATTTGGAGCGTGACTTTAAATGACAAAATTAACTCGGCCTACGCCTATGGTGAAGCCAAGAAACCAAATCATGGTGGAGTGATCTTGGCGAAAGCCGAAATTTCTGACATTGTTGGAATGCCAATCCACTATGCCCTCGTAATCAAAATTGACCAATTGAAAGAGTTGATTGATTATCTTGGGGGAATAGAAATTGAGGTTGAAAATTCCTTTATCGACGATAAATTTCCTATCAAAGGAAAGGAAAATGATTCCTGCAATGGCGATCCTCAATTAAAATGTCGCTACGAGACGGTCATCTTCAACAGAGGAAAGAATTATATGAGTGGAGAAACTGCCCTAAAATTCATTAGATCAAGAAATGCCCAGGGAAAAGAAGGAAGTGATTTTGCTCGAGAAAAAAGACAACAAAAAGTTATCGAAGGAATAAGGTATAAGCTCATAGAAAAAATAAAAAAATTAAATTTAGAGGAATTCCGCCAAACCCATCAAATCCTTGACCGATTGATAAAAAGAGACATCTCAAATCAACAAGTAGCAATAATTTTAAGAAATATCTTTCTTCATCAAAACCAGTTCCGGCAACGAAACGTCAGCCTCGATGAGAAATTTTTTATTAACCCCCCACTAAGCAGTGAATATCGAAATCTTTGGGTTCTTGTACCAAAAGGAAAAGACTACAGGAAAATTCACCACTACCTCCAATGCCATCTTGAGGAAAAAAATGACTGTCAATCTCTCATATTAAATAACTAAAGAAATCAGAATGATTGATAAACCAAGAATAATAAAAACTAGGTTTTTGTCAATAGTGCCAGAAATTGGCAACTGAGTGATTTTTGTTGGCGAGGCGGTCAAATTCTCTCTAAGAGGATTAAAATTGGCAGCTTGAGTTGATTGATCAAAAAGATTTGATTGATCATTTGAAGAAAAAATTATCGGTGAGGGAGTTGGAGTCACAGAAAATATTCCCGACTCAGTTGCAGCGACAAAACTAGTTAGTGTAACTGGCGGTGTTGGTTTAATAGTTGAGTGAGTCGGCGAAGCAGATATTGTCGGCTCATCAGCCGTTGGCACCAGCGTGGCTTCAGTTGGTGTCGGTGAAAGAAGTGAATTTTCCATCAAAGTGATCTTTGACTCCTGCTGACTAATCTGGTAATTAATAATCAAAAAAAGAAGAAAGATGCCAATTAAAAAAAGAACAATGACCACGAAGGATAATTTTTGGTCGTTAGGTTTTTCAGGACTAACTTCAGGGAGTCTACTATTTTTGATCGGGGTATAGTTAATTTTGTTCTCAATTTTTTCACTAAAGAAGGGGATCTTGATCATTTTTCTGTTTTTTTTTGTCAGATCCTTTCTGAAGAGATAAATTTGGTAGAAAAGAAAACCCAGAGTTAAAACAAGAAAAAAAACACTCACTCGGCCAAAAAAAGAGAGTAAATCAAAAATTGACATAAAAAATAATTTGTCAAAAAACTAGCCAAAAAAAAACTCCCACGGCAATGATGATTAGGCTAAGCAATAGAGAAAAAGAGGAAATACTTCCCGAAGAAGGCAAGGTAACTACCGCTTCAGTCACAGAAGGCGAAAGAGTAAAACTAGCGTCATAACTTGGTGTAGGCGAAGGTAATGGTGTAGGTGAGGGAGTCTGCAGAGCTGCTGGTATTGTCGCAGTGCCAAGAACTCTTCCCTCGAAGGCATCATTGCCAATAACTCTAAAATTAACAACTTTCCTCACTTCTTTTTTATTTTCATCTGTTGTCAAAAGAATCAACTGATTATCACCTAAAGGCAGATCGCTAGGGACAAGATAACTCCACTCACCGTCTTTGTTGACAGAAAGAACCTGAGAGAGATTCACTTGATTGTCTCTGGAAATAATTCTAAGAAAAACTTTTTCTATAGGTAAAGCAGTTCCCTTAATCAAGGGTCTCCGGCCGGGGATTAACGAACCTTCTTTCGGATAGATAATCTCTATTTTACTCCTCTCTTCAGAAGTGGAAAATAAAGATAATACTTCTCCCTTTATTTCACTTACCTGATAATCTTTACCAACAATGACAGTGTGGTTTTTTTTCGTTAACTGACCTAAATCACCAACAATTGATGTCTTCTTTCCTTGTTCATCAAAAATCTCCAACCTAACTTTTTCATTACCTGTTAAACCTTTTTCCTCAAGAGTTTCCTTATTAAAAAATGAACTCAAGGTAAGCAACCATTCGCCTGATTCTTTGACTAGGGTTGAGAGAGGAAAAATCTTCTCTTCGGTGAAGCTTAAAATAACCACCCCCGCCGATAAGGGGGATAAGTTTTCTTTCAAAACTTTTCCACTGATTGGCTCAAGTCGAGTCAAGCTAGAAATCGTTTTTGGAGTCTTGAATCTGAAGGGTTGGTTACCATTGCTACCGATCTTAACGTTATTACTGATTATGAAAAAGAAATATTCTTTATCTGGTCTTAGACCCCTCAAATTAATGATATGATTAAAGTAAGAGTTTTTTTTATCCGAGGTATCTCTCTCATCAAATACTGGGGTACTAATTGTCTCTTTTTTCTCACCAAAAACAACCCAGCCCGTGGTTTTTTCCTCAGTCTGCCAAAAGATTGTCGTTTGAACAGGCGATAGATTGGTAATCTCTAGTCTTTTTAACTCCATCTTTGAAGCCCGAGTGTTTTTAGAGATCAACCCTAGGCGTTGATTAAATGACAAACCTAAAAAAAAATTGACGATAAATAAGAAGAAGATGAACAAGAAAATAGATTTTGAGATTTGGTATTTTTTTTTAAGAAAGATCTTTGAGTAAACAATCATTGGTTTTAGTCTCTTTTCTTTTCAAGAGTCTTAAGAATTTCTTTATCGATTGAGTAATCAACCACCATTGGAGATTCAATCCTCTTTTCGAGTATTTTTTGACTTTCAAGAAATTTAATATCAGCGATTACCCAAGCAATGACAGTAAGGAAAATTCCAATGGAAAGATAAAAGAGTTCTTTCCTGTTCATATTCTCTATTTTAACTAAAGATAAAAACTATTTATTTTCATTAAAACATCAAGCTTGCCTGATTCAGTTGTCTCTTTGTCTTGAGTTATCGTTAAAGCTTCAATTGTCTTCAGTCGTCGTTGATTAAAAAGATCGTCAATGAATCGATTAAGATCATCAAAAGTCACCGTTCCTTCCAGGATTAAACTAACAGTTCCAGAATCGTTCTTTTTGATAATCAAATTGATATCAGAGATACTGGCTTTTCTGATAAATAAATTGTTTTTGTCGGCAAGACTTTTTACATCGTCGGTGATCTTGTTGACCTGAGGAAAAAGGGAGATAGCCTGATCAACTAAGTAAAGTTTATCTCGATTTTCTTCTATCTCACTCATCATCTGATAAATATTGGCAATTTGGCTATTATAACTAGCTTCTATTTCTCTAAGTTCATCTCTTTCTTTTATCAAAAGAAGAATTGTCTTCAGAGAAGGATAAATTGCAAAGAGAATAAAAATAGAAAAAGTAAAAAAGAAAAGAGTAAAGTAGATGTATCTTTTCCCCTTGCGACCAAAAAATAACTCTTTGATTCTTTCTTTCTCCATAGATAAGCTCGTTTAATTCTCAAGGGAAATTAAAAACTGATAGTTGCTTCCGTCTTTAGTCAGATTCTTCAAATCGACTCGCTTGAACTTTTTTTTGGCTTCGAGAACATCAATCAACAATTCAATATCTGCTGGCTGGTTGGTTTTTCCCTTTGCTAAAATTAAATTGTTTTTCATCTCAAAATTCTCAATGGTTACTGACTTTGGAATAATCGAAAAAAAATACAGGGTTGATTCCTTAAAAGTCTCTTGCTTTTTTAGAACTCCTTTAATCTCTTTTGTCTTGTTTTCAATGCGAGCCAGTTCTTTAACCATTGGCAAAACCAAACGAACGATTTCCCTTTTTTGAGTGACTGACTCTTTTAAATCAATTACCTGCTGATCAATCGAAAATCGATAAAAGAAGACAAAGATAACCACCAACTGTGTAATGACGAGAATGTATTTGAGATAGTTTTCAACAAAATAAAAAAAATCGCCACCAAGCGAGATTTTTTTCTCTGGTAGCAGATTAATTCGATACTTCATTGTCGTTTATTCTTATTTATTAATTTCATAACTCTCGATTTTAGCCGGCTTCCTTTATTTTTGTGAATTATGTGTTTTTTTTCCATTTTATCGACAACTGAATAATACTTTTTAATAAGTTCAGATATGTCTTTTTGGTTTTTTTTGAGACTTTTCTTTATTTGATCGAGGATCTTTTCAGCAAGATTGAGGATCGTCAAATTTTCTTTTGTTCTTTTTTTGTCTTTTCTGAGCTTTTTTTTTGCCGATTTGGTATTTGGCATCTATGAAAAACCACCTCCTTTCTTCAGTGAAAAAAACTAGATCTGATATTCTTTGTCAAAAATTTTCTGGCCATAACCACCCTTAAATTTAAGAATCAACCTCAGATTGCCGACAATATTATGATACCGGCAAACCCCTGAAGAGCAAGTCCCCAGAACAATTTTTCTGCCAAAGTTTTTATCCTCTTCCCCACACTGCCAGAGACTATTCTTTTGGTAGCATTTTCCAATCACCCCTTGGTCAACTGTGTTTTCTTCATTCGGTTGAAGCCAAGCATCAATCAATGACTTGTAAATCAACTCAAAATCTATTTCTTGGGTGCCTTTTGGAGAGTTGGAAATCTGCAACTGAATCTCACCTTTTTTTATTGGCTTTATCTCAACCCTCACCGAGGAATTGACGGTTGGAATAACGTTACTTGCGGTTGAGCCGCCGATTGTCGAAAGATTGTCTTTATTTTTGACTTGAGATCTTAACCGTGGCAGAATGATAAAAAAATAATTTAAAGAAAGTAGAATTATTACGATAACGATCACCAAACCCGTGAAAAAAGGTTTTTTCTTTATGAATTTCATCATTTTTTTAGCTGCTAACTTAAAAAGCCAATTTCTCTTTAAGATAATCAATCACTTTATTAATAGCAACTCTTTCCTGTTTCATGGAGTCTCTATCTCTGATGGTGATAGTCTTATCATCAAGTGTCTGGTAATCAATAGTCAGACAGAAAGGTGTGCCAATTTCATCTTGTCGTCGATACATCTTGCCGATATTGCCTGAGTCGTCAAACTCGCACGAAAACTCATGTCTTAACCTTAAATAAAGAGAGAAAGCAACCTGACGGAGTTTTTCATCCTTCTGAAGAGAAAAAACGGCAACCTTGACTGGAGCTAAGAAAGGTTTAATTTTCAGAACTACCCTTTTTTTCTGGTTAACAATTTCCTCATGATAGCCGTTCATTAAAATAACCAAAATCAATCTCGAAAGTCCAAAAGTGGGCTCAATGACATGGGGGACAAATTTTTCCCCAGTTAATGGATCAAAATAATGAAGATCGACATTCGAGTTTTTCATGTGATTTGAAAGATCAAAATCACCACGGTAAGCAAGCCCCCAGATTTCTTTCCAGCCCGAGGGAAACTGATATTCAATGTCCATTGTCTTTTTTGAATAATGGGACCGCTCAAATTCTTCGTGCTCTCGCCAACGAATCTTATCAGAAGAAAGTCCAATCTCAAGAGCCATCGACCACATCTTTTCTTGCCAGTATTGATAGTACTTCTTCCACTCATTTGGCCTGATAAAGTACTCAAACTCCATAAGATCGAACTGAAGGGTTCGAAAAACTCCTTGACCAAGAGTGATCTCATTTCTAAAAACTACACCAGTCGAGGCAATTCCGAATGGTAGTTTGGGAGAAAGAGTGTTGACTATTTGTTTAAAGTTCATAAAAATTCCTTGTGCTAGTTCGCCCCGAAGAAAGACTTTTGATTTTTTTTCCTCGATGATACCGATATGAGTTTCAAAAAGAAGATTAAATTTTCTTACTTCAGTAAGGCGATAAGATTGGCAGACAGGACACTTGATGCTATTTTCTTTAATTATCTCCGTAAGTTTTTCTGGCGGTAGACCCTCGACTTTTTTCTTGAGAGTTCCTTCAATTAAGTGATCGGCGCGAGTTCGGTAGTGACAATCTCGGCAGTCAACTAGATTATCATTGAAACTTTTGACGTGGCCAGAAGCTTCCCAGACTCTAGGATTGAGAATGACTGAGCTATCAATTAAAAAAATATCGTCTCGTTCTTGAATGATTCGCTTTAACCACCAATTTCTCAGATTTTCCTTCAAGAGGACGCCGTAGTGGCCAAAATCCCAGCAATTGGCGACACCACCATAAATCTCCGATGACTGATAAAAAAAACCTCTTCTTTTAGCGAAAGAAAGGATTTTCTCCATAACAAAAAATTATACACCAATTGATGAAATCTCCTGATCTATAAGTTGTGAAATTAGTCGATTAGCTTCTTCTCTGGCCAAGAAATGCCTAGTATAGCCAAGATTAAAAAAGAGTCTGTTCAAGTTTTGATAAAAAAAATTTCCTATTTTTTTTTCTTCGATCTTTGCTAATTCGTCAAGAAATTTTTTCAGAATAAAAAAAATCCTGGGCTCCGCTTGATTTTCAGGTAAAAGTCTATCAAGGAGATATAGAAACTGATAAAAAATCCTTATCTGGCTAAGAGTCAAACGGTAAAAAGCTTGATGTTTAATCAGCTGAACTTCCTTCAAAAACAAAGAACCGTTGCTTGAGTGCAAAATAAGCTTGACAAAATTACCTGTCTCCAAAAAAGACAGTCTTCGACTAGTGATCTTTTTTGCACCCTTGGCAATAATGAAAATTTTTCCCCTCTCTTTGGTAAAAACAGAAGAAAGGACATCATTTTCCAGAAGAGATTTCTTTTTAAGAATAAATCCTTCAACCTTGAGGAGATTTCTAAAGAACATTTCTAATTGATCTTGAGCACTTGATCAGTCTTGAGATAATCATCAAAAATTTTCTGACCGTTTAGGTTAATTATCCACCTCTGTTCAATCACCCCTGGTTGTTTTTGGATCATCAGTGCTTTTTGACTAATCGCTGATGGCAACTCGTAAGTGACATTAACTATCGCTTTTCCTTGAGTTGGTACTTCAAGATAGCCTTCAAAAACAGTCTTTCCTAAATCTTCGTACACATTCACCTTTCTCAATGAACCTCTGAAGTTAATTAACTTCGATCCTTTAGGGACATACACCCTCAACCAATTTCTGAGAGTGGCATTAAGACACAAACCACCTCTTTCGAGATTACAGTCTGAGTGAGGATAAGGATTTCGGTAAGTGATTATCAGGTTTCTTTTATTTCCTTCTAACCTTAACTCAATAATTTCCCTTACAAAAAGATTTGATTTGGCACCGGCAAAATTCACATTATTGATATGAAGATAATCTTCATCAAAATCTTTAATTCTGCCAGCAAAGTTGACCTGCTCAACCGCTTTTTGAATCTCTTCGTCAACGAAGTATACCAGTATATGCTTTTGCTGGAGATTTTCAATCAAATTTGAGATAAAGGGACCCCAATATTGAGAAGGTGAAGATTTGAGAGCTTTCTCAACTAGAGCAAACATTAGACTGCCCAAGATTCCTTTGCGGTTTTCTTTTATGTAGCCGACTGGCCTACCAACGATGTCAAAAAGAGTATAGAGCACCTGAGGACAGTCACAACGACGATCAATTCTCGAAGAAAAGTTGATGCCTTCAGCATAAGTATCACCAAAGATAGTGAGCATATCGACTAACACTTTTGAGTCAATAGCAATAATTCCATCATACTTTATCTTTTGATTACTCCTTTGGTAAAGAGATTCAAAAATCTTTACCGATTGATAAAAGTCAGGGGAAAGATTACTGTCTCTTATGTAAAAAAAGGGGACATTTTTGTGATAGGTGGCAATCTCTCTAGGTGCCTTCGAATGAGAAGAAATGGAAGCATCAAGAGCATAGATATCATCAGATTTGACGATACTAATTCTGCCATCTTTTATTTTAAAGACGGCGTAGAAAGTCAGGAAACCACCGGTGGCTCTTCTCTCTTTGTCATTTTGATAGAGAACAAGATATGTTTTTTCTTCCTTGCTGCCAAAAATTTCTGCCAGATTTTTTAATAGCGGTTGCGCGTCAACAAAAAGAGAGGCCAAACCGTCAAAGGTCTCTCTGGCATTCTTTATGGATTTTCTTATCTCGAAGTTAAAGATTTTCTCTGGATATTTTTCGTTGTTAATTTTATTGACTTTCTCTCTTGCTTTATCGATATTAATCGCTATCTTATCAATTTTTTCTGTCAGCTTATCGAGCGTTAAAATTGCCGTTTGTAACCTTTCTTCGGCTGATTTTTTGATGAATGACGCCCCCCCTTTTTTAAAACCAATTAAATCAGCATAGGGCTCTACAGCGTTTATTGCTTCGGTTGCCGCCATTATCACATAATCTCCCGCTTCAATACCATGTTTGAGATCAGAAACATAGGGAATAAATGAAGCCCAATAAATAGACTGAGCAGCCTCTTTTAAATTTTGGTATTCTTGAAAGAATTTCTCAAGTCTATGTTTAAGAAGAGAAAGATCATTTTTGGAGAAATCAGCCTTGATTTGTTGAGCACTGCTGATGATTAATTGAGTTCTTTTGATAATGTTCATCACTGGAGAAATCACTAAAAAATAACTCACTAGCGAAAGAAGAACAACTCCGATCACCAAACCAGTGAAAACTTTCTTTTTTTTCGTCATGTCTTTCAATCAGTCAACTCCTAATGTAAATCGTACGTTAATCAAATTAATTATAAGTTTCTTCTCTCTTAAAAATCAAACGGCACCTCTTCCCGAAATCATAACAAAAGGAGTTTTAAGGATGATCTTTAGATCGTTCCACAAAGAGATATTATCTACATAACTCGCATCAATCTCAATTCTTTTATCGAAATTAACCTCCGACCTGCCTGAGACCTGCCACAGTCCCGTTATTCCTGGTTTGACGGATAAGACTTTTTTCACTAGTTTCCTTGTTTGTGGATACTTCTTTAATTGATCTCTCAACTCATCAGGATAATAGGCTCTTGGACCAACAATGCTCATTTCCCCCTTAAGAACATTTATAAACTGTGGAATCTCATCTATAGAGTGTTTCCTGATAAACTTGCCGACCCGGGTAACTCGCGGATCTTCTTTTAGTTTATAACTGCCTCTTTTGTATTTGACAAAGAGAGTTTTATACTTTGGGTCGGTTCTAAGAAGAAAATGAGCATTGGCGATCATTGATCTGAATTTATACATCTTGAATTTTTTTCCGTCTTGTCCAACTCGCTCAGGGACATCAGCTAAGACTGGTCCCGGAGAGTCGAGTTTTATCAAAATAGCCGTTATCATGGAAATTGGGGCAAAAAAAACCAAGAGAATTAGACTCAGAACGATATCAAAAACTCTTTTCGTGAGTCTTTGATAGCTTTCTCCTTCAAAAAGAGTCTTCATTTCTAAACGTGTTTTTCGATTAAAGTCCCGGCGAAATTCTCGACCATCTCTTTAATCTTTGAGATTGATTTTTTTTTTGCAATCAAGATAACATCATTGGTGTTGACAACAATATTCTCATCGAGATCAACAGCGACAACTAGCTTGTCAAATTGATAGTTATAGATCAAGGAATCTTTCACATCCTTGAGAAAAACCTTTCCTCTAACAACATTTTCTTCTTCATAATTTTGAAGCGCCTCTTTTAATGCTTCCCAGCTCCCCACATCACTCCAGCCAATATCCTCAACCACCACTAGACCTTCTTCTGGATTTAGTTTCTCCAGAATCAGATTATCAAAACTAACACTAGGCAGCTCTTGATATACTCTTTCTAAAATCCGGAGGTAATCACTTGTCCCGTAGGCATCAATGATTTTTTTTAATTTCTGGTAAAGCTCTGGGGCGAATTTTTTAAAACAGCCGCTAACAAAACTTGGCATTGTCACAAAATAGCCTAAGTTCCAGCAGTGATGGCCGCTAATGAAAAATTTCTTCGCTGTTTTTTCATCAGGCTTGTACTTGAATCCATTAAACTCATAAAAAGATACATCATCCAACCTTCTTATTTGTTTACCAAAATTAATATAACCCAGATTAACACTTGGGAACCTTGGTTTGTGACCAATGAAAATGATTTTGTCCCTTTCTTTTTCAATCAGAGAGGCAGATTTGATAATGACTTTTTTAAATCGATCGACATCCTTGACCAAATGATCGCTCCAGAGAATCACTACTGGTTTATCAGGAAATTTTTTTTCGATAATGCCAATTGCCAACCCAACCGCTGGTCCGACGTCTCTCTTCTCTGGTTCAAAGATTAGGTTTTGATCAGGAATCTTTGGCAGTTGCTTCTTAACAATTTTTTGATATAGAAAGTTAGTGGAAATATAAATGTCCTCATAATCAAACGCCGGAATTAGTCTCTTCACCGCTAATTGAAGAGTCGACTGATCATCAACTATTTTTTCAAATTGTTTAGGGGATTTTTTTCTTGATAAAGGCCAGAGTCTTGTCCCCGTCCCACCGGCGAAAATGATCGCTTTCATAAACTCGCCAGAAAATTTTTAATAAATTTTTTTTTGTCAAATCTTTGGAGAAATTTACCCGTATCTTGTTTTTTCCTTAGATTGTACTTTAATTGATTAAATCTTTCAATCGCTTCTCTAAGAGCTGTTTCATTTTGATCTTCGAAAAAAATTCCTGTTTGTTTATCAATGACAGTTTCGGTCGCCCCTCCTTTTCGGTAGGCAATTACCGGACAGGAAAAAAACTGGGCTTCAAGAGAAACAAGACCAAAGTCTTCTTCTTGAGGCATAATTAGAGCCTCAGCCCTTGAATAAAGATAAGCAAGTTCTTCATCTCTTAAATCAGAAAGAAAAAAAATATTCCCTCTGGTCATTTTTTTCAGTTTGTTTGCCTGCGTTCCTTGACCAACAACAATCAAGGGCAATCTCAAATCGCTAAATACTCTGACCGCTAGGTCAATTCTTTTATACGGTTCAAGGCGGGAAACAACGAGAAAAAACTTCTGATGAAATTCTTTCAAAAAGTTTGGGGGTGATTTTTTTTTGCCAACCTTATACCAATAATCTAAATCAAAGGGAGGATAGACTACCTTTGCATCTCTTCCATAGATCTTTAGACATCTTTCTCTTACTGTTTTTGAAATGGCAATCATCTTATCTGGGCGCTGACTAGCAACAAGGTCCCATTTTCGCAGATACTCAATGTAGGCCATTAGTAAACGATTTGTTTTTTTCATGTAATCACTCAAATGAGTCCACAAAAATCTTGTTGGCGTTAAGAGGTAACAAATGTGCCGTGTCTGCGGCTGAACAATTATTCCTTTAGAAAAAGAAGATGAAACTGAAATAACTAACTCAAAATTTTTGAAAGAAAAACTCTCAAAAGCAAAGGGAAGGAAAGGTAGGGAAAGCAGTCGATTGTTTCTGATGAAACTGGGGAATTTTTGAAGAAAAGAGAGTTCTTTTGGCAAGCCTTTTGCCCACCAGGCTCTCGTTTCATCATAGATAGAACCAAAAAAAATCGCCTGAGGAAAAATCTCTCTTAAAACTAGAAGAACTCTCTCAACACCTCCCCACTTATCTAGCCAGTCGTAGACAATCGCAACTCGTTTTTGGTGTCTCATTTGGCTGTCAGAAGTTTAAGATAAGCTTTCACCGTCTCCGCGGTCATTTTTCTAAAGGAGAGTTTCTTCAAGACCGAAGAATAAACAAATTTGTTTTTCTTTTTGAGAAATAAATTAATCTTTGCCCGCATGTCTTTAACGCTTCGAGGGTCAAAAGCTAAGTAGTTATGATCCCAAATCTCCTCAAAAACCTCAATCTTTGAGGCAAGAATTGGCTTCTTGAAGTAAGCCGCTTCAGCCAAGGTCAAGCCAAATCCTTCTGCCAAGGAAGGATGAATAAGAGCCAAACAGTTTTTGTACAACCAAGAAATTTCTTCTTGGCAACGGTTTGTTAGTAAAAAAACTCTTTTTTCTAAAGAAAAATTACTTATTTGCTTCTTTATTTTTTTAGCAAAAAAATCATCTGGACCGACAAGGACTAACTGGCAGTTTCGAGGAACATCTTTGAAAACAGCGATTAATCTCTCAACATTTTTGTGAGGATAGAAATTTCCAACATATAAAAAAAAATTTTTAAGTTTCCAACTTAAAATTGGCCTTATAATTTTTTTTATTTTTATTTGAAAATCAACCCCTTCGTAGATAACTTTTATCTTATTTTTTAGGTTTAAAAACCAAAAATGCTTTTCCAGCTGATCTCTAACGGAAAAAGTTGGCGTAATAATCATTTCCGCTCGGATAAGAGAAACGAAAAAAAATATTCTGAAAATCAATTGCCTAAAAAAATAGAAGAAGAAATTTCTTGTTGAGGCCTTCCCCGTTCGAAAAAAAACTAAAGTTAAATCATGAACCGTCAAAACATATTTCCTTGGATAAAGAAAAGGAAAAGTAAAGTAAGGGAAGTGAACTAAATCGAGATTATCTTTAGTTAATAGCCGGAGAAAACCAATTTGTTCAGATAAGGTATGCCAACGAAAGTTAGCTAGCCTTTTTTTTATGTTTTTTCTTTTAAAATTAAGCCTTTCAAAGTCATCCTTGAGAAGGTAGACGTAGAAAATAATCTCAGACCTGTTCATCTTGTCCAAGTAGAAAAGAAGATTTCTCAAGTAGGTACCAATACCCGTCTGACGATAAAGTCTGGCATCAATGCCGATTCGCCACACTACCATAGAGAGCAAGTTTTTTCTTAATGTCGATAAGAAGATAGACCAATTGATTAAAGAGCCATGGATACTGACAAGCATAGTGCCTACGGTAAAAAATCTTCATCGCCTCATAGAAATGCCAAACAGTCTGTTTTTTTATTCTTGGATCATCTTCTTTTAGACCAGAAACTGACTTAAAGTGGATTACCGACCAAAGTGGATAAAAAACAATCTGGTAACCAAGTTTTTTCATCTGCCAGCAAAGATCTATATCCTCACCGTAGGCAAAATAGTCCTCACAAAAACCACCCACTTTCTCAATGATCGATTTTCTTGAAAACAAAAACGCTCCAGTTAAGGAATCAATTTCATGAATTTCTTCCTTGTTTAAGTATGTCATATGATAACCACCAAAAATCCTGTTCAGTAATGGAAAAGAGGAAAAAATTTTTTCCAAGCCAGTAAAATAACAAAAAGATCGCCACGGTGTCGGAAAACCTCGATGACAAGCTGGATCTAACTGGCCACTAGGCAGAATAACCTTCACTGTTAAAGCCCCTATCTGAGGGTAGCGATTGAGTAAGAAGATTAAATCACAAAAATCAATCTCTGAGACAATGACATCGGGATTAAGAAAAAGAAGATAAACACCTCTAGCCTTCCTAAGACCAACGTTGCATGCTTTAGAAAAACCAAGATTATCTCTAAGAAAAACTGGCTTTAATTCTCTCCATGAATTAGCAAACTGCCTGAGAAGATCAACTGTTTTCTCCTCTGAACCATTATCAACGACAATTACTTCGTAATTTATCGGGTATTTTCTGAAGTTTTCCTTCAAGGAAAGAAGTGATTTTTTTAGCACCTGATCAGCATTAAAGGAGACAATAACAACAGATAAAATCTCCATAAAAATCGGTTACCGCTTTGGAGATTGTTTCTCTCTTCTGGCTTTTCCGCCCAGTCCGACCTTTCGCCTCTCTTTCTCGCGAGGATCACGAGTTAAAAGACCTTCTTTTTTTAGAATTGGCTTGTAACTTTGGTCAACAAGAACAAGGGCGCGGGCAAGACCATGTATAATTGCTTCTTTTTGACCAGTCTTTCCTCCTCCTTTAACTAGAATACTGATTGCAAATCTGTCTTCGTTGTTTGTCAGGTTCAGAGGTTTTTTTATCAAATCAATCTCATAATCTCGAGAGTAAAGATTTTCAAGTTTCTTCTTGTTTACATAGATTTCACCTTTTTTTATTTTCTGACCGTTGACCTCGACTTGATTTTTTTTTGAATCAACTAAATACAATCTTATGCGAGCAACAGCTCTCTTTCTTCGACCAACGCTTTCGTAGTAAAAAAGCTCTTTTGATTTTCTCATTAACGATCCCTCCCAAGAAACTTGTCCTTAAAAGGATGATCTTCACTAGGATAAACAAAAAGTCTCTTCAATCTCTCTTTTCTAAATTTGTTTTTTGGTAGCATTCCCGAGACCGCTTTCTTGATCACAAAATCTGGTTTGGTCTCAATTAGATCCCGAAACTTTCTAATTTTTAGACCGCCAGGGTAGCCCGAGTAACTAGTGTAAACTTTTGTTTCTTTTTTCTTACCAGTGATAATAATTTTCTTTGCATTAATAACGACCACATAATCGCCAACATCTAGATAAGGAACATAGCTAGGCTTATTCTTTCCTTGAAGAAACTTCGTGATTTGTGAGGCCAGACGGCCTAGAATCTTATCCTTAGCATCAATCAAGTGCCAGTATCGCTCTACTTCTTGGAGTTTTACTGGAGTTGTCTGTTGAGTTAGTTTTTTCATTGTTTATCTTTTTTTTTCAATTTAAGCTCCGTCGATGGGGGTTTTCTTGTCACAGGTTTATTCTCAGACCTCTTTGTCAAAGGATGAGCCCACTCAATCCTCGCTATGACCGCTCCATCACCGGCACGAAAATCAACTCTTCTTATTCTAACATAGCCACCAACAATTCCCGAAAAGGAGGGACTTATCTCTTCAAATATCTTCTTTACCAGTCGAGGATCCATCAGGTAACGAAGGAGATAGTTTTTATTTGCCTCGTTGAAAATCTTTCCCCTAGAGATTATCCGATCCACCATTCTTTTGAGAAGCTTGGCTTTTTCAAGGGTAGTGGTCAATTGATTTCTCTCAATAAAATTTATCAGAAGTTTTCTAATCAACATCTTATTTGAGTCCTTGCCGAGTCTGAATTTTACTTTTTCAACTCGATGTCTCATAGCTCAAGATTGATTTTCTTTAACTCATTTTCGATTAGTTCAATTGATTTCTTGCCTACACCTTTCATTTTCATCAATTTTTCCTTACCCACCTTTATCAGATCGGCCACCGTTTCGATATTTTCTTTGAGAAGAGCATTAACAACTCTTGAAGGGAGGTTAAGTTCGTCAATAATCATCTCGTAATACTTCTTCTCGATTGACTTTTTTCCTTCCTCATCTCCTGGTTTCTGTTCCGATTTCTTTTCATCAGCCTTAGAGGTAATAACTAGAAAGTACCTTGAAAGCAAATCGCTTGATTGCTGAAGAGCTTGATTTGGACTAATTGTTCCATCTGTCCAGATCTCAATGATCAATTTCTCGAAATTTGATCTTCTTCCTACACGCGTGTTTTCGACTCGAGTGTTGACTCTTCTTATTGGCGAAAAAAAAGCATCCACTGGTATAAACCCAGGCTCCCTATCTTCTCTTTCTTGAGCGGTTATATATCCATAACCGATTTCAACAATGGCCTCAATTACCAGTTCAGTTTTCTCTCCAGTAATTTCAGCAATGTAAAGATCGCTGTTGATTGGTTTTATCTCGCCTTCAAAATCCTTTCCGTAGATCTTCCTTGGGCCTTTTAACTCAAGAGAGATTTTAAATTTTTTTTGACTGGTTTCATCAATCTTAAACTTTAGTTGCTTCATATTCATAACGATCTCTAGTGCTGATTCCTTGACTCCTTCTATTGGCATGAAAAAATGAGGAACACCAATGATTCTTATTTGGGTGACAGCCGCGCCTCTTAGAGAAGACAAAAGAGTTCTTCTGAGAGCGTTGCCTAGACTGTTGGCAAAACTTGGCGGCAGAGGTTCGATGACAAAATTGCCATAATTTTCAGATTCGGTTTTTTTTATCTCAAAATTTGGTTCTAGCATATCCTTGTAAAAAACTTCTAATTTTTTTCATTTTGAATAATACTCTATCACTAGCCTTAAGTTAACTTGTTTGCTGATTTCTTGACCATCAGGCAAAGCAACTATTTCTCCCCTCAAATTTTCTCGTTTGAGCCAAGAAGGTACGACAACATTAGTGCTTTTTTCGATAAACTCTTTCAAGTATGGAATGCCCAAGATTTTTTTTTCATCAAGAAATGCGATCTGATCACCAATCTTAACTTGATAGGAAGGGATCGTTACTTTCTTCCCGTTGACCATAACATGGCCATGAGTGATCAATTGTCGACCAGAACTTCGAGTTGGGACAAAGCCTAACCGATAGAGAACATTATCTAATCGTCTCTCAAGAAACTGACACAATAAGAGGGAAGTGTTCCCTTTTGCAGAGGAGGCCTTTTTGAAATAGTTTTTCAATTGTCTTTCGTTGATTCCAAAAATATATTTTATTTTTTGCTTCTCTTTTAACTGAAGTCCATACTCAGAGATCTTTCTTATTTTTTTGTTTCCGTGTTGACCTGGAGGAATATTTATTCTTCTTAAAAGTCGAACATGAGCGTTAGTCCCTGGCGTTTTCAGCCCAAGATCGACTCCCAGTTGCCGAGCCAATCGATTCTTTGGACCAGTGTCTCTCATTTTCTAAAAAATCAAACTCGTCTCACCTTTGGTGGTCTCACCCCATTATGGGGTATGGGGGTTATGTCAATAATTCGACTTACTTCAATCTTTGAGTTTTTTATTGATCTGATAGCTGCTTCTCTGCCCGGCCCAACACCTTTAATAAAAACATCAGCACTGAGCATGTTAAAATCTTCGATAGCTTTTTTTAGGGCTGACTCGATTGTCACTGTTGCCGCGTAAGGGGTCGATTTTCTTGTTCCAGAAAAACCATGCTTGCCGCATGAATCTACCAAGATAACCTGACCCCTATCGTCAGTTATGGTGATAATGGTATTGTTAAATGTCGCTACCAGATAAATTTTCCCCTTCTCGACAACTTTTTTTGACAGTTTTTTGGATGATTTCATAAAACCTTACTTCGATTCCTTGCTACCGGCAGAACTTGACTTGCTTGATTCTAGCTTTGCCCAAACCTCTTTTCGAAGGGCTCCAACTGTCTTCCGCTTACCTCTTTTGGTTCGCGCATTGGAACGGGTTCTTTGGCCCCTCACGGGCAAATTCCTTATATGTCTTATGCCTCGGTAAGCACCAATTTGCTTTAGCCGGTTTATATTTTCAGCAATTTCTTCTCTTAGAGCCCCTTCTATTTTATAGTTTTTTTCAATAACTTCAGAGATTTTTTTGAATTCTTCTTCGGTGACTTCTCTGACTCTTTTTTGAGAGTCGACATTTGCTTCTTTGAGAATTTTATAGACATTGCGCCACCCTATTCCGTAAACCAAAGTCAGAGCGTAGTGAATTTTTTTTTCGTCCGGTAAATTTACCCCAAATAATCTCATAAACCTAGATCAACTAAGACTGTCTCTGCTTACACTTGGGATTGGAACAAATAACGTAAAGCCTCCCTTTTCTCTTTACGAGTTTGCACTTGGGACACCGTTTTTTTATTGAAGAAACAACCTTCATATTCGAAAAATAATTCTTCCGCGATTAAGATCATAGGGAGTGATTTCGACTTTAACTTTATCCCCAGGTAATATTTTAATGAAGTTTTTCCTCATTCTTCCCGATAGATAGCAAAGAATAACCTTATTAGAGTTTTGAAGCTTCACTCGGAATAAGGTATTTGGAAGACTCTCAACGACCTCACCTTCAATGATTAAATTATTTCCCTCCATAAGCATAAGCTACATATTTTATCAAAATTCTAGGTTAAAACCAAGACTTTTTTTTCGGTAACAGCAATTGTGTGCTCAAAGCAAGCAGACAAACTCTTGTCAGCGGTTACAATTGACCATGGATTACCATCTTCATACCTTATTTCCTCTGTTCCCATAGAGTAAATAATCTCAATCGCTAAAGTTAAACCAGGCTTGATGATTAAAGTTTTCTCTACCGGCCTATCAAGATAATTAAAAACGAAGGGCTCCATGTGAAGTTTTTTACCAATCCCATGACCAGTAAGTTCTTTAATGATGTAAAAGCCTGCTTTGGTAATTTCTTTTTCGATTAGAGCCGAGACTTTTCCCAAGCGCTCACCTGGTTTTATTGTCATTATCGCTTTCTTGAGAGTTCTTCTCCCAACTTCAAGAAAATGGTTAATCTTTCGGTCGCAGATGCTACCGACGACAATTGTCGTCGCAAAGTCAGTATGATAGCCTTCAAAGTACATTCCGATATCGATGGTCAACAAATCGCCTGCTTTAAGAACTCTTTTTGACGGTGGAGTATGAACGACTTGTTCATTAACTGGTAAGCAAGTTGACCAATGATAGTTCTGAACTCTCTTAAAGGATGATTCGCCGCCGACCTCTTTAATTAATTGCTCAGCTTGTCTGTCAATTTCCTCAGTAGTTATTCCCTCTCTTATTTCCTTAGTCAACTTGCTAACTACCTTCCTTAGTCTTTTTCCTCCTTCAATCATGATCCCAATCTCTTCTTCGGTCTTTAGATCAATCATCAATCAGTGTAATATATCGCTCGATAGACTTCTTCTAATTTGTCATGAAAGTCTTCAATTGAAAAGTTGTTTTTCACTAATAAATCAGCGTAAGCGACTGTTGGTGCCATATTTATACCAATCAGTTCGTCAAGATCTCTTTTTTCTCCATACAGATTGTTTCTCTCTTTCCTTTGGGCCAATCTTTTTTGTCTTAGCTCTTTGTCAGCGTAGATTGCCAGAATGTATAGTTTAACATCGCTAAACTTCTCTCTTAGATAAAGATACTCCTCCCAAGATCGAAGACCATCAATAACCACAATCATACTCTCCTTAAAGAGATTACGGATTTTTTCTTCGTTTAAAATTGCCATAGCTGCCATTCCATATTTTTCCCTTAGCTCCGTCCTTACCTTCTTGTGAACATCCCTAGTGTGAGGCAAGTTGTTTCTGCTGATGTAATCATTAATTATCTTTCCAAAAGAGATAACCGGTAAGCCCTTATTTTTGAAAAAATTTGCCGCATCCGTTTTACCTGCTCCTGGCAGTCCAACTATAGCGATTATTTTTTTGGTTTTCATTCTCCAATCTTTTACCTTGTTTTTTACCAAATGCTTACCAAGATGCTTCAAAATTTGCTGATTTACCGCCTCAATCGACTGAGTGCCATCTATCCTTAATAATTTATTTTGCTTTTGATAATAGTCTAAAACTGGTAGAGTGAATTCCTTAAATTGTTCAATTCTCTTCTTAATTGCCGTCACCGTCTCATCATCTCTTCCTTCGTTATTCCTGTAGACTAATCTGTAAATTGCTTCCTTATCTGGAACATCCAAATAGATAACTTTGTCAACATTGTTGATGAATCTCTTCGCCTGATAGACAGTTCTTGGAAAACCATCGAGAATGTAGCCATTGCGATACTCTGGTCTTTTTATGTAGTCATTAACAATCTCGATAGTCTTGTCATCAGGAACAAGCAAGCCACTGTTGATGATGACTTTGATGTATTGACCAAGCTTAGTTTTTTCTTTTGCCAACTGCCTAAAAATATGGCCAGTCGAAAGATAGGGAAGATTTAACTGCTTTGAGAGGAGATTGCCTTGCGTCGATTTTCCTGAACCCTGGATACCAATTAGAACCAACCTCATAAATAAAAATGCCCAAATTTTTAATCAAGTTTTTTTGTCTCTCGATGTGTTTTATACGCCCGGCATTTTTGGCAAAACTTTTTTAATACCAGCGGATCGGTTTTTTTCAGTTTATTTTTGCTGACGACATAGTTAACTGAGCGACAGTCCTCACAGGCTAAACCGATTAAAATTCTTCCGCTCTTTTTTGCCATCTTCTTTATCTTAAAAACTTTTCGTAATTTTTCATCGCCAAGTGGGCTTCGATTAACTTAAAAGTTTCTAAAACCACTGACACAACAATTAGAATCCCCGTCCCACCGATAACTAAATCCTCAATCCCCGTGATCCTTGACACGACAACAGGCAAAATGGCAATCACTCCCAGAAAAAGAGCTCCAAATGTCGTTAATCTCAGAACGATTTTCTGGAGGTAGTTCTTTGTCGCTAAGCCAGGTCTAATGCCGGGGATGAAACCACCATGTTTTTGAATCTCTTCACTGATTTTTTGGGGATTGAAGATTATCACTGTGTAAAAATAAGTAAAGCCAACGACAAGAAAAAAATAAATCAGATTATACAAAAGACCTGTAGGAGAAAATAGATTGAGAAAAAAGTTACCGACGTTGACTAAAAATTGATTCTTGACATTAGCCAAGAAATTAGCAACAATCTGAGGAAGTAAAACGAAGTAAATAGCAAAGATTATTGGGATGACACCAGCCTGATTGAGTCTTAAAGGAAGATAATTAGTCATAGGCTGGTAGAGACGGTTTCCTCGAATAATTTTGGCATAGAAGACCGGAATTTTTCGCACTGACTCGTTAATGAAGACAACACCGGCGATGACGACTACCGAAAGAACAAAGAAAATGCTTAAGTTAACAATGATCTCCTGAGTTAGAATCGAAAGAGTTTGAGATGCGAGAACTGGCAGTCGACCAACAATTCCGGCAAAGATTAAGAGAGAAATACCATTGCCAATTCCATACTCAGAGATCAACTCTCCAAACCATACCAAAATAAAAGTCCCAGCAGTTATCGTCATCACAAAAGAAAGAAACTCAAGAAAATTAAGGTTAGTAACGATCTTCTGATTTCTCAGGAGTAAATACATTCCAATTGATTGAACAATGGTTAGAGGAAGGGTCAAAGCTCGGGTGTACTGATTTATCTTATATCGACCATATTCTCCCTCCTTTGACAATTGTTCTAGTTTGGGAAATAGAATTGTCATCAACTGAAGAGCAATCGAGGCACTGATGTAAGGTCCAAGGCCAAGGGCCATAATCGAAAAATTGATCAGCGTCCCTCCAGAAAATATATCGAGAATAGCAAAGAACTGATTACCGGCAAAAAAAGATTTTAACTTGTCAAGATCAATTACCGAAACTGGCACAAAACTAAATACTCTAAAAATAAAAAAAACAAACAGAGTAAAAAGTATCCTCGATCTGAGATTTTTATCCGAGAAAATCAACTTAAGTTTTTGACTGATGTTTTTTTTCATAAAAAAGTCTTTTCTTGGCTTTTTTCGATAACTTTGGTTTATTTCTTCCTTTACCTCTCAAGAGAGGAAATCTCTTCACTATCCTTCCTTGCCCACCCTCAAAATGAAGAGGGATGTCTTCTCTCGCTTTTTGATTTCTTGTTGTCCCTCGGCCTGACTTAGCACCTTTTCCACTTCCTAAACCTCGCCCGACTCTCTTCTTCCTTTTCCCAACAATTTTTGGCAATTGGCTAAAAAAAGTACTCATGGACATTCTATTGTGTTAATTTTTTTCTTTCCTTCATTACTTGATATCGTCTTGATAGAGTATCCAGGGCTTTTATAACTGCCTGGGCATTGGCAACCTGATTTCTTGAACCAATTATCTTGCCGGTAGCGTTCTCAACTCCAACAAGATCAAGAATTAACCGAGCGACACTACCGACTTTTAGCCCCGTTCCTTCTGGTGCTGGCTTGAGAAGAACTTTCGCTGCTTTATATTTGCAAAAAATCTCTACAGGAAGAGTTTTGTTGACAACAGGTACTTTGATGAGATGTTTTTTAGCATAATTTATCGCTTTCTGAATAGCTGGCGGAACTTCAAGAGAACTTCCTAAACCAATGCCCACTCTTCCATTTCGATCTCCAACCGCAACCAAAGCCGAAAAGGTAATGTAATTTCCTCCGGGTACTTTCTTTGATACCCGTCTTACGAGCAATACCTTTTCTTTAAATTTTTTTTCGTTATTGGTTTTTTGATCTTTGTCTTCCATAAAAAAACTAAACTTTTATTCCACCTTCTCTCAAACCGTCGGCCAAGGCCTTAACTCTACCTTTGTAGGGATAGATATTTCTGTTAAAAATTACCTCCCGAATATTTCTTTCAATAAGTTTCTTTGCTAGATCAAGACCAACTTTTCTAGCTTGCTCCACTTTTTTTTCTCTAGGAAGTTTCAAACTTGAAGAAGAAACAATTGTGATCCTTTTTTTATCATCTATCGCCTGGGCATAAATGTATTTATTTGATCGAAAGACAGAGATTCTCGGTCTTTCGCTTGTTCCTTTAATATTAGCACTAAATCTTCTTTTTTTTCTAAGTTTTTTGTCGAGATTAACTCTCATATTTTCTGCTTTTTTTATGTGGCTGACCCTGCTTTAGCTTTTTTTCCGGGCTTAATTCTTAATTTTTCGCCGACGTATAGGATCCCTTTTCCTTTGTAAGGATCCGGTTTTTTTATCTTTCTAATTTGATAGGCAACTTCGCCAACCTTTTGCTTATCACAACCAGAGACGATAATAACAGTATTTTCTTTCGCTTGAAAATCAATCCCCTCAACTCTTTTGAAGATAACCGGGTGAGAATAGCCGATTTTTAGGACAAGATCACCGTTCTCGACCCTAGCGTTGTAGCCGGTGCCGACTAACTTTAGTTGCTTTTCCCATTTTTTACAAACTCCGATAACCGCGTTGGCAAATAGCTGGCGATACAAGCCATGAAGAGACTTTGCTTCTTTGTCATCTGTTAGTCTTCTAACAACCAAATAGTTTTCTTTTTTTTCTACCCTTAATGACTCGGGTAGGTGGTAACTAAGCTCTCCCTGTGGTCCCTTGATTCTTATCTGATTATCTTGGATGTCAATTACCACATCTTTCCTAAGTTCGATTGATTTGTTGCCTATTCTCGACATTTTTGAGTCACCAAATTTCAAACAATAACTCCCCACCGACTTTTTTAGCGAGCGCTTCATTGTTGGTGATCACTCCTTGTGAAGTTGAAAGAATGGAGTGTCCTTGACCAGTCATGACTGGCTTAATATCTTTATAGGAAACATAGTATCGCCTTCCGGGTTTGGAAAAGATTTTAACATCAGTTAAAGCTGGTTCTTTGTTAATGTATAGAAGATCGACAATGATCTTCTTCAGACCTCTTTCTTCTTCTATTCGGTAGTCTTTTACGTACTTTAGCTCTTTAAGTTTCTCAACAATTTTTTCTTTAAATTTACTGTATCCACAAACTACCTGATCTTTTCCAGCCAGATAGCCATTTTTGACTCTGATAACAAGATCGGTTACTGGACTTTCCATAGAGTTTTAGGTTGGTTCAACAATTCTTTTAGTTACTTTGCCATGACTTCTAAAAGTTCGGGTCGGAGCAAACTCACCAAGCCGATGGCCAACCATGGACTCGGTTATAAAAATTTCGATAAACTTTCTGCCATTATGAACGCCAATTTGATGACCGACAAACTCCGGTGGAATTTGAGAGTCTCTTGCCCAAGTTTTAATCACACTCCGATCATTAGTCTCTTTTTGTTTGAGGACTTTTTTTAATAACTTCTTATCAACGTATGGACCTTTTTTTAATGACCGACTCATAGGCATCTAACTACCAAGAAATTTTTTTTACTCCCGGAATTTCTCCTATTAAGGCCTTTTGTCGAAAACAGATCCGACACACGCCAAAGCTCCTCATAAACGCTCGGGTTCGGCCACAGAAAGGACAACGGTTTCGAATTCTAACTTTATACTTTTGTCTTTTTAAAAATTTTACCTCATCTGATTTTTTTGCCATAGAAAATACTATCAACTTTTCCGAAATGGGATACCTAACAGTTCAAAGAGTCTTTTTCCCTTTTTGAAATCTCGGGTGTTAGTCACGATCGTTACTTGTAAGCCTCTGATCTTATCAATTTTATCAAAATCAATTTCAGGGAAGATTGTCTGTTCAGGAATGCCAATGTTTAAATTTCCATCCTTATCGAGACTCTTGAGTGAAAGACCCCGAAAATCCTTAAAGCGGGGAAGAATAATTTTGATGAGCTTTTCCAAAAAAAACTCCATTCTTCTGCCCCTAAGGGTTACCTTGACACCAATCGGGAAACCCTTTCTTATTTTGAAAGCTGATATTGATACTCTTGCCTTGGTAATCACCGGTTTTTGGCCAGTAATCAAAGCTATCTGATCACTTATTTTGTCAAGAACTCCTCGGTTGTTAACCGCTTCGCCCGCGCCAACATTAACAACAATTTTAGTCACTTTGGGGACAGCCATGACATTTCTAATCCCAAACTCTTCGATTAATTTTTTTCTAACTTCTTTTTGATAATATTCTCTTAAGCTCATAGACAGAATTAATCAATTATCTCCTGGCACTTTTTGCAGTATCTAAGCTTTTTCTTTCTTAATTTTTGCTTTTCAATTTTAAATCCGAGTCGTGTTGGCTTTTTGCATTTTGGACAAATTAACATTACTTTTGATATATCAAGAGGTCGAGAAAACTCGACAATTCCTCCCTGGTTAGTTTTAGGATCTTTTTTTAAATGACGCTTAAAAACATTGATGCCGGGAATAAACACTTTTCTTGATTTTTGATAAACTTTCTCTACAGTCCCATCTCTTCCCTTATCTTTTCCTGAGATCACTCTTACCTTGTCTTTTTTTCTAATTTTCATAAGCTCAGTAAATTTCCTCAGCTAAACTGGCAATTTTAGTAAAGCCATTGTCCTTGACTTCTTTAGCAATTGGGCCAAAAATTCTTGTGCCTTTTGGATCTTTGACATCTTTCCCAACAAGAAGAACACAAGCATTATCATCAAATCTAATATAGCTGCCATCTAGCCGTCTTTTCTCTTTCTTGGTTCTAACAATGACTGCCCGATGTGTCTCTCCTTTTTTCACTGATGAATGAGGAATAGCTTCTTTGATCGTAACCATAATCACTTCTCCCAAATAGGCATACCGACGATTGCCTTTTTTTGGAATGCCAATAAGACAGGCTTTCTTTGCCCCTGTGTTGTCAGCGACATTTAAGATCGATCTCAATTGCATCATTTCAGGATATTTTTCTTAAAACTTTAAAATGCTTCTCTTTTGATATTGGCCTGGTTTCAACAATTTCAACAACATCTCCAACCTTGATAGTGCTGTCACGATTGTCAACCTTGTACTTCTTATGTCGGGTTATCACTTTGCGATATTTAGGGTGGACGAATTTGCGCTCAACTTGAACGACAATCGTGTTGGTCATTTTTATCGAAACAACTTTTCCTATCAGTTTTTTCATATTTCTTATTTACCTAGATTTTCCTCAAGCTTTTTTTCAGAGAGAACTGTTAACAAGACTGCTAAATTTTTTCTCTTTTTCATCAGTAGATTAGTGTCTTTAGGTGGGTTAACCTTACTTTCAATTTTGAGTTTAGCAATCTCTTGCTCGAGAATTTTTTTTTCTTTCTCCAGCTCAATTATTGTTTTCTGTCGGTATTCGCGAGCGATTTTTTTCATATTGTCTCTCGGCTTATAATTTTTGTTTTAATTGAAAGCTTTGAAGACACGGTTTCCAGAACTTTAATTGCCTCTTCTTTAGCAAGACCATCGATCTCAAAGAGAATTCTCCCTGGAGACACCGGAGAAACAAAAAAAGCGACGTCACCTTTGCCAGCACCCATTGTCACTTCGGGGGGTTTTTTTGTGTAAGGTTTATCGGGGAAAATTCTTATCCAAAACTTACCCTCCTTCTTTGTTGCTCGAGCTAATATGACTCTAGAAGCTTCTATTTCTCTATCCTTTATCCACCCTGCTTCAATCGCTTTCAGCCCATAAGCGCCAAAACTAATCTTGTCTCCTTTTGTAGAAATTCGCCTTAGAACGCCTCGATACTGTTTTCGATACTTTTGTCTCTTGGGAGCTAACATATCATTTGCAGATCCAAACTTTCACACCAACATATCCTGAACGAGTAAGTGCTGGATAACTAGCAAAATCAATCTCTTCCCGCATAGTCGAGGTGGGAATTGTTCCTTGAAAATATTTTTCCCGGCGAGAAATTTCTGCTCCAGCAATTCTTCCTCCAAGCTGAACCTTAACACCTTTTGCACCACTTTCCATCACTTTGTTCATTGCCAAATGAACAACAGACCGATGGGGAAGATTTTTTATCAATCTCTCCGCAATCCATTGAGCAACATAGTAGGCGCTTAGATAAGGCTTTTTTACCTGTTCGATTTTTATGTCAATTTTGATATCTCTTCCTTTTTCTGTTTTTTTCAGAATCGGCTCAATCATTTTCTTAATTTCCTCTAACCCTTTACCGCCTTTGCCGATTATAACTCCTGGTTTTACTGAGTGAATAATCAAAGTAATTTTGTTTATCGCTCTTTCGATCTCAATTTGGGTGACAGCAGCGAACGAAAGTTTCTCTCTTAAGACCTCTCTTATCTTGAGATCAGAAATCAGCGTCTCTCGATATCTTTTTTTGTCAGAAAAAAACCATCTTGATGACCAATTGTAGAGGCCACCCAGCCTAAATCCAATCGGATGGACTTTTTGACCCATACCTTATAAAAACTATTTTTTCAGAATTTGTGTCTTCTTTTGAGAAATTTGATTTTTTTCTAACGATCTCTTAGCAAGTTCCGGTAATTGACTTTCTTTTACCAAAGATCGATCCCCAATCTTTGGTTCAAGAACAATCTCAAGGTGACTTCTTCGCCTTTTAATTGGTCTGATTGTTCCTCGTGGACCTGGACGATATCTTTTTAACTTTATACCTTCATCAACTTTTAAGGTCTTAAATTTTAGCAAATTAGCATCTAATTTTAAAGCCTGCTTAGCGTTGTTTATTGCTGATTTGATTGCCTGGTAAAGAATCTTGGCCGCTTTAAGCCGAGAGTAAAAAAGATAATCAAGACTTTTCATTGGCGAAAGATTTTTTATTGATGGTAGTAATGATCTCAATTTTTTTGGAGGAATAGGTAAGTTCCTGAGATAAGTTTTTGACTTACTCATTTTTTATTTTCTTCTTTTAACAATTAAATAATCAGTTCGATGGTTCTTCTTTCTTGTTTTCTTGCCCCGAGCTGGTTTTCCCCATGGAGTTTTTGGCGGCATACCCTCACCAGTTCTTCCCTCTCCGCCCCCATGAGGATGGCTGCGTGGATTTTGAGCTGTCCCTCTAACGGTGGGTCTTATCCCCATCAATCTACTTCGCCCAGCTTTACCAATTTTTTCTTCTTTTTTTTCTATGTTACCTACCTGACCAATGGTGGCAAAACAATCGTTTAAAAATCTTTTTATCTCTCCAGAAGGGAGCTTTATTTGTGTGTACTTTTCTTCATGGGCAACCACAATACCACTGGCACCAGCACTTCTGATCACTTGCCCTCCTTGACCTGGATATTTCTCAATGTTGTGAACATTGATACTAACAGGTATGTTTTTCAATGGCAGAGCATTTCCAACCTTTATCTCAGCTTTCTCACTAGCGATGATCTTGTCACCTACCTTCAAGCCATTGGGTTGAAGAATGTATCTGAGTTCTCCATCGGTGTATTTGATCAGGGCGATAAAGCAGTTTCTATTTGGATCTTTTTCTATTCTGATTATTTCTCCTTCAATATCTCTTTTGTCTCGACGAAAGTCGATTATTCGATAGTATCTTTTCTGGCGACCACCTTGGTGCCGAACCGAGATTCTACCTTGATTGTCTCTGCCAGAGTGTTTTTTTAGGATGACTCTCAGGCTTTTGACTGGTTGAGCGCTTTTGTTAACTAACTCATTCATAGCTTAGGTCTTTGGAAAAACTTCTATCTTACCCTCCTCTAGCTTTACAAAGGCTATCTTTTCTGGCGATTGACTTTTTTGTTTTAATCTATTTTTTCCCACTCTAATTTTTTTTCCTTTTCTTATGAATGTCCTGACAATCTTTACTTTCACCTGGTATAACTGCTCAATCGCTTGTTTTATCTGAGTTTTTCTGGCTCTCAGGTTAACTTTGAAGGCATAATGATCATCTTTAACAAGATTTGTCGTTTTTTCAGTTATGATAGGCTCAATGATGATATCCTTTAGATTCATCTCTTAATTTAAACCGAAAGTGCTAATGAGTAACTTGAAAAATTTTTTTTATTTCATCGATAGCGCTTTCAAAGATAATTATTTGATGACAATTGAGAATTTGATAGGTATTAATCATTCTCGCTTCAATAAAGTCAGTCTTTGGAATATTTCTAAGGGAGAGGATAAATTCTTGTGATAATTTAGGAAGGATAAAAAGAACCTTCTTTCCTTTTAAGCCGAGTTTTTCTAGAAAACGATTGATAATCTTGGTTTTTGGTTTGTCGATTTTTAAAGCTTCATCATCAAGAATGATGATATTTTCATTTTTAAATTGAAAGGAAAGAGCGCTTATGATTGATTTTTTGTTTTGTTTTTTGTTTATCTTTAGTGAGAAGTCTTTTGGTTTTGGTCCACCAACAACGCCGCCGCCGACAAAAATTGGTGCTTTAATATCGCCATGCCTGGCTCGACCGGTCCCTTTCTGTCGATAAATTTTTCTAGTTGAGCCGGCGACCTCACCTCGGGTTTTAGTTGAGGCAGTCCCTTGTCTTTGATTAAAGAGATAAACTCTAACAGTTTGAGCCATAAGCTTTTCATTGATTGTCGTTTTGAATATTTGTGGTGGCAGATTGATATTTCCTGTTTGATTTCCCTCAAGATCATAGATTAGCAAGTTTGTATCCTCATTCTTTTTTCTGCCTCTGATCGCAATTCTCTTTTTTGGTGAAATATCGCTTTTATTTTTTTTATCTTTTTCTTGACTAATCATTTCTCAAATCTGAAACTACTTCTAGCAATCCACCACAAACCCCGGGCACAAATCCTTTGATCATAAGATGATCATCGCTTACGTCAATCACCTCTAATCCCTTGATAGTGACTCGCTCATTCCCCATCCGACCGGCCATTCTTTTACCTTTGAAGATTCTTCCGGGAGTCGTTGTCATTCCAACTGATCCTGGTGCTCGTTCATGTTGTGACTGACCGTGAGTTCTTGGCCCACCAGCAAAACCATACCTCTTAAAAACACCCTGGAACCCCTTGCCCTTGGAGGTACCTGAAACAACGACTTTTTCGCCTTTCTTGAAAAAAAAATTTGGTTTTAACTTATCACCAATAAAAACCTTCGTTCCTGAATCGTTAATAATTCCCCTTTTTTCTCCCTCTTCGATTACCTTGAATTTAGCCTCTCTTCCGTTCTTGTCAAGTCTTATTTCCTTCAAAAAACGAAGGAGAATTTGTATACTAGCTTTTTTTAATTCTCCCTTGATCGGTTTTTTTATTCTTTTCGTTTTTTTTATCCCGAGTTTTACTGAAAAATAGCCATTCTTTTCTTTTGTCTTGATGCCAATCAAATAACAATCGTCAGCCTTGATATAAGTCACCGGCACTCTTTCCCCCTTCTGATTAAAAACCTGAGACTGACCTTCTTTAATTCCCAGAATAAAGCCGGCCATTTTAAAAAAAGGCCCCAGATTGGGGCGTAGATTGGTCTTCCAATCTGGAATAAAAAACTATCTAATTTTCAATCTTTTTCATTTTTTCAACACTTAATTATACTAAAGTTCTCAGTTTGCGTCAAACAGAGAATATCTTACATCTTTAGTTCAACCTCAACTCCAGCGGGCAGTTCCAGATGAGTCAATGAATCAATCGTCTGATTTGTTGGGTTAATGATGTCAATAATTCGTTTATGTGTTTTTAGGCAAAAATGTTCACGTGAGTCTTTGTCGATGAAAGGTGAACGATTTACGGTAAAGATTTCTTTCTCAGTCGGTAAGGGGATCGGCCCAACTACCGACGCTCCTGTCCTGATTGCAGTGTCGACTAATTTTTGACAAGTCTGATCAATTAGTCGACAATCATAAGATTTCAGTTTGATTCTGATGCGCCCTTTTGGCATATAAAAGTGCTCTTTTCTAAACCTTTATAAGAAACTCTTGATTTTCCTGAACCGTTTCTTACTTAATAATTTTCGTCACCACACCGGCACCGACAGTATGACCACCTTCTCTAATGGCAAACTTTAACCCTTGCTCCAAAGCTACTGGATAGATCAGTTTTGCGGTAATTCTCACGTTGTCACCAGGCATTACCATCTCGACTCCGGCTGGGAGAGTGGTCTCACCGGTGACATCTGTCGTTTTGATGTAAAACTGTGGTCGATAACCACTGAAAAAAGGCGTATGTCTTCCGCCTTCTTCTTTTGTTAAAACATATATCTCTGCTTCGAACTCAGTATGTGGTGTAATCGTCCCCGGCTTGGCTACTACCTGGCCACGAAAAACCTCATTTTTTTCTATGCCTCTCAGTAGTAACCCAACATTGTCACCCGCTCTCGCCTCGTCAAGCGTCTTTCTAAACATTTCGATACCAGTAACGACGGTTTTTTTGGTTTCTCTAAGACCAACAATCTCAACTTCCTCATTGAGCTTAATTGTTCCTCTCTCGACTCGACCGGTGACGACTGTTCCTCTACCAGAGATTGAAAAGACATCTTCGATTGACATAAGAAAAGGCTGATCAACTAACCTGACTGGCTCTGGAATGTACTCATCTACTTTGTTTAACAGTTCTTCAATTGATTTAATTGCCTCTGGATCATCTTGAAGGGCTTTAAGGGCACTACCTCTAACTACAGGTACTTGATCACCTGGGTATTTGTACTTTGTCAGAAGATCTCGAACCTCCATCTCCACAAGGTCGACTATCTCCTTGTCGGAAACCATATCGATTTTGTTCAGGAAGACAACAATGGCTGGCACATTCACTTGCCGAGCCAAAAGGATGTGCTCGCGGGTCTGAGGCATCGGACCGTCAGGAGCCGAAACCACAAGGATGGCTCCATCCATCTGGGCTGCTCCAGTTATCATGTTTTTTATATAGTCGGCATGACCTGGAGCATCAATGTGAGCGTAGTGCCTTCTCTCCGTCTCGTACTCACTGTGGTGAAGATTTATTGTCACTCCCCTGGCTCTTTCTTCTGGGGCTTTGTCAATCTCTTCGTACTTTAAAAATTTAGCCAAACCTCTCTTTGAAAGGACATAATGAAGAGCTGAAGTAAGAGTTGTTTTACCGTGATCAACATGACCAATAGTTCCAATGTTAAGATGAGGTTTTGTGCGTTGAAATACTCCTTCTGCCATAGATTTTAATCCTCCTTTTAATAATTGATAATAAAATAAAATTGACAGTTATGATCAAGTTTACGGCTAACGAATTATAATAAGAAGAAAAACCAAAAAAGTCAAGTAGAATTTCAAAACAAAAAAACTTAGAATGATAATTTTTCTAAATCATGATTGAAATCTCATTTCTGAGGTTATAAAATTGAAAAAAGAAAGCGGTCGTAGCTCAATTGGCCAGAGCACTTCCCTGTCACGGAAGGGGCTGCGGGTTCGAGTCCCGTCGATCGCGCTATTTTTGGTTAAAAGTTATTCTAAAGATTGAGCATGATGAATATTCCATTTCTCGTTGGCGTAGGGGTTTTGGTTGTAGTCATAATCTACATTATCTCAACCTACAATACTTTCATTGCTCTTCGAGCAAGGATTAAAGAGGCTCTCTCTAATATTGACATTCAACTCAAAAGACGAGCTGACCTAATTCCTAATCTCGTTGAAACTGTCAAGGGTTATGCCAAGCACGAAAAGGAAGTTATGAATGAGGTAACTAAAGCTCGCTCAAACTTACTGAAAGCTAATTCTTTAGAAGAAAAAGCCAAAGCCAATAATCAACTAACCGAGGCACTGAAGTCTCTTTTCGCCGTTGCCGAAGCCTATCCCCAACTTCAAGCCAGTCAAAATTTTCTTGCTCTTCAAAGACAACTAGAAGACACCGAGGATAAAATTGCCTATTCAAGGCAATTTTATAACACCAACGTTCTTGACTACAACACTTTAATTGAAACATTTCCGTCGAATATCGTCGCTTATGTATTCAAATTTAAAGGCCTCGAATTTTTTGAGGCAACAGAGAAAGAAAGGAAAGAAATATCGATCAAATTTTGAAGCTTAAGTAAAAATGTCCCCCTACGCTCAGATTAGCAATAATGTAAAAAAAACCTGGTTGATTATGATCATTTTTGTCATCATTTTTAGTGGTTTTTTTTATCTCATTGGTCAAGTTCTAAACTCACCTTGGCTCTATCTTTTGATTGGTTTGACAATCTCAATTCTCTCTGCTGTTGGAAGTTATTTCTTTTCCGATAAGATAGTCCTAACCTTGATGAGAGCCAGACTAGCAGATAAGAAAGAGTTCTTTGATTTTTACACAACAACAGAAAATCTTTGTCTTGCAGCTGGGTTACCTATGCCTAAACTCTATGTGATCGATGATCCAGCACCAAATGCCTTTGCCACCGGCAGAGATCCAAAACACGCTGTTGTCTGTGCCACCACTGGTTTGCTAAGAATGCTTGACCGCTCTGATATTGAAGGCGTAGTTGCCCATGAGCTTTCTCACATCAAAAACTATGACATCCTTTTGGCAACTATTATTTCCGTCATTGTCGGAACAATCAGTATTGTTGCTGATATTGCGCTCAAAAGCTTCTTTTGGGGTAACCGAAGTAATCAAGAAAGAAGAAGTCCACTCTTAATGGTTATCTTCTTCCTCTCTTTAGTGTTAATTCCCTTAGCGGCAACTTTGATTCAGCTGGCTATTTCCCGAAAAAGAGAGTTTTTAGCGGATGCCTCGGCTGTTTTGCTTACTCGAAATCCAGAGGGTCTAGCTGATGCTTTAGAAAAAATAAGTCGGTATCAATCTTCAAGATTTATACCCAGTTCTTTTGCTCACTTGTTTATTGTCAATCCCCTGAACTCAAAAAAAGCTCTCTCATGGTTAGCCAATCTTTTCTCCACTCACCCACCAATAGAAGAGAGAATAAAAATCCTAAGAGGTATGTAGAAAAAGAGTTCTTGATTGCAAGAGAAAAAGCCTTCTTTCACTAATGTTTAATCGAAATCAGCAAAGAGCAGTTGAGTATAATCAAGGACCTCTGCTGATCATTGCTGGCCCAGGAACAGGAAAAACTACGGTCATCATTAAGAAGATTAATTTTCTCATCAAAAACAACCTAGCTAAGCCTGAAGAAATTCTCGCACTCACTTTTACGGAAAAAGCCGCTTTAGAAATGGAAGAAAAAGTAGACCAAGAGTTACCTTACGGATATTTTCAGATGGTTATCGATACTTTCCATGGTTTTGCTGATCAAGTTTTGAGAAATGAGATCATTCATCTAGGCTTGTCAAACAATTATCAGCTTATGAGTGAAGCTGAAGCGCTTATTTTTTTTAAAAAAAACTTGTCTTTATTTGAACTGAGTCTTTATCAACCAATCGGTAATCCAACTAAGTATGTCAAGGAACTTCTTGATCATTTTTCTCGATTAAGAGACGAAAATATCTCCCCGGTCGATTATCTCAACTGGGTAAAGAAAAATAAAAGACTAACTCGAGAAGAAAAGCGACGATATCAGGAATTAGCTCAGGCATATGACAAATTTCAGCACCTAAAACTAGAAAAAAATCTCTTTGACTTTGCCGATCTCATCTTTTACCTGATTAAGCTCTTTAGGGAAAGACCATCAATTCTCAATCAATATCAGCAAAAATTCAAGTATATCTTAATTGACGAATTTCAAGATACAAACGTGGCTCAGTATGAGCTGATTAAACTTCTGAAGCCTCCAGGAAGAAACTCTCTTTTGTGTGTCGTTGGCGATGACTCTCAGGCGATCTATAAATTTCGAGGCGCCTCAGTTTCCAATATTCTGAGTTTTATGAACGACTATCCCGAGGCAGAGAAAATTAACTTGATTAAAAACTACCGCTCTAACCAGACAATTCTTGACAAAAGCTATCGACTAATTAGAGTTAATGATCCCGATACCCTTGAAGCTAAACTGGGAATTTCAAAAAAATTAATCGCTATCAACAAAAAAACACCAGAAGAGCCAGTTGATTTTTTTCTGGCAACCACTGAGGAGGAAGAAGCTGAGTTTGTCGTTGAAAAAATCTTGTCTTTAAGAAAGAAGAATGGCTATCAGTACCGGGACTTTGCCATTCTTTGTCGAGCCAATAATCACGCTAATACCTTCACAAAAGCTCTAGAAATCAAAGGCATTCCCTATCAATTTCTTGGTCCAAGTTTTCTCTTTAAACAACCAGAGATAAAAGATCTTATTGCTTACTTGAAATTTCTTGCTGATGTTTTTGATAGTATCTCTCTTTTTCGAGTACTGTCCATGAAGATTTTTGATATTGATCCAATCGATCTTAAGCTACTGATTGACTTCGCCAATAAAATTAACCGATCTCTTTTTGAGACGATGGAAATTTATCTTGGGTCCTTTGATAGAAAATATTTCAAAGAAGACTCAGAGAAGTACTACCAGTTTCTTCCCCTTATCCGAAGGCAAACCAAAGAAAGCTTAATCAAGATTTTTGATCTGTTGAAAAGAGGACTAACTCTTCTCAAAAACCACTCAGTCGTTGAGATCCTTTATGATTTTTTAGAAAAAAGCGGTTATCTAAGGCTTCTGTCTCAATATAAGACCGAAATCGAAGAAAAAATCGCTCTCAATATTTCAAAATTTTTTAGAAGACTCAAAAGCTTTGAACTTGCCAATCCAGCTTACTCAATTGCCGAAGTGGTTGAGTTTTTAGAACTAAGCATGGAGATTGGAGACTCGCCTTTGGCTGAGATCACCGATCTTTCTTCTGTTGATGCCGTCAACATTCTAACAGTTCACTCAGCCAAAGGACTCGAGTTTCCAGTTGTTTTTGTCGTCAATCTCACTTATGGAAGATTTCCCTCTAAAAATAGAAAAGAATTGATTCCCATCCCTGAAGAACTAATCAAAGAAATTCTTCCTCAAGGTAATCCACATCTACAAGAAGAAAGACGATTATTTTACGTGGCCATGACAAGAGCTAAGAACCATCTCTACTTATCAGCGTCAAAGTTTTATGGCGAAGGAAAAAGACAGCAGAAGGTTTCACCTTTTGTTATCGAGATTTTTGACCAGGATTATCTCGAGAATAAATATTTTGCTAAAAAAAGACAAAGTTTTTCTCATCTAATCTCTGATCAAAAAATTGATTCCAAAGTATTTCCACAAAGAGAAGCTAATGAAGTTTTTTCACACACTCAATTAGAGATTTATGAACGGTGTCCTCTTCAATACAAATACACTTATGTTCTCCAACTGCCAACCCCAAAATCCGCCTCTTTAAACTTCGGCGAGATCATTCATAAAACGCTCTTCGATTTTTACTCCCTTTTTAAAAAAGAAAGAAATGTTGGTGAGAAAGAGATGTTGGCTCTATATCAAAAAAACTGGCAACCTGTTGGTTTTCTTTCTAAAAAACACGAGTCCGACTACTTTAAAAGAGGTAAACAGATGCTAATTGATTATTTAAAAAAACATCACCATAAAGATATTAACATCAGCTACCTTGAGATGAATTTCAAAATAAAATTTGAGAGTCAGTTTATTGTCAGAGGAAAGATAGACCGTGTCGATATTTTTGACCAAAAAAAAATTGAGGTTATTGACTACAAAACCGGCAAAAAACCAGAAGATGACAAACTAGAGAAAGATTTTCAACTTGCGATTTACGGCTTGGCCTTGAAGGAACTGCTCAAGAAAGACTATTCTCAGATTCTCCTCTCTTACCTTTTTCTTGAGACTCAAGAGAAAGTCAGCTTATCAATTAATTCTTCAGAGTTAGAACTTCTAAAAAAAAATGTCGTTGAAAAAATAAGAAAGATAATAACCAGAGACTTTACTCCAAAACCTGGTTTTCACTGCGATTTCTGTCCATTTAGAATAATCTGTGAGGCTTGGAGTTAGAACTATTTAGAACTATAAGTTATAATAATACCAAAGAGTTAGATGACAAGATCTCTTGGTTTTGAAAAAATCGCAAATCGAATTGTGCCTGTTCTGTCTTGGTTGTTAATCACACTTCCTCTTTGGTTGTCTCCATTTCATCCGGCTGTAGCTTCTTATTTTATCATTGGTTTCAATATCTATTTCTTCTATAAGTCAATGATCACCGCCTTCTACGCAGTCATCTCGTACAAAAAAATCCTTCTGAACTCAAGGGTTAACTACTCAAAGAAACTCATGAAAATCAAAGAGTCATTAACGCTCAATCATTTCGTTATCATTCCCAATTATAAGGAACCAATCCATAAGCTTGAATCAACAATCAGTTCAATTACTAACAGCGATTACCCTTCGAAAAAGATTTTTTTGGTCTTGGCTTTTGAAAAAAGAGAAGCTGAATCAACTGAAAAAGCACGAATCTTAAAAAACAAATTTCAAAACCAGTTTAAAATGATAATCACCACCTTTCATCCTGATCAACCAGATGAAGAGCCAGGCAAGGCAAGTAACCAAACGTATGCTGCTCGAATCGTTGAGAAGTTAGTTGACGAAAGAAATATTGATCCCCGTAAAACTTTGATTACCATCTGCGACGCAGATAGTCATCTCCCGAAAAATTATTTCTCTTACTTAAGTTTTATTTTTTTAAAAGACAAAGAAAGGTTGTATCATTTCTACTGGGCACCTGTTCTACTTTATAACAATTTCTGGCAATTACCAGTATTTGTCAGAATTCAAGCGACCCTCTCTTCTATCCTTAGATTAGCTTTTCTTTCTCAAGGAGACAATCTAATTCAAATCTCAACTTACTCAACAAATCTTTGGTTTTTGAAGCAAATAAATTTTTGGGACGTTGACATCATTCCTGAGGATTGGCACGTTTTTTTCCAGGCCTTCTTTAAATTTGGACAGAAAGTTAGGACTATCCCCCTCTTCACCATCATTAACAGTGATGCCGTTTACTCGGGAAATATCTTCAAGACTTTAGTTAACCGCTATGAACAGGAAAAGAGATGGGCTTGGGGAGTGAGCGATGTCGGTTATTTTTTCGATCAATTTTTAAAAACGCCCAAGATAAACCTCTGGATCAAGATAAAAAAATTAATCTTTCTCGTCGAGACACATTTGCTGTGGCCAGTTTCCTTTTTCGTTCTTACCCTCAGTGCCTCGATTCCGCCCCTGATTAATCCTTTCTTCAAAAACACAGTGCTTGGTTTTTTGTTGCCCAAGATCTCAGCCTTTATTTTAACCTTGACCTCAAGTTTCCTAATCTTATACCTTTATCTCGATATCCGAGTCAGGGAAAAAGTAAAAATCAAGACACCTTTGACTAGTTTGCCGATGCTTTTTATCCAGTGGTATCTGTTGCCGCTAGTCTCTTTTTTCTTTTCTTCGTTACCAGCCCTTGATAGTCACACGCGAATTCTTCTGGGGAAAAAAATTAAGTATCAGGTAACTGAAAAAGTTTAATCAAGATTGACCCTTGAAGGAAAAATTTTCATAATAAAAAATGATCGATTGGTTGTTTTCAAAATCCCCTCTCTTATTCCTAGTTCAGCCTCTCTGGCGAGACGAAGCCTTTTCATATCTAATCTCGAAAAAAAAACCTCTTGAAATTATCAACTTGACCGCCATGGATTTTAATCCACCCCTTTACTATCTTGTTCTTCATTTTTGGATGAAAATTTTTGGCTCATCTGAGATAACAATGAGACTGGTTTCTTTGATCTTTTTCTGGTTAACCGCTTACCTATTCTTACTGTTTCTGACGAATATCTTCCAAATAAAAATCAGCAAATCATTTCTTTACCTTCTTCTTTTTTTCACCAATCCAATATTCGTTTATTATGCTTTTGAGGCCAGAGGTTACACTATGTTTGGCTTTTTCACTCTTCTTTCTTTTTATTCCTTTTTTACCAAAAAAGACCTTTGGTATTTCCTGGCTACCATAGGCGGTCTCTATACTCATTACTTTATGATCTTTGTTTGGTTAATCCAGTTTTTAATTGCTCGTTCCAGAAGACAGATGATCTGTTTTCTTGCTTTTCTTCCATGGTTGGTGTTTTTGTTTTTTAAGGGGTTTTCCATCGAATCGTTTTGGCTTGCTCCAGTCAAGTTAGAAGAAATTACTGGCTTATTCGCAAAAATCTATCTAGGCCATGAAAAAAAGATCGATCTTTTTTCGCCAATTAGCTATTTTTCTCTAGTTATCAGTTTTGTTATTCTTTCGGGTTTGTTTTTAAGATTCAAGCGCAGAACAAACAAAAAAATCTTCCTGATTCTTTTTCTTTGGTCATTCGTTCTGCCTGTGATCATCTTCCTTGTCTCCGTAATTAAACCGATATTCTTTCCGCGATACCTAATTTTTGCTTCGGTAGGTCTTTTGTTAACTTTGGTTTTTGTCGTCGAGAATTATCCAATGATAATGAAGATTGCAATCTTTATTTTTTTGCTTTTAGTTAACATCATTTATCATCAAGTGCAAATCCCTCAAAGACAAAAAGCTGATTTAAGAATAACAATAAGAATCATCAAAAAAGTCATGAATAGCAAAGACTATCTGTATGTTAAAAACATTCTTGATTTTTTCGTGGCTCAGTATTATCTTGACGAAAAAAGAGTCTATCTGTGGCAAGTGAACTACGATCAAATTCCTCACTTTGTTGGCAAGGTTCTCATTCCTAAAGAAAAAATAGCCAAAAATCTGCCCTATTACCCAAGAAGAGCCTTTATTCTCGATGATAACCAAGACTTCTCAATTCAATCAATCAAATAAACAGTCGGATTAACTTTGATCTCGTTTAAAAACTGATTTATAATATTTTCAGTCCTTTTCGGGGGTCGTCTAACGGTAGGACACGACTCTCTGGAAGTCGGTATCTTGGTTCAAATCCAAGCCCCCGAACAAAGAATTGAGATTTTCCATGAATGAAACTTCTTCTTTTAACCAATTTATTTATCTTTCTGATGTTTATTTTTCGAGCAAACTCTCTACCACCTCAAATTCCTCTCTTTTATAGCCGATCAGATGATGAGCTTCAGATTGCTGAAACCTGGATGATTATTATTCTTCCCTTCCTTATGAACACCTTTTTTTTCCTCAATCATTTCCTATTGAGAAATATCTTTAAGAACGATCAGGTTATTCTGAAAATAATTAATTTTTTTAATCTCTTTTTATTGGTAAGTTTTAGCTTCGCCTTTGCTCGGATTATTTTTATCGTTACCTAAAGAAAAAGCAAAAAGGCCATGATTTTAGTGATTATTCTTAGCGCCCTTTTTTCAAGCTTCTTTACTCTCATTACAATTTTTCTGGCTAAGAAAATCAATTTGGTCACCGATGTCACTAAAAGAAGTCACCCAGCTCACACTCACTCAGGTAAGATTCCTCGTGGCGGTGGTCTGCCGATACTTCTAACTTTACTTATCGGGAGCCTTCTATTTTTACCGATTAATAAAATCATCACCGGTATCTTAATCTCTAGTCTTCTTTTGGTTTTTGTTGGTCTTCTGGATGACTATTTTGATATTTCCCCCTATCTCAGATTTATTTTGAATATTCTTTTTTCCTGTCTATTGGTGATGTTTGGTCTGGGGATCCCTTTCATCTCAAATCCCCTCAATCCGGAAGGAGTAGTTCGTCTTGATGAATGGCGAATCACTATTGATTTGTTCGGCAAGAGAGAAATTTTGATCTTGGCTAATCTCTTCTCGGTAATCTGGCTCACCTGGACAACAAATATGGTTAACTGGAGCAAAGGCGTCGATGGGCAGTTGCCAGGTTTTGTTGCTATCACTGCGTTTTTTCTGGGCCTTCTCTCTCAGCGATTTACTGCTCACGATATTAGTGCTCAGACCGTTGCTAATCTCGCCTTTATTACCACTGGCGCCTATCTCGGGTTTCTTGTTTTTAACATCTATCCCCAGAAAATAATGCCCGGGTATGGTGGTGGTGCTTTGGCCGGGTTTCTCCTTGGGGTTCTTTCTATCTTGTCTTTTGGTAAACTCGGAACGGCTATTCTTATTTTATCCGTTCCAACAATCGATGCCATTTATACGATCTTGAGGCGAATAAAAAATAAAAAATCTCCTTTCAAAGCCGACTGGGGCCATTTTCATCATCGACTGCTAGAAATTGGCTGGGGTAGGCGCCGAATTGCCACCTTTTACTGGTTGGTATCGTTAATTTTTGGAATTGCCTCCCTTTTTCTTAAAGGAGTCGAAAAGCTTGTTGCTTTTGTCAGTATTGGTATCATTTTGTTAATTTTTATTTACCTAATCGAACAGATTAAAAAAATTTATCAATGAAAATCGCTCGCGTGTATATCGACGGTGGATCAAGAGGAAATCCTGGCCAAGGATCAATTGCCGTTGCCATTTTTCTTGGCAAAAAAAACGTGTTTCAAGACTCTCGATTGATCGGTTTGACGACTAACAATGACGCAGAATATCAAGCTCTCATCTGGGGATTGGAAAAAATTCTTGAAATAAAAGATAACCAGATGATTAAGAAAGTTATTTTTCAAAGTGATTCCCAGCTTCTTATTAATCAACTAACCGGTAAGTACAAGGTTAGGAGCAAGAAAATAAAAGAACACCTGACCAAGATAAAATTACTTGAGAAAAAAATCAACCTACCAATTCTTTACAAAAAGATTCCTCGAGAAAAAAATCAACTTGCTGATAGGTTAGTCAACCTGGCTTTCGTCAAGTCTAAGCTAAAGATTCTTTGATTGCCAAAATTAACTCAGGAAACTCAGCTACTCGAAAATGGCCCTCTTTATCTTTAAAAGTCAAATAATTGGCTAATGGAAGTTTTTTTTGATATCGCACCATATGAGAGAGAGGAATAATTGGATCGTCGAAGGAGAAATAAAAGTAAATTTTTTGACATTGACGAGAAACTTGAGAAAGACTGCCTCTAACCCAGAAATCCCTCCTTAAAGGCTCGGGAGAGTCTTGATCATCAAAAGGAGGAGCTACTAAGTGAAGAGAAGGAATTCTTAATCTTGTTGAATAATTTGAAAGATACTTGACAAGAAAAACAGCACCCAAAGAATAACCCAAAAAAACTACTGGTTTCTCTTCCTTTTCCAAGAGTTCGAGATATTTTTCAAAGACTATTCGCCACTCATCAAAGCGGGCATTTTCCTTGCACGGAAGATGAGGACGAGTCAGTTTGATGTAAGAAGGAAGATTTTCATCCAAATAGTCACCACTCCAATGATCAACTTTTTCCAATCTTACTTCTTTGTTTTTTAAATAGTTAAGATAGTCTTCTCTGCTTTCAAAAGCCGTTCCACCATGAAGATAAACTAGGTAGCAATGACTCATTTGATGTTTTTTTTCATCCAGTTGAGATACTCAGGGTTTAAATTAGCCTTGATTTTGGCCAAAATTGGTATCTCGTAAGGATGAACCTTTTTTATCTCTTCTTCAACCAGAGAGACTTTATCTTCAAAAGTCTTGATTAGAACAGCAACCTCTTTTTCTTTAATGGTTTTACCTTGCCATTGGTAAAGACTAGTTATGGGCCAAAGATTTACACAGGCAACTAGTCTTTTGTTTAGAAGCTCAAAAGCGATTGCTTTTGCTACTTTTTGGCTTGGAGAAGTGAGATAGAGGAAAGTTGGATTCATTTTGTTAAAATTAACACCATGAGACTTAAGTATTATATAAAAACCTTTGGTTGCCAACAAAACAAGGCCGATTCAGAGAGAATAGCTGCTTATTTTCAGGCTCGAGGGATGACACCAGCTAAGGACTATCAACAAGCAAACTACATCATCATTAACACTTGCATGGTAAGGCAGTCAGCTGAGGATCGAGTTTATGGTCTCGTGAGAAATCTTGGCAGGCTGAAAACTCAAAATTCTCAGCGATTAATTAAGATTATCGTCACTGGCTGTCTTGTTGGAGTCGCTCTTCGTGACAAAACCGGATCTTTATTAAAAAAACTAAGAGAGCGAATGCCGGAGGTCGATGAGTTTATGCCGATTGAAGAAGTTGGCTTTGATTACGAACCAATAAGAGTCAATCAAACTCATGCTTGGATCCCCATCTCTAATGGTTGCAATAACTTTTGTACTTTCTGTGTTGTTCCGTTTACTCGTGGCCGAGAGGTAAGCCGACCGTTTGAAGAAATTCTTGAGGAAGCATTAACCTTGAAAAAAAAGGGCTATCAAGAAGTGACCCTCTTGGGCCAGAATGTCAACAGTTACGGTGCTGATCTTATTTTGGGAAAAAACAACATTCAAGTGATGAGAGATCTTCCAGAAACTTACTTTAAAAGCCAAAAAAATAAAGAAAATTTCTCTGAAAAAAGAAAGAAAATTCTCGATTTTATCGTCAAGCATCATCTAAAGCCTGTTTATGTAAAACACCTGGGGCGCTACCGAATCCCAACTCTTTTTCCGTATCTTCTGGAAGAGGTCGCCAAGATTGGTTTTAGAAAAGTTGATTTCATCTCTAGCAATCCTTGGGACTTTTCCGATGAGCTAATCGAGATAATTGCTCGCTATCCAAATATCACCCGAACTATTCATCTTCCGGTTCAATCCGGCGATAACAATGTCTTGAAGAGAATGAATCGTTGGTACACCGCCGAGGAATATTTTGCGCTTATTGATAAAATTAGAAAAAGAATACCAGAAGCAAAGTTTACCACCGACATCATAGTTGGCTTCTCCGGAGAAACCGAAGCAGAGTTTAGGAATACCGTCTCTCTAGCTTTGAAAGTCAACTTTGAAAAAGCGTATATCGCCATGTACTCTCCTCGACCAATGACCGCCGCTTTCAAAGTGATGAAAGATGATGTTCCCTACGAGATCAAAAAAAAGCGCTGGCAAATCTTGGAAGATTTAATTAACAAGAAAAAATCAGATATTACCTTACCGGCAATACCGCCTCACTTTAGCTAACCATCGACAAAAAGAGCAGCTGATTGAACCTTTTGGTATTCTTGATTTAAGAACCTTGACAGCTGCTTCAATCCGGCTTTTAATGTCCTTAACTTTCCTTTTAACTTTGACTACATGAATAATCATTGACAAGTCCGCCGCTGATTCTAAGTTTATAATCGGAAAGAAATATATAAGGTAACCAAAACCAGCAGTCTTTAGACCATTCTCTTCCATTAAGAACAAATACTCATCTATTTGATTTTGATAACTATCAAGTATTTCCTTATTTCTTGGATCAGAAGAAGTAGTTTTAAAATCAATAGGAATATGTTCGCCTTTCTCATTAATCAAACACTCATCTAGCCTTCCATAAAAACCATATTCATTGTCTATTTCACAGTAATAGGATTCTCGAAATGGATTTTGAAGTTTACCAGCAATCTTATCTTCAACCATAGGCGGAATTTTTCCTTGACGACGATAAAAGTTAAAATATCTTTTGATAATTTGATCAAACCGATTAGCCAGTCGAGATTGAATTCCTTCCGGTAACTTAATACCTTCTCGGTAACTCAACCAAAAACACCTAGGACAGCGATTCAACTCTTCGATTGCTGAGTGAGAAAGCCACTTTACCTTCTTTCGATTTTTAATACCATCAAGAGTTGATAATCTTTTCTGAGAGAAGAGTTTTTCTTGGTTCACAGAGGAAATTATATTAGAAATCTCTTCTGAATTGGATATAATTATAGTTAAAATGAATCTTTTTGTAACTGGTGGAGCAGGTTTCATTGGCTCTAATTTTATTCTCTATTGGCTTAAACGATACCCTCAGGATAAAATTATTAATCTCGATAAGCTCACCTACGCCGGCAACCTTGACAATCTTAAATCAGTAGAAAATCATCCAGGTTATCGATTTATTAGAGGCGACGTCTGCGATTTTGAGCTCGTTGACTATTTGCTCAAGAAATACCAGGTTGATGCTATTGTTCATTTTGCCGCTGAAACTCATGTTGACCGATCAATTGTTAACGCCGCTCCTTTTATCAAAACAAACATTGAGGGCACCTATGTTCTACTCGAAGCGGCTTTAAGAAATGGAAAGATAAGATTTCATCATATCTCAACTGATGAAGTTTTTGGAACTCTGCCCGTCAAAAGTAAAAAAAAGTTTAATGAAAAAACTCCCTATCAACCTCGCTCACCTTACTCAGCTTCGAAAGCAGCTTCTGATCATCTAGTGAGATCCTATCACATCACCTATGGCCTGCCAGTGACAATCTCAAATTGTTCAAACAACTACGGTCCATATCAACATCCAGAAAAATTAATCCCACTAGCGATCACTAACATAATAGAAAACAAAAAGGTGCCAATATATGGAGATGGTCTTTACTACCGAGATTGGCTGTATGTTGAAGATCACTGTCGAGCTCTTGACTTAATCATACACAAAGGAAAAAATGGCCAGACTTACTTTATCGGTAGCCTAATCAAAGAAATCTCTAACCTTGACTTAGTCAAGAAAATCTTAAGAATAATGAAAAAAGATCAAGACCTTATTGAATTTGTTGCCGATCGGCCTGGCCACGATCGACGCTATGCGATCGATTGGCAAAAAATTCACAAAGAACTTGGTTGGTCGCCTATAATTGATCTTGATCAAGGGTTAAAACTGACTTTCAACTGGTATAGGAAAAACCAGACCTGGTGGAAAAAGATAAAAGGCAGATAAATAGAGGAAAATTTTTCACTTAAGAACAAAAGGTTAATCTGAAAATACTTTTTTAAAATTCACGTGAATAAACTCATAAATTAAAAAAGACATATCTAAATTTAAAAATCGCAGAGCCATTCAATGCTTAAAATTGCAATTACGGGCGCTTCCGGCCTTGTTGGCTCAAGAATAATTGATCTTCTCGGACAAGATTTTACTTTTATCCCAATATCCCATAATCAACTTGACATTACCAATAAAGAAAAAGTCTTTCGGTTTTTTGGAGAAATTTCCTTCGATTTCCTGATTCACCTTGCTGCTTACACTAATGTCACCAAAGCTGAAGAAGAAAAGGAAATCGCCTACCTGATTAATGTCAAAGGTACGAGCTACCTTTTTGATTTAGCTGTGTCAAAGAAAAAAAAATTTATTTTTTTTTCAACTGATTTCGTTTTTAGCGGAAAAAATCCTCCCTACTTTGAGAACTCAAAACCTGAACCAGTTGGTGTCTATGGCTTGACTAAATATCAAGCGGAACTTTTGATTAGTCCAAAAACTTACCCAAATAGCATGATAATCCGAATCGCCTACCCCTACCGGGCTCAGTTTAGAAAAAAAGCTGATTTTTTTAGAAAATTCAAATCTTTTCTTGAGGAAAAAAAACCACTAAAAATGATCACTGATGCTTTAATGACACCAACCTTTATTGATGACATTGCCATTGGCCTAAAGTATTTAGTAAAAAACTTTACTAATGATATCTTTCATCTCGTTGGCTCTCAGTCACTCTCCCCATTTGAAGCCGCCTCTCTTATTGCCAGGGTTTTTAACTTAGACAAAGATCTGATCTCAAAAATTTCATTTGAAGAATATGTTAAAAATCATCCTGGCATACCCCAGTTCAGTGAAATCAAGTCAAAAAAAAACATTTTCTTCAGAATGAAATCTTTTGAAGAAGGATTGTCGGCTATCAAAAAACAACTTTCACTTGATTAACATTTCCTTTAAAATCAACCCACTTTCTGCTAAGATATTAACTTATGACATTGACGGTTGTTGGTCATGGCTATGTAGGCCTAGTTACCGCCTGTGTCTTCGCTGATTTTGGCAACACCGTCTATGTCATCGGTCGAAACGAAAAAAAAATTAACGAGTTGAGAAAGGGAAATCCACTGATTTATGAGCCGGGGTTGAAAGAGATTCTTCAAAGAAATCTTCAGGCCAAAAGAATTTTTTTTAGACTCGATTACACCTCTGTCTCTCAGTCAGAGATCGTTTTCATAGCGGTTGGGACACCCCCCAAGGAAAATGGTGAAGCTGATCTTTCTGGAGTTTTTGAAGTTTCTGAGAAGATTGCTAAAAATCTATCGAAAAAAAACGATCATTTTACCGTTATTTCCTGTAAAAGCACCGTCCCGGTTGGGACAAATAAACAAATTGAAAAAATAATAAAAAATCACACACCAAAGAGAGTGAATTTTGCTGTTGCCTCCTGTCCTGAGTTTCTTCGTGAAGGAAGTGCCATCAGTGACACTTTAAATGCTGACCGAGTAGTCATTGGCTCAGAAAGCAAAAAAGCAATTGAGATTCTTCTTGAACTTCATAAACCAATTGAAGGAAAAAAGATTGTCACTGACCTTTCTTCGGCGGAACTGATTAAATACACTGCCAACGCAATGCTGGCAACAAAAGTTTCTTTTGCTAATTTTATTTCTTTTTTTTGTGAGAAAACTGGCGCTGATATTGAGACAGTCTTGGATGCTGTCGGCCTAGACAAAAGAATTGGTCGGGTTTTCATGTCACCAGGAGTCGGCTTCGGAGGCTCATGTTTGCCAAAGGACGTCATGGCACTGATCAGTACTGGTAAAAAACTTAATATTGATGTCTCTTTTCTTGAAGCTGTCGTTAAAATCAATTCGCAAGCAAAGAAAAACTTTCTGAAAAAAATCCTTTCCAATCACCAAGGAAAGAATCTCGCCATCTGGGGACTTGCTTTTAAACCTAACACCGATGACATTCGTTTTGCTCCTTCTCTATTTATTATCGAAAAACTTCTTGAAAATGACTTCCAGTTAACTGTCTATGATCAGCAAGCACTTCTCAACGTAAAAAAAATTTTTAAAGATAAGATTAGATACACAAAAGATCCTTACCAGGCTATCAAAGAGAAAGATGGGTTAGTCATCCTTACCGAGTGGAATGAGTTTCGCCAAGTTGATCTTAATAGAGTAAGGAGTCTTCTCAAAAAACCGGTAATATTTGACGGTCGAAATCTTTATCAAATATCAACGATGAAAAAGTTGGGTTTCTATTATTACTCGGTCGGAAGGTCATAAAATTACTCAGAGATATCCATCAAAAAAATGATAATTTTGGTTGCCGGAGGAGGCGGATTTATCGGCTCGCATCTCTGTGAAAAGCTAATCAGAGAAAATCACCAAGTTATTTGTGTTGATAACCTCTCAACAGGATTGAGGGAAAATCTCTATACCTTGATCTCGAACAAGAATTTTGAGTTTGTAAAAAAAGATATAAACGAAATGATTAATATCAAAAAAAAAATCGACATAATTTTTCACCTTGCCTCACCGGCCTCTCCTAATCCATATAGCCAAATTAGCTATTTATCTCTCTGGAAAGAAACTTTTCTTACAAATACCTTGGGAACAGTTAATCTTCTTGAATTGGCTCTAAAAAACCAAGCGATTTTTCTATATGCTTCTACCTCCGAAATTTATGGTAATCCTCAAATCCATCCACAACCAGAAAATTACTGGGGCAATGTCAATCCGGTGGGAGTGAGGTCAATATATGATGAGTCAAAAAGGGCTGGTGAAACAATTTGTTATTATTACTCTCTCAAGAAAAATGTAGATGTACGAATTGTCAGAATTTTTAACACTTACGGTCCACGAATGAGATTAGATGACAAGCGAATGATTATCAATTTTATTCACCAAGCCCTTACCAACAAACCGATCACAATTTATGGTAACGGCCATCAAACTCGCTCTCTTTGCTATATCGATGATCTCATTAATGGACTAATCTTGATTGCATTCAAGAATGGACTCAAAGGACAAGTAATTAATCTCGGTAACCCCGAAGAGTATCGAGTTATCGACTATGCCAGAATGATAAAAAAAATAACCGGCTCAAAAAGCAGAATAATTTTCCTTGAAAAACAGCAGGACGATCCTGAAAGAAGAAGGCCTGATATTGCAAAGGCTATCAGTCTTCTCAATTGGCAACCGATTGTTGATATCAACATTGGTCTAAAAAAAACCGTTGAATACTATCGATCAATAATTAAAAAATGAGAAAAATAGCTTTGATAATTCTTCCCACTCACAACGAAGCAGGTAATATAAAAAAACTAATTAAAAGAATTTTCATTCAAGAGAACAAAATTGAAAAATTTTCTCTTGAAATTCTTGTTAATGATAGCTCTTCGGTCGATAACACTGCTGGTATCGTCAAAGAACTGATTAAAAAATATCCCAAAAAACTTCATCTTATTGAGACAAAAAAGGAAGGTTTAGGAAAGGCTTACTATCAGGGTTTTTTGTATGCTCAGGTGAAAATTAAGCCGTTCGTTATTTTTGAGATGGATGCCGATCTATCTCATCAACCCGAAAAAATCCCTGAAATGCTCAAGGAAATTGAAAAAGGCGCCGACATGGTCATTGGCTCTCGGTACGTCAAGGGGGGGTCAATTCCCAAAAATTGGGGGTTTCACCGAAAAATTTTTTCTTTTTTTGGAAATTTGATTATTCGCTTTGGGTTTATGAAGCTAGAAATTCATGATTGGACTTCAGGATTCAGAGCAATGAAAATTTGGATTCTTAATCAGTCTCTTGAACATATAAAAAAATATTCTGGTTATGTTTTCCAGGTGGCTCTGCTGGATTTTGCTTTAAAGCAAGGAGCGAGAGTAAAAGAGATTCCGATAAATTTTGTCGACAGGGAATATGGTGAGTCTAAAATTTTTTTTAGCCAGTACATTTTCAGCACGCTGGCCTACCTAGTCATGTTTTCGCCCTTTATTCGATTTTCAATCGTGGGAACAATTGGTTTTCTAATCGATTTTCTTATTTTAACTTTCTTTGATAAAGGATTACAGATTCCTTCTTCTTACTTCTGGCTAGCTCAGTTAGTCTCGGCCGAGACAGCAATCGCGAGTAATTTTCTTTTGAATAATTTTTGGAGTTTTGGCTACAAAAAAATTAAGAAAAATCTCTTTGGTAGTTTTCTTAAGTTTAATTTGATCTCAGTTGGTTCAATCGTTATTCAGTCGGTCCTCTTACAGCTTGCGGTTAGTTTATTTGGTCGTCAATACTGGATAATAGCTAAGATTCTGATAATAGCCCTGATCATTATTCCTTATTCTTATCTTCTTTATAACAAAGTCGTCTGGAATAAGTGAAAGAAAAAGAGTTATTCTTCTTCCACTAGACTCGCATACTCCTTCCAGACCCAGCCTTCAATAAATTCACCAGAAATCAAACTTTCAGGATTATTGTTAAATTTGATCCTGTACCAACCGTTTTTTTCTTCAATAAATTCAAACTTTTCCCCTATTTTTACTCTAGCTTCTTCAGTGGAGTTAATTTTTGGTTCAGATCTTACTCTTAGCCATCCTTGCGGATTTTTGTTAATCAAGACAAATTTCTTCTTCTCTCTTGCAATTTGAGCGCTTAAAGTTGCTTCTTTTTCGAGATCTTCAACTTTCCTTTGATTTTCATCCAGAGCCAACTTAAAAAAACCATTAATCCGGAAACCGCTGTCCACATTTATCTTCTGAGTTCTTCTAAAGAATCCAGGAAGTAAGACCGACAATTCATGATTGCCCTCGGGGACATTTTCGATAAATAGTGGTGCAATCCCTTTTTCTTGATTGTTGAGAGTGACAATGGCACCTTGGGGCTCGGTTTCAACATAAATCTCTCCAAACCCTCTTTTTACTGAGGGCGAGGCTTTTTGAACAGTAAAGATCTCTCCTGCTGAAAATATATCCGATTTACCTAGCTCAATATTGACAAAAGTTTTTGCGTTTTTATAGATACTTATCTTTCCATTCCACGATGCAGTCTCGGTTGCTGACCCTTCGGGAATTAATTTTATCAAGAACTCACCGGCCTGAAATTTTTGCTCGAAAGGTGTTCTTCCGACTGCCAGATTGTTAATAAAGATTGTTGAGATAGGAAAAGATTTTATCTCCAAAACACCAAATTGATTATTTTTTTGATCCGTGACAAAAAAATTCATAACCAAAAAAACTCCAAATCCAGCAAAAAGAACCAGAAGCAAAATAATCTTTGCTTTCATATCACTTCATTAATTTTATTTTATTCTATTTATCCTTTCGAAGATTTAAAGAACCTTTTGATATCATATACATGATGGTAGAAAAAATAAAAGAAAAAATTACCAAAAAATTCCAAGAGGCGATCAATCAAATCACCGAGAAAAAGATTAAAATTGACCAGCTAGAAATTCCACCTTTACTTGATTTTGGCGACTTCTCAACCACCGTCAGCTTTTCTTTGGCCAGAATTTTAAAGAAAGATCCAATGACGATTGGGTCCTTGATCAAGAATCATCTCAAGAATGATCGCCTTATCGAAAAAGTTGATCTTGTCAAGCCCGGCTATTTAAATTTCTGGATATCAAAAGAGATTATCTTTAAAGTTGTTGACCTCTCAGCAAAAGGCGTTTTCCTTTTTCCTCCATTTCATTTTGGCAACAACAAAAGGATTATGATTGAGTTTGCTCAACCAAACACTCACAAGCTCTTTCATATAGGTCATTTTCGAAACATCAGTCTTGGAGAATCTCTGGCAAGAATTCTGGAAGCTGTTGGTAATCGAATCATCCGCGCCAATTACCAAGGAGATGTTGGTCTCCATATTGCCAAGTGCATCTATCAAATTCTGACAACTCCTAACTATCAAGAGAAGGTTCGTCATCTCCAAACCCTTGAAGAAAAGATGGCTTTTATCGGCAAAATGTACACTCTTGGAACAAAAGCTTACGAAGAAAGTCCTAAGGCTCAAAGAGAAATAGTTGAAATTAACAAGAAGATATATCATCAAGATAAAGATGTTTTTCATCTATGGCAAGAAACAAGAAATTGGAGTCTAGAGTATTTTGACAAGATATATCAGCGACTTGATACCCATTTTGACAAACTTTACTTTGAAAGCGAGATGAGTCAGAGTGCTCTAGAGACATGTCAAAGGGCTCTCCAAGAAAAGATCTTAGAAAAAAGTGATGGCGCGATTATCTTTCGAGGAAAAGAGTTTGGGTTAGACAACCGTGTCTTTATCAATTCTCTTGGCTATCCAACTTATGAAGGAAAGGAACTGGCTTTAGCCGAAAGAGAATTTTCCGATTTTGGTGATCTAGACAAAAATATTCATGTCGTAACTCCCGAACAGACAAGCTTTTTTAAGGTTACTTTTAAAGTCGAGGAACTGATCAATCCGAAAATAAATGGAAAACAATATCACTTAGCCTATGAGTGGGTAAAATTGAAGACCGGAAAGATGTCCTCTCGGGAAGGTAACATCATTGAGACAAATTGGTTAATAGATAAAATAAAACAAAAAATCGCCAAAAGTTTCAACGTTGACGAAAAGGTTGCTGAGACTTTAGCGGTTGCTTCCGCTAAATATTCATTCCTGAAAAATAGTCATCAAACTCCAATAAATTTCGACATCGATGAGTCAATAAATCTCTCCGGAAACTCAGCTTGCTACTTGATTTATACATATGTAAGAGGAAAGAGTATCTTAAAAAAGATTGGAGTCACGGAGATTAAAGATTTTGACTTTAAAAATCTTGAACCCTTAGAACATAGTCTAGCAAGAAAGATTTTTCAATTCCCAGAGGTAGTTTTTTGTTCAGGAAAAAATCTCTCCCCAAATATAATCGCTACCTATCTTTACGAGTTAGCCTCTTTGTTCAATCTCTTTTACCAAAAACTGCCGGTAATCAAGAGCAAAATTGAAAAAAAGACTTTGAGATTGCTACTCACAAAAGCAACAGTTAATGTGATCAAAAAAGGTCTTTTTCTTTTGGGTATTAGAACTGTTGAAAAGATGTAAAAATCAATTTAAGAATGAGTTACTTTATATGTCAAGAATGCGGTTTTGGCTCCGTCTCGTGGTACGGCCGGTGTCCAAACTGCAACAGTTGGAATAGTTTCGAAGAAAAAGAAAAAAAAATCGCTTCTGGCCTGTCCGCTTATGAACCCATAAGAGAAGTAAAATTAGTCTCTCTTAAGTCAGTTAATATCACAAGAAAGAAAAGAGTCGAAACAAATTTTTTTGAAGTTGATCGAGTCTTGGGTGGTGGCCTGGTTCAAGGCAGCGTTATTTTTCTCACTGGTGAGCCAGGAATTGGAAAATCAACGCTGGTCATTCAGATTGTTGAGAGATTACCAACTTTGTATGTCTCTGGAGAGGAATCCATCGATCAGGTAAAAGAGCGTGCTGATCGGCTAAGTCTGAAATTAGAAAATCTTTTTTTAACAAACGAAGTCCAAATTGAAAGTATAATCGAAACAATCAAGAAGAGTAATTCTTGGGTTAAAGTTATTGTTATTGACTCGATTCAAACAGTCTACTCACGAACTCTCCCAAATTCACCTTCAAGTGTAGCTCAGATAAGAGAGGTGACTAAAATCCTGGTAAATTATGCCAAGAGTACCAACACGATCGTGATCATCATTGGTCATCTGACAAAAGAGGGTGAGATTGCGGGCCCAAAAACACTAGAGCACCTTGTTGATGTCGTTCTTAGTTTCGAAGGAGAGAAAATCTCTAGCTACCGAATTATTCGAGTTACGAAAAACCGATTTGGGTCAACCGAGGAGGTTGGTATCCTTCAAATGACAGCTGCTGGCCTAAAGGCAGTCAATCATTCCCTCGCTTTTTTTGAAACAATTCAAACAGATCAGCCGGGAAGGGCAATTGTTGGTATTTGTGAAGGCAATCGTTCGGTTTTTTTTGAAATCCAAACTCTTGTTGCTAACTCAATTTTGCCCATTCCGCGGCGGGTAATTAAGGGATTTGATTATAACAAATTTCTTCTTCTTTTAGCAGTGATAAGAAAGAACTTAAACTTTTCCTTTGAGAGTTATGATATTTATGTCAATATCGTTGGTGGTTTCAGTATCAAAAGCACTGCCGCCGATTTGGGATTAGTTGCTAGTATCATCTCTTCAATAAAAAATAAAACTATTGATAATCAGTCTTTGTTCATCGGCGAGGTGGGTTTGCTTGGCGAGATAAGAAAGGTTACTAATCAAGAAAAAATTATTGAAGAAGGAAAACGATTAGGATTCAAGAGAATATTTTCCTCGACTAATCTGAAATCGATCAAAAATCTTTCTTCCTTTATTTAGGCGCTTCTTTTATAAAAACTCTCTCGATTTTTGATCGGCGACCATTAGCACCGATCAATTCAACAACCAGTCGGTTCTCTCCTGTTTTCAAGGGAAGATCGTATTCAAAAATTCCTTCTTTATTCTGATAGATTCGCTGGCCTTGAATAAAAATCATCGTCTCAAGATCAGTACGGCCAACAATTTTTATCTTGTTTTCTCTTTTAAAGACGGACTGTTTTGGTGAGAGAATTTCACCTTTTGGTGGTGAGAAGTAGAGATAAAGTTGAAAACCAAAGTAAAGAAAGAAAAATAAAAAAATAATAAAAATCAGTCTTCGCCAAAGAACTTTGCCTTGAGGATTGATATCTTCATCAGTGAGTTTTTTTCTAAAGCCTAAATCCTCTTTTTTTTCGTAGTCACGGCGAAAAAAAGCAAGAACTTTACTTTCATCAAGATTTAGAAACTTAGCGTAAGTCTTTAGAATGCCAATGATGTAAATTTTCGAAGAAAAGAAATCCCACTCATTCCGCTCAATTGCCTCAAGGTATTTTTTTCTTATCCTTGTTTTCTTTTCAACCTCTTCTAATCCAATATTTTTTTTTACGCGCTCATTTTTAAGAATCTCGCCAACTGTCAGCATCAAAAATATAATTTTTCCAGAAACTTTGCCAAAAAATTAAGCCCGACCGGTGTAATCGCCCGTCTCCGGATTGATTGTGATTAAATCACCGGTTTTTATAAACAAAGGTACCATAACAACCGCTCCGGTTTCCAACTTAGCTGGTTTTCTAGCGCTTGAAACAGTATCTCCTTTAACTGCCATTTCGGTTTCAGTTACTTTCAGTGTCACGCTTAGAGGCGGCCTTATTGCCAAAGGTTTTTCATTGTATAGATAAACATACATCTTCTCTCCTTCTTTAAAAAATCTCACAGAATCACCAACAGACTTTATCGGCAAGGAATATTGCTCAAAATTTCTCTCATTCATAAAGTAAAGATTCTCATTATCTCGATAAAGAAACTGCATTTCGACTGACTGAACTTCGATGATCTCGACTAGCTCAGTGGATTTAAAGGCATAGTCAATATTTTTGCCTGAGGCAAGATTTTTGATTCTCGTCTTCATAAGAGCTGCTCCTTTTCCTGGCGAATAAAAATCAGCTTTTTGAACCTGCCAGATTTCTTGTTGGTAGATAATAAAATCGCCCTTCTTGAGATTACCGGCGTTAATCTTCATTGATAATTGAAACTAACTTCAGCTGTTGAATTGATGAAAGGCCAAGCAAGACTAAGGCCAGTCTCTCTACGCCTATGGCTATCCCACTGCAAGGTTTAAGTCCATATTTTAACGCCTCAAGAAAACCTTTGTCAATTCGGTGATTGACCTTTCTTAGAATCTTTCTCTTCTTAATCTCTTCGATTAATCTTTGTTTTTGTTCTTGCCAGTCAATAAGCTCAGTGTAACAATCACCAAGCTCCTTTCCCTGAAAATAAAATTCAAATCTCTGAGCTGTTCGCCTGTCGGGGTTAAGTTTAGCTAAAGCGGCAAACTCTTTTGGGTAATCATAAATAAGAGTTAGTCGCTCGCCAAGACCTAGATTTGGCTCAATCTCTTGAACATAGATCTGTGACCAAACTTCCTCGTAAGAGAAGCCCTCTACCTGGTAGCCCTTCTCTTTTGCCTTTTCAAGAAATTGCTTATGGTCAAAAAGAACATCTCTTTTCATACCAGCCCATTTTTCAAAGGCTTCGGCCACCGTTATCTTTTCCCAGTAATCGAACTTAATTTCTGGTGAACGCCAAGTTGGATCACTCAGAAATTTCTCTTGTTTTATTTTCTTATGAACATAGCTTATCATTGCTAAGATCTCCTCTGCTAGCTCAAGATAGCTGATGTTAGTTTTATAGATTTCAAGAATAGTAAACTCAAAAGTGTGAAGATCAGAGGGAAAATCACCATTTCTAAAGGATTTTCCAAGATAGAAGCAATCACCCAAACCAAAAGCAAGAAGTCTTTTTAAAAAAAGTTCAGGCGAGGGTGTGAGGTATATTCTCTCCTTCTTGTTCATATAGATGAACTTTGTCTCAAAGACCTCAAGATAAGACTCCGGAATTAGTGCTGGCGATAAAACTGGCAGATCAACCTTTAAGTAACCTTTTTTTTCAAGATACTCTTCAATAAATTTTTGGACCAGAAGGAAAAAACGATGGTTCTCTCTATTATCAATCCAGGTGGCTATTTTCATTTCTTCATCACAATTCTCTTCCTAATTCTTCAATGAGTTTTCTTGCTTTCAAAGAAATTTTTGAGGGTATCTTTACTTTAAAAATTACATACTGATCGCCTCTCTCTGATGGCGATTGCGGATAAGGAATTCCCCGAGACTTCAGCCTAATCATTGTCCCGGGATGAGTTGCTGGGCGAACTTTGATTTTGACAGAACCATCAAGGGTTGGTATATCAACGGTTCCGCCTAAGACGGCGATTGGGAAGGAGATTTCCTTTTCAACAAAAATATCTTGACCCTGGCGCTTAAAAACTGGATGAGGCTTGACATTTACTAACAAGTCAAAATCAGAAAATCTAATTTTTGTCCCATCGTCGACACCGGCTGGAATCTTAACCGTTTTTTTTTCTCCTTTTACTAAGATCTCCTTAACGGCACCTTTCACTGCCTCCTCAAAATTTAAGCTAATTTGATAAACATCCCCTCTTTTTCGTCTCCTTGAAAATGGTGAAGAAAAACCAAAAAATTGTTCGAAAATTTCAAAGGGATCAGAAAAACCTTCAAACTCAAAATCAAATCCGGGAAAACCTCCTTCGCCAAAATTAGTGTAAACCCTAAAGGGACCTTGCTGGTATTGACCAGCACTTGAGTAACCACTGGCAGCCGCTGTTTTAAAAGCTGCCTCACCAAATTGGTTATAAATCTGCCGTTTTTTTGGATCAGACAGAACTTCAAACGCCTCATTGATCTTCTTAAACCTATCAGTAGCTTCTGGAGACCTGTTTCTATCCGGATGCCATTTTAGAGCCTGCTTTCTGTAGGCAGCTTTTATTTCCTCCTGAGTCGCATTCCTGGGAACTTCGAGAATTTCATAGTAGTCCATACTGACTGACTGTTTTTTTGGGGCATTAAATTATTAACAAGTACTCTTAATTCTTAACCAACGACCTCTCCTTCTTCAACATTCTTTTTTTTATCTTCGGTTGATTTATTCTCTTGCTGAGATTGAGAGCTTGTTCCTTGCTGATACATTGCCTGGCCAATTTTTGAAAGCTCATCGGAAAGCTCTCTAGTTGCTGACTCAATTTCCTGTTTTGTGCCTTTGTCCATGAGCTCCTTTAGCTCTTTGATCTTCTTTTCAATTTTCTCCTTAATCTCTTTGGTAACTTTATCACCTGACTCCTTGAGTGATTTTTCAGCTACATAAATCATTTGATCAGCTCTGTTTCTTGCCTCAATTTTTTCTCTTTCCTGTCGATCTCTTTCAGTGTTTCTTTCCGCTTCTTCTTTCATTCTCTCAATCTCTTCCTTGCTTAAACCTGTTGAGCCAGTAATTTTTATGCTTTGAGATTTTCCTGTCGCTCTATCTCTCGCTGTCACTGAGAGAATACCTGAGGCGTCAATGTCAAAAGTTACCTCAATCTGAGGCACACCTCGAGGGGCCGGCGGAATGCCATCAAGGATAAAGCGACCGAGAGATTTGTTGTCTCTGGCTAAAGGTCGCTCCCCTTGAAGAACATGAATCTCTACCTGTGTTTGATTATCAGCCGCTGTTGAAAAAATCTCAGTTTTTGAGGTTGGTATCGTTGTGTTTCTTGTAATAAGAGGTGTCATCACCCCTCCTAAAGTTTCGACTCCTAGAGTCAGAGGTGTCACATCAAGAAGAACTACATCTTTTGTTTCCCCCATTAAAACACCAGCTTGAATGGCGGCTCCGATTGCCACTACTTCATCAGGATTGACCGATCGATTTGGTTCTTTGCCAAAAAACTCCTTCACTCGCCCAATGATTTTTGGCATTCTTGTCATCCCACCAACCAAGACGACCTCGTCAATATCTTTTATCTCAACTTTTGCATCTTTAAGACATCTTTTTACCGGCTCAAAAGTTTTTTCGATTAAATGACTCACTAAAGACTCCAATTTAGCTCGAGTAAGGCGCGTGACAAAGTGAAGCGGTTGATTATCCTTCATTGTAATAAAGGGGAGATTAATCTCTGCTTCCAAAGATGAGGAGAGTTCAATCTTTGCTTTTTCGGCTGCGTCTCTTAATCTTTGAAGAGCTTGCGAATCTCTTCTCAGATCAATACCGTATTCTTTTTTGAACTCATCAGCCAGATGATTTATTATCGCCTGATCAAAGTCGTCTCCCCCAAGGTGAGTATCACCGTTGGTCGCCTTTACTTGAAAGACACCTTCACCTAACTCAAGAATGGTAATGTCAAAAGTTCCTCCACCAAGATCATAAACGGCAATTGTGTGAGCATGTTTTTTATCCAGACCATAAGCTAAAGAAGCGGCCGTTGGCTCGTTGATGATTCTGACGACTTCAAGTCCTGCAATCTCTCCCGCTTGCTTGGTCGCCTGGCGTTGGGAATCATCAAAATAAGCTGGTACGGTTATGACTGCTTTTTCCACTTTCTGACCCAAGTAAGCTTCGGCATCTCTTTTTATCTTTTGAAGAATCATGGCTGAGATCTCTTGAGGTGTATAGGTTCTTCCACCAACCTCAACAACCGCCATGCCATCTCTTCCTTCAACGATCTTATAGGGTAGCCATTTCATGTCGTATTGAACCGATTCGTCTTTAAATCTTCTTCCCATCAATCTTTTTATTGAAAAGATTGTGTTTTTTGGATTAATAATCATTTGTCTCTTGGCCACATCACCAACGATTCTCTTTGCCGGATCTACAACTGAGGGAATGACATTCCGGCCTTCTGCTGAATAAATAACTTTTGGCTTGCCGCCCTCCATCACTGCCACACACGAATTGGTTGTTCCCAAATCAATACCAACTATCTTTGACATAAGAGGAAAATAATTAACTTATAACTTTTTTACTTACCTTAACTTGAGCCACTCTCAGAATCTTATCTCCAAGCTTGTAACCTTTTCTGGTTACCTCAACAATCACGTTATCCTTTTCGCCATTAACAACCTCAACCGCCTCGGAAAAGTGAGGATCAAATTCTTTACCTAGAACATCAATTTCCTCAAGTCCAAGTTCCTTTAAAATTTTAAGAAAACTCTCCTTCACAAGCCTCAAACCTTCATCTTTAAAGAAAACCTCAGCTCGATCAAGATTATCAAGGAAAGGAAGTAATTTAAGAAGCAACTCAGACTTGGCTTTGTTGGTAATTTCCTTTCTTTCTTCCTCGATTCTTTTTTCTAGGTTTTGGTAGTCAGCCAAAGCTCTGAGATACTTATTCTTATAATCATTCAATTCCCTCTCTAATTCTTCGATTCCAATCTGTTGATTCTGATCTTTTTTTTTCTTTTCAATTTTTTTTGTTTTCATAGGGAGTTTGCAGTAAAAGAACTTCTACTGACTACAAATTTTCTTCTCTCAAGATATCTTCAAGTAAACCAGAAAAATATTTTATCTGAGGTATGATAACTTCATAATACATTCTTCTTGATCCGATAACACCAACAATTCCTTTCATCTTACGCCCATTGAATTCGCCCCAAACTCCAGCACAGGCACTAAATACTGGATCCCGAAAATCATCTTCACCAATTAAAAGCCTTACCTGTTCTTCAATCTTATCAAACTCTTTAATCAATCTCTCCCAAAAGTCAAACTCGTCCAGTAGATGAAGAAGATTTCTAGAGATATTGACATTAGAAAACTCCGGCTGAGAAAAAATGTTGGCAGCACCGGCGTAGTAAACATCTCCATTGAGAGTTGCCACTAAAGAGAGAAGACCAGTTCGCTGAGATAGAATCTTAGCTGATTGAGATAGAAGTCGGTGAACTTCTCTTCTCTCATCCCAGATGCTATTTTTATAGGCAACTTCTTCGTTTGTTGATAATTCTTTAGGTTTTAGCAGGTTTTTAATGTAAAAACGGAAACCTTTAGCGGATGGAATTCGACCCGAGGAAAAGTAACTTTTGGTGATGTAACCTTTTTTTGCCAGCTCAACCATTTCGTTTCTTATCGTTGCCGGTGAGATACCTAACTTATATTTTTTCTCAATCACTTCACTTCCGACCGGATTACTCGTTTCGGAGTACTCTTTAATAATCGCTTTTAAGATTTCTATTTGTCTTGGAGTTAAGTCTTGCATAGACTTGTTCTCTAATTAGCAATCTTATCAAATATCTGCTAATGTGTCAAGAGGTAATTTCAAACCTTATTGTTGGTGTAAAATAAAAAATCATGACTGAAAATCTTAAAATTAGAAAACTTGGAGCCCACCAATCGATTAAAGATGGTTATGTTCAAGCCCTTAATCGAATAAAAAAAATTGGCGGAAACTGCCTTCAGATATTTTCAAGCAGTCCTCGAGGCTGGTCAACTTCTTTTAAAATAAATCCGCAAGAGATTAAGACGTTTCTTTCATTAAAAAAAGAACTAAGAGCTGAGCCAATTTATTTCCATGCTTCTTATCTGATTAATCTTGCTGACAGTGGAAAGATCGGCCATCTTTCAAAAATATCTCTTATCAATGAACTCTGCCTGGCAGAAAAGATGGAAATAAGAGGTTCAATTGTTCATCTTGGCTCCTATAAAGGTGAATCTTCCCAAGAGAAAATGAAGATCCTAATCAAAAACATTAAAGAAGTTCTTGAAAAAACGCCAAAAACCACTCTTTTTATCATCGAAAATGCCGGAACTAAAAAAATTGGCCAAAAACTTGAAGAAATCACTCAGATTATCGACTGTCTTGATAATCCTCGGGTTAGAGTCTGCCTTGATACCTGTCATCTTTTCAGTAGCGGAGTTAGATTTGAGAAAGCTTCTGATTTAGATGACTTTTTGAAAAAACTTGATAATCTTGATCTCCTTGAGAGACTTGAGTGTTGGCATTTTAATGATAGCAAGGATGAGTTTAACTCAGGAAAAGACCGACATGAAAACATTGGTCAAGGAAAAATCGGCCTTGAGGAGTTCAAAATCATTTTAAATCACCCAAAAACCAAGAACTTTCCCTTTATTATCGAAACTCCTGGCTTTAGCGATGAAGGACCAGACAAAGAAAATCTTGACATCTTAAAATCTCTCGTTGATTAATCAATGTTCTCTTTACCAGAAGCAATTGGAAACATTTTCAAAACTCTCAAGAAAAATCATTTTGAGATCTACTTAGTAGGAGGTGCGGTAAGAGATTTGCTGTTAAACCGAAAACCAGAGAACTGGGACTTCACTACTAACGCCACCCCAGATGATATCCAAGCACTTTTCCCTGACTCCTTTTACCATAACAAGTATGGAACAGTCTCAATACCAGTGACAATCGATCAAGAGAATAAGCCATCGATTCAAACAATCGTCGAGATCACTCCATTTAGAAAAGAAACAAGTTATCTCGATCTTCGCCATCCAGCGAAAATTGAATGGGCAAAAACTGTTGAAGAAGACTTAAAAAGGCGAGACTTTACCATAAATGCCTTAGCTTATGATGAAGAAAAAATAATCGATCTTTTTCAAGGCCAAGATGATTTGAAAAATAAGCTTATCAGAGCCATCGGCGACCCCGATCAAAAATTTCAAGAGGATGCCCTGAGACTAATTCGAGCAATAAGGCTAGCGGCACAATTGGGCTTTCTTATCGAAGATAAAACTCGACTCTCAATTGAAAAAAATGCTCAGTTAATCACAAAAATTTCATGGGAACGAATAAGAGACGAGTTCTTGAAAATCTTAAAAACCAATCATCCCGCCGAGGGAGTACTTTTTCTGAGAAACACAAAGCTTCTTCAATATCTTCTCCCTGAGTTGGATGTTTGTTTTAATATTCCTCAAAAAAGCCCCAAAAGACATCATCGCTACGATGTGGGAACACACTTGGTAATGTCACTCAAAAACTGCCCGTCATCAGACGAGATTACTCGCTTTGCCACTTTAATTCATGACATTGGCAAAGCTCAAACTTTCAAAAGAGACTATCAGACTGGCATAATAACCTTCTATAATCATGAAGTCGTTGGCGAAAAACTGGCTCTGAAAATTGCTGAAAGATTTAAACTTTCCAATCAAAAAAAGGAAAAACTGCGGCGGCTGGTCAGGTATCATCAGTTCACTGTTTCTGAAAAGCAAACCGATAAGGCAATCAGAAGATTCATTCGCCAGGTCGGCAAAGAATACCTCCAGGATATCCTTGATCTTAGATTTGCCGATCGAATCGGTTCAGGGGCTAAACCTGACTCCTGGCGATTTAAACACTTTCGCCAACGCCTTGTTGAAGTTCAAAAAGAACCCTTCAAGGTGACTGATCTGGCTGTTGATGGTTATGATGTAATGAAAATTCTTGGAGTTAAGCCCGGCCCCATTGTCGGTAAAGTTTTAAATGAGTTGTTTCAAATGGTAGTCGACAAGAAATTAGTCAACGACCGAGAGGTTTTACTTAAGGAAATTGAGAGCTTTAAGACTATAAAGATCAGCTAACTTCTAAGGAAATAAACTGATCAATAATTGCTTTTTGTTTAGCGACTGTTGTTTCTTCGCCATGGCCAGGACAAATCACTGTCTCAGAAGGTAGACTGATGATTTTTTTAATTGATTCTTTGAGGTGATTTTTATTTGAATAAGAAAAGTCATATCGACCGATACCTCTTTTAAAGAGAGTATCACCACTGAAAACTATCTTTTCCTTCTCGAAATAGAACGCCACTGATCCAGGAGTGTGACCGGGAGTAGGGATAACTTTAACTTTAAACTCTTCGAAAGTAAGAAATTGACTATGGCAAATATCAATCACTTTTTTTATTGGTATGGTGACTATTTGATAGCCAAGGAAATATTGAGCTGATCTTACAAGGTTTTTTATCAAAAAGTAATCTTTCTTGTTTAAATAAAGATTAACTCTCAAGGACTCCTGAATTTCGCCAACCGCCATCAAATGATCAAAATGACCATGAGTTGCTAGAATTGCAAGAAGATTAAGGTCTCGCTTTCTTATCTCTTCAAGAAGAAAACTGGCTTCATCTCCTGGATCAATCAAGATTGCTTTTTTGTTCTTAATTATCAGATAACAATTTACCGCCAGCTGACCAAGAGAGTAACGAATAATCCTCATCTTCTTTTTCTTTTTTCCAACCAAACAAGCAACGGCGTGGCGATAAATGGCGAAGAGTAAGTCCCAGTGATTGCTCCAATCAAAAGCGCCAACACAAAAAACTTAATCGTTTGACCACCTAGGAGAATCAGGGAGAGCAAGATAAAAATAATTGTCATTGAATTATTAAGTGATCTAATGACAGTTTGGGTTAAAGCCCGATTGGCGATTATTTCAATCTCAATCTCAGGCTCCTTTTTTATAGACTCTCTGATCTTGTCAAAAATGACAATTGTATCATGAACAGAAAAAGACATAGTCGTTAACATCGCTGTGACAAAGAGCGGGTCAATCTCGGCACCGAAGAAATGAGAAATTAACGAGTAAGCACCCAGTAAGATCAAAAAATCATGAATCATCGCCAAAATAGCTGCAAGAGCAAAATTAAAACTTCTAAAGGCAAAACTAACATAAAGAAGGATACCTCCGAGAGCCAGGACTGAGGCCAGACAAGTTTTTCTGATTATCTCCTGACTGATGGTAGGACCAACAGTTTCTAGTCTTTGGGTGATTAACTTTGTTCTCAAACTATCTTCAATTTTCTTTTTTAATTGATTAAGACGATTGTTATCAGTTTCTTTTGTTGTCAGTCTAATTGTTTTTTTATTAACCTGCAAAAAAATAAAATTAACATTGTCTTGATTAAGGAGTTTTTCTACTTCTTGTCGGGGAATAATCTTGTCAGCTTCAAATTCAACAGTCGTTCCACCGGTGAAATCAACCGAAAATCGAAAGCCCCACCTAAAAATTGAGAATAAACCAATCAAAATTATCGTTGCAGAAAGAAAGAAGAAAATTAATCTAAATCTTAAAAAATTAATCACCGCTTCTTTTTTAGATAAAAAACTTGAATTAATCTCTTAGTGATAAAAACTCCGGTAAAAAAGCTAATTATCACCCCAATCGCCAGAGTTAGGGAAAAGCCTCTGACTAAACCAAATTGAGGTAAAAACTCCCAACTTAAAGGATTAAACAAAATAAAGGCGATGACCAGAGTGGTTATATTGGCGTCTTTGATCGCTTCAATAGCTCGGCCAAAACCGACTTTTACTGCCATGTCTATTTCCTTTCCTTTTCGCAACTCTTCCTTAATTCGTTCAAATATTAAGATATTTGAATCAACAGCCATGCCAATTGAAAGAATGAAACCAGCTATTCCCGGTAGGGTTAACACAATTGTAAAGATCTTAAAGATCGCCAGACTCATGGCACCGTAGATCAACAAAGCGACCGAAGCAAGAACTCCTAGTTTGCCATAGTAAAAAATCATAAAGACCAGCACCGACACCAAACCAACAACACCAGCAGACAAGCTTCGCCTCACTTCTTCTTTACCCAGCGATGGTCCAATTTTTTTTTGCTCAATAAGTTTTACGTCTACCGGCAAAGCACCGGCATTAATCGTAATAGCAATTCTCTTTGCTTCATTTAGATCAAAAGCACCAGAAATTCTGGCTTGACCTCCAGCTATTTCTTCCTGAACAATGGGCGCAGTGACAAGTTGATCGTCAATAAAGATCGCCAGTGGTTTTTTTATGTTTCTTCTTGTAATTTCCTGAAATTTTTTACTTCCTTCATCACTAAATTCCAGAGCAACTTCTGGCTTGCCAGTCTCCTGGCTAAAAGTAACGGAGGCTTTCTTGATGTACTTGCCAGTTAGATCGGTGGGTAAAAAAAATGACGACGGCGAGGCGTCTTTCGTTTCGATGATCTTCTGTTCCATGAAAACCAACTGAGCTGTCTTGCCGATAACCTGAATTGCGTCATCGACATTCTCAATCCCAGGCAACTCGACAATAATACGATAATCATCATTAATCTTTAGCGACTGGATTACCGGCTCGGAGACGCCGAAAAAATTAACTCTTCTTTCGATAATGCTTCTTGCCGATTCGACCGCTTCAGGTAAATCTTTTTTTTTGACATTTTTTGGATTAACTTGAAAGACAAGCCGACTCCCCCCTTGAAGATCAAGACCAAGCCGAAGTTTTACTGGGTGGTTAATTCCAAAAAGGCTAATTGAGGTTGGAAGTTTATATTTTTCTTTAATCTCTTCAGGAAGAATAACCCAGAAAATAAAAGTAGCAAAAACTATGATTAAAAGTGTCTTCAAAAACTTTTTCATAAAAAAGTCTACTTCATGAACTCTTCATCCGAACCAACCAACATCACCTTTGGTTGTTTGAGGAATCGCCAAATGAATGGATCATTGTTTTTCTTTCTAAATTTGAATTCTTCCTCAGTCATGTAAGTGTAGTTTATTGATCGATTGTAAGTTTTTTCTGCTTGAGCAATCAGCTCATCTAACTCTACTTGGACCACCACCCCAACAATCACGAGATGAACTTCGTCGTTTTTTATAGGAATATTCTTGACAAACTTCATCGAAAGTGCAACATACTTGATTTTTCCAATCTTTGAGATATTTTCTAGAATTAGTCTTGAGAGAAAAGTGGTTTTGGCAAAAATTCTAAAAAACTCTTCATAGAAAAGGTAATGTTTGTTCAAAAAAAAATAAACCTTGTTTAGTCTTTTTTCTCTTAGAAGAAGCTTTTCAACCGAGAGAATATCAAGTTCTCTTTTTACAGCATTGACTTCATCGCCGACTTGGCGGACAATCTCTCGTAGGTAGTGAGTTTTCTCAGGATGATGAAAAAAAAGCTCAAGGATTTTTCTTCGAGTTCTTGAAGTGATAATTTTTTCAAGCATCTTCAATAGGTAACTCTATTGCCAATCGGCAGAATCTCAATCCAGGTATTGCCTCTGACAAAACTGATTTCTCTATTTTTTTCATCAAAAAATCTAATTAGCGCTGAATCGTTCTCTTTCAGCCATGTGCCTTGAATCACTTTACCATTTTGAAAAACGATTGTTTCGCCTTTGCCGACTAAATCATAAACAAGATGACCACCCGGATAACCATCATTAGCTGGCGATTCTTTAGCAAAAACAACGACAACATTTTTGGCTGAAATTTGTTTGTTGTTGTTCTTGTCCAATTGAAGTTGTCCGCCATTGACTCTCAAATAAACATTTCTCTCTCGGTCGTAATTCCAGACGACTCCATAATCATTAAAGGAACTCTCCCAAAAACCAAACTCTATCTTTTCAATGACTCCTCGCTGGGCTGGCGGATTTTCATCCTTGAACTGCCATTCTTTGAAACTTTCATTCCACCTTAGACCGTCTTTGTCGACATCAGCCAGACCTCTTTTCTCTCTGCTATACTGCCAAAGCTTTTCTGTAGACGAGTACATTGTATGTTCAACAGCTCTACCCGGTAGTCTCTCATAGTCTCGCCAGAAATAGGGAAATGGAATAGCAAACTGATTTAGACTGTTATAGTTGCTCCAGCCTAACTTCTTCAACTCACCCAAAGCGTCCGCTGGACCAGGAGTGTTAGCACCACCAACATGTACATACAGAGGATAATGTCCAAAACCTTGAAGAAGTTTTATGAAATAAATTCTGGCTGACCTTATCGGACCAACATAAGAAGCATCCTGACAATAAAAAATTGCTAGAAAACGGGTAATTCCTCCCTCAGCGACTGCTTCAAAAACAATATCGGCTGTTGATAGACCCGATTGAGGTCGAGCTTCGGTGTGGTTTTCGATCATCACCCCCAAAGGTCGTCGTTTCTCCCATTGTTGCCGTCTAATCTTTGAGTAATACGCACCTGTCAAAGGGCAAGGCTCAGTTTTTGGTAAATTTTTTTCCATTTCCTCGTTAAAAGATTCACTTATACTTACTGTTGGCTGATAACTTATAGTGGCTGACGGCTCTTGAACTCTGTAGATAATCGAAAAGAGACCGTAGGAAGATATCAAAGAAGAAAAGAAGATTAAAATAATCAGAATCGATGCCTTTTTTCTCTCAATCATTTCACAGAACAAATCAGAAAATCCTAATTAGAAACAACTCTCTTTATCAATTTTTTTTCTTCGTCTGACAGTTCATACTCCTCACTTTTCCCCTTAGTTATTTTTTTTGGGTAAATTCTGAGACCATCTTTCGTGTAGATAAAGTTCAGGATTAAACCATTATTTTCAGCATCAAGAAAGACAATAACAAAACTTTGCTTTACTCCTTCTCGCTGAAAGGGATCATAACGAAGAAGATCAAATTTCTGAAGAAATTTTCGTGAAAGATTGAGATGTGAATGGAAACTTTCCTTCAAGCTATTAATCTCTTTTAAAATCTGCTCCTCTTTTTCGAGCAAAAAATCTAGAATCTCATCCAGTCTTTCTTTTTTTGTTTTTGCTACAAGTTTTTGATAATGAGCTCTTATCTTTAACACTAGGTAGGAAAGAGAAAATATCCAGAGAAAAAAAAATATACTCACAAGATCAATCATTCCTGAAGATAAATTTTATAGATCAGCTAGACTGATGTCAATTTTCTTTGCTAAAATTGCTACCAGCAAATGCCTAGAAAAACAAAAAAGGAAAAAATAATTGCCGAATATCGAAAAAGACTGAAATTAATTTCTCAGCGTCTTTCACAACCCAACAAGAATAATTCAGAAAGAAAAGAAATTTACTCTAAGGATCAACCCTCTTTGTGTTCAAAAGTGCCAAAGTTAAATCAACAAATATCACCTAAAGACGACAATCAAGATTCAAAAGTAACGAAGAAATATCTTTATCAAGATCTAAAAAAAACCATCATTTTAAGTTTGATTATTTTCGTCATCCAAATAATCCTAGCGATTTCGATCTTTTAGTCATGAGAAATTATTTTTCAACCAGTTCAAAACTCATTATTTTTTTATAGATTGGGATTCTCTCACTGAGAATACTTTGGAAGAGATAAACTCTGTCAACTTTGAATGAAACCTCAATCTTTATCTTTCTAAGCTTACTTTTAAGAGCAAAGTATTGCTGTTTAGATGATCTTGGCCCCCGACTGAGAGTCAGGTGAGGAATAAATTTGTGATGATTTTTGTTTTCTAGACCAAAAACACCTCTAATTTTCTCCACCAATCTCTCCATCTCCTTTTCTCGGTAAAAGTCTAGATAGACAATAAGCCTTCTGTTTACAAAGGTATCAAGGCGAAATGAGTGCAGATAAAAGAAAGACTGATCCCAAAGCAACGCCTCGACTTTTTGCTTTATTTTCTGACAATTGTCAACTGAACCAAAAAAATAGAGAGTGATGTGAAAATTTTTCGGTACTATCCAATCAAAGTGAGAATAGTCTCTCTTTAAAGAGATAATCTCTTTATCTATTTTCTCCTTGATTACCTCTGGAACATCAATCCCTAAAAAAAGCCTCATTATTTTAGTCCGCCAGCAAAAGGTTAATGATTCTTCTTGTCGAAAACTTTCTAAGTCGATTAGTGACGATCTTGACTTGAGCTCCAACCCACCCTGCTTGTGATTTCTTATTGTTAAGTTTTTCGTCACCACGAGTCACGGCAATGACTCTTGGCTTAACCCTTTTAACCAGCTCAAGATAATCATCATCACTTCTAAAGAGCGGTAGAAGAATTACCAGATCGACAAAATAAAAACTCGCCAAAATCTCCGCTCTTTCTTTTTGAGAATGGAATGGATTGCGATTTTTTCGCTTTCGAATAAACTCATCCGGCTCCAAAGCAATAATTAAGACTTCACCCTGGTCTTTTGCTTTTTTCAGGAATTGAAGATGGCCGTAATGAATGAGATCAAAACAACCGCCAACCAAAACGATTTTTTTTTGAAAAATTTTCTTGTCAACTTGATTTAACCTAGAGTAACAAGCAATCTTTGAAAGATCACTCACTCTATAATTATACTATGAAGCTAAGAACTGAAATCATTTCTGAAACTCAAAAGGCGCTAATCATTTGCTCACAGAGAGTTGCCTTTCTTCCGATTCTTAAAACTTATCTTGAAAAAAAAGCCATCGAGGTTTGCATCTCTTCCAAGGAGCCACCTTCGTTTGAGGGCTTTAATTACCTAATAGCCGTTGATAATCCAGTACCAGTAAGAAAGATTGATGCTCATCCGGGCTTAAGATATCTTTTTATCTTTGCAGAAAAAAAACCTTCTCCTTTCTTTCTTAACTTGACTTCAAAGAGGCTATTTAAAATTGTCAGATTAGCAAGCAAACAGTTGACAATCGAGGAAGTTGAAAAGATTGTCTGGTTTGGACTGTCATCTTCGTCTGAGAACATTTTAGAGATAAACAATCCTTCTCAGAGGCCGATGCCTAACCAGCTGAAAAAATCTTTTTCTTTAGCTTCTTTTTTTAGTTCTAAGACCATCTTTCGAGGAATAATTTTCTTTATGATTGGTTGTCAGCTGATTTTTCTCCCTTTTTTTTTACTCTCAATTTTCTTTACCCTTATCTCCCTCAGAGAGTTTAGAAAAGAAAATTTCAGCAAAACAAAAACTCAACTAGTCTGGGCAAAAGATCTTTCAAAAATTGCCAATAATCTCTATCAACAAGTAGATCAAAATTTTCGTTTCGTTGGTATATCACAACCGATAGAAAATTTACTATCCCTTAATCAATTAACAATTGACTCAGTTAAGACCGCTATTGATTTAATTGACAACTTAAAAAAAATCAATCAACTAGTCTTCACTAAGGATAAATCTGAAGAAGAAAAAACTCAGCTTCATCTTCGTATACAAGAAGCTGACAGGCAGATAGATAAAATTACCCATTCTCTAGATAAAATCAATCAAAAAATTACTCTTCCTCTGGAAAACTTCAGAAGGAAAAAAGCCCAACTTGCTGAGGTTAACGAGATGATTGTAAAAAAAAAACCGCTTTTTGATTACTTAAAAAAGATTGTCACTCAGAAAAATATCTCTCGTTATCTAATTTTTTTTGCTAACAATAGCGAATTAAGACCTGGTGGTGGTTTTATTGGCTCAATTGCCATAGTTGAGATCGGTGATTTTGAGATTAAGAACCTGAAAGTTTACGATGTCTATGATCTCGATGGCCAGATCAAAGTTCATGTTGATCCACCAAAACCTCTATCAAAATATCTCAATCTTCCTCATCTTTTTCTTAGAGACTCAAATTTTTCCCCTGATTTTGTTACTAATTATCAAAAGGGAGTTTTTTTCGTTGAAAAATCGCTTGGAATCTCTCACTTTGACGGAACAATTTTGTTGACAACAACTGCCGTTGAAAACCTTCTCAATGCCTTTGGAGAAATTTACCTTCCTGACTACAAAGAATTTATCAATTCTAAAAATTTTTTCCTGAAAACTCAGCTTCATGTAGAAAAAAATTTCTTCCCAGGCTCAAATCAGAAAGAGAATTTTCTCTCAGAGCTTCTTAATCAGCTAATTATCAACCTCGATCAAGCCTCACTTTTTACTCTAATCACCAACTTCAAAAAATCTCTCGATGAGAAGCAGATTGTCGTCTATCTAGATAACCAACAGACTCAGACTATAATCGACTCTTTTTTCTGGTCTGGAAGATTAATTGACACAAAGTGCCTGACCCAGTCTAAGCCTTGTCTTGTTAACTATATTTTTCCAGTAGAGACTAATGTTGGTGCCAACAAGGCTAACTTTTTCATAAAGAAGTATTACTCACTAAAACTTTTTTTTGACCAAAATATCATCTCTCATCAACTGACAATTAAGTATGAAAATACCTCGCCGTCGGAGATTTTCCCGACAGGTTTTTATCGAAATTACTTTCAGGTCTTTTTGCCCATAAATTCTGTGATAAACTCAATCACAAAAAATGGTGTTTTAGTTGAAGATTACGATCAAAAAGATGACTTTTACAAAGTTATTGGTTTTTATTTTGAAATTCCCCCCAAAAAAAATTTAGAGATTAAAATTAATTACTCTCTCAATCAGTCAGTTTCCTCAGGAAAAAGCCTCTATCAGCTAATCTTCCAGAAGCAAATCGGTGAAAAAAACTCTGATCTTATTCTTGAGTTTTATTTTGATAAAAAACTATCCCTTCTTGATCAAAATTTTCGGCCCCTTGTCAAGAATAACCAAATTATTTATAATACAACCTTAAACACTGACAAGATATTTCTTTTAGAAATTGAAAAGAAATAACTGTGGAAAAGAAAGTAAAGCTTAAAGTTGAAAAAAGAACCTTATTTGGAAAAAAGGCAAAAAAGCTTATTAAAGAGGGCTATACTCTGGGAAATATCTACGGAAGAAACTTTCCTTCAACAGCGGTAAGCATTCCAAAAAAAGAATTTTTAAGAGTCTACCGAGTCGTTAAAGAGACCGGAGTTTTCTATCTCGAAATTGATGGTCAAGAGCTCTCTGTAATGGTAAAAGATGTTCAGAGACACCAAGTAACTGACGAAATTATTCACATTGATTTTCGAAAAATCGATCTCAATGAAAAAATCGAAACCGAGGTTCCAATAAAGATTATCGGTCAGTCAAAGGCAGTGGCTGAGAAGGGAGGCGTACTTCTTACTCAAACAAACTCAATTACCATTGAGGCTCTACCCGAGAAAATTCCTCAAGTAATTGAGATTGACATCAGCTCTTTGAAAGAGATCGGTCAGCAAATCAAAGTGGCTGACCTTGATAGCTCAGCGGAATACAAAATAAAAGCTCCCCTGGAAAAGGTAATCGTCTCTGTTGTCTCTCATAAAGAAGAAAGCACCAGTCCGGAAACAACTTCTGTTACACCAGAGATAGTGACTGAGAAAAAAGAAGAGATTAAACAGGATAAATCAAATAGTTCCCAAAGTGAAGTTAATCAGTAAAATCCTAAAAAATGTCAATAATCAAATCAGAATTTCTCTTGGCTCTCAATCAAGTAGCCACCGAAAGGGGCATTTCACCTGAGGAAGTAATTGCCTCAATTGAGGCGGCTGTGATTGCTGCTTATCGAAAAGAATATCCAGAAAAATTCAAGGATGAACCAATTAAGGCGATTGTCAATAAAGAAACGGGTGAGATCAAGATTTTGAGAAACGATAAAGACATTACACCACCTGAATTTGGTCGAATTGCCACTCAAACAGCTAAACAAGTTATAATTCAAAAAATCAGAGAAGCAGAAAAGCAAACGATTATTGCCCATTATCAGTCCCAAATCGGCACAATTGTCAAGGGGAGAATTATCCGGTCAGATAATCATTTTATCTATGTCGACATTGGGCGGGTTGAGGCCTTTTTACCAAAAGAAGAGCAGATTAAAAACGAAAATTACCTACCGAATACAACGATGATTTTTTTTCTTAAGTCAATAGAAAGTGATAAATTTGGCAATCCTCGCATCATTATCTCCCGAACTCATCCAGGCTTAATTCTTGAACTTCTTGAGCGTGAGGTTCCAGAAGTTGCCAATGGCAGCGTTGAAGTTAAGAAAATCGTTCGCGAACCGGGTGAAAGAGCAAAAGTGGCGGTTTTCTCTTCAGTAACAGGAATTGATCCAGTAGGTGCCTGCGTCGGCCAGAAAGGAATTCGAGTCCAAACCGTGAGTCAGGAAATCGGCGAAAGCGAAAGAATTGACATTATTCTGTGGAGTAACAACAAAGAACAGTTAATCACTACTGCTCTCTCTCCGGCAAAAATAAAAAAGGTTGAACTGAATCAAGATAAAAAAAAAGCGAAGGTTTATGTTGACGAAAAAGAAGCACCGCTGGCAATTGGCAAAGGAGGTGTTAATATTAATCTCGCCTCAAAGTTAGCTGATGTTGAGATTGATGTCATCCAAGTCAAATCAGAGCAAGAAAAAAACAGCTTGGCTTCTTAAGAAAGTCTAGGAGGATGAATCTGTAGTAAAATTATTGTACCAACTCCTATCAAGAATTATTAACAAGTTAACCTACAGCTCATTAGATTTATGTTTCGAGGACCAGTTGTCGTTATCTTGGGACATGTTGACCACGGAAAAACCACCCTTCTTGATTATCTTAGAAAGAGCCAACTAGCAAAGAGAGAATTTGGCGGGATAACTCAGAAAATCGGCGCTTATCAAGTTACTGTCCCAATCAAAACTTTCAAGAGTAACAAGATTACCTTTATCGACACTCCTGGTCACGAAGCTTTTTCTAAACTTCGATCTCGAGGAGCAACTGTCGCTGATTTAGCGATTCTTGTTGTTGATGCTAAAGACTCAGTCATGCCTCAGACAATCGAATCGATCTATCACATTAAAAACGCAAAAATTCCACTTATCGTCGCAGTCAACAAAATTGACCTACCAGAGGCAAACTCAGAAAAAGTCAAAAATGATCTCCTAAAACATGATCTCATTGTCGAAGATAGGGGTGGAAATGTTCCTCTCTGTCTGATTTCAGCAAAAACTGGCAAAGGTATTCCTGAGCTTCTCGAGACAATTATCTTGATGAGCGAATTCATGAATCTAACCTGGAACGATCAGGAACCGAGTAAAGCTTACATCATTGAGACCAAACAAGACCGCCGAGGAATTGTCGCCTCGGCCATCATTAAAGAAGGAAAAATTCGCCGTGGTGACTTCGTTTATATTGAACAAAAAAAAATAAAAGTAAGATCCCTCTTTGATGAAACCGGTCAGTTAGTTGACGAAGTGTCTCCTTCAATGCCCTTTGAGATCCTCGGATTTGATAATCTGCCACCAGTTGGAGCTCTTATCTCAAGCATTAAACATGAGTCATCAAGTTCAAAGCCTCTGATATCGAGAATAAATCAAAAACCAAAGACTTCTTTTTCTTTAGAAAAAATCCTAGGTGAATCCAAGGAAGAAAAAAAACTTTCCCTCATAATCAGGGCTGATTCTCAAGGAAGTCTGGAAGCCATTGAAAACTCTATGGAGAACATAAAAAATCTTGAAATCGTTCTTAAAGGAATTGGCGAGATTAATAAATCTGATGTTTTTCTCGCCAAGACAACAAATTCGGTGATTATCGGTTTTGAGGTTAAAGTCGCTAAAGATGCTGAAGATCTAGCTCACCAGGAAAAAATCATCATCAAAACTTACCGTATTATCTATGAGTTAATTGAGGAACTAAGCGAAGTAGCCAATTTAATCAAAGAAAAAGAAATAAAAGAAAGAAACATAAAAGGCGAAGCTAAAGTTCTGGCCACTTTTATAGTAAACAAAGAAAAAATTTTTGGAGTTAAGATAACGAAAGGAAAGATCGCATTAAATGACTCAATCGAGGTTTATCGGAACAATAAACTTATAGGAAAGACTAAGTTAATCTCTTTGAAACATAAAGCTAAATTCATAACCGAGGCAAAAAAAGATATGGAAGCAGGAATGATCTTCTATCCAAATCTTGACATAAGTGTTGGTGATGTGATAAAATCTATCCTATAATAAAATAATATGAACAACCAGTTAAACACCCTTTCAAGAATTAAAGAGATTGTTGACAAAGGAAAAACGGCAGTCATCGTTCTTCCTTTAAAACCATCCATTGATGCCATCGCTTCAGCTACTAGTCTCTATCTGGGATTAATTAAAATAGGCAAAAATGTTTCTCTAGCTTGTTCTGACGAAATCGATGTTGATTTAGTTGGTGCAGAAAAATTTGAAAAAAAAATTTCGGCCCAAGGAAAGGCTCTAATGATCTCTTTTCCATATGTTGAAGGTTCTATCGATAAAATCGACTATCAAATCGATGGAAATTATTTCAATCTTGTCATTACCCCCCGAGAAGGCTATCCAAAACTTAATCCAGATCATGTCAAATACTCTTACACTGGCGGTGTTGTTGATTTTTTAATAGTTATTGACGCTCCCAATCTCAATAGCATTGGTGATCTTTACACAAAAAATCAATCCCAGTTCATCGGAAAAGACATCATAAATATCGATCGTCATCTTACTAATGATTACTTTGGGACTGTTAATCTCGTTGACAAAACAATTTCATCAATATCTGAATTGATTCTGAAGATTCTTCAAACTCTTAAAGTAGAAATTGACCGAGATATGGCTACAAATCTCTATGTCGGGATAAGCACCGTCACAAATAACTTTACCTCTTACTCAACCAATGCTAATACTTTTGAAAGCGTTGCCTTACTGCTCCGTTTCGGCGCCAGAAAAAAAATCCTAAAAAAACCGGAAGAGTCTTCAAAATCGCCTATTTCCTTTAACATTCCTTCGGGATTTTACTCTTTTGGTCGGACCATAAATCCATCTTTCTCACAAACTAACCAATCGACCACTCAAACTCAGGCTCCTAAGATGGTAACCAACTCACAAAATCAACAAGAAAAAAATAACCCAAAGATATCACCGGCAACCGATCAAAATCCTTCAGAGATGCTCAAACCCAAGATTACCCGAGCAGATGTTGATTTGATATAACCTTATAGCTAGTCTTTACCTGTCTCTTCTTCTTGAGTTAAATCTTTTTCTCGAGTTTCCGATCTGATCTTTTCAACCAGACTAACCAATTGATAGTTCTTAATACTGCTTATGATTTGATATTGCTTGAGAACTAAATCGATTCGCTCGCCAAGTTTGAAAAATTCGCTATTATATTTCTCAAACTCAGTTTCAAAGGCCTTGATGTAGCTAATAACTTGCTGAAGGTTTTTTTGATAGTAAAAGTTATCATAAGCCTGGCGAATCAATTGAAGAAGTGCCGTGAAGGTAAACGGACCAGCCAAAATCACTTTTCGCCTCAACGCCTCAATCCAAAGATCAGTTAGCTTTTCGTAAATATAGAAAAAAATCATTTCATTGGGAATAAAAAGAATCACAAAATCAAGAGTATTCTCAGTAGGATTGATATAGTTTCGATCTGAGACTTGATTGATTTTGTTTAGAACATCTCGTCTAAAATCTTTTTCAAGTTCTCTTTTCCCTCGGGGATCATCGATCTCAGCCATTTTTCTGAGGTTTTGATAAGGAAATTTAACATCAACATTGATTTTTCGTCTGTCTGGAAGATAAATAGTCAAGTCTGGTCTGGTTTCAGTTAGTCTTTGTTTTTTGTTTAATTCATAATCGATACCTTTAACAAAACCGGTCATTTTTAAGAGATTTTCCGCGACCTGCTCTCCAAACTGACCTCGAAGTTGGTTATTTGAGAGAAGATTTCTTAAACTCTCGGTCGTTGATCTTAATTTTTCGGTAATTGAAAATTGATTTTCTAGAGCTTGGGCGAGTTTAGAAAAGGAACTAATTCTTTCTTGCTCGCTTTTTTCCATTTTTTCTTCAGTTGTTCTGATTAGTGACTTAATTTCTTGAAAAAGATTTTCAATAATTAATCTCTTATTATCAAGATCTGTCTTTATTTCATTTTTCTCCGAACTTAGCCTTTCTTGGGCTATCTTCAAAGTCTGATCGAGAAATCTAGGTAAGAATAAAGTAATCACAAAGTAAGCAACAATAACACCAGCTAAGATACCAATAATAACCGATTCAACCATTTAATTTTTATTCTAACAAAGACCTTTTGAAAAAATTTATAATGAGAAAGACAAGATCGCTTGATCCTATGATCATCAATTACTTCAAAGAAATCAAGTCAACCGAGGAAATAACCAGTGAGAGAATAATTGAGTTAATCCTTCAGAGAAGAAAGGTTGATAACCTTGAAGAGTTTATCAATCCTCCCTCTCCAGAAAAAATTTCACTCTCTCAATTCGGACCTAGATATCAAAAAGAATTTTTCAAGGTGATTAAGATCCTCGAGGAGATTTATCAAAAAAAAGAGCCTGTGGTTGTCTATACCGATTACGATGCTGATGGAATCACTGGTGGAGCCATCCTTTGGGAAACTCTTTACCTTCTTGGCTTTAATGTTATGCCCTACGTCCCCGATCGAGTGACTGAAGGTTATGGACTTTCAATAAAAGGAATTGATAAAGTAATCTCTCAGCTTAAACCAAGATTAATTATCACCGTTGATAACGGAATTACAAAGATAAGAGAAATTAGCTACGCAAAAAAAATGGGTCTGAGAGTAATTGTCACCGATCATCACCTCAAAAGTGAAACTCTCCCAAACGCTGATGCCATTTTTCATATCCCAATCCTCTCCGGAAGCGGTGTTGCTTATTTTTTCAGTAAGGAAATTTTCCATCATTTTTATTCAAAAGCGAAAGACAAGGAAAAAGTAATAAAAGATAATTTTTCCACCGATTATCTAGGATTGGCAATGATTGGTACCATCGCCGATTCGGTTTCGCTGACCGGCCACTCTCGCGCTATTGTCAAACACGGTCTGGCAGTGTTTCCTCGGATAAAAAGAATCGGTTTAAAACACATCTTAAAAGAAGCCCGAATTGACAAGAAAAAGATCACTCCTTATGAAGTCGGCTTTATAATCGCTCCAAGAATTAACGCCTCGGGAAGACTTACAAATGCTCTTGATGCTCTAAGACTACTCTGCACAAAAAAAGAGACAAGAGCTTCATATTTAGCTTCTTTTATTGGTCAAATTAATCGGCAACGTCAAGATATGTTGGAAAAATCAATTACTGAAGCCAAGACCGTCATCGAAAAGAAAAGAAATTTTTTTTTAAAAAATAAGATGATTACTCTTGTCTCTGAGAATTGGCACGAGGGAATAATCGGCTTAATAGCCTCAAAAATTGCTGAAGAGTTCTACCGACCAACCCTGATTATCACTAAAACCAACGCTCACTACAAAGGTTCGGCTAGATCAGTAACTGGTTTTGATATCACTGGATTTCTTCGCCATTTTTCCTCTTATTTTATCGACATTGGTGGTCATCAACAGGCAGCTGGTTTTACCTTGAAAAAAGAGCAAGTCTCAGAATTCGTCTCTAGGATAACTCAAAAAGCAAATCAGGTGATTGAAGAGACAATTCTCGAGAGAAAACTTTCTGTTGATTTGAAAATTTCTCTCACTAAGCTTTCTCTTGAACTCGGTGAAAAAATTGAAAAACTGGCACCTTTTGGGATAGGCAACCCTGAACCTCTGTTCATGACTGAGATTGTCGTTGAATCAGCGAAGATTTTCGGAAAAAAGAACGAACATTTAAAAATATACGGGCATGACTATTTAAAAAATAACTCCAAATCAACAGTCATCGATTCACCATTTGAATTTATCGCTTTTAATCAGGCTCAATACTTTTCTCAGTTAGCTCGAGATCAAAGATCGATACTAATCTACACCTTAGAAGTTGACCGTTGGCATGAAAAGAAAAGATTGAGAGGTAAGGTCGTTGAGATTTTAAAATAAACTAGTCAAAAGAGACTTCATATCCTCACTTTTAAGTTAAAGACTGGTTAGTGAGAAGAATTAAGAATTACGATTTTACCTATATCTTAATAAAGACAATTAAGATCAGCAGTAAAGAAAAGCTTTTGAAAAATTCAAGTTCTTGTGGGTTAGCTTAAATAACTCAATATAATTTAATTAAGAGTTATAATAATTGCAAATGAAGCATTTCTTTATCAGCGAGCTCACCGAAAAAATAAATCAAGAGGTAAAGCTTTATGGCTGGGCTCAGTCAGTGAGAAAACATAAGGAAGTTATTTTCGTTGATTTGCGCGACCGAAGTGGTGTCGTTCAGGTAGTCATCACAAAGGCTAATCAAGAAATTAACATAAATCAAGAAGATGTTCTTTATATTAAGGGAAAGGTAAAAAACAGACCGGGAAATTTTGTCAACAAAAATCTACCTACTGGCTCGATTGAGGTTGAAGCAAGCGAAGTCAAAATCCTAAATCACACTCGTCCCCTGCCACTTCAAGTTAATACCAGTGGCTATGAGATAAACGAAGAAATTAGACTAAAGTATCGCTTCTTAGATCTTCGCCGACCAAGACTTTTCCGAAATCTCCAGTTTCGCTGTCGATTTATCCAAACAATCAGGGAATTTTTTTTAGAAAAAGGTTTTATTGAGGTTGAAACGCCAATTCTTTCTGAAGCAACACCAGAAGGTGCTCGTGATTTCATTGTACCTTCGAGACTTCAGCCAGGCAATTTTTACGCTCTTCCCCAGTCACCCCAGCAATATAAACAGCTTCTAATGGTGGCTGGAATAGAGAGATATTTCCAGATCGCTCGCTGTTTTCGAGATGAAGATCCTCGAGCCGATCGAGCCTATGGTGAATTTACTCAATTAGATGTTGAAATAAGTTTTGTTAGCCGGGATGAAGTTATGAAAATGATTGAAACGATGATTATCGAAGTCTATGAAAAACTGAAAATTCCCATCAAAGAAAAACCCTTTCCGATTTTCACTTATCAACAGACAATGAGAAAATTTGGAGCCGATAAGTTTGACTTAAGAACTGAAAAAGAGAAAGAGAAAAATATCCAGGCTTTTGCTTGGATAATCGATTTTCCTTTTTTCAAAAAAACTAACACTGGCTGGACCTTTACCCACAACCCCTTTTCTTCCCCTAAGCCAGAATTCATGGAAGATCTTTTAACCAAAAGAAACATCAATGAGATCTTAACAACTCAATACGATCTTGTCTGTAACGGCTACGAAGTTGGAGGTGGATCAATTAGAAACCATCACCCGGAAGCATTAAAAGCCGTCTTTGAAATTATGGGTCTTTCTAAAGATGAGATCGAATCAAAGTTTGGTCATATAATCGACGCATTAGGATATGGAGCCCCCCCCCATGGCGGAATTGCCTTGGGGATTGACCGCTTACTAGCATGTGTTCTTAACGAGAAAAATGTCCGGGAAGTAATTGCCATGCCGATGACCTCAGGCGGAAAGACATCAGTCATGAACGCACCGTCGCCTGTTGATGAAGAAAAACTAAAAGAGCTAGGTATCAGAATAAGCGTATAAAACAGTCAAACTTTCTCTCATGAAAAAAAGATTTCCTTCTTTGTTCATTTTCTACTTGATTTTATTTCTCTTCTACCCAGGAAACTCGATCTACCTTGAGATATTTTCCCATAAACGAAACTTGTTTGAAAAACAAAACGAAAAAAAAATCAAATTAACACTTAATCCTCTCCCTCACCTCAGAGATCCAAATCTGTTACCAGAAATCAAAGCACAGGGAGTTTATGTTGTTGATCTCAATAGCTTTACTCCTATCTATCAGAAAAATCCCCAGATGAAATTTATCCCTGCCTCAACAACGAAGATTATTACCGCCATGGTTGCCTATGAAATTTACCGTCCAGAAATGGTAATTAAAGTCAATCAAATGTTTCCATTCGGTCAAATAATGAATCTTCAGCAAGGAGAAAGACTGACAGTGGAAAATCTTCTCTATGGTTTACTTGTTCACTCGGCCAATGATGCTGCCTATGTACTTGCTCACAATTTTGGCTACCAAAAATTTGTTGATTTAATGAATAAAAAGACAAAAGAGATAAAAATGATGAAGACAAACTTCACCGATCCAGCCGGTCTGGAAGAAAAAAACCAGTACACCACTCCTTTCGATTTAGCTCTCGCTGCCAGAGAATTTCTCAAAAATAAATATCTTTCAAAGATTGTTGCAACTAAAGAGATTGTCATAAGCGATGTCGAATTTCGATACTTTCATCGATTGAGCAATATCAATCAACTTCTCGGTGAAGTTGCTGGTATCGGAGGATTGAAAACTGGCTACACAGAAAACGCCAGAGAAAACTTAGTCTCTTTCTTTGTTAAAGATAACAAGAAATTTATTATTGTCATCCTAAAAAGCGAAGATCGATTTGATGATACTAAAAAAGTTATTAATTGGCTACAAGAAAATCTTAGTTACCTTCGACTTGATCCTCTCTAACAAGCCACTGATCTGGAATCGCCTCGACATAGGCCGCAAAGTTATTGTCACCAAGAAACAAGTAGACAGGCTGAAGAAAACTTTGATAACTATCAAAGTCATAATAGCCAAGATCAATCTTTTTTATCGCCACCTCTCGCTGACCTTCAGTAGCAGCAACAACTTTACCCTTCCCTTTAATAAGCTCTTCCCAAGCAAGATCAGCCGATTTAATAGGATAAAGATCGTACTGAGAATCTGATCTTTCAAAAAAGGCAACTTGTGCCTTAATCACTTCATAATCAATTTCTTCATTAAATGTCATGATAACGTAATTCTGACTTTTGAAGAAACTTGGCGAAAAGACTGGACGCTCATTTATGTTCTGACGATAAAAATCAACCTCAACTACGTTTGCCTCCTCTCGATTCTTTACCTCGACAAAATCTTGAAACACAGGATCATACTTGATGTAAATTAATCTGATCATTCCCTTGGCTAACTCATCTGGATAACGATTTATTCTTTTCAAAAAGTCAATGGCTTTGTTTTCTATCTCTCTCTCCGAAGGAAATAAAGCCGTAGATGTGGCAATCAAATTTCTGTCTGGAAAACTTTCATACTTGAAATTAAAATTGGTGATATTGATTTCTAAACTTCTATTTTCATCTTCAAAGATTGCGATATTGTCGACTAAAGAATAAGGTGTTTTTTCAACATCAAAGCCAAGAGTCTTCGCCATCAGCAAAATTTTCTCACGGTAACCAAATCTGACAGCTGGTTTAGGAACAAAGTACACCCTGGCGCTATCAGTGGTTGTTATTGGTTGACCTTCAATAGTATCCAAGAGAAAGCTGAAGTAACCACTAGAAGTGGCATTTTTTATTTGAGGCGGTCTAATTTTGCCAAAAATCTTGGGGGCAATCACTGGTTTCGGTTTGTTATTCTCAAGATAGCGAAGATAAAAGTTTATGAAATAAGAAATAGTAAAAATAAGGAGAACAAAAATAATCGCCACTGGAAGAACCCGTCGAATATAGTAAGAAAACTCAGTCAGTGACATAATTATTCTTCTGATTGACAACAAACAAAAATACTTCTTAACAGATTAAGGAGATAAGTAAATATCCCTTTAATAAAGGGGATCATATTTTAAAATCATTTTAAAGGCAAAAATCTGCTTTTTCTACAAAAGAAAAATTAAAAAAAAGAGAGACTATTTTCTTTTTATCTGATAAACAAACGGGAAGTAAAGAAATATAGCGGGCGGATCTTCTCTTAACACCTCTTGAAACTCAAGATAGTGTTTTTTTCTCTCTTCCTTGAGAAGAGTCGAACGGCCTTTTTCTAAATACAAATCAACCTTGGGATTTCGATAGCCTCCGATATTACTTTTTTCTTGAGTTGAATGCCAGTAGTAATACTGATCAGGATCAGGAGGAATTTTTAAAAATGCAAGAAAGAAATCAAAGGATTTTAATTGATCAATTGACCCAATTCTTAACTCTACCGGAAGGCCCACTTTCCTAATTTCTTCAAGAATGATTTCTGCTGTTTCGAAGTTGTCATAAAAAGTCAGCAATGTGAGGGAGGATGAAAGAGTTGCCACTTTTTCTTTCTCAATTATCTTTCGACTTGTGTCTAGATCATAGAAATAGCTCTTTAATCGGGAGTTGAAGGCCCAAGAAGTTGGCGAAATTGGTCCTCTGGCTGGCTCTCCAAATTGAGAAAACTTGGCAACATCAATTAACATTGATAAAGCATTCCTTAGCTCTCGATCATTTAGATAGGGATTTTTGAAATTAAAGAACAAAGTAAGAAGTTTTGAGTAATCTACAAACTTTTCTATTTGAGTATTTTTCCAGTCAGAGAAACTGTCAGCAATTGATTTCTTAAAAACTCTCATCTGGGTAATTTCTCCTTTTTTGTAAGCGTTAATTAATTGATTTTCATTTTGATAAAAAAAATAACTAAAAGAAGGCAGATTTCTTAAATTAGAATTCAGCGAGACCTCTCTTAAATAACCGGCACTTGTTCTGATTTTACTAACTCGGTAATAGCCTGCAACGCCAACGAGAGGTTTTTTTATGATTGGCTTTGACAGATAGATAGGAAAGATTTCCAGAGGTTTTTTTAGAATAAAATCAATTGTTTTTTCATCAATTACTTTTGTTTCGACATCCTCAAATCGATAATTAATCTCATAAGCTGAAAATTTTTTATTATCATTCCAAAAAAGATTATCTTTTAGGTAAAACCGATATCTTTTGCCACCATCTTTCATTTCCCAGTGATTGGCTAGAATCGGAATGATTCTTCCCTGGAGATCAAAAGATATCAAGCCTTGAGAAATTTGATTAGTAATCTCATCTGGTGGGTTGTCTAAAGAGTATGTGCCGACAAGACCAATTCGGTTTTTTCTGTAGTTTTCAAAACTAAACACGGAAGAGAAAGAGAAGATAGAAATAAAGACGATTAAACTTACAAGGAAACTTAGAATGAAAATCTTGTTATGTTTTTTAAAAAACTCAATTGTCAACCAATAGTAATAGCGAAGTACCTTTCTTAACGAAGCCATAGCTTAAAACTTGATCATCTAAGAAGGAGGTTAATTAAAGAAATTATTAAAAAAAGAAACACTAAAAAAGAGGTTAGCCAAAGAACGGTTTTCTCAATCCCTCTTCTTGTTTGGTAACGTTCGCCAGCTCCCCAGGCACTTCCTAGCCCAGCTCCCCGGCCCTGAATTAAGATAAAAAAAACAATCAAAAGACTTATGATAATGGTTAACAATAAAAAAAACTCTCTCATAGGAGTTTTTCGAGCAAGTTAATGATTACAATGATTGACAAAGAAGATAAAAAAACATTTGTCGAGTGGGTGATTGTCATTGGACTCAGAGAGAGCAAATTAATTTTCAAACCTGTAAAATTCCAAGATTTTATCGTTATCAAATCATCAAATTGACTAAAAAACAAAAAAAATACCAATCCATAAGCAAAAATCGAAAACAAGCCAAAAGTAACAAGGTTAAAGGGAAAAAAAACCACTCTTGATAGAGGAATTATCAGGTAATATATCAAGCCGATGATGATCGAAGCTTTTAAGATGGCCAATGGCTCTAAATTAATCAAAAAACCTTTGTTCCAAAGGGAAGTCAGATAGATTCCCAAAGCCGAAAAAACAATCATCCGAAATATTTTTTTCATTCTAAGTGGATTATATCAAAAAGTCTTTTTCTCTCAGTTTGATATGATATCTCCTGGCAAACCGGTGAGCTTCATCTCTAATAAGAGTGATTAGTCGAAATCCCATGTCTGTCTGAGGAAATTTAATTGTTAGAAATTTGTTATTTTTTTCTCGAATTACAAGTCGATCTGGATTTTTGGCAATTCCCACTACTGGAATCTCTTTTCCTATTTTTGCCAACGTTTCAGTAACGACTCTTACTTGGGGTCGACCACCATCAATAACAATCAGATCCGGCTCAGACCAATTTTGATTAAACCGGCGGAGAATCACTTCTCTAATTCTTTCAAAATCAGAACGCGAAGCGAGATGTTTTATCCGAAATCGCCGATATTCTTTTTTATCCAGGATGCCATTTGCCATCACAACCATCGAGGCTGCTGGGCTTTTTTGCTGAAGATTACTTACATCATAACACTCGATTCGACTAAGTTTTTTTAAAGAGCCAAAGTAAACTGACAGCTTTCTTAAAAGAAGCGATTGACGGTTTTGATCCTGAGACATTGAACTTAGCTCCTCATCCTTTATTGGATTATTAATAAGCCTTTCAAGCCGAAATATTTTCTCTCTTATTTTAATCGCCTCCTCAAATTTTTCATCTTTAATAAGACTTCTCAATTGTTTGTAAAAGTCATCCAGAATTTCAACAACCTTCCCCTCAAATATTTTGATGATTTTTTTTATGTTGTTTCGATATTGACGTTTCAGGTATCTTTTTATTTTTTCATCTTGTTGAAGTTCAATGAAATTTGGACAGGGATTACAAAGATTGATTTTTGAGTAAAAACAAGGTCTTTTTGAGATCTTATTTTCACTGCAAAAGGGCACAATCCGCCGAATTTCTCTGAGCAATTTCTCAGCAACATTTACCGAGGAGAATGGACCAAAAACAATAAACTTTTTTTGATCATCGCTGCCAATGTCTTTTTTTCTTATCAAAAAAATCCTTGGATAACCTTCGCTATTGGTAATTTTTATGTATAGATAACTCTTGTCATCTTTCCAACTAAAGTTATATTTTGGCTTGTATCTTTTAATTAATTCTGACTCAAGAAGAAGCGATTGAAAATCATTTTCAGTGATAACATAGTTAATTGAGTCACTATTCTTAACAATCTGGGCTTCTTTTTTGTTAACTTTTGCACTTTCAATGTGAGATAAAATTCTTGCCTTAAGATTAACTGATTTGCCAACATAAATAACCTCTTCTTTGTTTTTGAAAAGGTAGACGCCAAAGGTGGCCGGAATCTTTTTGAGATCTTTTTTTTCAATCACTTTAGAAAAAATTTTCTGACAATAAGAAAAACCACACCAATAGAAAAGCTAAAAATAGTTCCTAATCTAAGAGGAGACACAATTGAAGATCTGACATCAACCATCTCTTCATGAATTTTTTGATCGTTGAAAAAGATCTTGAGCGAGTCTTTGCCGTAACCGGCTTTTTGGGAGTAATAAAAGCTTAGTTTCAATTCTTTTTCTTGAAAAGGAGCCAAAAGTTCAAGAATAAATTTTTTTTGTTGATCCGATCCCAGTCTTTGACTCTCTATTCTTAGTGGTTGATTGATTAAAAAAACATTCCCTTCATTTCTTACTCTTAAAACATAGCTAAACTTATTGTCTTGTCTTGATTCTTTGACAAACCGGGTTGCTCTTACTCTGAGAATTTTCTTTTCCTGAGGTAGAGTGTTTGATGTTGTAATAATTATATCCTTGGAATCATCAACCTTGTACATCCCAGCTGGTATAGGTGAATCATTTGATCGGCCATGGATAGTAAAAACAATGTGATTAAGGTCGAAAGAAGAAAAATAATCAATGCCTGAGGTGTTTTCCCAGGTCGGGTCAACCGGAATCCACATCTGTTTTAGCTCGTCATAATACTCTGGCCAGGCATGAAGGATGTCGCTCTTAAGAGAGATTGGTTGAAGTTTTGGATCAAAAGAAAAACCATAGCCACTTATTTGCCTAGCAAAAAAACCCTTTTCTCGAGCGATGCTAACGAAAAGATCAGTAAATTCTAAACAAACAGCATAGGAAGGATTATCCAAAACTCTCTCTGCTCCCAGGCGAGGATTTTGTTGGTTAAGCTTTTGATAATTGTACCTTAAAGTATCGACAACAAAAGAGTAAATTTCGGGAATAGTCCTTAAGGTTTTGACACGATCTAAATCTTCATTTTTTAGGGACCAGTATTTTTGAGCTCTGAGTAAGTATTTTTTTTGATAAGCCAATCGTTTTCTATTTATTTCAACCATTTCTTGTCTTGGTCTTGAAAAGACTCTGACATGTCCCCTAAAAGTTATCTTTCTTGACTCAAGCGGTTTGAGAGTGTACCGAGCCAGATAATTACCGTCATCATCAACAAAAACTGCCTTCGGTGGCTCAAGAGACTCAAGATAAATTTTTTGGAAAGGCGTTTCTGGTGGAAGGGCAATTTCTTTTGTTACTGGAAAGACTTCTTGATTTTTAAGATGGTATGTCAACTGAGCTTGATAGATTTGAAAATCGCCAAAAACAGCGTAAATCATCTTGGTTTTTGGATTTTCCCAGACAATCTCACGGCCAGAGATTAGAGTTGGTTTTGGCTTGGAAAGAGAGATTTTTTTTTCAGAATTCTCTGGAAGAACCACCTCAACAAGATAATTTTCCCCCTCTTTTCTTTCTAAAACCGGAAGAACGACTTCCCATATCTGACCATTGATTTTGAATAAGTTTTTCTGAACGAAATTTAGATAAAGATTATTGATAGAGTTTTTTCCCGTTCTTGGCTTTAAAAAAGGCATCTCAATTTTGGTAATGTCGCCGTTGGTGATGATTTGATAATTAACTTCTCCAGTGTCATCAAAAACTCTTATCTGATCTATGTAAAACCGAGAAGGTAATGAAATGATGAATTTGTTAACAAAGAAATCACTTCTTAGATTGATAACCCGAATGTGGAACCGAACTTCAACCGCTTGAGTTTCTCTAAATCTTCTTAAATCATAGACTACTTGATAGTCAGCTTGGTATTCATTGTTCGCATCAATTTTTTCAAGAAAAGTTGGAATGGCAAACAAAAACAGTAAAATACTCAAAGACCAAGGAAAAAAAAACCTGTGCATTAAGATCACTTGTTGAGAATTTTCGCCAGGTACTGGCCCGTGTAAGATTGTCTCACTTTAATTATATCATCGATTTTTCCCTGATAGACAACTCGGCCGCCTTGATCGCCACCTTCTGGTCCAAGATCGATAATGTATTGACAATTCTTAATCACATCTAGATTATGTTCGATAATAATTACCGTATTACCTCGATCAACGAGTTCTCTTAAAGCAAAGATCAGTTTTTCAACGTCATAAAAATGAAGACCGGTGGTTGGCTCATCAAGAATGTAGAGTGTCCTCCCTGTGTCTCGGCGTGACAGTTCGTTGGCCAGTTTCAGTCGCTGGGCTTCACCGCCAGAGAGTGTCGGCGCTGGCTGACCTAGTTGAAGGTAACCCAAACCAATTTTTTTCATAAACTCAAGCTTTTGAATAATCCTGTTGTGACCGAAAAAAAAGTTGCATGCCTCATCAATAGTCATTTTTAAAACCTCGAAAATATTCTTACCTTTGTACTTTATTTCCAAAGTCTCTCGATTATATCGCTGGCCGTTGCAAACATCACAAGTGACATAAACATCCGCTAAAAACTGCATCTCAATCCTAATTACCCCAGCTCCTTGACACTTCTCGCATCGACCGCCTCTAACATTGAATGAAAAGCGACCTTTTTTGAAACCCACCGCTCGAGCATCAATGGTTGAAGCAAATATCTCTCTTATATCGTCAAAAAATCCAAGGTAAGTGGCCGGATTTGACCGCGGAGTTCTGCCAATCGGCGATTGATCAACTAGAAAAACTCGATCCAAATATTGAAAACCTTCTAGTCTGCTAAAGAGGCCAATTTTTTCTTGATAATAACCATCAAGATAATACTTAAGAGCGGGATATAAAGTATCGGTAATCAAGGTTGACTTGCCGCTCCCAGAGACGCCGGTAATAGCAATTAAGTTGCCCAGGGGAATTCTGATATCAACATTTTTCAAGTTATGCTCTCTGGCGCCTTTCAGGATAATCTCTCCTCGATTTGTGATTAAATCCTTTTTTTTTACCTTTATCTTTCTTCTGCCAGAAAGAAATAAACCAGTTAGAGATTGAAAGTCTTTCTTTGCCTCCTCAACCAAACCACTAAAGACGACTCGACCGCCATTTTTTCCCGCCCTTGGTCCAAGCTCAACTAACCAATCAGCCGCCTCAATTGTCTCTTTATCATGCTCGACAACAATCAAAGTGTTACCTATATCTCTGAGTTTTTTTAGAGTCAAGATCAACGAAAAAACATCTTTGGGATGAAGACCAATTGAAGGCTCATCAAGAACATAAAGAACGCCTGTTAGACCAGTGCCGATTTGTGAAGCCAAACGGATTCGCTGAAGTTCACCACCAGAGAGAGTTTTCGCCTCTCGACTAATCGTCAGATATGACAAGCCAACATTGGCTAAAAAACTTAGTCGATTGATAATTTCCTTCAGAATCGGCTTTGCAACTTCCTTCTCGTAAGGTGTTAACTTGGCCAGCAGGTCTTTCTGAAGATAATTCAAAAGAAAATCAACCGAACAACTACAAACCTCAGCAATATTTTTTTTATCAATGGTAATTGAGAGAACTTCTTTTTTAAGCCGTTGTCCTTGACATTGCGGGCAAGTCTCCTCACGCATGTATTTTTGTATCTCAAGGTCACTATGGTAATTTTCTGAGTCATAGTATCGCTTTTCTAATTCAGCGATCAACCCGGGGAATTTTTCGTAAATAATTGATGGCTGACCAAATCGATTTGTTCCTCTTACCTGATAAACCTTGTCGGTTCCATAAAGAAGAATGTCAATCTTCTCCTTTGGTAAAAGACCAATCGGTGTGTTTAGGTCAATCCCTTCCTCTTGAGCGACTTTTTTTAGAAGTCGAGTATACCAAGTTTCGCTGAAAAAAAATCGGTTAAAGGGAAGAATCCCGCCCTCCAAAATTGAGAGATTTTTATTGAAGATTGCCTCTTTGTCAACAGCAAAAATGGTTCCAATTCCCTTGCATCTTTCACAAGCTCCAAGGGGGGAGTTGAAGGAAAACATTCGTGGCTCAAGTTCAGGCAAAGAAATTCCATCTAAGGGACAGGAAAACTTTTCCGAAAATAGAATCCTCTTTTTTCCAGAGTCAGCAACAACCAAGCCATCAGCTAAAGTTAGGGATTGCTCAATTGAGGTCGATAACCGAGACCGAAGACCCATCAGAAAGGATTGACTCTTCAATTGTTTGTAAAAAAGAGAAAGGTTATCAATTACTACTTCAATGTTGTGTTTATTTGTCTTTATTAAGCTGATATTTGCTCGAAGATCTTTTTCTTGATTGTCAACGATAACCTTAGTGTACCCCTTGCTCAATAGATTTTCAAAAAGAGCTCTAAACTCACCCTTTTTCTCTCTAACCACAGGAGACAAAACTCTGAAAGGGATAGGTCTTAGTTTCTCTCGCGATGTCTCCTCGAGTATAAGGTTTAGAGTTTTTTCAACAATTTCATCCAGAGACATTCTACTTATTTCCAAACCACATTTTGGACAGTGAGGATGACCGACTCTTGCAAACAGAAGTCTGAAATAATCATAAATCTCGGTAATTGTTCCAACAGTTGACCGAGGATTGTGAGAAGGAGTTTTCTGATCAATTGAGATTGAAGGAGACAAACCTTCAATTAAATCAACATCTGGTTTATTCATAATTCCCAAAAATTGTCGTGCATAAGCTGAAAGCGACTCAACATATCGGCGCTGACCTTCGGCATATATCGTGTCAAAAGCAAGGCTTGATTTACCGCTACCAGAGATGCCGGTGATGACAACTAGCTTATTTTTGGGAATGTCAAGAGAAATGTTTTTTAAATTATGTTCGCGGGCGCCTCGGATTTTCAGATAATCCATCAGAGTGACTCTTCTAACTTGATCTTTCGATTTCTTTTATTTTATCTCTGATCTTAATCGCCAACTCAAAATTTAGTTCTTCAGCCTGTTTCATCATTTCTTGCCTGAGTCTTTTGATCAATTTTTTTCTGTCATAGGGAGTTAAAGATTCAACATTAATTCTTTCAAGATCACAAAGATCTCGGCTAACATCCGAAATTAAAGCGTTAATTTCATCAGTTTTTTTTTCAATAATTTTTTCTCTTATTGGTTTGGAAATTGGCCTTGGTGTGATCTGATGTTTTTTGTTGTACTCAAGCTGATATCTTCTCCGCCGGTTTATCTCCTTAATTGCCTCTTTCATCGATTGAGTCATCTCGTCAGCATAAAGAATTACTTGAGAATTAACATTTCTGGCCGCTCGACCCATTGTCTGGATTAGAGATGTCTTGGATCTTAAAAATCCCTCTTTATCGGCATCAAGAATCGCCACTAAAGAAACCTCTGGTAAATCCAGTCCCTCTCTAAGAAGGTTAACACCAATCAAGACATCATATTTTCCCCGTCGCAGGTCATCAAGAATGTCACTACGTTCAAGAGTATCGATATCACAGTGAAGATAGGCAGCTTTTATTTTTTTTTCTTTTAAATAGTTAGAGAGATCTTCGGCCATTTTTTTTGTTAGAGTCGTTACAAGAATCTTTTCTTTTTTTTCTACCCTTTTTTCAATCTCAGAAAGAAGATCGATCACTTCATTTTTTGCAGGTCTGACAATGATCTTTGGATCAATGATACCAGTTGGTCGAATTAATTGTTCAGCGATAGCAAATTTATCATAAACTCCAAGCTTTTTGATTGGATTGTCATCTGGAACTCGAGATTGATTCATCTCCCACTCATCCGGAGTCGCCGAAACATAAATAATTCGCGAAGGAATTGGATAGAATTCCTCAAATTTAAGCGGCCGGTTATCAAAGGCGGCTTTGAGACGAAAACCAAACTCAACGAGGGTCTTCTTTCGAGAGAAATCACCGTTGAACATGCCTCGAAGTTGAGGAACTGTCATATGAGACTCATCAATAAACAACAGCCACTCAACCCCGTACGCCTGCCGAAAATAATGAAGAAGAGAAAAAGGTGGCTCACCCGGTTTTCGACCATCAAAATAACGGGAATAATTCTCTATACCGTTTACATAACCTAGTTCTCGGATCATCTCAAGATCATAATTTACTCTTCTTATCAATCTTTCCGCCTCCAAGTTTTTTCCCTTCTTTCTTAACTCTTCCGATTCTTTTTTAAGATCCTCTCTTATCTGTGACTTAACCATCTCAAAAGTTAATCTATCGACCATATAATGTTTTGCTGGGTAAATAATGAATTTTTTGATTGAATGATTGTCATTTATTGTTTGCCCTGTCAGCGGATCAAATTTTTCGATTTTTTTGATTTCCGTTGACTCAATAATTAGTCGGTAACCAAAATCTTCATAGGCAGGATAAATGTCAATATTTTCCCCCCTAACTCTGAAAGTGCCCCGCTTAAAGTCAAACTCACTTCTTTCGTATTGAAGTTGAGCCAGGCGAGTAAAAATCTGGCGATGATCAATTAATTGATTTTCACTTAGTTCAAGGATAAACCGGCCATATTCAACCGGTGAACCAATGTTGTAAATGCAGGAGACCGAAGCAATAACAATCACATCTCTTCGGGTCAAGATATTTGTCGTCGCTTGAAGCCGAAGTTTATCGATCAAATCGTTTATCTGGGCCTGTTTTTCAATATAAGTGTCAGTGGAAGGGATATAGGCCTCAGGTTGATAAAAATCATAATAAGAGACAAAATAGCAAACGGCATTTTCTGGAAAAAAATCTCGAAATTCCTGATAAAGTTGACCAGCTAAAGTCTTGTTATGAGAGATCACGAGAGTTGGTAGTTGAGTTTCTTGGATCACATTAGCCATAGTGAAAGTCTTGCCGCTGCCAGTGACTCCTAGAAGTACTTGGTTTTTTTGACAATGAGTAACTCCCAAAACTAATTTCCTGATAGCTTCAGGCTGATCGCCGGTAGGTCTAAAGGCGGATCTAAGCTGAAACATAAAGTAGAAAATCTATAATTTTAGCATTTTTTTCATAAAGTTTCTACTTTGAGAGGACTGATTTTTGCTTTTTGATAATTCTATCAACAATAACAAAACCGCCAATTAGCATGATAGTAATCAGAACAATTGTTAATTCAAGATAGTCACGTAAAAAAACTTTAATTCTCTCTCCAAAAATGAAAATCAGACCGCCCACCAAGAAAAACCTTCCACCTCGACCAATAATCGAAGCAATGATGAATCTCTTTATATCAAGCTCAAAAAGACCTGCTGCTAGAGTAAAAATTTTGTAAGGAATTGGCGTAAAACCAGCGACAATCACTGCCCAGACATCATATTTTTGATAAAGAAGCTTAACTTGATAAAGCTTATCATCTGAGATAAATTTTCTGACAAGATGTCTTCCTCCCTTGGCTCCAATAAAATAGCCAAAAACACCACCTAAAACCGAAGAGACTGTTGTTAAGAGAGCATAAAAGAATGCTAATTCTGGCTTAAGGAAAGAAAGAGGGATCATTAGTGTGTCCGGAGGAATAGGAAAAAATGACGATTCAGCAAAAGCAATTAAAACAAGAATAATTGATGGATTGCTAGATGTTAGAGCTTTATCAACGAACTCTAAAAAAAATTCTTTCATTATTCAGTAATTATTTTAAAAGAAAATCAAAAATAAATTGACTCAGATTTGCTAAAACTGGAATTTGATAAAATTTACTCTCAAAAAATAATTTTAAGTTATGAAAATTTTTATCTCTGAAATTTGTGGTCCTTTCTATATCTTTTCAAAGGGAAACATAAACTGGTCAAGAATTCCCTTTAATGATCTTGAAAACAAAAACAAGATTGATCCTCAAAAAGAAAAAAAATTAATTTCAATTTTATTTAATTATTTAGATCAAATAAGTTCCCTAGGTTTTAATGGAGTAAGTCTTGATGATCTCGCTCATCTTGTTAGTATGCCTTTTTACTCAAATGCCATTCGAGAAAAACTCAATCATTATCGATTTTTTTACAAAAAACTTTTTTCGATAATAAAAGAAAAAAAACTAAAAATATTTATCAAAACTGATTTTATGTTCTATAACAGAGAGATAATTGATTATCTAAAAATAAAAAGAATTGATGAAAGCTCGATGTTCAGGATTTTTATTGAAAAAGCCTTCGAAGAATACCCAGAATTAGAAGGAATAATTATCAGAATTGGCGAATGCGACGGAGTCGATATAGTTAATGATTTTAAAAGTAAAATTACCATTAAATCAGCAAAACAATTAAATCATTTTTTAAAAATGATTATTCCTATTTTCGAAACTTATCAAAAAAAAATAATCCTCAGAAACTGGACAGTAGGCATAAACAAAGTCGGTGATTTAATTTGGAATGAAAAAACCTTGAAAAAATCTCTTCACTCGATTGAAAGCAAAAATTTTTTCTTATCAATGAAATATGGAGAGACTGATTTTTTTAAGGGGATTGAACTTTCAAAATTAATTAATGCAACGAATCATCAAAAGATAATTGAGTTTCAAACAAGAAGAGAGTACGAAGGATTTGGTACCTTTCCAGTTTTTGTTGGCTGGGATTATCAAAGTTTTTTAAAAAAAATGAAAAAAAATAAAAATATTGTCGGTATTTGGGTCTGGCCATCAGAGGGAGGCTGGTGTTCATTTAAAAATATTTTTGCTTTTATCAAAAACAAATCTTCAATTTGGAATGAATTAAATACTTATACAACTATTAATATTGCCAAAAATAACTGGCCAGTCAAAAAATGCATCTTTAGTTTTTATGAAAATTTTATTAATAAAAAAGACACTAAAAATGAAAAGATAAAATTTTTAAGAATTGTAAAACTTGCTGATCAAGTAATAAAAAATGGGTACTACATTAAAGAGATAGTTAAAAAACAGATATTCTTTAATCGTTTTCGACTGCCACCACTTTTATTCCCAATATGGCAATACGTTACTGTTAATGATTTTATTTATTATATTTCAAAATATTTAGTAAGAAAAAAAGACTTGCCAATCAAAGATTCTTTAAAAGCTCTAAGAAAAATAAAAATGATTAAAAAGATTGCCAGAGAAATTAATTTAAACCAAAACTGGGATTACTATTACGATACTTTTTATATCATTTTTCTTATAAGAAAACTAATTTTTAAAGAAGAGAAGAATTTCTCTTTTCTTGAACAATCAATAAAGAATTATGAAAAAAAATATGAAAATCATTTTTATTTTATAATCAATTGTCAGCCATGTCTAATCAAATCAATAATTTTTCGTTTAATTTTTAAAATCTTTTTAAGAAAAAATAAAAAATACCACTTATTTCATCGATTAGTTATTAATAAATTAACCTTTTTTGTGCTGAGAAGAATATTTTATTTCTTTGGAAGAGAAAAATTTATCACAAACAAAATTGGCATGCCGGTTGATTATTTTTTTAATTAATTTTGACTCTAAATTTCTTAAATTTCTTTAAATGCAAAAATCAACTTTGTTTCAAGATATCTTATAAAGTGATTAATGTGATCTTGATCTTATTTTTTTATAAACCAGAAAAACATTTTTTATCTTAAATTATAGTTATTTCAATTCAAAGCTTTTTTTGTTTTTTTTGTATCAAGATACCTTCTCAATCTTCCAATTATTCTAAGCCTGATTTCGGTATTTTAGTAACTGTGCCAATAACTGTACCAGGATCAGGAGATATTATTTGATTTAAAGTTGATAGAGCATTTGCGATAAATTTCTTCTCTTCTGGTGCTAATTCTTCTCTCTGACTTAATTCATTGAATCATTTTGTTAACTGATCAATGTTATAATGCCGTTATTATAGAATTAATTAATACCGAATAATCTTTCCAGTTCTTGATTAATTTTAATTACAATGATTAGTTATTTCTTAGATATTCACTAAACCAATCAGCAATTAACTCATGATTGAAAACTGCCCAGTCAGAATTATTACCAATTTGAAATAAAGTAACACCTATAAGATAAGGATCTTCCTTTAATCTAGCATCAAACCAAACTAACCAATCCTTATATTTCTCAACATTATTATTCTTTAAAAAGCCACCGTAAGGATTCCAGTTTTCGGCTATCCCTCCTTCTGAAAGAATAATCGGCATATTAGCTAACACTGGCGCTTTAGTCTTTAAATAGACATGAATTTGTCGATAGAGTAATGACCAATTAAGCTCGTAATTGAGATCTTTGTTGTAATTATCAGAGTAAGCATGATAGCAAAAAGCGCCGCCTAGCTGATAAATCTCAACTAAATCATCAACCGCCGGTTCTAAATTTTCTGGTCTTGGCGTTCCAACCAAGGCTCCAGGAACGCAGGTTTTCATTCCCATTCGTTTGTTTAACTGAGACAGACGAAGCCAAAATCGACCATTCCAATCAACCTCGTTTTTGTTTGACCATTGAGGCGTGTTCTCGGCCTCGTTGGGCGTGTGAACATAATCAAAAAGATAGCGCCCCTCGCCAAGAACTTGATAATTTGGGATCATTACCTGGTTAAAAAAATCTTCAGCTGACCTAACGGGATCATCAGTTAGTTTGTAGTTTATACCAGATGTGTTTTGCCAAAATCTGAGAACAACGGTGCCACCTTGGAAAAGGGATCGATACTTTTGGATAGCTTCCATAAACTTCGGATTAGCATAAGGATCGATGAACTTAATCACTCTTGGACCTGACAAAAGAATTTTCTCTCCTCCAGGCGTGAAGTTAACAAGATAAAACATCCCCAGCTTGCTATTTGACAGTCTCATCACTGGCGGTCTTTTTGGTGGCGGTTGAGTTGGGTTTGGTGGCGAAACTACTGGTTGTTGAGTGATGCTATTTGAGGTTGGAAGTGACGTAAAAAAAGGAGTTATAATATTTAGACTATAAGGAGTGACCATTGGCAAGATAGCAGGACTTATTAAATTTCCTGTCGGCCTAGGCGAGGCAGGAATAGTAACAGAAGTGGGAGAAAAAGTTGGCGAGGGTCGTTGATAAACAGGAGTCAGAGTGAAGTTACTAAACTTTAACCCAGAAGAAGATTTATGATTATTATTTTCCATTCGTTTCGAACCTCGATTGATATTAATGACCCCAATTTTTTTTGTTTGACCTATTAAGTTCTTGACCGAGTTCCTAATTTCAGAGATACCTCTTTTAATTTTTGAGTCATCGATAATTGGTGTTTTTGAGAAAAAAAAATTTGTCACTAAAAAATCAGAGAGAAAAAAAGAGACGAAAAGAACAGCAATGAGCCTAAAAAAATATCTTCTATCAGTCATCTAGGACAGGTTTTTAAGTTAAAAAGAAATCAATTGTCTTTCTTGATTAGAATAAATGATTCCTTCGAGTGCTTTTTTTAGGGAAAAATAATCCTTGGGGGTGATCCCTCGAAATTGGCTGGTTGTGTTTTGGGATGATCGACAAGCAAAGTTTTCACCAAACCTGTCTTTTATCTCTTCAAAATTCAACTCAAGACCATTTTCGGCGGCACAACTATTGTATCTTTCTATTTCCGCCAAGATTTTTCTAAACTCATCTTGATACTTAGTGTTGACCAGTAAGTATTTGTCGGTTTTTATATCAAAAGAAAAAAAATCAAAAAGACGATAACCACACTGCCGACAATCATCAAAGAAGTAGCCCAATCCTGAATACTTAATATCTCCGTTGGGCATAATCTCAATCTCACGGAAATTAAATGAATCTCTAAAAGATTGGGTAGAAAAAACAACTCTTCCTGATTCAGGGTTTACAATAACGGCAAAATTTAAACTGAGAGCTCCTGTCTCAAAAACAAGGTTTTCAATTAGAAAAAAAACTTGATTGTTATCATAAATAAAAGGTAATATCCGAATGAAATTATTAGGTAGGTTGTCGAAAAGCTTAGGATAGTCTTTTTTTGTTATCTCGACAAATGAACAAACACCAAAACCATCACAATTAGAACTTGCAAGTCTCAATCTCTCCCTTTCTAAATAAAGAAATGAATTTTTTGTCTCAAAAGAGTTTGATTCTTTTCGGCTTTCTTTGCTACCAACTTTGTCCTCATAGGAGATATTTTTCGGTTTATAAACTTTCATTGCCTCTTGTGATTTTGTGTCTTTAGTTGAAGAAGGATTAACTTGTTGATTCTTTGTTGAAGAGATATTAACTTCTTGATTGTTTTTGATAAAGGGAAGAATATTGTCAAAAACAAAATTGATTCTTGACTGGAAATAAACGTAGATTAAGGAAAACATAGAGAAAAATAATGCCAGAGCTATAAAAATAAAACCGGCCTTTTTAATCATTTTTTCGAAATTTCTGAATTAAGAGGCTATGATTTTATTATAGCTTAATTTATCTGAAAGTTTTCCGGAAGAAAATTTTTTAAAAGGAGGTTATTTCTTTTTCGAGACCAGTTCTTCGTTGATTAATTTCGCCTCTTGATAAGCATCAATTGAAAGGGCTAAACTAATGAGAATAGAGCTAATCAAAAATTCTAAGAATTCCGAAAAAAGTTTTTCAAATTTGTCTGCATAAAAAAATGAAGAGATAGAGAAACTTAGTAATAAAATTAACCCCATAGCCACTCTTCGACCATTGTAAAGATAGCCGACTCCTAAAAAGAAAAGATTTAAAATAGCTGACAACCAAGGCTTTTTCATCGTTATTTATAAAATCTTAATAAGAAAGTTTCTCTTGTCAAGATTAACTCTTGACTTCATCAAAAGAATCTAAAGATTAACAAAATTCTTTCTAAATTTTTGAGTGATATTTCTTTTCACAAGTAGATATTTGCATAGAATAATAATTAATATTGAAAATTGACTCAAAGAATTTTTCTCTTCGATTAGGATAAGAACATAAGTCTTTCCTGATTTTTTTATTTCTTCGTCGTCTGGTGCTGAACAAATACTCTCATTTTGGATTAAGATACCATCGACAATTTGCTCTTTTTTCCGGCGACAATTATTTCTTAAGATAAAAAGCTGGAAGGTGATCAGACCAAAGAAAAGATCAAAGAGACCTAAAACTTATTATCAATCATATACAGTCTCAAAAAGGCAGGCAACCCTTTATGGTAAAACATGCAAATCTGATATATTAGACCAACTGGGCAAAAAAAGAAAATCTAAGATAAAGTGAGGATTAATAAGAACAGTTTTCCTTGATTCTTTCTTTTACTCAGACTTATCTTAGAAATAGGCTTTCTATCTTCTGTGAATAAGTTAGCAAAAATCTCTTCCTAAATCTCCAAATCTTGAAATATACTCTTTAGATGAAGGGTTGCTGGTATAGTGATTAAAGTTTACCACCTCTTGAACTCTTTTTACAATATTTTTATTTTTTTTATTTTATCTTATCAATTTCTTCTTTGTTCTTTTTCAGTGTATCTCATCCTTTTTCTTCTTATTTGCTCAATTTCTCTGTAAAAAATCTCCAAGATGTCTTCATAATTTTCACCAATTTTATTCTTTTCAACTGAATTATAAAAATCAGAATCAGCGGTAGTAAAATTTGGTACTTAATGAATATTTGAGACAATTTCGCTCATTTTTTCATCATTGCTTTTTTTGTGAGATTTGATTTATATAATTTTCTTGTCTTCTTTTACACTCATCTTTTGGTAGAGGAGTCCAGTGATTTTCATTTATCTAACAATCAATTTGCTGCATAATTATTTTCTTAAAATCAAGACTCCGCTGTAGGAAAAGCGACAGCAGATTTAGTCAGAGTTGTTGCTTTTATAATCAAAGTTCAAGTTTTGCGACACTGTCTGTTTTTGATTGGTTTTTTTATCCTTGTTAATTTTTGTAAATAGAGAGTAAAAATTTAAAGAGGCAGTTGTCTTTGATTTCAGAGTTGGATTTGGGTTGGAGGCCAAGAGAGGTAGATCTGTGAGTTTATTTCATATAGAAAATGGGGCTAGGATAATAAGGCAAAGGGTTATCTGGCTAAAATTCTCTGCCACCATTTTTTAGCAAATTAATTTATATTTGCAGCCAGTAAGATCAATCTTTTGCCATCTGAGTAATCACAACCTTCCATATTTTTCAGATGAAGTTGTTTTTTTGATTTGGTCAATTGTTTTTTTTGGATTCTTTCTGTTGTAGCAGGGTATTCCTTTTTCTTGAAAAAATCGATGATCTGAAAAAGCAAAGATAGAAATTAAAAATCTAAAATGAAAGAGAGGCATTTAAAAAAAATCTGGATGCAAATTTTGTTGGTCCAGGGGGGAGGATTCGAACCTCCGTAGGGATAAAACCCGACAGTTTTACAGACTGCTCCGTTTAACCGCTCCGGCACCCCTGGTGATTTTTTTTACGCGTTAATATTATATAACAAAAATCAGCCTTATAAAAATTAGGCCCCCTGTATCAGGGGGGCCAACTCTTGATAATTATTTTTTTTCTCTTAGTAATCCATCCCCTCCATCGCGCCGCTTCCTGGAGTTGATGAGACGGATGAGTTCTTCGGTTCTGGTTTCTCGGCAATTAGCGCTTCTGTGGTCAGAATCATGGTCGCGACTGAGACAGCATTCTGGACTGCGGTTCTGACCACTTTTAAAGGATCAATTATTCCTGCTTTGACCATATCGATTGGAACCGCTTTTTCAGGTGATTGTGTTATTCTAACATCAAAACCCATTCCTTTCAATGATACCTCTCTTGCTTTGGCTAAGAGCTGACCAGCATCTAAGCCCGCATTATTCATCAACACCTTAAATGGTTCTTCAAGAGCGCTCTTAACGATATCAAAAGCAATCTTTTCTTCAGTAGTAAGATTCATCTTCTCAGGCTTCATCTCTTGACTAATATTGAGAAGAGCTATTCCACCTCCTGGAACTATTCCCTCTTCCAAGGCGGCTTTCGTGGCGGCAACTGCATCTATTGCTCTTTCTTTTTTATCTTTCATCTCAACTTCCGTCGCTGCCCCAACATTGATCACTGCTACTCCACCGGATAGCTTCGCCAATCGTTCTTGAAGTTTTTCTTTATCAAATTCGCTTGTAGTTTCACTGATTTCTCTCTTTATTTGAGCAATTCTTGCCTCAATATCCTTCTTACTACCTTTTCCGCCGATTATTGAGGTGTTTTCTTTATCAGCCTTAACTTTTTCAGCTCGACCGCAGTCCTCCATCTCGACATTCTCTAACTTCTTTCCTAGATCTTCAGAAATAACAGTTCCGCCAGTTAGGATGGCGATGTCTTGGAGCATTTCTTTTCTTCTGTCACCAAAACCAGGCGCTTTGACTACTAGAGCATTGAGAACACCTCTTAGTTTGTTAACAACCAGTGTCGCAAGCGCTTCTCCCTCAACCTCATCAGCAATGATGACTAGATTTTTGGATACCTTGACAAATTTCTCGAGGAAGGGGAGCAGCTCAGAGATAGATGAAATTTTTTTGTCAGTTATGAGAATGTACGGGTCCTCAATCTCAGCGACCATTCTATCAGTATCAGTAGCAAAATATGGCGAGGCAAAACCTCGATCAAATTGCATTCCTTCTTTGTGATCAACAGTTGTCTCCAGCCCTTTTCCTTCTTCTACGGTAACTACACCATCCTTACCCCCAACAGCCTTTAAAGCATCAGCAATCAACTTACCTAGCTTGGGATCACCAGCCGAAATAGTTGCAACTGATGCTGCCTCACTCAGAGTGATCTTTTTTGTCATTTTTTTTAACCCATTAACGACATGCTCGGAGGCTTTTTCTAAACCCCGCTGAAGTATCATTGGATTAACGCCGGCCGTGATCATCTTAATCCCTTCTTGAACCAATGCCTGAGCCAATACAGTTGCTGTCGTTGTCCCATCGCCAGCAACATCTGCCGTTTTTGAAGCTGCTTCTTTGACTAACTGGGCTCCCATGTTTTCGAAAACATCTTCAAGTTCAATCTCCTTCGCTACAGTCACCCCATCATGAACGACAGTAGGGGCGCCCCATTTTTTATCGATGGCAATATTTCGACCCTTTGGTCCAAGAGTGGTTGCCACCGCGTTGGCTAATTTATTAACACCATCCAGAAGTTTCTTTCTTGCTTCGGCTCCGTACTTGATAACTTTTGCCATATTATCAAAATAAGAAACTTATAACAGTGTAATTATCAGGGAAAATTTATCACTCGACAATAGCCATAATATCTTTTTGTTCAACCAAAAGCCATTCTTCTGGTCCAGTATCTGTGTTAATCTTAACTTCATTACCTGCCCATTTCTTGTAGAGAACTTTGTCCCCAACCTTCACAAACATCTCAGAGGATTTTTTGCTACCTTGGCAGTCTCCATTGCAACACTGATCACCTGGCCCAACCGCAACTACCTCACCCATCTGAGGCTTTTCTTTCGCTGTATCAGGTATAACTATTCCTGAGGGAGTTCTTGTTTCGGTTTCAAGAGGTTTAATTAATACATAATCAAATAGTGGTTTGATATTGGGTTTGATGTTAATTTTTGTTTTTGACATAATTGTAATCAAAAATAACTTTTAACTTATCTTAGCAAACAATTATTTCGATTGATAATATAATCATAAATTTTTCATTTGTCAAGAGGAATTTGTCGATTAATTAAAAAATCTACTAAAAAAAAATGGATGATAATAAAGCTCTTCTAGAGATAGAAAAGCTAAGAACCAAACTTGAGTCAGCCGAGTTACCAATCTCTCTTCAGGAGAAAGCCCTTGAACAAATCGAAAGGGCGCATTTGTCGATCAAGTATAGTGGCAATTTTTCTCAGCTCGACATAACTGTAAAATATATTGACTGGATTACTAGCCTGCCTTGGAATAAAAAAACCAATGATATTCTGGATATCAATCTTGCAAAAAAAATCCTTGACAAGAACCACTTCGGTCTAGAAAAAATAAAACAGCGAATTCTTGAGTACCTCTCAGTAATTGTTCTTCAAAAACAGAAAACCAAAGAAGGAAGATATCGGGCACCAATCCTTCTTTTTGTTGGCCTACCAGGTACCGGCAAAACCACTTTAGCCAGATCAATCGCCGAAGCTTTAGGCAAGAAACTGGCTCGAATCCCTTTTGGGGGGTTGTCCTCACCTCTTGATCTTCGAGGTCAAACAAAAACCTCACCTCAAGCAGAACCTGGAATGATTATTAAAGCTTTAAGAAGAGTTTGTGTTAACAATCCCGTGATTCTTCTTGATGAACTTGATCGAGTTACCCCTGAGTCGCGAGCAGCTATTATGGGAGTTCTGATTGAGCTTTTGGACCCTGAGCAAAACAGTGCTTTCACCGACTATTTTATTGATTATCCTTTTGATTTATCTCAAGTACTTTTTGTTGCCACCGCCAACAACACCAACAACATCTCAACGGCCTTGATGGATCGACTTGAGGTCATCACAATGCCGGCATACACTGATCAAGAAAAGATATTTATCGCCAAGAATTATATCCTTCCTAATTGTCTAAAAGAGGCTGGTTTAAGTCAGGAAAATATCATTATCGATGAAACTCTCTGGCCAAAAATCACTCGGCCACTTGGCTTTGATGCTGGTATTCGAACTCTGGAGCGAACCATTGAAGGAATCGTCAGAAGAATCGCACTAAAGATTGTTAAAGGCGAAGGAACAAAATTTTACATAAACGAAGAAAATATCAAGCAGTATCTTTATTAAGACTTAAACTCAGGCGATAATTTTTTTCAACCATTCTTTAATTAAAACATTATTTTTTTCCTGATTAAAAAGGTAACCATCAATTTTCAATGTTGGCAAGATTACAGTTGCATTATGATTCTCCAAAAACTCCTTGATAATATCAACAGCGCCACAGAAAGAAGTATAGGAAGAATCACCTAATCCAAAAACAGCGGTTTTTTTCTTGGCCAAATTAATCTCCTGATTTTTATTTATCCATGAAAGAAAATCTTGATGAGGCTGACCTTCTTTATCTTCGAAATTCCACGAAGGAGAGGCAAAAATTAACAGATCAAAACTATCAAAAGTTTCAGAAGAGACCTGGCTAATCTGTTTAAGTTCGACATCATGACCCCACTCTTGAAGGAACTGAATAACAAACTCACAAGCAACTTGAGTGCCTCCTGAGTAAGTGGCGTAGATAACAAGAATTTTCATTTAAAGCTTATTTTACATAAGCAAAAAGTTTAAGAGTAAAGAATCCAAGAGTCTCTATTAGTTAATAAATCTTTTTAGTCTTTTTTCAATTCCAATAAACCCCTGAGCTGTCACCCTCAAGAGTTTTTCAATCATCTTTATTTGGACTATTGCTGACTCAAGCGTTGGGTAAACTAAAATTTCTTTTCTTAGTCCACAAAAAGCAAAAACTGGGAAGAAAATTGTTGGCTTTTGAACCATACCTATATCCCTCCCAAAGCTATCATCAATTTTAAAAGTCCCCAGTTGAGCGACAGTTTTTATTTCTCCATTATAGACAAATTGCTCAACCGCACCTTGATGTTTGTCAGCACTAATGATCAAATCAATATTTTCTCCAGACAATCTCAGAGCTTGTTTGCCAGCATGAGTGGGATTAAACTGGGAGTTAAGCCGAGCTATTCGGTGCCAGATCTTAATCCGATATGTCTCTCTATCAATATTAAGCTCCAAAATTCCGCCGTTTTTTAAAAGAGGAATTTTATGGTTATCGTGGATAATTTTGTAAACATCGATGCCGCTTGATTTTTTGACAAAATCCTCATGATTGCCAGAGACTAGACCAAGACACTTATCTTCTAAACTTTTCAGAAGATCTTTGACTAAAGTTAATTGTTCATCTGGGGATAGTAAATTGGTATGCATGGCGTAAGGATGACGATTTGGATTGTAAAAATCTCCCAAATCCCCCACAAAAAAAGTATAAATTGGATGCACTTTAAACAACTTAACATAAGTCATCAGAATTTTATGATTGACACCCTTTGATCCAATGTGAACGTCAGAAAGTGGACAGAAGAAAAACCACTTAGCCGGGCTTTTTATGTCATAAACAATTTCGTTTTGCCATATTTTCTCCTCAGTCTCCTGTCTTTTTGAGATTTTATCTAATTCTTGGGTAAATTTTCTGTAAGAATTAGTAGCTAACTTTCTTTCCATTATATATAAATAGAAAATAATACATATTTATTTTATTTAGTAAATATTTAATAAATTCAATAATTTTTTTCTATAAGATATTTTAAAAATCTAGGTAATTTTAGCTTTTTTTGTTGATAATTGAGAAAAATTAAAGACTTTTTTTATAATATATATAGATATAGGGATGGAGATTCGCAACCTTCAAAAAACAGGTGGAAGAAGTTACTCTATCACTCTTCCAAAAAACTGGATAAAAAGAAATTTTCTTAAGGCAAAAGATAAGGTAAAAGTCTTAGATATTCAAAATTTTCTTGTTATTGCCCCACTAAAACTCAACAGAAATGAAAAATTTATTTCTGTCGATATCAAAAATCTCAATCAGAATCAGATCTTCCGGGAGATCATCGGCTATTACCTTTCCGGTGCTGATAGCATTATCATAAAAACTGACAAAATTAGCTATCAACAACGGTCTGCTGTAAGAGAAATCTCCTTTCAATTAATTGGTTGTGAATGTTTAGAAAGTCTTTCCGATAAGATTTTTTTAAAAATTGTAAACACCGACATCTCTCATCATCTTTTTGAGTACCTGAAGAAGATGTCCTCGATCATTTATTCAATGTTCCAAGACACGGTCAGAGCAGTTGAGAAATACAATATCGAATTATCAAGGGACATTATTGAACGAGATGTTGAAATCGACAGACTCCATATCGCCATAACTCGCTTTCACAATTTAAGACTCATCAATCTTTTTGAAGAAAAAAATCAGACTTTAACGGCCATCGATTCTCACTATCTTTCAATTATTGGTTTAAGACTCGAACGAATTGCCGATCATATTGTAAAAATAAATAGAGTTCTCATTCAAGAGAGCCAGAAAAATTTTAGTCTTTCTTACCGGCAAAGACACCTTATCAAATATACCTTGAAGAATCTTTCTTCTTTGTCAGAAATTATCTTTAAAAAAGACAAAGTTTCCGCCCATTCTTTTCTTGATTATTTCGATCAAAAGAAAGAAGGCTTTTTTCACAATCTTCCTCATAAAAATTATCTTGCACTGATCATTGAGGAGAGTCTTTTTAGAATCAATAGCTACATTGCAAATATTGCCGAAGAAGCTATAAACTATCTTAACATCAAAGATACTCTTTCTTCTTCGCTAACAACCTCTTTGATAGAATAGAACTCGTTCATGGTAAAAAGAAAGTTTGCTTTTTTATTCTTCTTCTTTGGCTTTTTAATTTTTTTCTTTTTTCAACAGGAAAATATCTTTAAGACAAAGAGTCGTATTTATGTAGGAAAAATCGAGAGGATTCTTGAGGAGAAAGAATTTATCGTTAGCAAGAGAAAAAATCTAAATCAAAAACTGAAAATAAAGATCATCCGTGGAGAACTTGTCGAAAAAACTTTGATTGTTGAAAATCAAATTGATCAAATCTTTTCTAAAAAAAAATATCAAGAAGGCGATTATGTAATCATTACTAAAGAAAAGATTAACAAACAGGAGCAATATCGGATAAAAGACTATTACCGACTGAATCATCTTATTCTTCTTTTTGGCCTTTTCTTTCTTCTAACTCTTCTTATTACTGGCAATCAAGGGGTGATGTCTTTTATAGGAATGGCCTACTCGTTTTTTATCATCTTCAGTTTTATTTTCCCTCGCATTGCCTCAGGTGTTGATCCGCTGCAAACCGTTATTCTTGGCTCATTAGTGACTATTCCTTTAACTTTTTGCCTTTCTCACGGCCTTAACAAAAAGACGGTTAGCGCTATTTTTGGAACGTTGATCAGTTTAATTTTAACAATTTTCTTTGCTTTTTTTTTCATCGACAAGACAAAAATAACCGGTGATTCATCTGAAACCATAAACTTTCTTCAGTTAACTAACAAAGAAATCACTGATATTCAAGGATTAATCATAGCCGGGATTATCATTTCTGCCATTGGAATTTTTGACGATGTCAATATCTCTCAAGCCGGTATTGTTTTTAAGATTAAAGAGATCAACAAAGAAATATCTTTTTTGAAGCTTTTCAAAAAAGCCATGGAAATTGGTCGTGATCATATCGCCTCAACGGTGAACACCTTAGTTTTTGTCTATGCAGGAGCATCGATGCCTCTACTTCTTCTTTTTTTTAACACTCAACTCTCTTTTTTTGAGTTAATTAACGAAGAGATCGTTGCCGAGGAGATTGTTAAAATTCTTCTAGCTAGCACTGGCCTAATCTTATCTGTTCCGATTACTACCCTAATTGCCTCTTACATGGCCACAAGTGACTAAGGATCAAGTGTGCCTATCAGCAATTTTTGAGGCCCCATAGGCTTCCGGTTTTATCATTGGTTGATAGCCATTGGAGCGAATTATCGTTGTTACTTCTTTAATCAACTCTCTCGTTTCCCCTTCTTTTCCAATGTCAACATGAATTTGAATTCGATATCGAGAGATGCCATTAGTTTTGAAGAACTCGACAAAACTCTCCGACATCTCCAATGACATCATGGCCTCTAGATAAATTCTCTCCTTTAAAGAAATTTTTCTTGCAAGAGTTGTTCTTCGCCAAAAATAGATTCCGCCGCTACCGACTCGGTGTATGATCAAGGCAGAAATAAAATCATAATGTTGTGGGCCGGTTCTTTGGGAATCGGTGCCGACAATAACATTGTAACTGGCGGTTTTTTCTTGACTCATAAACAATCTGATTATTTTTTTCAGTTGGTCGATGTCGAGCTTGCCGTAAGTTGGACTGTTAAACATCTGGTTATTGTCTGAAAAAATGGCTACGTTAAGTTTTTGTCGTTAATCCCAGGCGACGACAGAACCAAGGTGTTAACGGCGGCTCAATCACTAAGGTAAGAATGATTACCCACATCCCCAGCGCTATGACTAAATCACTTTGAACAATTCCAGAAGAGCTAATGATAATTAGCAAGACGGCTGCGATTATTCCTGTTTCTCTGACAAAATTAAGAAAAATTATGTCTTCTAGCTTAAAAGCGCCTTTCATCAACCAAGGAAGAAGAGAAATAAAAACTACAATTGGCCGGACCAAAAACATAAAAACAAGAGCCGCAATAATTCCAATTAAAGAAAAGCTAAGAAGAACATTTAAAGAAACCAGCGAACCAAGAATGATAAACAGAAAAGGTTTGATCAAGTTGTTTAGAAACTGATCGTAGAAATGAGCCACCTTTTTTAAAGTGCCGACAACATCAGAGAACAATCCAGCAGAAAAAGCCGCTAGGAAACCAGCTCCGCCAAGTAAATTCCCTAAAACATAAGTGAAGATTGGAACTGGGAGAAGTAATGAAACATCAGTTTTATTGATATCATCATCGACAGTGTGATTATCTTTTCTTCTTAAATAAAAAGTTTTCAATAAAAAGTAACCAAAGTAGCCAACAATGATTCCTGACAAAATCTCAAGAGCAAAAGCATCATAGGTTGATTTTCTTAACAGAGGGAGAAAATAGTTAATAACATTATCGCTGGCAACTGCTGTTGAGGTAAAAGCCAAAAGAAGAAAACGAGTGAAGATGCTACCCGAGATGTCTGTCAACGCACTTTCTGAAATTGCCAACTCCTTGATGAACGACCGCTTAAACCGAAGATCTCTCAAAGTAGGCAAAATAGCCGTTGGATCAGTTGAAGCCAACGCGGTTGAAAGAAGGACGATTGAGATAAGATATTCTTCCCGATATAAACCAAGAAGTTTCATGACTAAAGAAAGAGCAAAAGCTAAAATGATTGAGGAGAAAATTACTCCAATTAGAGACAAAGACGCTATTGGGAAAAACCAGCGCTTAAATTTGCCAAAGGCGATTTCTAAGCCCGAGGTAAAAAGAATGAGCGCCGCAAATATTTCGGTTATAATTTTCAATCCTTCCAGGTTTTTTGAAAAGAAAAATAACACAGGGTGAAGAGCAATTCCAGCAAAAACTACCCAGACAAAAGAAGGAATTGCCGCTCTTGGAGAAAGTTGATTAATTACATAGCTCAGAAAAAAAACTCCGCCCATAGCAAATAAATGAAAAATCAGGATGATGAACAATTTTTAGATTAAGATCAATCAATTGTTTCGAGAAAAATGAGAGAAGAACAAGAAGAAAAATTAGAATGAAATAACTTTTGGCAGATCTAATCTGGCTAAAAAAACCAGCTCTTAAATGGGACATGATCATAAGATAAAAAAAAGCCGGATAAAATTCAACTTTTATCCTTGACCTTTGTTACTAGAGTTAGATATCATTAAAGAAAGAAAATTTTTATGAAAAAGGCCTTTGTCATTCCAATAGTCATTTTAATTGGTGCTTTTTTTTCCACTTCGGCTGTTGGAATAACTTACTTGAGAATTAAAAAAAATCAAAATGAAAGGGATAGGTCGATTAAACATCAAAAATCTGATAAAGAGACTCTTCAATTTAAGAGTGAAAAAGTTGAAAACCAGCTAAATGAGAAAAATATCACCGAAATAGAAATAAAAAATCTTCAAATAAAAGGCAAGAAAGAAAACTCACCAAAAGATGCTTCAGAATTAGAAAAAGAAGAAAAAAAACTTCTAGAGATGACTTTAAAAAAAAGTAACCAGGAAAGTAATTCACTCAATCAAAATCAGGCAAAAAAACCAAAAACTAATCAAGATTTTAGTGTATCATCTCAGGAAATTTCACCAACTAAGATAAACACTCAAGTTAATTATGTCGACCCTCCACGGCCTGGAAGCTTTATATTCATTGGCAATGAACTTCAGCTCTCATTGTCTAAGGAAGATGATGGCGTTAGACTCAGCTGGACGAGATGTCAGAGCGATCAATTTGTCGCTTATAAAATAGTCAGATCAGAAACAGCAAATGATGTTTATTTTCCAAGAGATGGAGCCATTGGTTCTATTTCAAATCAAGATGCTCTCTCATACTTAGATCACACTGTTCAATCAGGAAAAACCTATCATTACAGAATTTGTTCTCTTGAAAAAAACGGCGAATCATGGTGTGGCAATGTCGCCACAATCAGTTTCTGAAACATCAAATTTAGAAGCTGTTCCAGATCACCTGATTATAAACTTCATGATGATAAAGGACTTCGCCGTTTTTAACTCGTGTCCCTAAATCAACTGGACTTCTGTTGGCGGCCGCTTGCTTTAAACTGACAAATTTCTCCTTGAACTCCTGACTTAAGATTTTATCAATAAACTTACTTCTTCTGAATTGACTGATCGCTACATGGATATTAGAGGGCAAGTAATTGACTCTTTCTCTTTTTTCATGATTTTCTTTTTTCATCTCGCCCTCCAGAGCTACCTTTGTCAGAACATACATAGTTAGGTAGGGGTTAGCATCAGGAGCTACACTTCTAATCTCGATTCTGGCTGATCGTTCATTGAAAATTGGTACTCTAATCATTGCTCCTCTATCAGTCTCGGAGACCTTTATTTCGTTAGGCGCCTCAAAGTGAGGATCAAGGCGACGATAAGAGTTGACGGAACTATTTAGGACCAGACAGATATCGCTTGCATGATTTAGAATTCTGCTTATCACTGCCCAAGCAAAATTTGAGAGCTTACCTCTACCCTTTTCATCATAGAAAAGATTCTTTCCTTTTTTTGAAATCGAAAAATTAGTATGCATACCGCTGCCATTGATCCCTGTTATCGGCTTTGGAAGAAAGGTGGCGGTCATTCCTAGATTTCGAGCAATCTGTCTAGCGGTTAATTTGTAGAGCTGTATCTGGTCAGCTGCGTTGACAACTTCTGAATAGGCATAATTGAGTTCAAACTGAGAAGGGGCCACCTCTGGATGATCTTTTTCGTTTTCAAAACCTAGGGCCCTTTGTGCCTCAGCCGTTCTATCAATGAAAATTCTCAAAATGTCATATGGCAAAGAGTGATAGTAACCACCAGTGGCAACCAACTCAAAGCCAACCCGTTCATCAAAGTTTTTTTCCGCATCGATGCCTTTTACAAGAAAACCTTCAATCTCATTAGAAACATAGATAGTGTAGTCTTTGATTTCTCTCAATTTCTTGACATATGATTTTAGCAATCCTCGAGAATCCATCTTGTATGGGGTGTTGTCTTGATCGTAAATGTCAGCCATCATTAGGACTTTTCCTGGACCAAAAACATCTGATGGCAACCACCAAAAAGCGGACCAGTCAACCTTCAAGCGAAGGTCAGACTCTGCCTGTCTGGAAAAACCCCTAATCGAAGAACCATCAAAGGTGAGATTATCATAGTTTTTTATGAAAAATTTTTTATCATAATCGAGCATGTGAAACCTACCCTCGATATCGGAAAAACCAATCGTTACTGCTTTTAGTCTCTTTTCTTTGCTTAAGTAACCAAGATAAAATTCCCTCATCTCTTCCTGAGAAGTATAAGAAACTCTCTTTTTCTTTGCTTTAAGATTAAGCTCTTCTAATTCATCATAGGTAATTTCTAAAAAATTACGAAGGTTAGTGTTATTTTTATCCATTTTATGTTATTTTTTTTAAATTTATAAAAAATTTTAGTAATTATGTTGAAAAAAAATAATAAAGAAAATGTTAAGTAATATCAAGAGAAGATTTTTGCTACTATATTTTGCTGATAATATGATAAATTAAAAAAATTTAAAAAAAATCTAACCACTGACTATGATTGAGGCGCGAGAAAATTTTTTCAACAAGCCGTTTGATTTTTCTTTGATTGATCAAATAAAGGCTGCTGGGCCGGTGGCAGAACTAATCGAAGAGATGAAAAGAAAAGGTTTATTATCTGAAGAAAACTCTTACCACAAACCAATCATTGAGACTGATGTTTATAGGTTGAGACGAGGTCTTTGCTTGCCTTGCGCTTCGGCCGTCGCTATAAATATTCTTTTGAACAGGCGAGTAGTTGGAGATGATGATGGGATATTAAGTATCGCCGACATGCACCGACTTCTTCTTCCTCATCACGGAAAGTATCCAACCACCAATTTTCCTTGTGGTTGGCTAGTTGTCAATGATAAGGGAGATATGTATCATCATGCAATTGCTGCTTTTGCTGAGGCTCTGGAGATTAATACTTATTCACTTTTAGGTTTCAAAAAAATTGACGACTTGATAAATATAATGGAAAAAGCGAAAAATAGCGCAATCGTGGTTTCTTTCAATAACCGATTTGTTCTAGAACAAACTTTAAAAAACTATCCTGATTCAATTAAAAAAGATGGAGACAAATTTTTAATTAAAGTATCAACTCCTGAAGGTGATATCTTTAAACCATTTGAAAACGGTCGGCACGCAGTTACTATTCTCAATTTTTCGACTTCAAGCGGTGAACTCTTAGTTGCCGATTCTTTTAATCTCCCTCAAACAAAGCAAACAAAAGGAATTTTAGTAAGGCTCTCACTCGAAGAGGCGACTGAGTACTTGAAATATCATGACAATGCCATTACAAGAGCAATCGTTTTTTCCCAAAATCCCGATTTAAAATCCATTTTCCAGGATTTACTGATTCCGTATATCCCCAAAGAGGTAAAAAGTGACCTATCCTCAAGAATAGACGATAAAAAAGCCCAGATAAAAGCTAAGTCTCTTTGGCTGAATGTAATATAATTATTTCGCCGAAGAAACACTCTTATTTCCATAATTTACGTGACTTAAAGAAACACATCTCAGCCACATTATCTATTATGGCTCCTTAGATTCAAAAAAATTTAAATTTCACAAAAAATCAGTGTGGTTATGTCAATCATCATTAATTTTCCTAGTTGCCACAAAGAAAAGATCTGAATTATGAAATCAGATCAACTTATGCTTAAAAAATAATCTGCCAAATCTCCTTTTAAAAAGATGTTTTCTTTGAAACAATCTAATCTTCTGAACTAAAAGACAGCTTGATCAAGCGGAGATGGAGGGATTCGAACCCCCGATGACCTTGCGGTCATACTGGTTTTCAAGACCAGCCCGTTCAACCACTCCGGCACATCTCCCCTGAGGCGCGTGCCGGACTCGAACCGGCGGATAGCTGTTTTGCAGACAGCCGCGTTACCTCTTCGCCAACGCGCCCCAAAGCCTCTATTAATTTTACCAGAGATTGTCAAAATTAGCCTTCCCCTTCGATTTGAGGTAAAATATAACAAATGGAGGGTTGGCAGAGCGGTCAATTGCGCGAGTCTCGAAAACTCGAGGGATTTTTCCCTACAGAGGTTCGAATCCTCTACCCTCCGCATGAAGGAAATTTTTTTCTCCATCGTTATTCCGACTTTAAATGAAGAAAAATCTCTGCCGATTCTACTTAATTCAGTAAAAGCTCAAGATTACAAAAAAATCGAGATAATCATAGTTGATAGCTTTTCAACCGACAAAACAAAAAAAATTGCTCTTCGCTATAAAAGATCTCTTCCATTATTTTTTTTCGAAAGAATGAATCAGAATGTTTCTCAAGCAAGAAACTTCGGCGCCAGGAAAGCCAAAGGCGAATTTATTGTTTTTCTCGATGCTGATGTTGAGTTGGGCCAATTTAATTTCCTAAGTCAGCTAAACAAAAATATTCAGTTAAATCATCTTGATGCCTTAACTGTCTGGAACCGAGCAAAGGAGAATCTGACTGGTAAACTCATCTTTGGATTAATGAACCTGCTGATGACTCTTCTTCAGAAGCTTAGACCCTCAGCCAATGGCCCGTGTATCATCGTCAGGAACTCATTTTTCAAGAAAGTTGGTGGTTTTGATGAAGAAATTGTTTTCGGCGAAGACGTCGAACTAGTTCAAAGATTAGTAAAAAACAAAGCTCGATTTGCTGTTTTTTCCTCGCCAATTCTCTTCGTTTCAGATCGAAGATTCAAAAAAGAAGGACTTTTGAAAAGTCTTTTCAAGTCAACGAAAGCAATTTTTCATCAGTTAATTTTTGGACCGATTAAAAAACCAATTTTTGAATATCAAATGGGAGGAAAATACTATGAAAATTAAAACCGAAAACTCCGCTGGTGGGATTGTTTTCAAAAGAGAGCCGAAACTCTCAAGGAAGGAAACTCTTTGGTTAATCTGCCAGCATTCTTACCATAAAGGCTGGGTCTTCCCAAAAGGATTAGTTGCTGATAAAAAAACAAATGAGTCAATTGAGTCTGCCGCTCTGAGAGAGGTTGAAGAAGAAGGTGGAGTTAAAGCAAAAATCGTTTATCCAAAACCGGTCATTGTTTCTTATTTCTACCATTGGCCGAACTCGCCTCATAGTAAAGATGACAAAAGTCAATTGTTGGTAAAGAAGACCGTTTATTACTTTCTGATGGAGTATTTGTCAGGTGATCCAAAAAATCATGATTTTGAGATGAGTGATGCCATTTTTGTCAATGTTGATCAGGTAAAAAATAGCTTACGATTCCCAAGCGACAAAGACGCTTTTGAAAAAATTCTCAAAATTTACCAAAAACTCTATGGAACCTAGAGAGTCGAAACTTAAGATATTCAAGTACAACGCCATTCTCTCGATGATTTTTTTTATCAGTTCAACTTTGGTTTTTAGTTCGGCAATAGACAACTTTAGCCTTCGAGATTACACCATTTCAGACATCAGTAAATTTCTTCCCAAAAGGCAACTTAGTTATTTTAACGCGTTGTTTTTTATCAAGTGTTTGATGGACTTCTTGTTTGTGGCTTATTTGATACAATTCTTCAGAATAAAAGCTTACTCTCCTACGGCACTATTTCTTCTTTTAGCTGTTATATCTTTTGGGGCTTTAGGGTTTTTTCCAATAAGCGAGAATCGCTTCGGCCACATACTCGTAGCATCAACTATGTTCATTAGCTTTACTTTCAGCGAAATTAGTCTGGCCAGACTTATTGGAGATGATAAATTTCTTTACTTAACTAAGAATCTTGTTGCCATTCAGATAATCAGTGTTGGCTTGTTTTTCTCCTGGGGCAACTTTAACGGCGTCTTTGAGCTCTTTTATATGATTACTGCTTTCCTCTGGTTGATGATTCTAATAAAAAACTACCTTCGATAAAAAATCGAGAGCGGTGGATGGGATTCGAACCCACGACCTTCTCCTTGGCAAGGAGACATTCTACCACTGAACTACCACCGCTGGTGCCGAGGGTCAGAGTCGAACTGACATCTGAGGTTTTTCAGACCCCCGCCGTGACCACCTTGGCTACCTCGGCTTATTCAGGTGCGCTGAGAAGGATTCGAACCTTCGACGCCCACTTTATAAGAGTGGTGCTCTACCGCTGAGCTATCAGCGCCTTTTAATAATTATATCACTCTCCAATAGTCTTTATCAGACTCTGCTTTTCTCTTTGGCCATCAAACTACCATAAAAAATTTCATCGCAGGGACTAAGATCAAATTGACCATTTGCGATTGCTACAAACACTTCTCTAACCATAATTGTTCTTTTTAGGTGAGCGAGGGTATTATCTTCTCCTCTTTGATTGTGTTGCTACAGAGATGGATCAAAAGAAGCTAATTTTCAAGCCAGTTTATGAAATCTCTCCGCAAACTGGCTTCATTATTATCGTTAATAAAAACCGAGGAAGTGAATTGGGTAAATTAAGCAAAGTCTCTCTTTTATGCCACTTTCTCCAAAAATCTCAACGACTCTCTGGGTAATATTAACGATCTCAATTTTTTTTGATTGGTCCTTATGATCAGATACTTAGTGAAAGATTTTTTCTTGAATAAAATTTCCAGACAGAGAATCTTGGTGGACCCACGGAGAATTGAACTCCGATCTCAGCGATGCGAACGCTGTGTTTTACCGTTAAACCATGGGCCCAACCTGTGTCTCCGGAGAGATTCGAACTCTCATCAAAGGCTCCGGAGGCCTTTATTTTATCCGTTAAACTACGGAGACAAGATGTTTTATTATAATTATAAAATCCAAAGCCAATGAAACACCCATTACAAAAAATCATCACCTACCGGACACCGAGTTGGTACAAAGAAAAATCAAGAAAGAGAATAAATCATTTCAAAATTATTAAAGAAAGAATCACTGCCAAAGCCACCCGGTAAACTCCAAAAATCACCAGGGTGTGATTCTTGACGAAGTTAATTAGCCACCTAACTGATAACCAAGCAAAAAGGAATGAGGTAAAAAAACCAATCAGCAAAAACCAAAAGTTGACTGAAACGCTAAAAATCACCTCTTTTTGGATGTAGAAATCAATCAAACCAGCCGAGATTATTGTTGGGATCGATAGTAAAAAAGAGTAAACAGTGGCGGCTTCTCTTTTGTAGCCTAAAATCATCATTCCTAAAATCACCGCTCCTGCCCGAGAAACTCCCGGAATTATCGATAATGATTGAAATAACCCAATAAAAAAACTATCACGAAGGCTAAGATGAGAGATTTCTTTTTTAAGAATGACTTTCTTCACATCAACAAGCTTTTCAAAAATAATAAAGCCCAAACCGATGACAAACAAACTCAGAGCAATCAAGGTTAATGATTCAAAGAATACGTCTTTGATTATTCGGTATGAAAATAACGCAACTGAGGCTGTCGGAATAAAAGAGATTAACAAGTGTTTGATTATGGATTTATGAATCATAAAGAACTTAAAATAAAAAAAAACCACCGAAAGAATTGCTCCTGATTGAATGACTACCTCAAACACTTTCAAAAACTCCGTCTGAGGTAATTTCAAAATTTTAGAAGCAATGATCAGATGAGCCGTTGAGGAAACGGGTAAAAATTCTGTAATCCCCTCAACAATTGATAAAACGATCACATGGAATAGGTTCATGTGGAAAATTATATAATTATATTTTCTTGCTAATGAAATCTCTTGCCGAGCTTAAGATCGCTCTCGTCCACGACCAATTGCTGGAGTTTGGCGGCGCCGAGAGAGTTTTAGTCTCACTAAAAAAAATTTTTCCCCATGCCGATATTTTTACCACTTGTTTTAGGATAAATTCTCTAGGATCACACAAAAAATTGTTTAAAAGATGGTCAGTAACTGTTTCTTGGTTTGGCAAACTTCCTCTTGTCAATCGTTTTTATTCACCTTTTCGTTTTTTAACCCCGCTAATTTGGGAAAGTTTTAATTTTTCTCGATATGATCTGGTTATTTCTTCGTCAGGTAGCTGGATGTCAAAGGGTATTCTCACTCGAAAACCAACAATTCATATCTGCTACCTTCATCATCCCCCGCGTTATCTGTATGACTACGAAACTGCCATTGAATGGCAAAGATACTTGCCCGTGAGAATTTATGGAACTATTGTTAATCATTCTCTTCGCCTCTGGGATTTTCAATCAGCTCAAAGGCCGGATTTTTTGATTGCTAACTCGGTTGAAACTCAAAAACGAATTGAAAAATTTTATCGCCGAAAGTCAACGGTAATTTATCCACCTGTAGCCATACCTAAAACAATCTATAATCAAGAACAAAAGAATTACTTTATAACAATCTCTCGCTTAGCCAAACCAAAACACATCGAGGTACTAATCGAAGCTGCTAATAAAAAGAGATTCTCTCTCAAAATTATTGGCACTGGGCGTGAAGAGAGGTTTCTAAGATCGATTGCCGGAGAGATGGTAGAGTTCTTGGGAGATTTACCAGATAATCAATTTGAGAAAGTTATCTCGGGAGCCAAGGCCTTTCTTTTTGCCTCAAAAGATGAAGAGTTTGGAATTGCTTGTCTTGAAGCAATGGGTTATGGAATTCCAGTTATCGCCTACAATTCTGGAGGAATTCCTGAGTATCTTGTTGATGGCAAGAATGGCTTCTTATTTGATTATTTGAATTATCAAAGTCTTGTTGACAAAATCAAAAAGTTAAACCATCTTAGCAAAAAAGAATACCATCAGATGCGCCGACAAGCTAGAAAAACAGCGGAAAGATTTAGCGAAGAAAAATTCAAAAAAAAGATATCTGACTTTATAACAAAAGCCATTAAAAAGGCAAATTCTTTAGAGAAGATTAATCCCAATCTCTAATCTAAGACAAGAAACGTACCTAAAGAGAGTTTTCTCGCATTTCAACTTGAGTGAAAAATCAGTCTCTATAAAAATCAAAAGAGACTTAACCTGCAAAAATTTCTTTTCATTAACGAATTTTATCTTTAATATGTTTTAAGGATTATAATTTACAGATATTTTGTTTACAAAAGAATAGAGGTCTGATATTGAATATTCCAATCTCCCTTTTTAAAAGGGAAGAATGATAATTTTGAACCAATCCAATTTCTTCTAGAAATCTATTTCCTGTTATTTAAGATTTTTTTATCTAGTCTGCTTTTTGTCTATGGAATATTTATCTCTTTGTTTATTTTTTTATAATAAATAAAACCAAACTCAAACCAATCTTTTTGTGTTTTATCTAAAATTCAAATTAAATTTTTTAAAGATGTGCCCTCTCAATAAAGAAATTATTTTAGTCACTCAATAGCTTACTTTTTTAAGATAGATTAACTGAATCGTAGTATTATTTTAGTTAAATTCTTCAAAAAAAAGACATTTTTTTATTCAGATAATTTTTTATTTTTTAGTCAGCAAATTTTTATGACAAATAATGAAGAAAAAATTTCCTTTTTGATTTTGTCATCTGTGTTTAGTTGTTAGTTTTATTATTTTAAACCAACAACTATGAGATTATGATTTTCACTTATCAAATTTTTATTTAGAATCTTTATTCAGAATCCGCTTATTGTATTAAATTTTCTAAAAATAATTAGCAACAAAATCACAGAACACTCTATGCCTGAGCTTCCTGAAGTTGAGACTATTAGGCGTTGTCTAAAGAGGAAAATTGTCTCCAAAGTTATTGAAGATATTGAAGTCTTATCAAAAAAGAACTTTATCGGTGATAAAAGAGAAATCTTTGGTCTAAAAATAACCTCAATTAGTAGATACGGAAAAGTGCTGGTGTTTGGATTAAACGATCCTCTGAATTTAAGCTCTGGTCTTAAAAGATATCTCAATTTTCACTTCAAGCTGTCTGGTCAGTTACTTTACGCTGACAATGTCAAAAACGCAACCTACATAAATAAAATTCCCTTCACTAAGAGCAACAAGATGCCAGCTAACACAACACGAGTGATAATTAAATTTACTGATAAATCAGGACTCTTTTTCAACGACTTAAGAAAATTTGGTTGGGTAAGAATCTCAGCCAAACCGCTTTTCCCTAAAGGTGCTGATGTTCTCTCCAAAGAGTTCACTTTTGAGTATTTTAAGAAAATTACCCACGAATCTAGGAGGCCAATAAAACTTGTTCTTCTTGATCAGGATAAAATTGCTGGTGTTGGCAATATTTACGCCAATGACGCCCTTTTTGTTTCGGCTATCCACCCTCTCAGACCAGCCAACTCCCTTAACGAAAAAGAGCAAATAGCTCTCTATCAAGCGATTCTTCAGGAGATTAAGAAAGGTGTCAAACACAAAGGCTCGTCGGGAGGTGATGAAGCATTTGTTCTTCCCGATGGTTCAAAAGGTAATCACCAACGCTATTTTCTTGTTTATCAAAGAGAAGGTCAGCCGTGTTTAAAGTGTCAGGGGAATATAAAGAGAATAAAGCAAAATAACCGAAGTACTTTTTTCTGTCCCCTTTGTCAGAAGTAAATTTTTCTATTGATATCTAATGGCCTCGATCGGTGACAGATCAGCGGCCTTCTTTGCTGGAAAAACACCAAAAATTATTCCCACAAAAGACGAAACACCAAGAGCCAAGAGCACTGAGTAAATGTCAATATATGCCGGAATAAATCTTTGAACTAGAAGTGTTAACAAGAATGCTAGCCCTAAACCTATACTTCCGCCAAACAAGGAGAGAAGGGTCGATTCGACAATGAATTGGAAAAGGATGTCTTTTTTTCTGGCGCCGATGGCTCTTCTGATTCCAATCTCTCTCGTTTTCTCGGTGACAGTGACAAACATGATGTTCATAATACCAATACCACCGACAACCAAAGAGATACTAGCAATTGCGACTAAAACAAAATTTAGAATAGAAAAGATTGAGTTGACAGCTCTTAAAATTTCCCCTGGCTCAATAAGACTGAACGAATCATCATTATGTCGCTTTAACATTTCCCGGATGATCGAATCTTTTATTTCTTGCAGAGTAAACTTCTCATCATCAAATTGAAGAGCAATTCTCGAGAAGTCTTTCTGTGGATTAAAAATATAGCCTGTCGTGTAAGGCGCAAAAAGATAGTTGTCGTAATCAGGCCCACCAAACCCGCCGCCACCCTCCGGCTCAATCACGCCAATTACTGTGTAGCTAATTCTGGAGACCGAGAGTCTCTGATTAACAGCCAAATCTGGCTTACCAAATAATTTCTCAGCGATTTTAGATCCAAGGACTACAACCTTTGATCTTTTAATCACTTCATTTTGGTCAAAAAAACGGCCAATTTTTATTTTAAAACCATTGATTTCAAAAAAAGCTTCATTGGAAAAAATGATCGTTCCCTCTTCAGAGCCTTTTGAGCTTTTTACCTGAGTTTGAGCCGAGTAAATTGGAGCCACCTCTTCTACCCCTCTTAGTTTTCTGATTCTGGCTAAATCTCGATTGTCAAATTTGACCGACTGAAGAGTCGCGGCTACATTAAAACTGCCACCTTGAATTATCTTTCCGGGAACAATGAAAAGAGTGTTTTTTCCTAGTTGAGCAAATTGATCATTGATGTATTTCTTAAGACCTAGACCAAGAGCCATCAACATCACCACGGCAAAAACACCAATCATAATCCCCAAAGAAGTCAAAAAAGTCTGAGTCTTGTTTTTTTTAAAGTCTTCAATGGCGTTTTTGACGACAAAAAAAAGATAATTCACCTCACTTTTGTATCGCGACAAATCTTGCCATCTTTAATCTCAATTAATCTCTCGGCAAATGAGGCGACTTGAATATCATGAGTGACCACCAAAACGGTAATTTTCTCTTCATGATTTAATTTTGCTATTAATTTCATTATCTCTAAACCTGTCTTGCTATCTAAATTACCCGTCGGTTCATCAGCCAGTATCAATTTAGGTTTCATCATCAAGGCTCGAATTATTGCAACTCTTTGTTGTTGACCACCAGAGATTTTGTTTGGGTAAGCTGTCTCTTTTCCCTCGAGACCAAACTTTTTTAAGAAGTAAAGAGCCCTTTCTTTTGGATTAAAATCAAGTCTTTTTCTTGAATAAATTGTCGGTAAGATGATGTTTTCTAAAACTGTTAGTTTATTGATCAAGTTGAACTGTTGGAAAACAAATCCGACAAACTCATTCCTTAATGAAGAAAGATCATCATCATTAAAAGTCTCAATCTCCTTGCCCTCAACTAGAATCTTTCCTGAGGTTGGCCGATCAAGAAGCCCAACAAGATACATTAAAGTCGATTTGCCGCTTCCTGAAGGACCAATAATTGAAATGAACTCACCTTTTCTTATTTTAAGAGAGACCTTTTTTAAAACATGGAGAGTGAACTCCTGATCTATATGGTAGATCTTATTAACTCTTTCTAAGATAATCACTTATCAATCAATCCTAACTAAAATTTGACCTTCTTCACTTCCTTCGACTTCAAACTGACCACTGATTTCTTCCCCTTTTTTTATGTATTTTTTTTCTATTCTACCATCTTTTTTCACAAGAACAAAATTCCCTTTTGAATCATTACCTATGAATTTTTGAGGAACAGCAATAATGTCCTTTCTTTCTTTGGTAACAAATTCTACATCTCCACTCATACCAATTCTCAAAGGGAGTTTTTTTAATTTATCATCAAGATTTATCTTGATTTGATAGACCACGCCTGTCTCCCCTTGTTTCGGGGCAAAACTTATGTAAGTAACCTCTCCTTTTCCTTTTTCTTTAGGAAATGAATCCAAGATAATCTCGCCAATCATTTTTTCTCTTATATCTACAACATCAGTTTGATCAGCGATAACTGAAAAGTAGAGAGATTTTGGGTTTACGATTTCAACAACTGCGCTTGCCGGCGTCACGTAAACCCCTGGTGATGAAATCTGCATTTGTGTGATAATTCCATCAATCGGCGCCGAAATAACACTGTTCTCCAAAAGAAGATTTTGATACTCAACATCAAGGATAGCTTGATCGAGATTGTATTGATTTTTCTCGAGAATTCGCTGAGCTTTTTTTCGAGTTGATTCATCGAGATCGTACTGTCTATTCCAGTTATTTTCTTTTACCTCTTCAAAGTCAAGCCTGGCTATCATATAACCCTTTAGATATCGATCCAGTCGATTTTTGAGTTCCCTGGTATCTAGAGAAGCGATTAGCTGATTTTTTTTGACAAAATCTCCCTCCTTGACACCGACCCAACTTAACTTTCCGGAAGTTGGAAACTTAAGAGTCACTTTTTCTTCAGCATCTATCTCACCTGATAAAGTCAGAGTTTCTTTAATTGTCTGTTTTTTAACTCGAAAAACTTCTTCCGGTGATTCTTGGATATTTTTCCTGACTACCATAAAGAGGGTAAAAAACAAAACTAAAGCAGACAAAAAGAAATACCAGTACCTCTTGATCAAAAAGATCATGCTAAAGAAATGGCTGCCACTGAGTCAAAGGAATTAAATTATAAGAAGCAAAATTCACCGCGTAGAGAAATATTGCAAGAAGAAGAAAGAGAAAAACCAATAAAAATTCTCTAGAGGTAAAAAAACCTTCAAAAGCAATTACGGCCATTGGCCAAAGAGGCAGGCTGTAACGAGATATGTCTCGATGTTGAACAAATAGGATGGCTAAGAAAAAAATCAAACTGAAGTAAAAAAAACTTCGAAATTTGATTTTTCTTAGAGAGTAGACCACTAGGCCGTAAAGAAAAAAATAAAACAAGACATCTTCAAGCCAGGCCGTTCCAACCCAATTTTTTTTGTAATCAAAGACGGCAAATGGATGAACAAGATGGATATTATCACCGGAATTAAAATAAGCAAAAAAATCACCTGTTCTTAAGAAATAAAAAACAAAAACCAACAAGAGAGCCAATGGAATAAGACCAATTCCCCACCATTCTCTTTTGATCTCAATCTTTTTTTTACTTATCATTCTTTCTAAGAAAACCAATAAATAGACTCCAAAAAGCAAAATACCTGGAGTTTTTGTCATTGTTGACAGACCTCCGAAAAGGCCGGCAAGAAAGTATCTTTTCTGCTCAAAAAAGTAAAGAGAAACTAGAATCAAAAAAATAAACATCGACTCAGGTGCCCCAACCGAGCGAACAACAAAAAAACGGGGAAGAAACAAGAAGGTAATCACCAGTAAAAGAGGCTTTGCCGAAAGCTTAAAATTCTTTAGAAGAAAGTAAAGAAAACATGTCAGAGAGATAGTAAAAATTAAATTAACAATTAACATTGATTTTAGAAAGCTAAACCGACTAAACCAACCACCTATAAGATTAAAGATTTCGCCAATAACTCTTATAAGCAAAGGATAAAGAGGCAGATGAGCTGGGTAGTATCTTGCCGGGATACCCAACTCACCAAAACCGAAATTAGTGTTAACTTTTTCTATTTCTTGAGGATTATAAAAAGTTTTTGCCGGAATGGTATAAAGAATTCCGTCAAAATTTCGGTAGATAGTTTCCATACCAACCACAAGCCAAAGAATTAGAGTCGAAGCTAAACAAATTACTGATAAAATAAAATACGGTGATTTAAAGAACTTAATCATGATTGATATTCTAGCAAAGACAAAACTCTATATTTCTCGAGTGGTATTTTTTTTTAGTAAAAAAAAATCAAAATTAGCTCTCTTTTATTTCATTGTCCTAATGAGTATAATCTCTTTTGGCATCTTTCTTCGTTTTTACCGCTTTGAGGAGTTCGTCACTTTCCTAGGTGACCAAGGTAGAGACGCAATCATCATCAAAAGAATTATCACCGGGGAACATTTTCCAGCCATTGGTCCACCAAGCTCAGTCGGCCAGGTCTATCTTGGTCCTTTTTATTACTATTTCATTGCTCCTTGGCTTTTGTTTTTTAATTTTAATCCTCTTGGACTTGCCTTTGGTGTCTGCTTTTTTTCTTCATTGTTTATAATTGTTAATTACTTGATAGTCAAAGAACTCTTTGACCAAAAAACAGCTTTGATTTCTTCAACCTTAGTTGCATTTTCTTTTGTCTTAATTGATCTCTCTAGATTTTCCTGGAATCCTAATCTTCTACCCTTATTTAGTCTTATCAATCTTTATTTTTTTATAAAAAGCCTGAAAACTCACCGTTGGTATTATTTTGGACTAACTGGCGCTTTTTTATCATTTTGTCTTCAACTTCATTATGTCTTTCTCTTTTCTTTGCCAGGTTTTTTTTTGATCTATCTTTTCTCCTTCAAAAGAAATCGGGTCAATTTAAAAACCTCTATATTAAACTTCTCGATATTGCTGACAGCTTTTTTTCTTTCTAGTTCCCCTTTGCTCATTTTTGATTTAAGGCACAATTTTTTGAACACAAAAAATTTCCTTAATCTTATTTCCCAATCAAGATCAGATTTAACTCAAAAAATCAGCAATTTCCTGGAGTCTTTTTTTGCTCTTAATCAATTTTCTTTTAATTTCGAAATGAATAAATTACTTGCTTATAGTTTAATTTTTTTTCTGAGTTTGTTGACCATAGTTTTTGTGAAAAAGGAAGACTCCCTAAAGTATTTTTTGGTCACCTTACTGTTCTCTTTAATTTTTATGTCTTTTTTTTCCGGTAAAAAGCACCCTCATTATTTTGCAAGTCTTTACCCTTTGTACTTTGTCATCATTGCTAATTTTTTTTCATTTTTTTCTGATTCAAACTTTGGAAAAGCCACTATTTTTGCATTTGTCGCTGGCTTTATTTTTCTTAACTTTCAGAAATATCCTTACTTCAGATTTCAGGGAGATAATCAGATAAATAAATCAAGAAGAGTGGCTTTTAAGATCAAAGAAAATGTAAAAAGAGAGAAATTCACGATTACCTCCTTACCAGAGCAATATTCTGATTCAACCTATCGCTACTTTTTAGAGATCTGGGATAAAAAACCAATTGAAAAAAACTCCCTAGAAAAAGCTGATGAGCTCTTTGTTGTATGTGAAGGAGAGTGCTCAACAATAATTGGCAATCCACAATGGGATATTGCTTATTTTGCTCCAACCAAAATAATCGGTCAGTGGGAGATTAACAACACTAAAATATATAAACTGATCAGATGATCGACCCAGTTTTATGGTTATATCCTTAATCATACCTTGCTACAACGAAGAAGCAAACATTCAAAAGGGTGTTTTAGATAAGGTCGGTAACTACACGAAAGGTGACCCTCGTTTTTTGGAAGTAATAATCGTTGATGATGGCTCAACTGATAACTCGAAAAAAATAATCAAAGAAAAGTATCTCTCTCTTTTTCAAAAGTTTCAACTAATTACTAATTCTCATCAGGGAAAAGCTTTTGCAATTATTACAGGAATAAAGAAATCAAAAGGCGATTATGTTATGTTCTCGGACATAGATTTGGCAACACCAATTGAAGAAGCAGAAAAATTAGTCAAGGAAGCTAAGAAAGGATATCCAATTATCATTGGTTCCAGAGATAACAAGAGAGAGGGGGCGCCATTAATAAGAATGATCATGGCAAGAGGATTTATTATCGTAAGAGACTTACTCATTGGCTTAAGAGGCATCAAGGATACCCAGTGTGGTTTTAAACTCTTCAAAAAAGATGTTGCCTTACGAATTATTAAAAACCTAAAAGTTTTTCGTCACTCAAAAAAAATCACTCAATCTTCAGTCTCAGCTGGTTTTGATCTCGAATTTTTGTACCTTGCTCTGAAGATGAAGTACCGAGTAAAAGAGGTCCCGGTTATTTGGCGTCATGTTGAGACAAAAAATGTTGCCTTTCTTAGAGATTCTTTAGAGACTTTAAGAGACATTCTAAAAATAAAGATTTACTCGATCTTGGGGAAGTACAATTCACTCACATAAAGAAATAACAAATGGTTGAAAAGACTGGTCAAAGACAATTTTTTGATCTTTTCATCATCTTCATTTTTTCATTGTTGGTTATTTTCTTTCGTTTTCCCTTAGTTCCAAAAAATCTTGCCTTTGATGAGGTTGAGTTTGCCAGACTAGCTCTTTCTCTAGAAAACCAACCTTACACTCCCTACTCATCTCTGGCTACTGGCCACTCAACTCTTTATTTTTACCTTATTTTCTTTTCCATAAAAATTTTTGGAATTAACAACTTTGCCCTTCGTCTACCTTCAGCTATTTCGGGAGTAGTTGCTGTGTTTGTCTTTTATTTTCTAGTTAGAAAAACAAAGTTCAAGTTTCCTTTGATCGTAACTTTGCTTTTTCTTACCTCTCGGTGGTTTTTTAATTTTTCTCGGTTTGCCTTTGAGGCAAGCTTTCTTTTAATGTTGGAGCTTATTTCTCTTAATTTTCTTCTTAAAGGAATTGCTGAAGGATTAATTTATCTTGCTGGAGCTGGTTTCTTTAGTGGTCTTGCTTTTAATTCCTACACACCAGGACGAATTTTTTTTCTTTTACCTCTCTTTGTTCTTCTTTACCAAAAAAAAGCGAAGAAACTCTCTGGAAGGGCTTTTTCTTTAGGTTTACTGCTTTTTCTTCTTCCTTTTTTGATAACGAGCGCACCATTAGCAAGCTATCTTTTAGAACACCCAGACGAACGAGTCAATCAACTTTTTTTTTGGAAAAATGAGGAACTCACTCTTCAGGAAAAGATCACAGATACAATTACCAACGTAAAGTCTTTGTTTTTAATGTTTTTTTGGCAAGGTGATCTAAACGGACGGCACAATTATCCAGGCAAACCAGCTCTTAATCCTTTTTTGGCAATCTTATTTTTCTTTGGGGTAATAATAGCTTTGAGAATAGTGAAGAAAAGAAGAGAAACCGACAAAAAACTTTTTTCGTTAATTTTTCTGGTCTATCTTTTTTTGTCTCTTTTTCCTTCACTGGCAGTTTATTCCTGGGAAAATCCAAACATGCTTCGAACATACACGGCTTTACCCTCAGTTTTTTTCTTTATCGGTCTTAGCTTGGAAACAATTCTGGAGAAACTTAAAAACCCAAAAGAAATTACTTTGAAAGCCGCATATCCAACAATAATTCTTTTCTTAATTCTTTCTTCTTTTTATGAAATCAGAACTTACTATAAGTATCAGATCATTGTTTTTAATGACGCTTTTGATGTTAGAGAACCACTTGAGAAAATAATGACGAGAGAAAAAAACAATGAAGATCAATAAAAAATTAATCAGTTTTTTATTCCTTTTTTTAATTAGTTTTTTTCTTCGAGTTTACCGAATTGATCATTATATTTCATTTCATCAAGATCAAGTCCGAGATCTCTTTTTCATAAAAAATCATTTTCAAGAAAAAACGATTCCTCTTCTAGGGCCGAAAGCGTCTGTTGGCGATTTTTTTTTACCACCATTTTGGTATTACTTGATGAGTTTATCTTATCTGATATCACCTTCACCTCTATCTCCAGCTTTATTAGTGGCGACTATCAACAGTTTTGTCCCGCCAATTTTTTTTCTTTTTTTAGGAAGATTTTTTTCTAAGAGAATAAGCTTTCTCTCAGGTCTTCTTCTGGCAGTGTCACCACTAGCAATTGATTATTCCCGCTTTGCTTGGAACCCAAATCCAATTCCTCTTTTCTCCCTGTTAACCTTTTACTGTCTATATGAGATTCTTTTTTGCCAAAGTTCACCGAAAAAAAAAGAGATTATTTTTTTTATTTTTGGAACAATTTCTGCTAACCTCACTTTTCAACTTCATTATCAAGGGACAATCATTTTTCTATTTTTCTTCCTTATTCTCTTAATCAAAAAAAAATTTGATTTAATAAAAATCTTCGTTTACTTGACGATTAATTTTTTATTAATTCTTCCATTGATTATCTACGAGATAACAAATCAATTTTCAAACATTAAAGGAGTAATTAGCTTCTTTAGTGCCTCTCAGAGAACAAATTTTGAGTTTTTTGGTTTACCTTTTTATCTTCGTTTTTTACTCAACGATTTTTCTAAGTTCATTTCTGAACTTATTTTCTTCAAAAATCACTCTCTTGGTTATCTTGGATTAGTTTTTTTTACTGCAGGATTGGTTTCCTTTTGTTTTCGCTGGCTTTCACTAACTCCTCAAGAAAGATTATTGGTTGTATTTTTAATTTTTTCGTTGTTTTTTCTTTTTATTTACAAAAACTCTCTCATCAATTTTTACTTACTTTTCCTGATTCCCTCGATGGTTGCCTTTCTTTCTCTGTATTTTCTAAAAATCAGTAAAAAGTTGTTTCCTCTTTTAATGCTGGTTTTGATTATTATCAATCTTTTTCACTCTCCCGCTTTTGGTCCCTATGACAATACTTATCTTTGGCTAGTTAATGTCGCTAAAACAATCTCGTCAACTCAAGATTATTGTCTTGAATACGATCTTTTTGAGGAAACTTTCCTTGAGGATAAACTTCGTTATCTTTTTTTAATTCAAAAAAATGAAGAAAGTCCATCTCGTTGCCGGAACAAATTCTATATCTGCCATCGGGAAAAATGCCAATTAAAAAAGTATTCTCAGATTAAAAAAATTCCTTTCTCGCAGACCGACTATGTTCAGGTTTTTAAAGTTAATTAATTCGCTTAAATTCGGTAATCTATAAAAAAACAATTTTGAGACTTTTTCCTGATCTCCAAATTTCTTATGAAGATTTTAAATTCGGCAACATCTTCTGCTAAAATCTAATGAAAAATGTTTGATATTTTTAAAATCACACGCTTTCTCCTGCAAAATTTCTCCGCGAAAGACTGGGTGGTAATTTTTCTTGTAATTATCGCTTTTTTTATTTCGAGACTTCTCTTTCTTGATAAATTTCCAATTTTTTCCGATGAGGGGATTTATATCAAATGGGCAAAAACCGCATGGCAAGACGCCAGCTTGCGGTTTATTTCCCTAACTGATGGCCGTCAGCCTCTTCAAACATGGGCGACTATTCCGTTTTTAAAACTCTTTCCTGAAAACTCACTATTGGCAGGCCGTTTATTTGCCGTTTTTTCTGGACTAACAGCTCTGGTTGGGATTTTTTTTCTCAGTTATTATCTCTTTGGAAAAAAAACAGCTTTAATTTCTTCACTATTGTATGTTTTAACACCATTATTTTTATTCTTTGATCGAATAGCTCTAGTTGACTCCCTTGTCAATAGTGCTTTTGTCTGGATAACCTTCCTTTCTCTTATTCTAGCCAAGACTCTTCGTCTCGACATCGCTCTTATTCTAGGTTTAGTCACCGGTCTTTTTCTCTTGGCCAAATCTTCGGTATTTCTTTTTTTGATCCCTTTGTTTATTAGCGGTATTATTTTTTTTGATAACAAAAAAAATCTCCCTCAAAGACTAATCAATTTTTTTATCTTAACCATTCTCTCCTTAGTGATTGCTTTGGCTGTTTATAATGTTCAACGACTTTCTCCCTACCTTCATTATGTCAGTGAAAAAAACAAAACCTTTATTCTGACTGTGGAAGAATGGGTCAAAAACCCTTTTCAGGTTTTCTGGCATAACTTTCGGTACATTCCTTATTATGTCGCTCACTCGTTAGGTTACGCTTCTTTTAGCTTCGGACTTTTTGGTTTGATAATTTTGTTTAGAAAAAAAACTCTTCTGGCTGCCTATCTTCTTTTTTCTTTGATAATGATCTATTTACTAATGTCTTTTTTTATGAAGATTTTGTCAACAAGATACGTGATTTTCTATGGCTCAGTTTTTATAATTCTAACAGGATACTTTCTTTCTTTATGGTTGAAAAGAGTCACTAAGAAAAAAATTGTCTTTCTAATAACCTGTTATATCTTTACTTTTTATTTTTCATACACGATTATTATTGACTTTAAAAATATTCCCTTTGCCCCCTTTCCCCACCCGTCTGTTGATCGAGGTCAGTACATCGAAGGTTGGCCAGCAGGGTGGGGAATAAGAGAATTTATCGAACAAGCAAGAAAAAAAGCCAAGGAAAAACAAGTAATCATTATTGCCGAAGGAAATTTTGGAATGGCTGGTGATGTTTTAGAAGCTCATCTTAAACCAAGTGATCGAATCAAGATTAAATCTTACTGGCCAATTAAAGAAGAAAATTTAAAAGAAAATCAACCACTTCTCATTAATTCACATGTCTATGTTTTTTTTGCTCATCGAGAAACTTTTCCAGATTATTGGCCAATTAAGTTAGTAAGAACTATCGAAAAACCAAGCAATCGCTCACGCTTTTATATTTTCGAGTTAACTAACAAAAGGTGAAAGAATTTTTCATTATCCTGACAATTTCTTTTGTCTGTCGATTAATTTTTTTGTTATTTGGCATAGATTCCATTGCTCACGATGAAGCTGATGCCTTTTTAAATAGTTATTTTTTTGCCAAAATTTGGGTTTATGAAAAGAATTTTAAGCAATAAGATTACTGTCATTATTACTTATATAATCAGTCATTTTTTTTTCTCTATTAATACAATTATCGTTTTCTTGAAAGATGATCCTCATCCAATTTATGGAACCAACTTATTTGGGCTTTTCTATCTCTGGCAATTGATCACCTTTGTCATTGGAGTAATTTATCTTCTCAAGATTCCTCACCTCAAAATATTAATCCCTTTTCTTCTTATAATAACCTTTGGCTCCATTCCTACGGCAATCTCGGTTCTTGAACCAACAACCGCTCTCAGATCATTTCCAATTATTTTTCCATTCTCCTTAATCATTGCTAACAGGCTTTATCAATTAAGAAATTTTCTAAGAAAAAAAACAAATCAACAATATTTCAACATTCTCCTGGTTTTTCTATTTATTTTCTCTTTCTTTCAGTTTTTCATTTTCTTTCAAACACGAATAAAAATCTTGTCAAATGAACAGTGGCATCGAGGAGAAAAAAGATTATTTGAAAAAATAATCCAGGAAAAAAATGAGAAAGAAAAAATATATATAGTCAACAACGAACCAAGGAAAACTTTCATATTGTCTACCTTTTATAATTTAAAAAATCCCTCCTTAGTCAAAGAAAAACTTAAAAAACGAGACTTTACCCACGAAAATTTAATTTTCACCAATGAAAAAATTTCTTCTCTTAAAAGAGAGATTCTCATTAAAAGATATACACAAGACATTGAAAAACTGATAAATGAAAAAAAAACTCACCAGTGAAAATTTTCTTTTATCAGAAAATCGAAGCGTTGTCCTTTATTGAGTTGTTCTAGAAAATGAAATTTTTCATTCTTCTTATTTCGATTGCTTCAATTGTCTTTTTTTTGGGAAAGTCACTTCTTCCCTTTAATGACTTTTTTTTTGACTTCCACGACGAAACTCAGCCAGCGCGAATTCAAGAGTTTGTCTTAAATTTGAAAAATCTAAATCTTCCGCCAAGAATCGCTCCAAATTTTTCTTTCAACCTGGGTTATCCAGTTTTTACCTATTATGCCCCCTCCTCATATTGGCTGACCTCTTTTTTTCATTTGATTGGTTTTTCAATCATTGATTCCTTAAAAATTTCATTTCTTCTTGCGCTCTTAATGAGTTTTTTCTCAATGACGAAACTTATGTCTTTGTTTTTTAATTTTTGGGCTTCTGCTTTTGTTGGTTTACTTTATGCCTCTTCGCCTTGGTTAGCCGTTGAGATCTTCGTTCGTGGCAACTTAGCTGAACTCTGGTTTATTGCGGTTTTACCACTCTCTATTTATTTTCTAATCAAGAATAGCCAAGAATCAAATCGTCAGGTATTTTTTTTTACCTGTCTGGCTTTTGTCTTTATTCTCTCTGTTCATAACATTCTTTCCCTGATTTTTTTTCCATTTTTAGTAATTTTCATCCTTGTTAATAAACATCGAGAACGAAACCTCAAGGCTCTAGGTATGTCTTTATTGGTTAATAGTTATTTTTACCTGCCGGCGTTTTTTCAGCTTAACTTGATTAACACAGCCAATCTTCTTTCTTACTCCAATTATTTAGATCACTTTCTTTGCCTTTGGCAGCTCTGGACGGCTCCTTATTGGGGATATGGCGGGTCAAACCATGGTTGTCAGGATGGAATGTCATTTATGATCGGCAAACCCCAGATCTTGCTTGGAAGCGCTGGTCTGTTGTTTTTTCTGTTGAATCTCAGAAAGTTCAATCAAATTCTAATTAGGAATTTTCTGGTCATTTTAAATTTGCTTTTACTGTCGATTTTTTTTGTCAGTTATCTTTCCTTCTCCTTTTCGAAAATTTTTTTTAACTTTTTTAATTTTTTTCAGTTCCCCTGGCGATGGTTAAGCTTCGCAGTTTTTGGTTTGGTTAGTTTTTCAGGTTTTCTTTCTAATTGCTTTCCAAAAAAAAGACCGATTCAGCTTGGTATTATTTTGTTCTTTGTTGGCCTTGGGATCACCGTTTATAATAGCAAATTTTTCACCAAGACTCCCATCTCAATAGACAGATTCAATCAGAATTTTTTATCTTCAGATTATGTTGAAAAAAGAGTTGTTTATAAAATCGCAGATTATCTTCCTTGGTCGGTCAATTATCAGACTTGGCTTCAACACGAACCAAAAAAAAATCAGACCTACTTGGTCGATCAATCACTTGAAGATAAGCTTCCAGCCAAGACTAAGAATAATCTTTTAATCAAAAAAAATGAACCTTTCGAAAGAGAGTTTGAAATCAAAAAAGTAATCGAAAACAAGGTTATTATTAATATCCACTATCTGCCTCATTGGAAGATTTTTATCAATGGCAAAGAATTTTTTCCAGAAAAACTTGACCTCCTTGGTCGACCAGAGATCAAGATTAATCAACCATCTCACATTCTAATAAAATATCAGCAAACTCCGGTAGAAAAAGTCGCCAATTTCGTCAGTCTTTTGACGTTGATTTGGCTTGGGTTAACTTTCTTTAAATCCTTTTCAAGAAGATAATCGTGGACAAAATAAAAAAAAAGACCATCATCTCCGGCCTCTCGCTTTTTTTCAATAGCGGCTACGCCGCGATTCTTAGTTTCTTTGCTAATTTGATCTTAACAATCATTGTCTCACCAAAAATTTTTGGCGTCTATTTCACTGTTTTGTCAATAATCTCAATCTTTAATTACTTCTCTGATGTTGGTCTGGCCGCATCCTTAGTTCAGAGAAAAAATCTCAACAAAAAAATGGTGGCGACTGTCTTTACTTTTCAGCAATTATTTGTTGCTCTTTTAGTCAGTCTTGGTTTTTTGTTGACGCCAATTGTTGTTAATTTTTATCAACTTGAAAAATCGGGTAAGTATTTGTACTGGTCACTATTGGTCTCATTCTTTTTTTCCTCACTAAAGACTATTCCATCAGTTTTTCTTGAAAGAAAAATTGAATTCCAAAAGATTACTTTCGTTCAAGTTGTTGAAAACACTTTTTTTTATATGATAGTGATAATTCTTGCTATTTGGGATCTTGATCTTTATAGTTTTACTTTTGGAGTCCTCGGTAGAAGTCTAATTGGCTTGGTGATTATCTATTCTCTTTCACCGTGGCCCCCCTCTATCCAAATTGATCTGACTGTCCTTAAAGAGCTCCTTAAATTTGGTTTGCCTTTTCAAGGGAGCTCTGTCTTGGCTCTAATCAAAGATGAAGTGATGACTTTATATCTTGGAAAAACAATAGGTTTTGAATCACTTGGCTACCTAGGCTGGGCAAAAAAATGGGCTGAGTCACCGATAAGAATAGTCATGGACTCATTTTCTCGACTGTTGTTTCCACTCTTCTCAAAATTTCAAAATGATAAAAATAAAATGAGAAAAATCATTGAAAGAGCTGTGTTTTACCAAAATCTTATAGTTATTCCAGCTATTGCTCTTTTAGTTGTTGTTATGCCTGGCATTGTAGAGTTAATTCCTCGTTATCAGAAATGGCAACCAGCTCTGGGATATTTTTATCTTTTCTCTCTCTCAGCTTTTTTTTCTTCTTTTTCAACACCATTTATTAACCTTATGAATAGTCTAGGCAGAGTTGATCTTTCTTTAAGGTTCATGGTCGGCTGGACTTTGGCGACGTGGTTTCTTGTTCCAATTCTCGTTTCCTTATTTGGGCCAGCTGGTTTTCCCTTGACTATCCTTTTTCTATCTTCTTCTTTCATTGTCGTGATTGCCGCTTCCAAAAGATTAGTTGAGTTCAATTTCTTGAAAAATACTCTTCCTTTTTTTATCTCAGCCGGGGCAATCCTTTTTGGCACTTCTTTTAGTTTTTTTCAAATTGACCATCTTGCTTTGGAAACTTTCCTTAAGGTTTTTTTCGGTATAATTGGCTATGTTGTTATTCTAAGATTTTTCTTCAAGATAAGCCTTTATCAACTTGTCAAAGAGTTATGGAGGGATTATCAGCGGTAATTGCGGTCAAGGGGTGGTCGAAATTCTCTCAACAAAGCCTTCAATCAGTTTGTGACCTAGTCAAAGAGATCATTATTCTTGACCTTGGTTTACCAGCTAATGTTGAAAAAGATCTCAAAAAAAAACCCAAGACAAAAATCGTCAAGGTAATTAAATCAATTCCCTACATAGAACTAATCCGGGAAGAGTCAAAAAAATATGTTAAAACTGAGTATGTTTTCTTTCTCGATCCTGATGAGATTGTTCCACCAACCCTCAAAAAAATAATCAAGGAGAATTACCTCAAATATGACTTTATCAAGATTCCAAGAAAAAATTTAATTTTCGGTAAGTGGATAAAGCACTCCCGGTGGTGGCCTGATTATCAAATAAGAGTTTTTAAGAAGAACAAAGTTTTTTGGCCAAAAAAACTTCATCAACAACCTCAAACCCAAGGAAAATCTCTAACTGTAAAACCGCAGGAAAAATTTGCTTTGATTCATCATAACTATCAAGATCTTGATCAGTATTTTGAAAAAGCTCTTCGCTATGCCAAAAGTCAGGCTGAGGAATATAAAAAAACAAAAACTTTTCCAAGTTTTCAAAAAACTGTTAATGACTCAATTAGAGAGTTTGTCAGCCGGTATTATGTCTTCAAAGGTTACAAGGATAAAGAAAGAGGCTTTATCTTGGCCTTTTTACAGTTGATGTATTATTTTCTTGTCTACTTCTTTTATTTGGAAAAGAAAAATTTTCAAGTGTCCGAGTCAATCTCACCAGAGAAGTTTTTTAGTCAGGGACTTTACCACTCATTATTTTGGAAAGAAAACAAAACACTTAAAGAGAGATTCCTGCTCAAGGTTCTTAGAGTAGCTAAACCTCAAGATTGAGATGATCGGCTTGATAACAGCAAACTATAATCAATACGAGCAGACAAGAGCGTTTTTAGATTCCTTAACTCAGGTAACTGACTGTTCAAATCTCTACCTTTATTTAGCAGATGTCTCATCAAAAAAACAAGAAATCCATGTCTCTGACTATCCCTTTAAAATCAAAATAGCTACTTTGCCCAATAAAGGATATGCCTTTGTCATCAACGAAGGAATTCGATTTTTTTTAAACCAAGGACTGATTCAGTTTTGTGCGATCAACAATGACATTTATTTTAAAAAAAACTTCGCTCAAGAAGCTGCAACCGGCTTTAAAATCGCCGATATCTTTGGTGGAAAAATATACTATGCTCCTGGATTTGAGTATCATAAAAATCGGTATCGCCTAGAAGACCGAGGAAAAGTAATCTGGTATGCAGGAGGAAAAATTGACTGGAGAAATGTTCTTTGCCTTCATCGAGGTGTTGATGAGATAGACCTCGGACAGTACGATCGCTTTGAAAAAACCGATTTTATCACTGGCTGTCTGATTTTTTTTAATAAGAAAGTCATTGATAAGGTTGGCTATTGGAGAGAAGAATATTTTCTTTACTTTGAAGATGCTGATTTTTGTGAAAGAGCCAAGAAAGCTGGCTTTACCCTATACTACAATCCAAAAATTGTCATTTATCACCAAGTTTCCCAGTCAACTCAAGGATCAGGTTCAGAATTTCAACGACATTATCAAGAAAGAAATCGCCTTATATTTGGCTTAAAGTATGCTCCTTTTCGAACAAAAATTCACCTGATCAAAAATTGTGTTTTTAATAAATTTAATAATCTCTTCAAGAAATGAATTTAACCAAAAAACTTTTCTTTATTCTGATAATTTCTTTGAGCTTCTTTGTTCGTTTTTTTCAGATTGATCGATTGCCTTATGGACTTTTACCGGATGAAGCCAGTATTGGTTACAATGCATATTCAATTTTAGTTACTGGCAGAGACGAGCACAACAAAAAGTTTCCTCTAGTTTTTGAGGCTTTTGGTGACCAAAAACTTCCACTTTACATCTACCTTACCGTACCAGTCATAAAACTTTTTGATCTGAGTAATTTTAGCCCTCGATTTGTTGCTGGAATTTCGGGCGTAATTTTTATTCTTTTAATCTTTAAACTCACCCGGATTCTTGGTTTTGGAGTAAATCAATCACCGTTTGCTTCAACAATTGTTTCAATTAGCCCCTGGACAATAATGCTAAGCCGTTTGTCTTTCGAGGCTTCTCTAGGTCTGGTCCTTTTTTCTTCTGGATTGTATTTTCTTGTCAGAAACAAATCAAAAAATGACTTCTTTATTTCATTGCTATTTTTCTCTTTGACTTTCTTTTCATATATTCCCTACCGCTTCGTTAGTCCTTTGTTATCTCTTTTTATTACTCAAGTTATTCAAAAAAATCGGTTTCGAAGTTTTATTTAGGATTCGTTTACTTAGGGCTATATCTAATCTTGTATCTTTTTCAGATTCAAGCCACAAATTTTGCTCGCTTTAGTCAGATAACTTCCAACAGTGTTCTTGGTCTTGTTCTTAAAATTAATGAGTATCGTAATCACTGTTTGGATTTCTCTCCTCAGCTATTATGTTACTTGATCGCCAATAAAATAACTTTCTTTGTTCGAGAGTTCTTTTTCCGTTATCTAAAACTATTTTCTACTGATTATTTATTTATTTCCGGTGACTTTGAACTGAAATACTTAAACGTTGACCAATTTGGTTTATTACCGTTCATCTTTATTCCTTTTTATGTTGCCTTTTGGATCGTGCTGATAGATAAATTAATAAAAAGGAAGATCGGCCATCTTGAAAAATTAATTACTTTTAGTTTAATTATCACCCCAATTCCTAATCTTTTAGTTAGTGATCCCCAGAAAGTCAGACTTTCTCCAATGATTCCATTTTTAATCTTGGCTTTAGTTATTGGATTTAACTTTTTTCTGGGAATTATAAGGTCTGAAATAAGAAAATGGGTTTATATAACAACATATTTGGTCTCCTCGATTTATTTTGTTTTTTTTAGTGTAAGCCTCTTTGTTCACTTTAATAAATACGAGATTAATTATTACTCCCATGTCAGACGCCTGATTGAATTTATGATACAAAAACCAGAATCGGAATTTTTTATTAGAAATTACCCGGAACTTCCTATCATCTATGCCTTTTATTCAAAGCTTAATCCAACAATCGATCAGAAAGAAGCCAAGCGCAAGAAAAGAGATCAACTAGGCGCTTTTCACATAGAAAAAATAAGAAACGTCAACATGACTGAAAAGAAAATTGAGGAAATTTATTGTCAATTAAAAAATAAAAACCTTCTCTCTAACAAAAATTACATCTACGCAATCAACGAAAATCTCATCGACAATCAAAAAATCAGCAAAGCCGAAAAGATAATTTTTTCAAAAGATACTTCTCTTCAATTAATCTTCGTTTACAGCCTAAATGAAATTAACTCTCAATTTATTAGTTGCCTACCAGATTAAAAATGACACTTTGGCAAAAAATACTTTTTTGCTTAATTTTAGCCTTTTGGGTTTATTTCAGAATCTCGCCAATTATTAATCTCACCGTTCCCTACACCTATGATCAAGGAAGAGATTTTTTGAAAGTCAAAGAGATGGTAGAAGAAAAAAACCTCCCTTTTATTGGGCCAACAACGGGTCGTGAAGGAATTTTTCATGGTGTCTGGATCTATTATTTTTTATCAATTCCTTACCTGCTTACTGGAGGTGAACCCATAAGCTTTTATTTATTTTTCTTCTTCCTAAATTTACTCTCAAACATTTTTTTCTTTTTATTTCTGCAAAAGAACTTCAATCTTTTAGCAGGTTTTCTTTTTCTCGCAATTACATCTGTTTCTGATTATTTTGTTAGAATTGCTTTTTTTCCCAGCAACGATCATCTTTCTCCTATCTTTGTTATTTTTTTTATCATTTCAAGCTATTTTTATTTTAAGAATAAAAAAAAACAAGCAACTATTTCTAATTGGCATTTTTTCTGGATTTATCCTTGAATCAGAGTTTGCCTTTGGCATATTCTTTATCCCTTCTGTTTTTATCTCTCTCTTCATCTTTGAAAGATTCCCTTTTATGAAAAAACTTCCATTTTTTCTCACTGGCCTTCTCTTGCCATTAATTCCAAGATTATCATTTGAGATTAAAAACAACTTTCTTCAGACAAGAAACTTTTTTAGATATCTTGTAGAGAAAACATCTCTTACTCAAATTAACCCAGGTGATGTCTTATCCAGAAGATTTGAGTTATTTTTTCAATATTTAAGGGAAATATTTATCTTTGAATTTCTTTCTTTGATGATCGTCATTCTCTCAGGTTTAACTCTTTTACTTTTTTTCAAGGAGTTATCAAGAAAAAAATGGATCTTTTTTCTTCTTTTTTGTCTCACTTTGGTTTTTCTACTTTCTTTAATTTATTCTCGAGGCCAATTTTATTCTTATTATCTCAACGGCATTCAATACTTAATCTTTAGTTTTTTAGTATTGCCTTTAATGACGATGCGAAGAAAGTTAATAAAAATTATCTTAACAGGGATCTTTATTTTTTATCTGGTGATTATTGTGATCTATTTTAAAACTTCAATTACCAATAAAAAAATTCCTCTTGTCGGCTTAAGAGCGGACAAGGAAATCATTAACTACTTGATAAAGAAAACAAACAATCAGGAATTTTGTCTAAGAATCTACACTCCACCAGTAATTCCTTATACCTATCAGTATCTAATTGTTTTTTACCAGAAAAAGAATCTTGTAAAGCAACCTAACCTCGATTTTTATCAGAGCAGATGCTACTTTATCATTGATTATGATGAGTATAAATTTCGAGTTGAGAATTGGAGAAAGAATAACACTCCAGTAAACGCTCGATTGATCGAAGAAAAGTTATTTGAAAACAAAACTAGGCTAGAGATTTATGAAATCATGTAGAAAGAATTTATTCTTGTTTTTGATTTTTGGTTTGTTGATTTTTGTTAACTTGACTCGCTCTTACTCACAATTCAAGATTAATCTCCTTTTTAATCAATTTGACTTTAAGAAGTATGAAAACCAATATCTTCAGTCTCAGTGGGTGATCCCCAATAGCCAACATCCAATTGGGGATGATGTTCTGTATACCTATGCTGGCGTGAAATATCTTAAAGGAACTGACCCATCACTTCTTAATCCGGAACACCCACCATTAGGGAAAAATTTAATTGGCATAAGCGCTCTTTATCTAAAAAACGAGTATTTCTTTAGTTTAGGGAGCGGCGTTTTTTGTGCTCTTAGTTTTTTTTTGCTTATCTATAAAAAAATTTTGAGAAAAAAAATCATTGCTTTTCTCTTGACTGTTGCTGTATTTTTAGAACCAGTGTTTATTGCAAATATCTTCTCCACTAATCTTGATCTTTTGTTTTTTGGCCTTTTTTGCCTTTATTTATTCTTTACTATTAGCTATCAAGAAAGACAAAGTTTTTTTTCTCTTTTTTTGGTAAGTATTTTTTTTGGTTTTATGATTAGCGTCAAAGTCTATCTTCTTTCTGTACCAGTGATCACCGCCACCGTGATCTATTTGCTAGCCAAAAGAAACTTTCCAGGTATTTTTTTCTTTGGTATTAGTCTTTTAGTTTCATTTTTTATACTTATAGTCAGTTATTTTCAATATTTTCTAAAGGGTCACTCTTTCCTTGATTTTCTGAGCCTTCAAAAATACATTTTTGCTTTTCATGTCCAAGGTAGACAAGAAGCCTTATTTATAAATCCAGGTCTTTTTGAGCTTCTCTTTTTTGGCCGGTACTACCCAGACCTAAAAAAACCGGCCCAAGAAGCTCACTTTAGTCCCGTTTGGCCAATTATTACCTATTTTGGAGTATTAGGCTTGTGTTTTAAAAATAACTGGTTATTACCAATCATTTGGTCCAGTACTTACATTTTTTTCAACCTTCTCACTTTTCCAAATGTTCGATATCTAATTCCCTTGCTTCCTTTTGTTTATCTGTTTTTTGCTGGTTTTCTAGTCAGAAAGATCAAAATAGATTAAAATAGGGTATGAAAAATCTAACTGTTGTTATCTACTCTCCCCAGGATAATTATCAATTAAAACAATCAATAGAAAATGCTGAAATCCTTTCAAAATTCATCACTATCGTTTATCCTAATTCTCCAATTGTCGAGACGGTTAGAGAAATAGGAATAAAAAAAGCTCAGACCGAATGGGTATTGATTATTGATGCCGACGAGCGCATTTCTCTCTCCTTGTCCGAAGAGATCAAAAAAACTATTCAACAAGAAAATTTTGGCGCTTACAAAATTCCTCGAAAAAATATCTTTACTTTAAGAAATGATCACATTTGTCAAAAAAAATGGTTAAGATGGGGTGGCTGGTGGCCGGATTATCAAATCCGCCTCATTAACAAAAAAAACCTCATTTGCTGGCCAAAAGTTATTCACGCCTCCCCGATCATCAAAGGAAAAATTGGCACTCTTTCTCAGCCCATTTATCATTATTTTCACAGTGATTTAAGATCAATGGTCAATAAAACCATTGTTTTTGAAACGATTGAGGCTGAGTTACTTTTTGAAGCAAAAAAAAAGGCGTCTACTCTCACTTTTTTTAGAAAATTCTTCGGCGAACTGGGACGTCGGCTTGTTAGGAATCGAGGTTTTCTTGACGGCTCAATCGGTATCCTCGAGTCAATTTACCAGGCTTTCTCAAAAACTATCACTTATCTTTTTCTTTATGAAAAAATCGTCACTGACAAGTAAAACTGTCGGCGTTTATTCACCTTTTCTTGATGTTTTGGGTGGAGGGGAAAAACATCTTTTTGCTATCTTGGAGGTTTTTTCTCAAAAAGGCGCAACCGTCTCTTTTTTTTGGAAAGAAAACCTCTCTTCGCTTGTTTTTAAGCGGTTTGGTTTTGATTTTGTAAAAAAAGCCAATTGGCTTTCTGTTGATTTGATTAAAACCTCCTGGAGGAAGATGATATTCTTGAGAAAATTTGATTACTTTTTTTACGTCCCCGACGGAAGTTACTTTTTTTCAACCGCAAAAAAAAATTTTATTTTTGCTATGGTTCCTGATAAAAAACTTTACTCTCTTCACCTGCTAAACCGACTTAAGCTTCTTAATTATCAATTTTTAAGTAACTCGCCGTACACAAGTGAGTGGCTGAAAAGATGGGGAATTAGAAGCTTTGTGATTTTACCTTATGTAAGCGAGGAGTTCTTTCTAACCAATAAATCAATAAAAGAAAAAATTATCCTTGTTGTTGGCCGTTTCTTTCCTCATCTTCACTCTAAAAATCACGAAAAAGCGATTGAAATCTTCGTTGAATTAAAGAAAAAAAGCCCTCTCTTTAAAGATTACCGCCTTATTCTAGTTGGAGGCTTAAAAAAAGAGGATCATGATTATTTTAATCATCTAAGATTCCTTTCAAAAAAAAATTCTCATATCGTCATTCTTCCTAACCTATCTCTCAGAACATTGCTCACTTACTATCATCAAGCTCGATACCTCTGGCACTTTACTGGTCTTGGGGTTGACGAAGCTCGTCAACCAGAGAGAGTCGAGCATCTTGGTTTGGCTCCTCTTGAAGCTGCAGCCTCTGGCTGTTTTATTCTTTGTCATCGCTCGGGCGGTCCAAGGAAACTCTTTAGACATCAACCAGATGTTCTCTTTGAAAATGAAAAAGAGTTAGTCGAGAAAATGGTCCTAGTAGAAAAATATCCCTCATTGAGAGAAAGAATTATCAAGAACAATCTGAGATTAATCAGAAAAAAATTTACTAGAAAAGTATTTAGCCGTCGAGTTTCAGAGCTTTTCTAGATGAATAAAAACTTATTTCAGTTCTCCGTTATCATTCCCGTCTATAAGAATTATCAGTTCTTTTTAAAAAATCTAAAAAGAAATTATCGATTTTTATCTGATTGTCAGTTAATTGTAGTAAATGATTATCCGGCAGTCAAAATAAGAAAGATGATCTTGCACATCTACCCTTCAATCACGGTAATTGACAATGAGAGAAACCTTGGTTTTGGAGAGAGCATTAATCAAGGGGTTAAAATGGCTAAAGGGAAGTATCTTTTTTTGCTTAATTCCGATGTTATCATCCAAGATTTCTCATTTAAAAAAATTATTGATTTGTTCAGAAAAAACACCAGGCTTTTTGCCGTCAGTCTAATCCAAAAAGAAAAAAATGGTAAGACAGTTGGCGCCAACCGGGGTTTCTTTAAAGACGGTCTAATTTATCACCAGTCAAGAATCTTCGATCAAGACAAACCGAGTTTTAATTTTTGGGCTGAGGGTGGCTCAACAATTTTAAGAAAAGATATCTTTGAAAGATTAGGAGGGTTTGATGATCTTTTTTCGCCTTTTTATTGGGAAGATGTCGACTTGAGCTATCGAGCTTGGAAGGCAGGTTATGAAATAATCTTTGACCCAAGAGTGGTCGTAATCCATCATCATGAAACCACCATCAGCCGGTACTTTAAAAAGGACACTGTAAGGAAAATCGCCCTTAGAAATCAACTTCTTTTTTTCTGGAAGAATGTTACTGACAGCTCTCTCTGGAAAAATCATTTTTTTCATCTTTTAGGCTACATAAATCAACCAGGATTTTTTGAAGCTTTTTTTAGATTGCATAAATTAATATCAAGAAGAAACAAAGTCTTAAAATTGTTTAAAAAAACAGATAAAGAGATTCTTGACTTGTTTCAATCATGAAAAAATCACTATTTTTTGTTTTTGTTATCAGTCTCCTTTCAACTTTTTTGTTTCTCTTCAAAATAACCAGAGTTCCCCCGGCTTTAAATGCTGATGAAGCCACTAACGCGTATGATGCCTATTCTATTCTTTTGACTGGTCAAGATCAGCATGGTCACTTTCTGCCTCTGCGATTTCAGTCTTTTGGTGACTATAAACTGCCAGTAATAACTTATCTTTTAATTCCCTGGGTAGCAGTTTTTGGTCTGACCGAATGGGCCGTAAGACTGGTTAACCTGCCATTCGTCTTCTTTTTTCCAATTTTAGTTTATCTTCTGACAAAAGAACTTTTTCGGTCAACCCCGATAGCCATGATTGCTTCTTTTTTAACTGGATTCTCACCGGGGCTTCAGACGCTCGGTCGACAAGCCCATGAAGGTTATCTGACGGCTTTTTTTCTAACTTTATCTTTTTACTTAATATTGAAGGGAATGAAAAGAATCTCTTTTGGTTACGTAATTGTCTTTGGCCTTTCTTATTTTTTGTTTCTCTTTGGTTATCACTCATCTCGAATCTGGGTCTTGATGATTATTGGTCTTCTAGTTTATCTAACTTTGAAAAAGAAGATTTCATTTTACTACCTTTTAATAAGCTTAATAATCACTCTTTTCTTTATATACACAGATCTTCGCTATCAACCAACAAGAGTTGTCAATCTCATGTTTTTTAAAACGCCTGGCTTTGCAAGCAAACTAACCGAGTTAAGAAATGAAACTCCATTTCAAGTACTTCATAACTTATTTACACTTGCCTTTCGAGAGCTAACTAGTAATTATTTAATCTACTTCTCGCCTCAGTTTCTGGTGATTGAGGGAGATAAAAATCCCCGCTTCGGCTTTGAGGGTGTCTCACCGATAACACCAGTAGAATATTTATTCATCTTCATCGGTCTTTATTTTCTCTTTGCTAACAGGGAAAAGTGGCGTTGGCTGATTCTAATATTAATTTTGCTGGCGCCATTTTCTGGAAGTTTATCCTGGGCGAAACAATCCCTCACTCGAACCGTTTTTCTTCTTATACCTTTTTTTATTGTTGCTAGTTATGGCTTCTTTAACTTTATAAAGAAAACTAATCTTTTGTTAGGTCTTTTTTTTGTACTTTTTTATATTCTTTTCTTATTTTTCTCTTGGGAGTTTTACTTTTTTCACTATCCAAAAAGAGCAGTGGTCCTTCGAAGTTGGCAGGTTGGTTACCGAGAATTGGCTGATTATATAAAAACAAATTATCACAAATTTGACCGCTTTTACCTTACTCGAAAAAACGGACAACCCTACATTTTTCTTCTTTTTTTTCTTCGTTATCCACCCCAGCGATTTCAACAGCAAGCCAGGCTCTTACCCCCTGATGAGTACGGCTTTACTCAAGTAAGAGAGTTTGACAAATTCTATTTTGAACTCTGGCCTATCAAGGAAACGAAAAACTATGTCATCATTGGTTATCCCGACGATTTCAATCTTCACGAAGAAAAAAAACTTAAGGAAATCAAGATCGGGACAGAAACTATCTTTCTAATAAAGGAAGTTAGAGACTGACTACACTTTAATTATTCCGATGAGTAGATTATAGATAGAATGAATAAAAATTGGTGAGAAAAGACTTTGCCGCCAAAGAAAAATCAGTCCGTTGACTATTGATAGAAAAACATTTGTTATTAAAGCCAAGAAAAGAAAACTGCCCGTTGTTCTTGGGTCTGAAAAAAGAATCGGAATATGAAGAAAAAAAAACAAAACACTTGCAAAAAAAGTCGATGAAAATAAGTTCTTCGAGTCCTCATAAAGTCTTTTTAGAATAAATCCTCGAGAAATAACTTCCTCATGAAAAGCAGAAACAAGAGAAACAAAAATAAAAAAAAGAAAAGAATCAGGTATTAGTAAATTTTCAAGAGAGAAAAAATCACCGGTTCTTAAATAGTAACCGAAGAAAATCGTTATTAATAAGATTAAAATTAAAGATGAAGCATAAAAAAAATCATTGATGATCAACTTGGGTCTGAAGAAAAGATATAAACTCTCAAAAATGGGTTTTTTTTCGATTTTTTTTATGTAATAAAAAACTGGCAAAGTGAAAACTAAAAATTTGATGATTATCTCATCAAACCAAATCGGCATTTTAAAATAAGAGCGATAAAAAGCCCAGACAATCAAGATGACTGCCCAAAAGTTTAATGCTTTCTGAACTGGTTTTTTTTCTTTTTTTGCCATTGAAATTTACTCTAAAAAGTCTCTTAACTTTCTAGCCCGACTGGGATGCTTAAGCTTTCTTATTGCCTTTGCTTCAATTTGTCTAATTCGCTCTCGGGTGACTCGAAACTCTCGACCAACCTCCTCCAAAGTTTTCGGTCGACCATCATCCAGACCAAACCTCATGATTAAAACTTTTTTTTCTCTAGGAGATAGAGAGTCAAGAACCTTAGCGATTGCATCTTTAAGAAGCTCTTGTGAAACTTTGTCATAGAGGCTAGGTTGATTAGTGTCGGGAACAAACTGCTCAAGAGTAGCCTCTTTGTCATCACCGATTGGCGTGGACAAAGATCGAGGCTGTTGAGAAATTCTAATTAAGTTTTCAACCTCCTCGACCGAAATTCCCATCTCTTTAGCAATCTCCTTGATTTTAGGCTCTCGGCTTAATTTCTGGGTTAGTCGCCGTTGAACTTTGTAGTAGCGATTAATCTGATCAACCATATGAACGGGAATCCTAATCGTTCTCGATTGATCAGCAATGGCTCGAGTAATCGCTTGTCTTATCCACCAGGTAGCATAGGTAGAAAACTTAAAACCTCGTCGCCAGTCATATTTCTCAACTCCACGAATCAATCCTTTGTTGCCTTCTTGAATTAAGTCAAGAAAAGAAAGTTTCTTTCCTAGGTACTTTTTGGCAATGGAAACAACTAAGCGAAGATTTGCTTTGATGAGTTTTTCTTTAGCTTCTAGATCACCTTTTTCATATCTCTTAGCCAACTCAATCTCTTCGTCAAAAGTTAATAGAGGTGTTTTTCCAATCTCTTTTAGATACATCTTTATTGGATCAAGAGACTCGCCTTGCTTTAAGACAGCCAGACTCTCTAACTCTTTCTCAATTTCTTCCACTGATTTTTTTGCATCATGTTCGTCTTTAGTTGAGATCGTCTCGAAAATATCAATACCATCTTTTAGGGCTTTATCGAAAAAATCATCAATTTCATCTATGTGCTTTTCCGGCTCCGGGAAAACAAGAAGAATATCATCCTGGATTAAGAAACCATCATCTTTTCCTTGTTTGAGAAGATCTTTGAGTGTTTTAGGCAACTTAGTTTTCATCCTTTTTTCATTTTTAATAGAGATTTTACTATTGCTGAAGACTTTTTTCTACTTCTTTTAATTGTTGATTTAACTGAACAAGTCTTAATCTCTCATTTTCTGTTTCTTGATTCGCTTCCAAGATTTCTCTTATCTCTTTTTTAAGAGAGTTTTTCTTTATTTCAAGAGAAATTTTTTCTAGACTTCTAAAGGAAAAAGGTGTTTCAAGAGAAGAAAAGAGATAGACCTCATCAAAAACTGATTTTAGCTCGGCTGGCAAGTGATCAACAAAAGTTTCTAAAGAGTAAGTCCCACCTTTATTCTGATATTCAAGAAAGTGAAAAATAATTTTTTGGAAGGCAGGCTGGGAAAAATCTGCCGGGGAAAGAATGCTGAAAATTTTTTTTGCCAAAACAAAAGGCTCTTCATCTTGAAAAAGACAACTAAGAAGAAATTTCTCAATGAGTATTTTTCGCTCATCTGGATTGATTTTTTTGTAGTTAAGATTAACTAGATAGCGTTGCTGTCTCTTGTTTTCAATCATTTTGATCATTTTTCTTATCACTGACTCACTGACTTCAAGAATCTTGGTGATTTTTTTTAGATAATGATCCTTGATGATTGGGTTGGCAATTTTTTCAATAAATGGAAGAACTTTTTCTGCTAATTTCTTTTTATTAACTGGCGTCAGTTCCGGGTATTCCCTATGAGCAGTATCAATTATAAAGTCGTAGATGTTGCTTGATTGTTTGATATAGGTTTTAAAAAGGCTGAAATTTTCAATAATTGCCTCATCAGGATCTTTATTTATCGGCAGCTTAACTACTCTTATCTCAAAATCAAGTTTTTCTGCTTGATCTATAGCTCTTTTTGTTGACTTGATACCAGCCTTATCGACATCAAACATAAGTGTTAATCTATCAGTGTAACGTTTTAAAAAGATTAACTGCTGAAAAGTTAATGATGTTCCTTTAACGGCAACAAAATTTTTTAAACCATACTGAAAAGGTAAAATCACATCAAATTCACCTTCGACTAAATACACGTTGTTTTCTTTCTTAATTGTTTCCTTAGCTTGATCGATTCCATAAAGAATCTCTCCTTTTCGAAAAAGAAGAGTTTCAGGCGAGTTGATGTATTTTGACTCGCTTGAAGTCTGGTCAAGAACTCGACCAGAAAAACCAACAATCAAACCTCGAGCATCTTTGATGGAAAAAATTAATCTCCCTCGAAAAAAATCAATCAGATTACCCTTGTCAGTTTTTTTAGCCAAACCATTATCAAGAATCTCTTCTTCGGTAAAATTTTTTCTCTTTAAGAAATCTAGGAGGGAAGTCCAAGAATTTGGCGCATAACCAAGATTAAATTGAGTAATGATATCAGTGGTTAAACCACGCTGGCGAAGGTAGTTAAGAGCTCTTTCACCGTATTTTTGCTTAAGTAAAACAAACGAGAAAAATTCAGCAGCAAGATTGTTCATTTGCAAAAAGCGCTGTTTTTTTTTCCAGATCTTATCTTCAAAGCTAAGACTGTGAACAAAGGGAACGCCGGCTCGCTGAGCTAGCTCTTTAAGAGCTTCATAAAAAGTAAGATTCTCCCATTTCATCATAAACTTAATTACATCCCCCCCTTCGTCACAGGCGCCAAAACACCGCCAAATCTGCCGCTCAGGAGATACAATGAATGAAGGTGTCTTCTCCTGATGAAATGGGCAAAGAGCCTTGAAGTTTCTACCAGCTTTTTTTAGAACAATAAAACTGCTGATAAAATCAACAATATCAATTCTTTTTTTAATCTCTTCAATCAGCGAATAATTCATAATCATATTTTATCAAGGCTCCATTCAAAAAATTGATATTTAAGGAGAATTTAACTATCATATAGGTATTATGATTTATCTTTTTTTGAACAGGAATAACATCAAGACTCTTTTCGTAAAAAAAACCTTTCTAAAGCAAGAGGAGATCGCTTTTTTTGAAAAAGATTATCACTCAGAGCTAATCTCAATTAATAAACCGCTAAATGTTGATATTATTGCCTCGGCCTTGAAAGAATCAATCTCGGCTCTTTCCTCGAAAAACCAAAGAGAAAATCGGCTCTTCTTAATTCTTCCTCAGGAATTCTTCTATTTTTTTAGAACAGAAGTACCTTTCGATATCGCTAAACCAGCTATTAATTCATTCATCACTGACAAAATCTCAACGACTTTAGCTTTGTTACCCGAAGAGATAATTTTCGACTATTTCATTAAGGAGACTAAGACCCAGAAAATTATCAATTTTTTCGGTTTGAAGAAAGAAAAACTGGATTCACTGGAGAAAGCGGCCGAACTTATTGATCTAAAAATTATCAATGTTATCCCTGAACCACTTGTTTACTATAAACTTTTTGAAAAAACCCTAAAAAACGATAAACAAGAGGTAATTTTTTATGCAATCCTTGAAAAAGGGTTTATCTATGGCTATGTTTTTGATAATTTTGGTCTTGTTGACAAAACTCAGTTTTTCGAAACCCTAAATGAAGAAAAGAACTACCTCAAGACATTAAGGAATATCATTGGCAAAATTGAGGAAAGAAAAATAAAACTCAACAGAATTATTTTGTCTGGACATCAATCAGATAAGATTCGTCAAGATACCTTCACTCGGGATATCGGTATCTGGACGAATCCTTTGAAAAGAATAGTTCCTAATTACTATGAAAACTACCTAAAGACTCTTGTTGTTAAAAATCAAGAAATCTTCCCAATATTGATATACGATGTTTGTTTTGGAGCTTTCATTTTTTCCAAGGAAGAAAAATTTTCGATATTTAAAAACCACCAACTTTCAAAAAAAGAAATCTATCGGTCAAAGTTAAAAAAATCATCAAAAAAAGAAGCTTTCATTTTTATCATTTCATTTCTAGTTTCCCTTGGTGGCTTTTTGGTTTTGAGCAATATTAACAATCTCAAAAACTATCGTTTCTCACTCTTCAATAATCGACAGAATGAAAAAGTTCAAGCTCAAATGTCTCCAACCCCTCAACCACAACTCAATTCTTCAACTCCTCAAGTTACTATAAAAAAGGAGGAACTAAAAATTCAGGTTTTAAATGGCTCAGGCATACCGGGAAAAGCGGGTGAGTTAAGATCAATTCTGAAAGAAAAAGGCTATTCAGAAGTGATCACTGGAAACGCTGATAATTTTAATTATCAAAATACAGAGATCAAAGTAAAAAAGTCAAAATCCCAAGCTCTCAATCAGATAAAGAAAGATCTCGGTTATTATTTTTCTCTCCTTAAAGAGAGTTTTCTTGAAGAAAGAGAAATACCCGACATTATCATTATTGTTGGCTCTGATTTCAAATGATAATTTCTTCTTTTGATTCTTCTTTATGAGAAAAGAGGAGGTAAAAAAAAGATATACAAATATTCTGGAAAGAATCTCTCTTGAAAAAAAAAAGATGGAACTCAGAAATCTGGAAAGTCAATTGAACCAACCTGATTTTTGGCTTAGCCCTCAAAGAGCCACCGAAGCTATGAAAGAAATAAGTCAACTAAGAAAAGAAATTGACGATCTCGAAACTATTCAACTTCTTCTTGAGGAAAATCACCTCGACCAAGCCGAGGAAATAATCAAGAAATACGAAATAAGTCTTTTTCTTTCAGGCAATTATGACAAAAATGACGCTATCTTCTCCATCTATGCTGGCCAGGGAGGTACAGAGGCAATGGATTGGGCTCAGATGCTTTTTCGAATGTACACTCGGTATTTTGAAAGAAAAGGCTGGCGATGGGAAGAGATCGACAGAGTAAGAGGAGAAGAAGCAGGTATTAAAAGCATCACCATCAATGTTTATGGCCAATTTGTTTATGGTTATTTAAAGGCAGAAGCAGGAGTTCATCGACTCGTCAGACTTTCTCCGTTTAACGCTGATAACTTGCGACAAACTTCTTTTGCCTTAGTTGAAGTTCTTCCCCAAATTGAAGAGAATGAAATTAAGATCAAGGAAGACGAACTAGTTTGGCAATTTTATCGATCCGGAGGCAAGGGAGGTCAGAATGTTAACAAAGTAGAAACAGCAGTTAGACTAATTCACAAACCAACAGGTATTGTCGTCACTTGTCAAAGTGAACGCTATCAGGAAGCCAACCGAAAAAATGCTCTAAAGATCCTTCGAGGAAAGCTTTGGGCTACGGAACAAGAAAAGAAAGAAAAGACTCTTTCCTCACTCAAACAAAGAGCCTTACCCTCCTGGGGTAGACAAATTAGAAGCTATGTCTTTCACCCTTACAAACTTATCAAAGATCTTCGAACGAGCTATCAAGAAACTAATATTGAGAAAGTTCTCGATGGCGACCTGGATGATTTTATTAAAGCGTTTTTGAAAACAAACAAGAATTAGAAAAGGATAGTAAATTTGAATCTTAAGTGTAAACTCTGTATGATAAGGATTACCTAATGACCAACATCATTCACACTCTTAAAGACCATTCTTCTGAACAAAAACTTAGCCTTACTCTTTTTTTAATCTTCGTCGCTTTTTCTGTTATTTTTGGGGTGCTAAGTGGTTTTTTTCTTTATCGGGTAACCAGAATGCCAATAACGAAAAACGGTGAGGATCCAAAAAAATCAAAAAAAATTGTTGGCATCGAAGATAGGAATACCTTCAAAGATCAAGCTGAAGGAATACTTAGAGAAGGGGGGATCAATGGTGAAGGAAATTTTCATCTAGAAAGACCAGGTGGGCCTTCTCAAAATGTTTATCTTACCTCAAGTGTTGTTGATCTTTCCCTTTTTATTGGAAAAAAAGTTCGGGTTTGGGGGAAAACTTTTGCAGGAGAAAAAGCTGGCTGGTTAATGGATGTTGGCTCAGTTGAGATTTTAGATGAATGATTATTTTTGAAAAAGTCACGAAGAGATTTCCCCTTGGAAATCTAGGTGTAAGCGATGTTTCTTTTAGGATCGAAACAAACGAGTTTGTTTTTCTCGTTGGCTCTTCCGGAGCGGGCAAAACAACAATTATTAAGCTTATTAACAGGGAAATTCTTCCCTCATCCGGCTCAATAATTATTGACAACGAAGAGATTTCTTCTTCCTCTTACAACAGAACGACTCAACTAAGAAGAAAAATCGGGATTGTTTTTCAGGATTTTAAGCTTCTTTACGAAAAAAATGTTTTTGAGAATGTTTCGCTTCCCTGTCAGATAAAAAATCTCTCCTGGTCAGAAACAAAAGAAAAAGTCAATCAAGCCTTAGCCTTGGTCGGTTTGTTAGAAAAAAAAGATTTTTTTCCTATTCAACTATCTATTGGCGAGATCCAACGAGTCGCAATTGCAAGAGCAATAGTCGACAACCGAGACTACCTAATTGCCGATGAACCGACTGGTAATCTTGATCCAAAGACTGCCTGGGGGATTATGAAAATCTTTAAAAAGTTCGAAGGCAAAAAAACGATAATCGTTTCCACTCATAATAATGATATTGTTAACAGTTTTCAAAAACGAGTAATTGTTCTTAAAAACGCTCGAATCATCAAGGACAAAAGAAAAGGAACATACGAAATATGATGAAAAAGGTTTTTCAATCATTAAGAAGAAATCCATATCAATCATTGGCTGGCTTTCTGGTTTTATTCTTCAGTCTTTTTTTATCCTTGATTATTTTTACAGGTTTGGTCTCTATTAATGGCTTTCTTAACTACTTAGAAACAAAACCTCAGATAATTGTTTATTTCAAACCAGAGACCCCAGAAGAGCTAATCTTCAAAATTAGAGATGAGCTCTCTCAATCAGGTAAAATTTCCTCAATTAGATATATTTCCCAGAAAGAAGCATTCGACATTTACAAAAGAGCTAACAAAGATAATCCTCTGCTTTTAGAGATGGTCTCGGCTGATATTCTCCCCCCGTCTCTTGAAATATCAGCCACAAAACCTTTTTTCTTACCTGAGATCGCTGAGTTTCTCAAAAGACAATCATCTGTTGATGAAGTTCAATTTCAAAAAGACATTCTTGATGAAATTCTTAAGTTTACTAACACTGCTAGGAGAGTTAGTTTAGTCTTTTTTGGGTATTTGATCTTGATGGCTGTTGTCGTCTTAAGCACCTCAATTTCTTTAAAAATTGCTCTGAGAAAAGAAGAGATCGAAATTCTAAACCTTATCGGAGCAAGTCGAGGTTATATAATCAAACCATATCTTCTCGAGAGTGTTTTCTTGGGAATCTTGGCTGCATCATTCTCATTTTTACTTTTTCTTGGGCTTATTATTTCAATAAACCCATTTTTGAGAGATTATCTCTCAGGGATTGCCGAACTAGCGGTGGAAATTGGAACACTAAAACTGGTTATTTGGCCTTTAAACCCTGTTTTTTTCAGTTATCTATTTCTTGTTGTTATTGTCTTTGGAACATTAATTGGAATTGTTTCTTCTCTGTTAGCAAGCGTGAAGTATTTTAAGTAAAAAATCCTTAAATAACATGATAATTTTATTTCTTTTTTTCATTTTCATTTCGTTTTCTTCTCGCTCAATCATTGCTATTGAATGCAACGAATCAGCAGCTCTGAATTGTAATTTAAACAAGAACTGCACTCAGGTTATTGAGACGTGCAGAAAACAACAGGAGAAAGACAACAAACTAATATACGATGCTGAAGCTCAAATAAGAATGATTATCTCTCAGTACGATCTTGCAGTAGCAGAGTATCGACAAACCGAACAAAAAGTGATTGATTTAGAGAGAGAAATTGAGATTCTTGATTCACGAATCGAGAAACTTGATAACTCACTTACCGCTCTTTCTCAAAGATTTCTCACTAAAGTACTGGAAAGTTACAAACAAAAAGATCTCGACGTAATTGGATTTGTCTTCTATTCAAGTAATTTAAGTGAGCTTGTTAACAAAGCCAAGTATATAAAAATAGAAAGAAACAACAATCAGCGTTTACTCATTCAGGTTCAGCAAGCAAAAAAAAATTTTGAAATTCAAAAACAACTTCGAGATGAAAAAAGAGCTGAACTTGTGACTCTCAAGGAAATCTTAAAGAAAAGACAAGCAGAACTTCAGGAACAAAAGAGGAAAAAAGACAGAGAACTTGCCTATTATCGAAACAATCTAGCTGAAATCAAAAGAATTTTAGAGATTGCCAGACAGCAAATCGCCAGTTTTAAAGCTTTCTCTGCTCAAGCAAAGGCTGATATTATTTCTCCCAATCAGTTCGGGGCCGGCTCTGATGGCAATTATTACTCTCAGAGAGATTCCCGTTGGGCCAATCTTAAAATTGGTGATTCAGATGAAAGTATTCTCGATGTTGGATGTCTGGTAACTTCAGTGGCAATGTTTGCTAAAAAATTTGGATCGAGCTTAACTCCAGCCGACATCGCTTCGGAGAAAGATAGATTTTTCGGAAGAACTGCTTATATGAAATTACCGTGGAAAGGTGTTGCTGGTAAAGTTTTTGTTAATTTAGGAAATAATCAAGAGGTAATTAATGAAGAATTAAGAAGAGGAAATTTTGTCATTGTCGGTGTTGGTAGCTGTTACCTTGGAGGAAGTCACTTCGTCGTGTTAATAAGAAAAGATGAAAATAATTACATAATGCATGATCCAATTTACGGTCCAGATCTTAATTTTAGCAACTATTATTCGAATATTTGCTCAGCCGGAACTTTCAGATAAATCTAGTAAAAAGCTTAATCTAATTTCTTTTCTCTGTTGGTTATATCCAGTAGACAAATTTTTTTGATCGAATAAAAATTGATCAATAAAAAAGTGGCTGCCTGGTGTTGGTTTTTTAATGTTTTTCATTTTTTTCTCTCTGAATCCAATTTTTGGCCAGTCGAGGGTTCTAATCAATGAAGTGTTACTCGAGCCTCAGCCTCAGCAGATAGAATTAATCAACCTGGGTACAGAAAGTGCCAATATAATTAATTGGACAATCGACGATGACGGTGGTTCGGCCTCGGTGTACACAATTACCAATCAATTAACTCTTGAACCAAACAATTGTTTAGTTTTTTCTTCAAATTTCTATCTTAATCTTCGATCAAGCGACAGTGTCAGATTGTTTAATGACAGAAATTTTATTGTTAACTCTTTTTCCTACCGAGCTGGCCCCGGAGTTGGAATTTCTTTCCAAAGACTTCCTGATGGTGAGAATTCTTGGTCAACCGGCAGTGCCACTCTTGGCTTGTTTAACCTGTTAAAAACTTCATGTCAAAGAACCGCGACAACTCCCTCACCAAACTTAACACCAACACCACCGCAGGTGTTAGAGATAATTCCCACTGACACACCCTCACCAACCCCCTCTTTTTCTTTTCTAATACCCTCACCTCAAATAACTCTCAATCTTTATCAACACCAAACAGCGACGCCAACATTCTCAACTGAGTTCTTCTACAACCTCATCTTTATCTCTGAAGCAATGGTTAATCAAAAATCAAATGAAAAAGAATGAGTGGAGATTTTTAATAACAATGACTTTCAAGTTCAGCTGAGAAATTGGTATCTCGATGATATTGAAAATGGCGGTTCTTCCCCGAAGAGTTTTTCTATCGATATCCCTGCCAAAAGCTACCGTGTTATCCTTCTTAGTAATTCAATCTTTAACAACTCAAGTGACTCAATCAGACTTTTAAACCCAAGAAGAGAAGTTGAAGATAGCTTTGAATATACTTACTAACAGGAAAACAAAACCTGGGGCAGGGTTAGTTTTGAGACCGACATTTTTTGCCTTCAGGAGCCTTCAGCAGGTGAAATAAATAATCCTTGTCTTGAATCTTTTTCAAATGCTGACCAGTCACAAAAAAATGAAAAATTAGTCCTTCAGCAAAAAGAAACAATATTAGCCGAAAGCTTTCAAATTAATGATTCAGTTGGTTCTTCTCGGATTTTTGGAATCAATAGTTAACAAAGAATTTCTCCCTCAAATTCCAGACTACAAATCACTTCTCAAAGAGTTTCTCGGTTATATCTTGACAATCTTCCCAAAAAACAAATTAATGACCAACTCGGTAATGTTCTTGGTGTCACAACCACTGAAGAACCAACGGTTAAACCAAAGGATTTAGGAATTTTTTTTCTGGTTAACTCAGCTTTCATTTCTTTTTTGACAGGTGGATCAGTGGTAATTAAAATAAACTCAAATAATGAGAAGATTAAAAGATTTATTTCATTACTTATTTACTCCCAATGAAAAAAATAACTATGTCGCCAGAAGTCTTCATCTTGATTTTCTCTTCGTTTACCTAGGAATCGCCATTGTTCTGATTCTTATAACCAAACAAGTAGAGATAAGTAATATCCTTGGCTTTGCTACCGATATTAGCGCCAAAAAACTTTTTGAGCTAACAAACGAAGAACGGCGAAAACACAATCTTGCTCCTCTTCAATACAACGAAAAACTGGCCAAGGCAGCTTATGACAAGGCTCAGCATATGTTTTCTAAGAATTACTGGTCGCATTACGGACCAGATGGTAGTGCCCCATGGGATTTTATCTTAAAAAATAACTATCATTATGAGTTTGCCGGGGAAAATTTAGCTAAAAATTTTCTCTTCAGTGAAGGGGTAATCTCTGCCTGGATGAAATCGCCAACCCATCGAGAAAATATTCTAAAAAAAGAATATCAAGATGTCGGTTTTGCCGTTGTTAACGGTGTTTTGAATGGTGAAGAAACAACTTTGGTCGTTCAAATGTTTGGAGCCCCGGCTGAAAAAGAGTTACTTTTGTCAACAAGAGTTGTAAATGAATCAGAGCTAAAAATCGAAGCGAATAATGAAAGAAATTTATCAATAAGAAAGAATTATTCAATAGAAGCAAGTAACCAAAGAAGCATCAGTTACTCCCGGATTATTTTTAACACCGAGATTATCTTTCTGGCCTTTTTGATCATGGTTTTGATTCTTGATTTCTATTTTGCTGAAAAGCTCGGGATAATAAGAGTCAAGGGCAATAATCTCAGTCATTTTATTTTTATACTCTTCATAATCGCTAGTTTTACCATTATCTCTAAAGGAAAGGTACTCTAATGAAAACTACTCTAATGAAAACTTTAGTCGGACAAGTAATCAAAGAACTAAAGAGAAACAGTCTCGATTACTTGATTTTAGTTCTTGGTGGATTTATCTTCTTAATCTTTTTAAGCCTCTTCCAAGGGGAAAGACTGATAAACTTTTTAATTATCGTTGCCTTTGCTGGCTTTTACATTCTCTGGGGGATTTATCACCACTCAAAAAAAGACTTTGTTAAAGGAAAAATTCTGATAGAATATATCTTAATTGCCTTTACAGTTTTATTTTTATTAAAAATAATTCTTGTCAAATGAAAGGAATTATTCTTGCCGGTGGTTTAGCTACTCGATTGAGGCCGTTAACCTACGTCACGAATAAACATCTCCTTCCAATCTATGATAAACCAATGATTTATTATCCAATCCAGGCAATGAAAAAGGCTGGGATAACTGACGTCTTAATCTCTACCTCACCCGATCACGCGGGTGATTTTGCTGAACTGCTAAAAGATGGAAGTGAGTTTGGGTTGAAGTTCTACTACTCAATTCAAAGCAATCCAAAAGGTGGTATCGCCAATGCTATTGGTTTAGCCGAAAATTATGCCCGAGGAGAAAAAATCTTGGTTATTCTTGGTGACAATATCTTTGGCTTCAATCTAAAAGATGATGTCGAAGAATTCAAGAAAAAGAAAGGCGGAGCGTTGATCTACGGAGTCCGAATCACTGAAGGCGATCTTCGGCAGTATGGAATTATTGAGATTGATGAAAAAAACAACGTTATTTCTATTGAAGAAAAACCAGAAACACCAAAATCAAATATTGTCCAAATTGGTATTTATATGTATGACGAGCGAGTTTTTGATTTTATAAAAAAATTGAAACCATCAAAAAGAGGTGAATTGGAAATTACCGATCTAAATAATCTCTATCTAAAAGAAGGACAACTTTCCTGCAAAATTATTGATTGGTGGATTGATGCTGGAACCTCTCATGATGAATTATTGAGAGCTAATAATTTGGTCTACGAAAAAATTAAGAACTATCAACTCTAAAAATGGAAAATTCTCAATTACTTGTCATAATTCTTATCACAATCATCACTGTGTTAACAACCAGCGTTGGCATTCAATTAATATTCATTCTTAAAGAGATAAGAGGAGTAATAAGAAAAATTTCTCGTCTAGTAGAGGAAGAGATTGATCAAAAAAATGATGAGAGTAATCATCAGCAAAAAAAAGATAAACCGGAAACGGTAGCATTACCAAGACAATCAACTCTGCTTGGTCTTTTGAATCGAATAAGATTTTTTTACCGGCAAATTCAGAACGATCAAAAAAAGTTTTTTTAAAAAAAATCATTTGACATAGACAATTTTATCGAGTATAATTTCGAATCTAGTGGTTTTTTTACTTCATATCAAGAACTTTTTTCAATTTTCTTATTACTAAGCAGTAGAAAAAAAGCTTTTATAAAAGATGCTTAAGATAAATCACGTGAAGGAAGAAACGATCTTTCTGTCAAAAAAAACCGACGATGAACTAATTAAATCAATCGACCTCATTCAAGTTCAAAAAGATTCTTGGAAGAACTTCCTCAACGAGGACCTCAAAAAAATTCTTGAAGAGTTTTTTCCAATTGACGATTACACAGGTAAAAAGTTTACCTTGGGGCTTGAAGACTTGTACTTTGGTCAGCCTCGATATCCTCTTGAGCTTTGTCTAAAGAAAAAACTTACCTATGATGCCCCAGTTTACCTTAAACTAAAACTTATCAACAAAAAAAATAACTCCGAAAAAAAGCAGGATGTCTACTTCTTCAATCTACCAATAATGACTAGTCGTGGAACTTTTATAATTAATGGAATTGAGCGGGCAATCATTAATCAGATCACTCGCTCGCCCGGCGTTTACTTTACTGCCGAAATTGATAAAACTACAGGTCTTACTCTGTTTAATGCCGAAATCAGGCCTTATATCGGCGCCTGGGTGGACATCACGATAAACAAAAACAACATCATTGAAATGAAAATTAACAAAAAGAGAAAATTCATCGCCACGGTTTTTGTAAAGGTTTTTGAAGACATTAGTAACCAAGAAATTCTTTCCTTATTTAGCGATCTCAAGAAGAATCTCGTCGAAAAATACATTATTCCAACCCTGAAGAGGGATCCTGCAAGAAACAAAGAAGAAGCAATTTTAGAGGTTTACAAAAAAATAAAACCAGGTGAGCCTTTAGTTCTAGAAAATGCCTATGAAACCGTAAACAATTTGTTTTTCAATCCGCAACGATATTCCCTGGCTGAAGTCGGCCGGTACAAGATCAACAAGAAACTAAATCTTAATTTGGAGATTAAGAAAGAAAATTTTGTCCTCACCAGGGAAGATATAATTCAGACGATAAAATATTTAGTCAATCTTAGTGACAATGTCGGCGAGTTTGATAATATTGACCACTTAGGTAATCGAAGACTTAGAACAGTTGGTGAACTGGTAGGAATGTACGGGATAAGAGTTGGAATGATTAAAGTAGTCAGAGAGATAAAAGAAAGAATGAGTTTGATCACCAGTGATGCTAACACTCATCCTTACCAAATAGTCAACTCTAAACCACTAATCTTAGCCATGAACTCATTTTTTAGAACAAGCCAGTTATCAACAATTGTTGACCAGACTAATCCTCTTTCTGAGGTTGATAACTTGAGAAGAATTACCGTTGGCGGTCCAGGAGGTATTGAAAAAGAAAGAGCCTCTTTTTCAATCAGAGACATCTCTTCCTCTCAATACGGAAGAATCTGCCCGATAAGAAGTCCAGAAGGACCAAACATCGGTGTTGTCACATATATGTCTCTCTACGCTCGTGTCAACAAATATGGCTTCTTAGAGACACCTTATCGAAAAGTGATCAAAAAGAAAATCACCAACGAGATTGTCTATCTCCAAGCCGATGATGAGGAAAATTACTATATCACCTCAAATGACGTCAACATTGAAAATAACGAGATAAAAGACGATGTTGTTGTTTGTCGATATAAAGGAGAAATCATTGAAGTTGAGGCTGATAAAGTAAATTTTGTCGATTTATCCCCAAGACAAGTCGTCGGTGCTTCGGCATCTCTAATCCCCTTTCTTCAAAATGATGACGCTTCTCGAGCTCTTATGGGATCTCACATGCAATGTCAAGCTGTCCCGTTAATCAAACCTGAAGGACCAATTATCGGCACTGGTCTTGAAGAAAAAATCTCTGTTGCTTTAGGAAGAACGATTCTTGCTCCAGAAGATGGTCGAGTTGAGTACGTTGATGGCCAAAAAGTTGTTTTTAGAGGAAAAAGTGGGAAGATTTTTGAGTATCAACTTGAAAGGTTCAAAAGAACTAACAAAGATGTCTGTTTTGACCAAAGACCAATTGTCGAAAAAAATCAAAAAATTAAGAAAGGTGACGTAATAATTGACGGTCCATCAACCGATAAAGGCAGGCTTGCCCTGGGAAGAAATTTACTCGTCGCTTATACCTCTCTTAATGGTCTTGGATATGAAGATGGTTTTGTTATCTCAGAAAGATTAGTAAAGGAAGATATTTTAACATCCATCACAATGGAAGAGTTTATCGCTGATGTAGTTGATACTAAACTTGGTCCAGAAGAACTTACCCGAGATATTCCTAATGTCAGAGAAGAAATTCTGGCTAATCTTGACAAAAATGGCCTGGTTAATATCGGCACTGAAGTAAAGAGTAGTGACATTCTTGTGGGAAAAGTTGCTCCAAAAGGAGAAAAAGAGCTCACCGCTGAAGAAAGACTCCTTAGAGCTATCTTTGGAGAAAAAGCTAAGGATGTAAAAGATACCTCTTTAAGAGTTCCCTATGGTAAAAGAGGGACAGTTGTTGATATCGAGATTATTGATGCCAAAAGAGATCCAAATGAACTTGAGCCAAACGTGATGAAAAGAATCATAATAACCACCGCCCAGCTAAGAAAAATCACTGTTGGCGATAAACTGGCTGGTCGTCACGGCAATAAAGGGGTTATCTCCAAGATCTTGCCTGAGTGGGAGATGCCCTACTTGGAAAATGGCACACCGGTTGATGTCATCTTATCTCCTCTATCAATTCTTTCGCGGATGAATCTTGGCCAGTTATTCGAGGTTCTTTTTGGGATTATTGCTAAAAAAAACAATCAAAGATTCTGTATTCCTGTTTTTGAAAAAATAAAAGAAGAGTTAATTGTCGAATCTTTAAAAAAAGTTGGTTTCTCTGTCGATGGCAAAGTATCTCTTTATGATGGTCAGACGGGTCAGCCATTCGAAAGAAAAGTCCTTGTAGGTTATTCATACGTTATGAAATTGATTCATATGGTCGAAGATAAATTTCATGCCAGATCCGTTGGCCCCTATTCTCTCGTAACTCAGCAACCTTTAGGGGGAAAATCACAACTTGGAGGTCAAAGATCTGGTGAAATGGAGGTCTGGGCCCTCGAAGCACATCGGGTCCCATACACTCTTCAAGAGATGCTTACAATAAAAAGCGATGATGTGAGAGGGAGAATTAAGGCCTTTGAATCGATCATCAAAGGCGTAGACATTCCTCAATCATTCATCCCAGAATCATTCAACGTTCTATTGAAAGAATTAAACGCGCTGGGGTTATCAATTGACTTTGTTAAATAATGATAGAGAATTTAAACATCGTCGACTTTTATGGTCTAAGAATCAGACTATCATCACCGGAAGACATTCTAAAATCCTCTCATGGTGAGATAACCAAACCTGAGACAATTAACTATCGAACCTTCAAACCAGAAAAAGACGGTCTTTTTGATGAAAGAATCTTTGGACCGACTAAGGATTATGAATGTTATTGTGGCAAGTACAAAAGAATAAAATACAAAGGAATCATCTGCGACCGATGTGGTGTTGAGATTACGACTTCAGCAGTAAGAAGAGAGAGAATGGGCCACATAAAACTGGCCACCCCAATAGCTCACATTTGGTATTTTAAAGGTTCTTCCTCAATTCTCAGTCTGATCTTAAACATTCCGTCCCAATCTCTGGAAAGAATCATTTATTACGCCCTTTATATTGTTAGAAAAGTTGATAAAGAAAAACAGCAAAAGGCTCTTAAAGTTATAGAAGAAGATCAAAAAGAAGTGCTTAAAAAAATTGAAGACGAGCAAAAAAAAGTAATCGAAAGAAATAATCTTGAGTTTGAAAATGAAATTAACCAATTAAAAGGAAAAATTTCTAAAAAAGAGCAGTGGGAAATCGCCAGACAAGAAATTGAGTTTAAAAAAAGAGAACGACTAACAGCTCTAACAAATGAGTATCTTGAAAAGAAAAACAGAAAAAGTGCCTTTTTTGAAAGGATTACAAAAATCGTGAAAGCGATAAGACCTAATGACACCCTAGAAGAAGAAGATTTTCTTTATCTTAAAGAAAAAGGTATCGATGACTTTCTTTCGGTAGGAATGGGTTCAGAAACAATTTACGAAATTCTCTCCTCAATAGATCTGGAAAAAGAATACGCCGAATGTCTAAAACATCTTGCAAACGCTCGTGGGGAAAAACGAAGTAAGCTAATAAAAAGAGCCAGGATCATCGAATCTTTCCTAAAGGCAAAAATTGAGCCAAAATGGATGATTTTAACTGTTTTACCAGTAATTCCTCCAGATCTTCGGCCTGTTGTTCAGCTTCCGGGCGGTAAGTTCGCCACCAGCGATCTCAATGATTTCTACCGAAGAGTAATAAATCGAAATAATCGATTAAAGCAATTAATTGATTTAGGCGCGCCAATGATAATCTTGCGAAATGAAAAAAGAATGTTACAAGAAGCGGTTGATGCCTTGATTGATCTTCAAAAATCAAGAGGAAAAACCAGAACTACTGGTGCTGCCTCTAAAGTTCAAAAATCTTTGTCTGATATCCTAAGAGGAAAACAAGGTAGATTTAGACAAAATCTTCTTGGGAAACGTGTTGATTACTCTGGTCGATCAACGATAATTGTTGGTCCAGATCTAAAACTTGATCAAGTTGGTATTCCAAAAGAGATGGCGCTTGAGCTTTTTAGACCTTTTCTTCTTCATGAAATAATTGTCAGAGGTCTTGCTCCTAACATTAAGAGTGCTAAAGTCTTTCTTGAAAAAAAAGAATCAGTGATTTACTCAATTCTTGAAGAGATTACCAAAGATCATCCAGTCCTACTTAATCGAGCCCCAACTCTTCACAAACTCTCAATCCTTGCCTTTTATCCAGTTTTAACTGATGATTATGCCATAAAGCTTCATCCGACAGTTTGTGCAGGTTACAATGCTGACTTTGACGGTGATGCCATGGGAGTTTTTGTCCCTCTTTCCAAAAGATCAATTGAAGAAGTAAAAACAAGAATGCTCCCTTACTACAATCTTTTAAAACCAGCTGATGGTTCACCGATTGTCCTTCCAAACAAGGAAATGGCTCTTGGCTGTTACTATTTAACAACAATTGACAAAAACTTAATCAACAAAAAAGATGAGGAATTGAATTTTTTTGCTACAAAAAACGAAGCCTATCGGTTCTTTCAGATTGAAAAGATAAAACTCAGAGAACCAATTCTGGTCAAAATCGAAGACAGAGTGATAAAAACAACTGTTGGTAGGATTATCTTTAATAATTCTTTGCCTGAAAATTTTTCTCCCTTCATTAATCAAGATATAAAAGCAAGCGATCTCAAAAACATCATTACAAGAGCAATCAAACTCTACGACGAAAAAACTGTCGGTGAGTTAATTGATCGACTTAAAGAAATTGGCTTTTGGGCAGCAACAATTGCTGGTGGTTTATCAGTATCAATCTTTGATTGTCAAATTATCAAAGAAAAAGATGAAATCATAAAAGAAAAAGAAAAAGAGATAAAAAAAATAAACAAAAATTACCTAAAAGGACTTCTGACTTTAGAGGAAAAAAAGAGATACTCTAATAAAATTTGGATCGAAACAACTGAGCTGTTAGCTCAAAAAACTTGGGAACAGCTTGAAGAAGAAAATCCAGTGAAGATGATAATTAATTCAGGAGGAGCCAGAGCTTCAAAAGAACAACTTAAACAACTCTCGGCAATCAAAGGTCTTGTCGTTGATCCGCTAGGAAAAATCATCGAGGTACCAACTAAATCCAACTACCGAGAAGGATTATCAATATTTGAGTATGTTATCTCAGCTCGAGGAGCCAGAAAAGGACTAATTGACTCAGCCTTAAAAACAGCTGATGCTGGATATCTAACTAGACGATTGGTTGATGTGGCTCATGACATGATCATTAGAGAGACAGACTGTGGAACTGAGGAAGGACTTGAGATTCAAAACTCAGGTGAGAGAGGTGAAAAGTTCAAGGATCGAATTAGTGGTCGATTCATTGCTCAAGATGTCATCAACGAAAAAGGGGAAATCATCGTTAAGAAAGGTGATCTTGTCACTGAAGAAATTGCTGATACCATCATCAAAAATAAGATTAACAAGGTCGTTGTTTACTCCCCCTTATATTGTCAATCTCCTTTCGGTCTTTGCCAAAAATGCTATGGTACTGACCTATCAAATAACAAAGTAGTCGAGATTGGAACACCAGTCGGTGTCATTGCTGCCCAATCAATCGGTGAACCAGGTACCCAACTGACAATGAGAGTTAGACACTTTGGTGGTATTGTTATCTCTGATGTGACACAAGGACTTCCACGAGTAGAAGAACTGTTTGAAACCAGAACTCCAAAAATCGTTTCCCCTATCTCCGAAATCAGAGGAAAAGTCTCGATTCAAGAAGATACTCAAAGAGATTTATACCTTGTAAAAATAACATCAGTTGACAATAGCAAAGAACAACAATTCACCATTCCTAAAACACAAAAATTAAAAGTTAAGAATGGCGATTTGATCATTGAAGGAACACCACTATCTGAAGGTTATCTAAATATAAATGATCTTTTAGCAATTAAAGGCCTTAGATTCGCTCAGCTTTATCTTCTGAATGAAATCCAGAAGGTCTATGAATCTCAAGGAATTGTTATCCACGATAAGCATTTTGAAACAATTATCAGAAAAATGAGTGATAAAGTGATTATCGAAGATGAAGGTGATACTTCTTTCATAAAAGATGAGATTGTTTCCAAAATTAGATTTCAAGAGGAGAATAAAAAAGTATTATCGAAAGGAGGAAAACCAGCAACAGGAAAAATATCAATTTTGGGAATTTCAAAAGCTGCTATTCATACTGATTCTTGGTTATCATCAGCCTCCTTTGAACAAACCACAAATGTTCTAAGTATTGCTGCCACCAAGGGTCAAGTAGATTATTTATTGGGTCTAAAAGAAAATGTTATAATAGGAAGATTAATACCGGTTACACAAGAATTGGTGGAGAAGTATTATTCGAAATTCCTCAGAAGATATGCCGACGATAAATCAATTAGTGAGAGATAAGAGAAAAAAGAAAGTCAAAAAATCAAAGAGTGTAGCTTTGAAGCTAAATTACAATGCCATAAAAAGAAAATATACAAAAACAAACAATCCCTTAAGAAGAGGCGTTTGTACTATTGTTAGGACAATGACTCCTAAAAAACCTAACTCCGCTTTAAGAAAAGTTGCCAGAGTTAGGTTATCAAATAAGATGGAAGTCACTGCTTACATACCCGGGATAGGTCACAATTTAGCTGAACACTCAATTGTTCTAGTAAAAGGAGGAAGAGTGAAGGACTTGCCTGGAGTTAAGTATCACATCGTCAGAGGAAAATACGATACTGCTGGAGTCGAAAATCGAAAAACCTCAAGATCAAAGTACGGCACTAAGTTTCCAAAGCAGGCCTGAAAATCATTACTTTTCTTATGCCTCGTCGATACTACAAGAAAATCAAAGTAAAGCCAGATAAAGTGTATCAAAGTTTTGAAGTCGCCAAGTTAATCAATTACGTTATGAAGGATGGGAAAAAAAGTTTAGCGGAGAAAATCGTTTACAGAGCTTTTGATGAAATAAAAATACGAGGAAAAGACCCTTTACAAGTCTTATATCAGTCAATCGAAAACACCTCTCCTCAGATGGAAGTTAGACCAAGAAGGCTCGGAGGAGCTTCCTATCTGGTACCAATGGAGGTAAGAAAAGAAAGAAGATTGTTTCTCTCTCTTAATTGGATTATTGAGGCAGCTAAAAGTCGTTCAAATAAGGAATATCATCACTTTTACGAGAAATTAGCGGCCGAGTTGCTCGATGCTGCTAACAATCAAGGTCAAGCTGTTAATAAAAAACAACAAACAGAAGCTCTTGCAGAGAAAAACAAGGCCTTTTCCCACTTACGATGGTGAAAAAGTTGTAGTATTTCTCTTATGCCTCAATCGATTATCACCAAAAATCGTGTTGTCCCAATCGACAAAATCAGGAATATCGGCATAATTGCCCATATCGACTCGGGCAAGACAACCACAACTGAGAGAATTTTGTTTTACACAGGCCGGACCTATAAGCTTGGCGATATCGACGAAGGGACAACTCAGATGGACTGGATGCCTCAAGAAAAAGAACGGGGAATCACAATTGTCTCTGCCGCCACGACCACTTTTTGGAGATCAGTAAGAATCAACATCATCGATACTCCAGGTCATGTCGATTTCACTGCCGAAGTCGAAAGATCTCTAAGGGTTCTTGATGGCGGAGTGGTTATCTTTGACGCTGAAGAAGGAGTTCAGTCTCAATCGGAGACAGTTTGGCGTCAAGCCGACAAATACCGAGTTCCGCGAATATGTTTTATCAATAAAATGGATAAATTAGGTGCTGAATTTGAAGGAACGGTTCGAGAGATTGAAGAACGACTCGGCGCAAATCCCGTGATTATGACCTTTCCTATTGGCAAAGAACAAGATTTCAAAGGAGTGGTAGATATCCTATCTCTAAAAGCTAAATACTGGGATAAAGATCCGCTAGGAATTGAGTACTCAGAATCCGAGATCATTCCAGAAGATCTAAAAGAAAAAGTTTTAGAACTAAGAGCAAAACTAGTGGAAAAAATCGTTGAAAATGACGATATTCTTCTGAACAAGTATCTCAATGGAGAAGAAATTTCCATTGATGAACTCAAGATATCTCTAAGAAAATCGGTGGTAAACTATAAACTCATTCCTGTTTATTGCGGCAGTTCATTAAGGAATAAAGGCGTTCAACCTGTTCTTGATGCCATTGTTGATTATCTTCCCTCACCAGCGGACTTAAAAGAAATAAAGGGACTTAATCCAAAAACTAACACCGAAGAAAAAAGAAAGCTTGTCAATGAAGAAAAATTCTCGGCTCTAGCCTTCAAAATTCAACTTGATCCTCACGTAGGTAAACTGGCATATACGAGAATTTACTCAGGCGTTTTAGAGTCAGGGACTTACGTCTACAACGTTAGCCGAGGAAAAAAAGAAAGAGTTAGTCGAATTCTTCTTATGCATGCAAACAATCGCGAAGAGATTGATAAGGCCTATGCTGGTGAAATTGTGGCTTTGGTTGGCCCAAAAGAGACACGAACCGGCGATACCTTAGCAGATGAAAACTTTCCCATCATTCTGGAGAAAATTATTTTTCCTGAACCAGTAATTTCTTTAGCCATTGAGCCTAAAACGAAAGCTGATCAGGAAAGATTATCTTACTGCCTTCAACGACTAACTGAAGAAGATCCAACTTTTAAAGTAAAAATTAATCAAGAAACAGGGCAAACAATCATTTCGGGGATGGGTGAGCTTCACTTGGAAATCTTAGTTGATCGAATGAAAAGAGAGATGGGAATGAACGTCAAAGTTGGCAAACCCCAAGTTGCTTATAAAGAAACAATTACAAAGACTGTTGAGGGGATTGAAGGCAAGTATATCCGACAAACCGGTGGTCATGGTCAATATGGTCATTGCGTCATTAAAATTGAGCCTCTAGGCCGTGGTGAGGGTTTTAAATTCGTCAACAAAATAAAAGGAGGGGTTATTCCAGCCGAATTCATCCCAGCTGTTGAAAAAGGAATTATTGAGGCGATGGAAAAGGGCGCTTTACTTGGTTATCCAATCACCGATATTCAAGTTACTCTTTATGATGGTAGTTACCACGAAGTCGATTCGTCTGACATTGCCTTTAAAATTGCTGGTTCAATCGCCCTTCAAGAAGGGGTAAAAAAAGCTAATTTGTCTCTCCTTGAACCGATAATGAAACTGGAGATTACCATCCCCGAAGAGTTTATGGGTGTCGTCATTGGCGATATTTCCTCAAAAAGAGGCAAGATCATGGGAACAGAAAAAAAGAGTAAGTCAGTGATAATCAAAGCCTTGGCTCCATTAGCCGAACTTTCTGGATATGCTACCAATCTTAGATCACTCACTGAAGGCAGAGGTATTTTCTATATGGAGCCTTCTCATTATGAAGAAGTCCCTCAACATATCATTGCTTCAATGTTAAAAAACAGTTCTTAAATTAGAGATAGATATAGTTAACTTCCTTAATGTTTTTAATTACTTCAGTTGATGTCGCCACTGATTGGTAATTTTCAATGACTGGAAAGATGATTCTTTTATTTTCCTCGTCAAACTCAGAAAAGATATCATCCATAAGAATAATTGGCTTTTTTTTTGTTTTTTCTTCAAGATATTTTATCTCATTCATTTTCAGCCAGAAGAGTGCCAATCTCTGTTCACTTCTTGAGCCAAATCGATGGATGCTTTTCTTGTCTGTATGAGAAATTAAAAAAATTTCGAAGTCATCCCGCTGAGGACCAACAAGGGTTTTCTTCTGATCTAAGCTTATTTCAAAAGATTTTTTTAAAGACTCATTACTAATTTCATTTTTCTTGTACTCAATCTTAAAAAAATTCCCCGCTAATTCTTGATTCTGATTGAGGTAATTAGTATACTCTGCTCTTTTTTGAGTCAAGTAACTACCTTGTTTTATCAGGTAATCATCCCAGAAACTTAATTCCTTTTTGAGCCTTTCAAAATTGAGATTTGACTCAAGAACTTTATTTCTTCTCTTGATTCCATTTTCGTAGTTGATTAATTTTTTTCGATATTCGTCATCAACGAAGCTGATAAATTTATCAAAATAATCTCTTCTAAGACTAGGAGAACCGGTTATTAAAGTTAATTGATTCGGAGAAAAGAGAACTGTTTTTATCAACTCTTTGATATAAGCAAAGAATTTTTTTTCAGCTTTTTCAATATGAAACCTTTTGATTGTTTTTTTATTATCAGCCTTAAGGCTGACAGAAAAAGATAATAAATCTTTACCGATCAAAAACTCTCCCACTACTAACATCTGGCTCTGACTAAATCTTATCAGTTCTTCTTCTTTTTGTTCTCGGAAGCCAAAGCCATTGATTAAGAAGTAAATTGCCTCCAGAATATTAGTTTTACCTTTTGAGTTTTTTCCAACAATAAGATTGGCTTTTTTGCCAAAATTAACTTCCTTCAAAGAGAAATTTCTGAAATTGACTAATCTTAACTTTCGCAGAATCATGAAAAGCAAGAGTAGCTCAGTAATTATTTTTTCTTAAGAACAATCTTAGTCTCAGAAAAAGAAAGAAGACTAATTTTTTTTCTCAAGATAGACACTTGATCACTAAAATCAGAAAAAATTTTCTCCCATTGTCTTCGGTAGAAAAAAGAGATATCAGAAAAATCTCTCTTATTAAAAAGCTGATAAAGAAGACTCTCTTTCGTGAAAATTCTATGAACTATGTATTTTCTCGAAACCCGAATACTTTCTTTGATTGTTTTCCTTATCTTGTCGTATTCAAGTTTTTCTAGCAGATTATGACTGTAAACTAAATCAAATTCATTGTCCTTGAAAGGTAAACGAGTAGCTTCGGCTATTAAAAGATAAGGCTTGATTTCTTTCTCTGCCAATTCATAAGCTTTCTTTGAAAAATCAATTCCTCTAGCATCAACACCAAACATTCGAAGGTACTTAACGATTTTTCCTAAACCACACCCAAGTTCCAAAGAGCTTTTTGGTTTAAAACTAAGCTTATAATTCAAAGCGTTAAGAGAACTGAAAAATTCATAAACTAATTTGCCGATTCCTGAATCTGGCTTAATTAGTTTGTGGACATCCTTGTTGCCAAAATAATACTCCCGATCATAATAACTCGAGTCAATCCGAAAAGGAGTGATGACAGTCCCTTTAAAAGACTTTCCTTCAATTATTTTTTCTAAATTATTGAAGTTATGTCCAGAGGTAACAATCACCGTCAGACCAAGTCTTTTGGCAAGTGGCGTGGCAATTGGATCAAAAGGTGCGTTTAGTCCTGGACGCCACTCAGTGCCGATGATTTTTTCAACTTCGTCCCAGGTAATTTTATTAATGATTTTCGCCTCTGGATACTTTTTGGGATCCTTGTCGTATATACCCTCAACATTAGAAAGATTAATCACGAGATTCGCCCGAAAATCTCGCGCCAGTATGACAGCATCATAGTCAGTCGACCAGCCAGGTTTCCAACCGGCACCAATAGCTACTGGTTCTTTCCAATTGCTAAGCTTCTTATCGTAATTAGTGATTATTCGAGGATGAGCGATATCTTGAAAAATGGTTCGAAGAAGATGAGCATTAAACCGAGTCGCATGGATTCCAAGCCAATCAAGATCTTCGTCATTGATATTCCCAATAACTGTTCGACCTGCTTCTTGATAATGGCGAGCGATTTTTCCGCCGCCGGCAATGAGAATAAACCTTCGACCTTTCGCTACTTGAGCTCGAATAAAGTGATTTAAATTAGCGAGGAATTTGGTATCAATACCACCATTGGGAACGATTAAACTTCCACCAACGGAGATAACAATCGGTGGATCTTTTTTGTTAAAAAACATTTGCAAGAAATTATATAAAAAAAACCAAGTTTGTTCAAATGATCCCTCCTTGAAGACCAAAAATAAAAGAGATAAATCTAACTAGAAGATAGGATAATAGTAAAAGAAAAAAACCGACTAGTCCGCTAGTAATCTTGGCCCTGGCCGCCTTGAGCTTTTCTGGATTACCTTGAGAAAGAAGAAGATCATAACCTCCCCAGATTAAAACAAAAAGGAGAATGACACCAGCCAAAGGAATTAAAAATTGAAGGATTCTATTTATCACATCGGCCAGTCTGATTCTGTCGGGTTGAACACCAGGAATCTGAAGAGGTCCCTGAATTCTTTGACCACCTACATTGATTTGCTGACTAATAAGTAACCTAATCATTAGGTCTTTTGCTCTTTAATGATATCGATTAGAATCTCTCAAGATCAAGATCTCCTTGCTAGCGCACTTTGGACAGATAACCGTTGAGTTTTTTATCTCTTCTTGACTAAACTCGAAATAACACTTTCTACAGCAGTAATCTCTTACATTCCCAAAATTTACTTTATTTCTATCTATATCAAAGATAAACTCACCTTTTTTTGCTCTAATTGAAACTAGACTTCCCTTTTCTATCTTCCCAGTAACGATTAAGTTTGACAGAGGATCTTCAACATATCTTTGGATCGTTCTTTTAAGGGGCCTTGCTCCATAAACCGGATCGAATCCAAGTTGAACTAATGTCTCAATGACTTCTTCGTCATAACTCAGGCCTATCTCCTGTTCCTCCAAAAGCTTATTGAGACGCTTTAATTGGAGATTGACAATTTTCTTGACCTCATTGAGTCCCAAAGCATCAAAAATGATTATCTCATCAAAGCGGTTTACTAACTCAGGCCTAAAATACTTCAATAACTCAGCTATAACTTTCTCTCTTATTTTTTCTCTTGTCCCTGTATCTGGAGATGAATTCTCGTTTTTTTTATTTTGAGCTGAGGAAATTTCTTTGTAAACTAAATCAGAGGCGATATTTGAGGTACAAATAATCACCGCATTTTTAAAGGAAATTACTCGGCCCTTGTTATCAGTCAGCCGACCATCATCAAGAATTTGAAGAAGAATATTAAAAACATCTCGATGAGCTTTCTCGATCTCATCAAAAAGAACGACGCAGTAGGGTCGCCTTCTGACTGCCTCAGTTAACTTCCCTCCTTCTTCATAACCAACATACCCCGGTGGAGCGCCAAGAAGTTTTGCTACTTCATGTTTTTCCATGTATTCAGTCATATCTAGTCTTATCATCGCCTCTTCACTACCAAAAAGAATTTCAGCTAAAACTTTAGCTAACTCTGTCTTGCCTACTCCCGTTGGCCCCAAGAAAACAAAGCTACCAATTGGTCTTGATGGATGCTTCAATCCAGCACGGCCTCGTCTAATTGCTTGAGCAATCGCCGTCACCGCTCTTTCTTGATTGACAAATCTATCCTTGATAATCTCTTCAAGTCGAGAAAGCCGAGTCATTTCCGAGGAGGTAATTCTTGAAACTGGGATTCCAGTCCAGCGAGAGACAATGTCACGAATCAACTCTTCGGTTACCACCGTTGTTGTTTGAGCTTTTCTTAACTGATAATCTTCTTGTTTTTCTCTTAATCTAGTCATTAAATCATCGATTTTTGAAGTTAAAATCCTCAATTTAACTTGATCCTTTCTTTTTTGAGCCTCAGTTTTTTCTTGATTGAGTTCTTTCAATCTTGACTCAAGAGATCGAATTTCTTCTGGCAAAGAAATAAGAGGTAGTCTGACAGCTGAAGCTGCTTCATCGATTAAATCCACGGCTTTGTCCGGCAGAAATCTATCACCAATGTATCTTTTTGAGAGTTTGACAGCCGCTTCAATCGCCTCTTGGGAAATCTTCACTCGATGAAAAGCCTCGTATCGGTCTTTAATTGCCTGAAGCATTTTGATTGTCTGATCTTCGGTTGGTTCGGGAACCATGACTGGTTGAAACCTTCTTTCTAGCGCCGGATCTTTCTCGATATACTTTCGATACTCAGTGATGGTGGTGGCGCCAATTATCTGAAGCTCACCCCGAGCCAATGGGGGTTTCAAAAAACTTGAAACGTCAAGAGTTCCCTCTCCGGAAGCACCAGCGCCAACGATATTGTGAATTTCATCAATAAAGAGAATTATCTGGCCATTTGAGGCTTTAATCTGCTCTATTAACTCTTTCATTCTTTCTTCAAACTCGCCTCGGTAGGAAGCGCCGGCAAGAATACTCATTAAATCAAGCTGAAGGATTCTTTTATTGAGAAGAGATTCAGGAACTTCTTTGTTGATAATTTTCTGAGCTAGTCCCTCAACAATTGCTGTTTTTCCAACTCCAGCTTCGCCGATTAAACAAGGATTGTTTTTGGTTCGCCTTGAAAGAATATGAATCACTCTTTCAATAGTTGGTGCTCTCTCTACAACTGGATCAAGAAGACCCTGAGCTGCTTTATTAGTCAGATCAACTGTAAATTCTTGAAGAATTCTCTTTTTCTTTTGAGCTTTGATCTCCTCATCTGTCATTAAACCTTCTTTTTTGCCGGTGATCTTTTTGTTTAGATCTTCTTTCTTGAGGCCAAGCTTTGACAGAATTCTTGCTCCAAGCCCCTCTCCCTCATTGTATAAAGACAGAAGAATATGTTCTGGAGCGATAAATTCAAAACCAAGTTTTCTGGCAATAGTAAGAGAATCATTGATAATTCTTTTTAACCTTGGTGAAATCTGAGGTGGTTTTTCATAACTTCCTCTTCTAAATATTTTTGCTAGTTCTTCCTGAATCAATTGAGGAGAAATCTTTAACTCTAAAAAAAGATTGTAAATTTCTTGATCGTTAATTAATCCAAAAAGAAGATGCTCACTGTCGATGTATTCATTTTTTAATTCCCGCGCTTTTAGTTGCGCCACCATGATTACTCGATTTGATCGAGAAGTCAAGTGAGTCATCAAATCAATCTCTTTAACTGAAGAGGAGGTTTGATTGATAACTGTCTCTTGATGCTTGTTTTGATCTTTTTTGATCCATTGATTATTTTTTTTCTGTGGATCGGTTGCCTGATGATTGCTTACCTGGTTGAAATTGTGTGTTGGTTTTACTTGTGGCTGAGACTGACTTTGAAACTGTAACATCTTTTTGGAAGCCAAAATAGGTGGTTTTTGAGTTTGGTTTGTCTCTTGATTTCGCTGATGATCGAGGGGATAATTACTTTGATTTTGAATCTTTGAGAGAGTATCTATGTCTGGTTTTTTTTCTGAAGCGACTCTCTTGCTTAAAAAATCAAAAAAATTTGACATAATCAGATTATGGCGAAAAAGAGATTTATTGTCAACTTAGTTTTAATTATCTCGTCAACAATTACTTTTACTTATCTTTTTTTTCAGTCTTTTAAAATCAATAATTTCTTGTTAAAAAGTGAAGAAGACAAAAAAACTTTAAAGATCGGGGAAATTAAATTTACTCCAACAATAGCTACCCCTGCAGAATTATCCCCAACTTTTGATCCATTGAACTCCTCATCAAAAGAAAACAATCTCAATAACTCACACATTAACAGACTTTCTGAGGATAGTGACCTTTCTATAGAACAATCTAATTCTCCAGATATTCCTGGAAATGCTTTATCAACAAGCGAAAGTCAATTCTCTTCTTTCATCACAGTATCACCGTTTGCAGCTTATTCTACACCTCAAATAATCATTGCTGAAGCTAAAATCTCTACAGAGTCATCTGAGGTGATTTTTAAGCCTAAAAACGAGAAATTTCTCTACTATTCCCAAATTGGTAACAGATTTCCTTTAAGTAGAGGAAGAGGAGGCTGCACTATTCATGATGCCGGTTGCGGACCGACAACTGTCGCTATGATTATTTCTAATTTAAAAAATAAAGTCACTCCAGAAGAAGTTGTGAATCATTTTTTTCAAAAAGGATACTACATCGGTTGTAAAGGAACATATTATGATGCAAATATCAAAACACTTGAATCTTTTGAAATAAGAACTGAGCCATATCAGGCAAAGAAAGAAAGAGATTATATTCAAATTGACGAAAATACTAAAAACGACATCAGACAGTATATAAGAGCGGGAGTAACCCTTTTTGCCTTGGCAAATTTTCAAGGCAAAGAAAGGCCAATAGGTCATTATTTTTGGATAGTTGGAATAGATAAAGAAGGAAATTTCCTAACCTTAGACCCGTATTATGCCTTCGATAGACGGACAAAGAGTTTTTTAGTACCCTTAAATATGAAAAACACCAGACTTGTAGGTTTTAGGCATTTAACTTTAGTATTTCCAAATTAAAATTTTCTTATGACTAAAGGAATAAACAAAAAAAATTTTCTGCTTATCTCAATTTTCCTATTCTTTTTAATAATTTTTCTCTCATTATTTTGGTTTTTCATGACAATCAGTAAAAATCATTCAACAAAAAAAAATATTCCTTTTAGTGACCAAGAAAAAAATAATCGCTTTCTAGAATCAAAAAAAATTACTCAAAGCCCCACCCCTGATCTGCCTCCGGTAAGATTTACTGGAGCCAGTGAAGAACCACTCGACATCCCTCAAGAAACGATTGATTACTTAAATGAAAAAAACAACTTAATGAAAAAACTTCCTCTAAAAACTGATTATTTTCTCATAGACTTTGACTATTCTGCAAACAGATTTACCATCACCTATTTTGAGCCTAAATCAACCTCAAGAGAAACCTTTAAATCCTGGCTTTTGCAGAATTACCAAAAATTGAAGTTGGAGGATTTTATCGAAAAAAATTAAAATAAAGCTCTTGGGTCAAAACTAAGTTCAGATAAAACCAAAACAGTTCATAAATGAAAGAATTTTATCTTAATTCTATCGTTTATCATTGAAGAGAAAAACACTCTTTTAGGTGAAGCAAAAAAGTAAGGTGATTTTAGATTTAAATTCAAATATCATCGATTCAAAAAATGAGTAAGTTTTATATTTTGGGCTAAATTAAGAATAGAGAAAATATTCCAATACAAAGATAGACCAATCGGAAAACTATAGGAAAACCAGCCAATTAGAATCGGCATCAAAATCTTCATCTGAAGATTAATAATTTTTTGAAAATCTTCCTGAGATTTTTGAGAAGAATTTTCTTTTTCAGGAACTTGAACAGATTGCTGATTTGTTTTGTTTACTGACATCAATTTAAACTGAAGATATTGAATCAGTCCAGTAATTATCGGAATTAAAAGATAAAACCAGATTCCTGATTTTTGAGGAGACAATACCAGATTAAATCCAAGAAAGTAAGGGTCAATTAGCTCTACCTTTAAAAAAGGAAAATAGACTAATTTATTTATCTTCTCAACAACACTCTGGTCATTAAATAGAAAAAAAACAAGAACATTGTAAAGACCAATAAAAAAGGGCAACTGAATTAGAGGAATAAGACAACCTAATCCTGGATTTACTCCGACTTCTCGATAGAGTTTTAGTTGTTCAGCTTGAAGCCGAGCTTTGTCGTTTTTGTATTTTTTTTGAATTTTTTCCAGTTTAGGTCTTAACTCAACTAATTTTTCAGCTATTTTTTTTTGTTTTCGGTTAAGAGGGAAAATTAAAAAACTGACAAAGATCGTCAAACCAATAATGGCAAAACCCAAAGGCCCTGGGAATTTGAAGAAAGAAAAAAAGTGATAGAAAAACAAGAGAAGATTCAAAATTGGGATAACAAAAAGAACGTCAAAAAAACTTGAAGGATTGATCGTTGGCGGATTTGTCATCTGGAAAACCTGAGGCCTAAATCTCGCTAACTAATTCTGAATCACTAAACCGTCAGCTTTTTTCTACCCTTTTGTCGTCTTCTCTTAATCACGGCCCGACCGCTTTTTGTACTCATTCTTTTTAAAAAACCGTGTTTTCGCTTAGGTTTGAGCTTTTTAGGTTGCCAAGTTCGCTTCATTCTTTTTTGAAAATTTTTAACCTTGATCTGAGAATTGATTTTTTTTCGCCGTGGAAAAACTTCCAGACAACTTCAGTAACAAAAGGCAAAAAAGGATGCAACATCAGCAGACACTCTAGATAGATTTTTTTCAAAGCCTCTAAAGCAACGATATTACCACTAATAATTTTTTTTTTCAATTGTTCTAGATATACATCGGCTAAACGATGCCATAAAAAGCTATACAATAAACCAAAAGCTTGGGAAAAACGATAGCCATCCATAAAACGAAAATATTTAGCCCGATTTTTTCTAAATTCATTCTCTAAATTAATGAGGATTTGATCAACATCTTGATTGAATTCTTGTTGTTTTAAATTCCCAACTTGATTTAGGTAAATAAACCTGCCAATGTTCCAAATCTTATTGCAAAAATTTCTCATGGTAATTACTTTTTCTTCAGAAAAAAAGACATCCGATCCTGCACCAACCTCAAAAACCAGTGCCCCTCTCAAAGCATCAGCTCCATACTTGTCAATCATTTCCATCGGATTGATAACATTTCCTTTGCTTTTACTCATTTTTTGACCTGATTTATCTCTTACTAGTCCATGAAGGTAAACAACTTTAAAAGGCTCTTTGTCGGTGTAAAAAATACCTAGCATGATCATTCTTGCCACCCACCAAGGCAAAATATCATAACCTGTTTCCATGACTGAGGTGGGATAAAAATATTTGAATAGTCCTAAAGTTTTTAAAGTTGCGTATGGCCACTGAGCTGAAGAAAACCAAGTATCAAAAGTATCGGTATCTTCTATAAGGGTACACTGACCACAAACCTGACACTTCTTTGGCTTTTCTAATGAAACAAACCATCTATTAGAATTTTCTTTCAAGCTTAACTGGCATTGATAGGCAGGAATTTTTATCCCCCAGACAAGCTGGCGAGAGATATTCCAGTCTTTAAAATTTTCCAGCCACCAGAGAACGATTTTTTTAAATCTCCTGGGGATAATCTTAATTTTCTCTTCCTCAACGAACTTCTTGGCTTTTGCTGTTAGAGGTTTTACTCGAACAAACCACTGCTCCTTGGGCAGAGGCTCAAGGATCTTACCGCATTTATAGCAGGTAGCTATTCGGTGATGATAATTCTCATCTATTTTTTCTATCAAATTTCTATCTTTGAGTTTCTGAACGACCAACTTTCTTGCCTTGAAAATGGAAAGACCTTCAAACTCATCAGTATGCTTGTTCAAACGCCCGTCGAAATCGAAGACTCTGATTAAGGGGAGATTATGTTTCTTACCAATCTCAAAGTCTTTGAAGTCGTGTGCCGGTGTTATCTTGACTACTCCAGTGCCGAAATCAGGATCAACAAAATCATCACCAATAACTCTAACTCTTCTTTCAACAAAAGGAATAATTACCTCCTGACTGATTAGATCATGGTAGCGCCTATCTTTTGGATTAACAGCTACAGCCACATCACCAAAGAGAGTTTCTGGTCTAGTTGTAGCAACGGTTAGATAATCATCTTTCCTACTAGCAAATGAGTATCTTATGTAATAAAGTCTTGTCACTTCTTCCTTGTATACGACTTCCAAATCAGAAAAAGATGTTCCACAGCCTACACAGTAATTAATTAGTTTTTCATCTCGATAAACCAGCCCCTTATCAAATAGTTTCTTGAAAGTTTCGTAGACAATTTTGACAATGTCTTCATCCAGAGTAAATTTTTTCTTTGACCAGGCAAGCGCAAATCCAAGTCGCCTTAGTTGATTTTCCATCCGACTTTTGTTTTCAATCACAAATTCCCAGATCATCCGGTATAGAGTCTCGGAATCAAAGTCAAACCGACTTTTTCCCTGTTTTTTAAGGTGCTTCTCGAAAACAAATTGGGTTTCAAAACCAGCATGATCTGCACCAGGTAGCCACAAAACTTGATCACCAAGTAAAAGGTGATAGCGAATCATAATATCTTCATAAACATACATCGCATGACCAAGATGAAGATCAGCATTAGCATTCGGTGGCGGAAGAATAATTGAAAAATATTTTTTTTTCTTCTTTTTTAATCTTACAGGGTCAATCTCAAAAAGTCGATTTCTAACCCAGTCTTCATATATTTGATTTTCAAACTTAGCTGGTTGATAGTTCTTGTCCATAGAGAATTGTTCAAGCCTTATTATTATATAATAGAAACTCAATGGAATGGCTTGTTGTTGCTGTTTCTTGGTATCTCTATCTTCTTTTAATTGGTCTTTTATTCTTTCCTCTCACCTCGATGATCTTTCGACGTTTTTCTTTCGACATGGGTTATCCTTTTGCCAAAACCATAGGCATTCTTTTAACTTCTTATCTTATTTATGTTCTATCTTCGCTTAAAATTCTTCCCTTTTCTCGAGTTAGTCTTTTTTTCATCATTGGTTTATTTTCAATCGCTAATTTTTTACTAATATTTCTTAAACGATTTTCACTAACTCAAAAAAATCTCTTCATCATCATTGGGGAGGAAATTTTTTTCCTAACATCATTTCTTTTCTGGACTTACATAAGAGGTCAAGAACCATCAATTCACTCCTTAGAAAAATTCATGGATTTTGGCTTCATAAACTCAATTCTCAGAACTAACCATTTTCCGCCTTTAGACATGTGGTACTCATTTGAAAAAATAAACTATTATTACTTTGGCCATCTAACTGGCTCAATACTTATAAAACTAACTAATGTCCTTCCTGCGGTTGGTTATAATCTAATTCTTTCCAGTCTTTTCGCTCTTGGAGTTACTCAATCATTTTCAATTGTTGCAAATGTCATAAAAGTACTCTCATCTAGGATAAAAATTTTTTCTCTAACCATCTTTGGCCTCTTGGGTGCTTTTTTAGTTAATCTGGGAGGAAATCTTCACACGATCTACATCTTCACTGAGGGTTATCAAATCGGTGAGAATATTAAACCGCCACCGTTCTGGCAGATTCTTTCTGGGTTCAATCCCTCCAGTTACTTTTATCCAAACGCCACCCGATTCATTCCTTACACTATTCATGAGTTTCCTTCTTATTCTTATGTAGTGGCTGATCTTCATGCTCACGTATTTGATATTCCCTTTGTTTTGTTAACGATCGCCCTCTTGTTTATGGCTATATTAAATCTCCCGTTTCGTTATCAGATCAGGTTGCTTATTTCAACTAGGAAAGTACCTTTCTCCTCTTTCGTGAGAAAAATCGATGGATCAGTGATTTTTTTTTCAACTATTCTTGGTTTTCTCGTTGCCGTTCATTACATGACTAATGCTTCTGATGGCCCTATTTATTTTCTTCTTTCGTTAATTATCTTTTTGATTATTTATGGACTTAGCACTAAATTTTTTGTTTTCTTTACTATTTTCTCTCTTTCCTTTCTCCTCTTTTCTTATCCTTTTTCCTCTCATTTTTCTCCATTTATTTCTGGTATTGGCGTTAACTGTCCACCAGATTTTCTTGCTAGATTAGAGAGACTTGGACCACTAATCTTTGAGGTTGATAAGTGCCAAGTTTCACCTCTATGGATGCTTTTCGTTATCTGGGGATTTTTTTGGATTAGTTTTTTTCTATTTCTTCTTTCTTTAAAAAGCGTAGAGATTAAAAACAAATCTTCAAAAAAAATCATTAACTTCCTAATTGTGATTTTTTCCTTTGGTAATTTATTAATTTTTATCCCGGAATTTTTTTATGTGAAAGATATTTATCCGAATCATTTTCGAGCAAATACGATGTTCAAACTTGGGTATCAGGCCTTCATTCTGATGAGTTTGGCAAGTTCAATTGTTTTTTTCTTTCTTAAACACCAAAAAAATCGCCTTCTCTCATCCGTTTATGTCTTATTTCTGTTTTTTGTGGCCATCTACCCATTATTTGCCATTCCTTCATACTACGGAGATTTAAACAAAACACCCCAACTTGATGGCTCAGTTTTCTTGAAGAAACTTTACGCTGAAGATAAAGAAATCATTGACTGGTTAAATAAAAATGTTCAAGGCCAACCGTTGGTTCTTGAAGCTCAAGGAGATTCATACACCGATTATCAGCGAATCTCGGCTCACACTGGCTTGCCAACGATCGCCGGCTGGTTTGTCCATCAGTGGCTTTGGCGAGGTAGTCCAGATTTTGTCAATAAGAGAATTCCCGACATAGTCAGTATTTACCAATCACCAGACATTGATCTAACAAAAAAACTTCTAAAAAAATACCAAGTGACCTACGTCATTATCTCCTCTCTCGAACGAAAAAGATATCCAAATCTAAATGAAGAAAAATTCAGGATTATCGGAAATTTAGTCTTTCAGTCAAAAAATAAACTTGGGACTATTTACAAAGTTAAACAAACTCATCTATCAAGTCAAACAAGAAACTGAAAGATATTTGACAACGGAAAAAAAATTTGCTACCCTTGAATTTAGGGGCATTACTACTCGTCGAATAAACCCACTCGAGCGGTAGTGATGCTCTTTTTTTATATCCGATAAAGAGTTAGAGGAATTCTTAATTTCTTCTTTCTTATCTTCTCAAACTGATTAGCTGTGAAAGATATAAACTCTTCCCTACGGTTTAACTGAGTTTTTCTGGCCTCTAGAAACTTTTTTTTTAAAAAAATTAAAAGATCAATCATAAGGTAAATGAATAATAGACAAAAAGATATGATTTGTCAAGACCTATAATTTTTTTTTTATATTCTATAAGATATCCTATAGAATAAAAAGTTTAATTTAGGTATTCATATCAATCTTTATGTAATTATCCAAATAGTGTGGATAACTTAAAGGTTTTTTTTAGATTGGTTAGTTATATAATTAAGAAATGGCTTTGTCTGTTCTCACTTTTAATACTTTTTTTAATCGTGGATTTTTTGAGGTTGAAAAAGTGATCGATAAATTCAACCCTGATATTCTCTGTCTGCAAGAATTTTTGATTGATGAAAAAAACATAAAGAAAATTGAGGCAAAGAATTACTCTTTAGCTGATTACCACAATTCATTTATTAAAAGTGGAAGAATTTATGGTGTTATCACTTTTTATAAAAAAAATAGACTTAGACTAAAGGCAACTGAGTTCGTTGAACCAAAAAACAATCCTAGTGAATATCTTTTTAATCTCATTAAAATATTTTTTAAGAACAAAAACCAACCAAAGACAATTCTAAAAACGACTCTCATAGAAAAAGAAACCAAAAAAGAAGTTGATATTTACAATCTTCACCTTTTTATTGTTGGTTCAAATCTAGCCAGAGTCTCAACCTTAAAAAAAATCATCAAAGAAAAAAGCCAAAAGAATAAGAGAGTTATTATTTGTGGAGACTTTAATTACTACCCAATCCAAAGAAAGAAACTTGAGGTTATGATGAATGATTTTAATTTTAAAGAAGCGACAAAAAATATTTCTCAAACTATCAACCCTAACAAAAAAGGAGCTATGAAAGAGTACTCATTTCTTCAGAAGTTGTTCTTTCCTATCTTTAAACTCTTTGAAAAAACTCTTAAAATTGATTATGTTTTTTATAAAAACTTAACTCACATAAAAACTCTCAGAATAGAAAATCACTTTTCTGATCATTACCCAATTATTTCTTTTTTCAAGATATAAGTGATAAAATTTTTCTTAAGGTTTTCTTTATTTGGCTTAAGAAAAGGAAATTCTTTATTTGATTATATCCACTTTTTTTATTGTAGTACTGCCCTCCCATCTCATATTCAAAGATTTTTTCATTAATTTCTTGATTAAGAAAGAGTCTTCTAGTAGTGGCAATTAAATATTTATAGAAAAAACTTATTTTTCCTTCCTTACGCATTCTTCTGAGAGAAAAAACGACTTTCGGATTTTTTATGAACTTTACTCTTACCCCATAATCATTAACCCTGTTAACAAATTCATGATCTTCCGAGATAAAAACATCTTCATTGAAACCTCCAACTAAATTAAAAAAACTTCTTTCAACAATCATCGTCCCTCCCAAAGAGAATTTCTTGGGAAGCACTTGAGAAAACTCAACTAGGATGTTGACTAGATCAAAAAGTGGTTTGTAATTGGATTCTGTTTTTTCTGGTTTAAGGTAAGGAATGAAAACTAATCCCTTGGTTTTTTTAATTTGTTTTTCTAGTCTTTCCAAAAATAAAGGAGGTATTCGGTTATCGGCATCAAGAAAAATTAAATAATCACCCTTTGCTTTCTTGGCTCCATAGTTTCTTTGGGAGGAAACATGTCTTTTCTTTATTTGAAAAAAATGAATTTGAGATAGTTTTTTTTTGTAATCTTTGATTATCTCATGAGTTTTATCAGAAGAAAAAGCATCAATTATCAAAACCTCAAAAGGTTTTGGATATTTTTCTCTCAGAATATCATTCAAAAGATGAGGTAAAAATCTCTCTTCATTCAAAGTGGGAATAATGATTGAGAAAAACATTTTTTTGCTTAGAGTGTGAGTAAATTATAATAGACAAAATGACTGTCTCTGTGATTGTTCCGGTTTATAACGAAGAAAAATACATCGATAAGGCTCTAAAAAGTATTCTTAATCAACTAGATAAGCCAGATGAGGTTATTGTCGTGGATAATAATTCAACCGACAAAAGCATCGCCATTGCTAAACAATATCAAAAAAGGCTTCCCCTAAGAATTATTGAAGAGAAAAATCAAGGAATATGCCAGGCAAGACATCGAGGTTTCAATGAGGCAAAAGGTGATATCTTAATAAAACTTGATGCTGATGCGATAATAGAAAAAGATTGGATAAAAAAAGCAAAAGAGATCTTTTTTAAATTTCAAAATGTTGTCGGTTACTCAAGTAAATTTTTATTTTACGACCTTAGATTATTAAAAAAAACAAGTCTTCCATCGTCTGCTTACCAATCTTTTTTCAAATTGTTCTTTAGACATTACATTCTCATTGGCCCTTGCTTTGCTATTCGAAAATCTGTCTGGGATATAGTTAAGAATAAAGTTTGTCTAGATAGTAAAAAAATTCATGAAGACATTGACTTGTCCTTTCACATCATAAAATATGGCAAAATTTATCTTGATAAAACATCTCTCGTTTACATCTCAGGCAGAAGAGAGAAGACTAATCCCTACTCCTTTTTTGTCGAATATCCAATTATGCTAGTAAGGACAATTATTCTTCATAAATTTCAAATAAGCACGATAAAAAAATCTAATCATAACTTTATCTAAATATCTTTAGGATTTCTTCTTTTTTAGTGGTCTCGGTGAATTTTTTATCCTCGCGAAATCTCTCTAACCGAGGAAAACGCAAAGCCAGTCCAGCAGTATGAATTGGTGACTTGGTGACACCATCGGATCTAATTTCAACGACTATTTTTGGTTCAATCCAAAAGTCACAGCTCATCTCCTCACTCACCAGATAATTTTTTGGTTTTTTTTCTAGATGATGTTTCGAGAGTTTATCCTTAAGGTTTCGCCACTCGTCATCACTTAAACCTGTGCCTATCTTAGCAAGAGTCAAAAACTGATCACTTTTTTCGTCGTATATACCAACTAAAAAAGCACCAATTCCAAAATCTGATCGTTTTCCTTTACCTAGATCATAGCCAAGAATGACACAATCGACGGTATCGATAGCTTTTTGGGAATAACTCTTTTTGTATTTTATCCAATTCCATTCTCTAGAACCTGGTTTGTAAACACCCATTATCTTTTTTGCCATGAGCCCCTCAAGATTTTTTTTAATCGCTGAGTCAAAAAAATTATCAATCTCTTCTTCGCTTCTGGCAATTCCCTTTGTTGTCACTAAGACTATATCTCTCTGAGGATCATTGGAAGTGATTATTGATTTTTCAAGTTCTTTTCTTCTTTCAATGAATGACCGATCTAAAAAACTGAGATGATTCTTATAAAGCAACTCGAAGACGAACAATCGAAGAGGAATTTTCATTGATACCTCGGCGATTCCATATTTCCTTTTTCTTTGAACCGTTTCTTGGAAAGGCAAGAATCTTTTTAGATCTGGATCATAACCAACTGCCTCACCTTCAAAAATTAATTCTTGAGCGCTAATTTGTTTTTTTATTGCTTCAATGAGATCAGGAAACATAAAAGTCACCTCTTCGAGACTTCTTGAGAAAATCTTGATCTTTTTGTCAGAATCATTGCTTGTTTGACTTGTTTTTTGGTAGTGAATTTGAAGTCTAAAACCATCAAATTTAGGTTCAACAACACACTCACCAATCTTGTCGATAATCTCTTTGGCCGAAGAAAGTCTTTCTGCTTTCATCATGATAATCGGAATAAACAATTTTGGCTTTATGTTCATAATCGAATCCAAATCTTTTTTTTTGGCGAGTTTCCCTAAGTAACCAAGATTAGGCCTAACATGATATGCCTTTTCAACCGATTCCCTTAAGCTTTTATCGCCACAAATTAACCATGAAAAGGCGTCAAGAATTGTCATCTCTGAAAAACCCATTCTGAAGTTGCCTGTCGGAATTCTCACTAAAAAACGAGCTGATAGGGGATCGGACTCTCTAATCATTTCAGAGAGAAGATTAATTTTCTCCTCTTGACTTCCCTCTCCTTTCAAAGATGCTATTCTGTAAAAATTTTTGTAAACCTCAGTGATTGTTTGAACATTCTCATAAAATGGTCGATGCTGATGCTGAGTCTTCAGTTTTTCCACTGTTTCACCTAGATCACCTGTCTTTTTATATTCCTGATCAAGGTAATCTTTTTTGACATTTAAAGCCTTGATTGTCGCTTTGAAAACTAACTTTTCTGAAACACCAAACTCAAGCGACTCATATTCAGGAACAACTCTCCCTTGAAGAAGATAGACTACTTTATCAATCTCTTCTTCAGACAAACGCGCAAAAAGCTCAGTGAGAAGACTAGTAATTTTTAGTCTTGAAGAAGTTTTGGTTATTTGATCAAGATATTTCGCTAATTCAGAAAAATTCATAAATACCAGTTAAGTTATACCCTAACATATCTTGCAGATTTTGTGCTCCCAATCTTTTTAACCAAACCTTTTTTTATCAACTCCTTTAGATCTCGAAGGATTGTGTCTTCAGAATAATCTGGAAATATCTCTCTAAAAGTTTGGTTTTGAATGTAACCAACTTCCTGGATATACTCAAGAAGTTTCATTTGTCTCTCAGTGAGAAATATCTGCTGACCACCAAATTTCTCCTTTAGATTTACATCCTTTGAGATCTTTAAGATTTTTTCCTTTATCTTATTAAACTCAACTGCCGCACCAAAGGTAAAATACTCCAGCCAACTTGTTAGATCACCAGCTGAGGCTTTTTGAAGATTATGATAGTAAGAAGCTGCATCCTTATCATAATATTCTTCCAGAGAAAAGAATCTTCTAATGTCGTAACCTCCTAAAAAAAGAATCAAGGTGGCTAAAACTCGTGCAACTCGACCATTACCATCAACAAAAGGATGAATTCTGACAAGTTCGTGATGAGCTAAGCCGGCTTTGATAACCGGGTGAATATCGTTATTACCTTTATTTAACCAGTAAACAAACTCTCTCATCAAAAATGGAACCTCAATTGGCGGAGGCGGCCGGAAGGTCACCTCACCCGTAAGTGAATTTCTTATCACAACTTGCTTTTGACGATATTCTCCTAGCTGATCTTCAGGTAAAATTTTATTAACAATTATTCGATGAAGCTTCTTAATTAGTTGCTCAGTGATTTTGTCAATTTTCTTTTTGGCTTCTTCATCTATAAAATCAATCACCTTTCGATAATTAATGATCTCTTGAATATCTCGAGGTCGACCAATGACCTCTTTGCCAGCCAAGATATTTTTGGCATCGTCTTTCTCCAGAGGATTGCCTTCAAGATGAGTGCCATGATAAACGGAACGGATGATTGCGTCTTCTTTAAACTTTTTCTCCCATAAGGGTAATAGAGGTGAATGTTGAATGACTTCTTCCGCCGCCTCGATTTTGCTGATATTGACAAGAATTTTGTTTGTTATAGTATACTGCGGATTAAACATCAAATTTATATTATAAAAAATGAAATGAATTGTCCTCATATCTCTGGTTTGATATCCGAATGAATTTTTTTTATATTTAAGATATGGTTTACGGACTTTCAATTGATCCAACAACTTTTCCACCAGCAAGAATTTCTTCTATCTCAACTTTAGTCAATGTTTTTTTGCCACTATTGGTGACAGGCGCAGCTTTCTTATTTCTGGTGATGGCTTTTTACGGAGCTTTTTTATATCTGACAAACGGTGACAAGCCAGAGATCCTAAAAAAAGCGCAAGCAATCATAATCTACGCTTTTGTTGGTTTACTAATTGTTGTCTCAAGTTTTGTGCTCGTCAACATCATTAGTCGAATTTTAGGTGTCAGTAGATCAATATAAGAGAAAAATATGAAAATTCCTCTCAGTCAAAATCAAAGAAAGGACATAAACGAAATTTTTGGTCAGATAAGTCCACCAGACTCAATGAGAATCGGTGTCGATGATCCAATACTTGGTGTTAGTCGATTGATCTCTTTTGGAATTTTATTTTTTATCACAGTAGCAGGATTCGTTCTCTTGCTATTTCTTCTCTGGGGAGCTTTCGATTGGATTACTTCAGGAGGTGAAAAGGAAAAAATTGCCAAAGCTCAGAGCAAAATTACTAACGCTCTCATCGGTATTGTTCTCGTTTTTGTTGTTTTAACAATCTTCAACGTCGTTGCTGGCAACATTTTAGGAATAATTAACATTGGGCCAGATGGCAACTGGACAATCAAAATTCCGACTCTTAGATAGTTAAGACATTCTCTATTTTTTGGATTGATAAATTTTGTGATTCAAAATAAGAAAGATTCTGTTATCATAGACAAAGAAATTTTTTGCTTGACCAATCAGCGGAGAGTTGAATTGCTGAAGATAATCGCCTTTCTTTGATAACAAGAAGATTGCTTCCCTCCTCTTATCTAGAAGATAGATTTTCTCTAAATCTTTGTTTGTAAATATCTCATCGAAGCTAAATTCCTTTACTGGTAGATTAATATTAAATTCTTGCTTATTTCCTGATGTGTACTTTAATATTTTTGTTTTTTGTAAAAGATAAATTGAGCCATCAATAGCAAACGAATTCACATTGGACAAATCAATGGCCTCGCCTCTGTTGAAATAAGATCTTTTATTGGAAAAACCTGTAGCCGTTTTGAGATATTTCCAAATCTCATCTTTTTTTCTGTCAAGAAGATAAAGATTTTTATTATAAAGATCAACTCGAATAATTTCGCCCCAATCTTCATTCTTGATGACAAGTCTTAATGGTAACTTAAAATTTTGGCTTTGATAAATTCCTTCATCTTTAATGAGAAGAAATAAATTTTCCTCATCACCCACTATTAAGTCAACCTGAGAAATTTTCTCAGAGGTTATTTTCTCAAGTGATTTTTTTCTAAGGAACAATTTGTATATCGACCGATTCTTCTTGTCAAGAAGAAATAAAAATCCATTGTCTAGATATCCCTTATCGATCGAAGCATCTTTGTTATCGATTGACAAATCAAAGAATTCTTCAAAAGCAATATTTTCTTTTCTAAAGAAATCATCTTCAGTCTTTTTGACTAACTTCTCAAGCTCATTTATCTTCTTATTATTGTTCCCAGACTTTTTCACCTCAATCTTTATTTTTTCCAATTCATCTTTTGTTTGATCAAGCAAAATAGAAGCCCTTTCCGGATTCAAGAAAACCACCTCCTGAGCTAACTCAAGTTTTTGAGTAATCAATTCGGAAGCTTGATTAATTCTTTTTTCAAGAAGATGATAATTCCTTCTTCTAACACTGGTAATTGTCGTCCAGATTAGTCCAAAAAGGATGACCAAAGCGAAAGTGAAGGTTAAGAGTTTTTTCCTCTTGCTTATTAAATTTTTAATAATGAAATAAAAATTAAGACCAGTTATTCCTGTAAGTTTTAGATCAGTAAAAAAATCAAAATCTCTTTTTATATCAGTAATCTTGACGATAAAAAGACCCTCTTGTTGTGACTCTAGAAGAGGATGAAAAACTTCACCATTATCAAAGTTGTCTATTTTTTTCAAGATTTTCTCTTTAAAAACCAAAAAATTACCAAGGAAATCAATGAAGGTCGAAGTCGTAAAAATAAAAAAATCATCTTTGTGTATTTTTCCGTGACCAAACTGATCCTTTTCAACAACCAAACCAAACTGATCATCTCTCTTAATGAAGATTTTTCCCTTATTGGATGTTTTTAGATAAAAAACATCCCCTTTAAGATAGCCTCCGGCAAGGGAAACCCTTGCAGATATCTCTCTTTCTTTTAGAAGAGAATTAATACTCTTTTCTAGACGAAGAAAATATTTAAGAAAATCTTTTTTAGGAATATTACTCAGTCTTTTTTTAACCTCAAAAAAAAATTGATCTCTTTCTTTATCTTTCAAGACTATTTCTTCAATTTCAAAAAAAACAAAAAAATTATCTCGAGAAAAGAAGAAGCAATTTTCTCCTAATTGAGAGTAGACTGTCTTAAGTAAAAACTTCGTCATCTTTCAAATCAAAAACAAAGAAGAGACTAACAAGATAAAACCAAGAAAAATTTGAATCGAAGAAAAAAGAAGGATTAAATGATTAAATCTATCATCAACCAGAGTCTCAGTCATTATTTTTATTTGCCTTGAAGCCACAGTGGCATAAAGAACGTAGATTATTGACAAGATAATTAGTCCTATTTTCAAGAAAAAATCAAAAATCTCTCTAAATGAGGGTAATTCTGGGAGATTTAAATTATTCATTTTTTCTTTATTAAACTATTAATTGTAGAGATAACAAAAGAAGGGTAGGGAACGTCATGAAACTCAATATAATTTTCAACTCCGGCTGTTTGAATATAGATAGAACCGTAATCAAAAAAAGAGCCAAAATAACCGCCGCTCTTTATTGTCATATCTTCAATGTTTTCCAAATGAGCCGTGCTTATTTCTCTGTACAAAAAACCATTGAAATCAATATCGACTAATCTTTTGTTAGTTAATATTCCAACATTAAAATACCAGTTAATCAAGTTTATCCAGACATAGGTAAAAATATAGACAACTGCAAAAATATTAATCAGCCAGATTTGATTTCCTCTTAAGAAATTCCCAGCAAAGAAATTAAACACAACAAGAACGCAAATGAGTAAAAGAGTATTAAAAATCCAACCAAGTTGAGTAAATGGATGAGCTCTAAGAAGAAGAATAACTTCTTCTCCTTCTTCACGGGTATCAAATTTAATTTTTGGGTAAGTTAAAAAAGCAAACAACAATTTGCTTTCTGAAGCTTTCTTGCCTTTCATTTTTTTTATTATATAATAGGAGTAAGTCCTGGTTATTGGAGCGACTTGGAACCACCCTTAACCATCCCGAACAAGGAAGTGAAACAAGTCAGCGCCGATGATACTTCCCGAGCTATTCGGGGGGGAAAGTAGGTCATAGCCAGGACTTACTTTTAAGATCAAACTATTTGTTTATCTTTTGACAGTTTTTGAGAAAATCCCCAAAAGAAAGATTTACTAACCCTGATTCAGGAGACGCCTTATCTCGATCAATTTCAGGAAATAATTTAAATAAATCTTCAAGTTGAATAAAACTTGTCAAGAAAAAATTTTCCACAAGAGGCAGAAGATAGGAAAGATCGTATCTCTGAGAAGTATTATTAATTAAGTTCTTTATCTCAAGATTGATTTTTTTATCTCTTAGTTCTATTTTGTATTCTTCATTTTCAAGCCTGTATCGACAAAGCCAGTGAGTGTTAAAATCAAAGTTAAACCTTTCTCTATCTGCTGACGGTGAAGAATCTTTTTGACTAAAAAGAGATGGTAAAATGCTAACAGAGGGAGTAGCTTTTGTTTGGAGATTATTTTCAAATTCCTTTTTATTTGATCTTGTTAAAAGAGCAAAAATTATAATCACAACTGACAAAAAAATTGCCCCCTTAGAAAAATAGTAAAAGAAATTGTTCACAAAGAAATTTTAACAAAATAGCCAATCTCAAAATTTTTGGTAGAATTTTAACCAATGTGGGGGGTGGTGTAATGGTAACACACTTGCCTTTGGAGCAAGGTATCTAGGTTCGAGTCCTAGCCCCCCAACAAAAAAACACAAAAAGACAGGAATTCAAAAAAGCTAAAAGTTAAAAATTTTTATCAGAAGATGATTTTCTTGTCATTTACCAAGGGATTACTTAAATAGATTTGTGATGTTAATGGAGAAATTCTACTTTTTCAAATTTTCTCTGAATTATTTCTGCTTTAATTATTTTTTTTCTCTATCTTTTTAAATTCTTGTTTTATTTCTTTTTTCTTTTTTTTGAAATCATCTTTTAGATGAGTTATCGTAGGCATTATTTTTTTCTTATATTCATCTTTCATCTCTTTTCTTAACTCTTTCTTTTCTTCTTTTATCTTATTTCTTATCTCTTCTTTTTTTATTTGAAACTGATTCTTCATTTCTCTTAGAGTTGGCTTGACAAGATCTTTTTTCTGATTTGAAAAATTAGCACTTACTGAATTTGTAAATAAAATAAAAAGTATCAAGATGAGTAAATTTTTAAGCATAAGTAATGGGATAAATTTTAATTAAGACCATTATACAAAGATAAAATTTTTAAAGTCAAGATGGTGTTCCAATAAGTGTTTATATACTTGATAAAATTAATTATTTTTCAACTGAAAAAACATAGATGAAGCAAGGAAAAGTAATTATTCTTGGGCGGCCAAATGTCGGTAAATCGACCTTTCTAAATAATGTTATTGGCCAAAAAGTAGCCATTACCTCTCCTAAACCACAAACGACGCGTTTCCCAATAAGAGCTTTATATCAAGACGAGAGAGGTAAAATCATTTTTATTGATACTCCTGGAGTAATGAAAAAAACTGAGGATTATCTCTCAGAAAATATAAATAAAAAAACACTCCAGGCACTCCAAGAAGAGGTTGATATTGTTATTTATATGATTGATCATACTAGAAAGAGGGATTTTGAAGAAGCCAGAGTCTTGGGAATTGTTCGGCAAATCAAAAAACCAAAAATTTTGGTGATTAACAAAATCGACATTACCCAGAAAACTTACAAAGCTCAATATGAATTTTTAAAAGAGGAATTTTCTCTCTCCTTTGAGATCTCAGCTCTAAAAAAGCTTCACATTAAACCTCTTCTTGACAAGATTTTTGAAATGTTACCTAAAGTAACAGATCACAATGAATACCAAATAAACAATCAAACTTCCTATCTCCTTCTAAACATTGACTCAAAAACCTTTGTTGCTGAGCTGATTCGAGAAAAAATCTTTTTGATGACTGGCGAGGAAGTTCCTTACACAACAACTGTCGTCGTTGATGAAATCACAGAGAGGGAAAATGGAATTTTGTACATTAAAGCAAGAATTCTTACAACTCAAGACCGCTACAAAAAAATGCTTATCGGCAAGGCTGGTCGAAAGATTAAAGAAATAGGCTCGTACGCTAGAAAAGAACTTACACTAGCAACCAATAGAAAAATTTATCTCGATCTTAAAATTGAGACCGATCCTCATTGGCAAGAAATATACGCATGAATGGATCTATAAATCTTAGATTTTGGCTTCTTTATGGAATTAATTTTTTCTAATCCGCAATCTTCTTGGCTCAATTCAGTTATCTCCTTTTAGCAAATTTATAAAAATCTCTTTTTTTCCTAAAATTTTCTGATCCAGCTTAGAATGAATTTTTTCTTCGTTTAAGAGAGTATCCTATCCCTATTTTTTGTCAAACTTACAAGTATTAATTCCAAAAGATGTATAAAAACCACAAATACCGATCAGAGCAGTTATGATCATGATCAATCCTAAACCAAGAAAAAACCATCTGAGAGTCGAGTCTATCAAAATAGAAATTAAGATTATTATCGACCCTAGGATGATTCTTATTTTCCGGTCAAGCTTTCCTATATTTTTCTTAAGTTTCATGATAAAAGAAAAGTTTACAGATTCGGTTTTTATTTTTGCAGAATTCTTAAATTTAAAACTCAATTGTATTTTACTACTCTAATAAAATTAAAAAACATCTCTAAGGAGATGTCAGTCTTTTATTCAATAAATTTGATTAAATCTTTCTTAACTCTATCACTTTCTTTCTCGAGAATTTTCAAGGTTTTCTTTCGAAGGGAAGATGGTAGAGTATAAGAAGAATAGATGCCAAAATAGTTCTCAAAAAGAGCCTTTTTTTTCAACTCCACCTGTTCAAGATACTGACACTTAAATCTTTCTATCAGCTCACCAACCACTCCCCGCTTGTAAGCTAGATAAAAAGCCAGAAGTTGCTCATCTTTCCCTAAACCACTGGCTCCGTAAGCTCCTTTTATTGTCTTTTGATCGAAAATAACAAAATACTTCGCTTTGTCTTGAACGAGCATATTCTCACTGAACCCAATCCTCTTTGGATCAATTCCTAAGGCTTTAAGAAAAATATAGATTCGAGCGCACTTTTCACAGACACCACACCATCGCTTATTCTTTGCTTCTTCCCTTTCAGAAAAGCACGACATCTGGAATCTCCCGATTTCTGGATACCGGTGATGGAGGATGTAAATAATTAAGATTTCATTAATTGGCTCAACTAGGCTGCCAATATGAGTTTTTATTGAAAAAATCTGAGGAATGTTTTGAAGAAGTTGCATTCCCGAAACGCTTTGTTCAAAAACAGGATTAACGTAATAATTCTCTTTGTCTTTGAGATTGAAGTTACAGCTGTATTCATTACCGAAAAAAAGATACTTTGCTTGATAGTAGAAATAATAAGGCACTAAAACGAAGGCATATTGAGAAAGGATAATATCCCATCCCCAACCTATATCTTCGGGCTGTCGAAGTTTTCCAATGGAAAGAGGAAAAAAATCAATCTCTTCGCCTATTTGACGATAAAACTCTTTGGCGAGTTTTCTTTTATGTTTATTTTCAAAAATGCTTTGAGGCTCTTCAATGAAAAATGGAATTACTTTTACTCCAAACTCATTTAAGAAAGCATAGGTAAGTAAGCTTTCTTTGCCAAAAGAAAAAAGTAAAATCGCTCTCTCTTTTAGTCTTCTTTTCATCTTTTTTCCTAGATAAGAAGAGTTAATCGCCTTAAATTTTGTCTGAAAGTTAACGTTGTAAAATGTTTTGAGAAGTTCCGAAGTGACAAGGTCAGGCTTTTCGAAGATATTCATTGGCAAGGAAAAAAACAACATTTTGAAGAACAAGGGTTCAATTGGCGGGTGAGAAAAATGATAGATAATGTCTTTCTTTTCTATGAAGGGTAACTGCCAGGTACTTATGTAAGCAAGACTGTCAGCAAATAGCTTATGAAGGGATTTTGGAAATTTCTCCCAAACATAAGTCGGATAATTGACGATAAATGACTTGTTTTTTATTTTTATCTCAACACCAGCCTTCTTTATCTTCCTATAAACATGAATAAAGCTCATTTTAAGTGATAAATAGTCTCCATCAGAAATCTAGGATTATTCAAGAGCGGGATACGGGAGTCGAACCCGTCTTTTCACCTTGGGATGGTGACGTTAGACCGCTTAACTAATCCCGCAAGCTTCAATCCTTTTTAAAGACTCTTCTTTTCCCAAGATCACAAGCGACTCACTAATCGGTGGTGATACCTTTTTGCCAGTAATTAGAACTCTTAAAATCATAAAGATCTCGCCTGTGTTCAATTGATTTGATTTTGCTAGCTCTGTCATTTTTCGAGAAATTATTTCAGATTTCCAATCTGATATTGATTTTAACTCATGAAAAATTTTCTTTAATAACTCTTTTTTGTCTGACAGATCTAGTTCGTACTCTTTAGGCCTAGAGAAAAAAAATTGACAGTAATCCCCATAATCAGAAAGTTTTTTTATTCTTTCTTTGATAAGAGGTATGGTCTTTTCTATCAATGGTTCAGGTAGGTTTTTGTTTTGGTAATTCTTAAAAAAATCAAGAATCATTGATTTGATTTGATTTGAAGAAAGTTTTCTAATGTACTCGCCGCTCATCCACTCCAACTTCACCGGATCAAAAACTGGGGCAGTCTTTTGGATATCTCTTAAGTCAAAAACACTTACATACTCTTCTAGAGAAAAAATTTCTTTTCCGCTTGGATGACTCCAGCCCATTAAAGAAAGGTAATTTAATAAGGCCTCTGGTATTATTCCTTGTTGAAGATAGAAAGATACCCAGACTGGATTATTTCTTTTTGAAAGTTTTGATCGATCAGGATTTCTTAAAAGAGGTACATGAGCAAAAAAAGGCAATGACCAACTGAAAGCTTGATAAAGAATGATGTGTTTCGGAGTTGAAGACAACCATTCTTCCCCTCTAATTACGTAGTTAATTTTCATTAGATGATCATCAACTACCACTGCCAGATGATAAGTTGGGAAACCATCAGATTTGATTAGAATCTGGTCATCAAGATCATCGCTCTTGAAAACAATCCTGCCTCTGACAAGATCATTGATAAAAATTTCTTGATTTGAGGGAACTTTTAACCGAATCACATAGGGTATTCCCGTTTTTATTTTTTTTGTGACAGTTTCTTGATTAATCAAACAGTGTCGGTCATATCGAGGTGGCTTTTTCTTTGAGAGTTGTTCTTTTCTGATTTTATCCAGTCTTTCTGGTGCGCAGATGCAATAATAAGCAAAATTTTTCTTAATGAGAATTTGAGCGTAATGATGATAAATTTCAAGTCTTTCTGATTGCCGGTAAGGACCAAAAGGACCACCAACCAGAGGCGATTCATCAGCAGATAAGCCAATTAATTTTAATGTTTTTAGAATTCTTGTTTCTGCACCTTTGACGACTCTTTTTCTGTCTGTGTCTTCAATTCTCACAATAAACTTTCCGCTGTGTTTTTTTGCCCAAGCATAGTTCATCAAAGCAACAGCAACTGAGCCAACATGAAGATCGTAGCCTGTTGGCGAAGGAGCAATTCTTGTTCTGACCTCTTTTTGATTTTGAGTCATAAAAGCCTTAATTTCACTAAAATTATATAATAGTGACAAAAATGAACCTTTCACAACTTCTAAACTTTTGTCCTAATTGTCAAAAAAAACTTATCAAGAAAGAAAATTTGTTTTTTTGCTCCGCATGCCCATTTTATCTTTACCAAAATCCAATTCCCACCAATGGATTAATTATTTACAATCAAAAAAAAGAAGTTCTTCTAGTAAAGAGAAAATTTCCCCCAAAGAAAAATTTCTGGGATGTTGCTGGTGGATTTGTAAACTTATGTGAAAACCTTGAACAATCATTGGTAAGAGAAGTAAAAGAAGAATTAAACATCTCAATTGATGAGAAAAAAATTCGTTATCTAACCTCAGTTAGCGATCTTTATCTTTACCAAAAGATAAGAAACAAAACTCTTTGCAGTCTTTTTGTTTATCAGCTCAATGATAATTTTCTTAAAAAACTAAAACCTACCGATGACGTAGCTGAGGCTCGCTGGTTTTCCAGAGAGTCATTACCATGGAAAAAAATTGCCTTTGCGGGTGTGAAAAAAGGTCTAGAACTATTTTTTAGCTCGGTAAAGAATCCTGAAAAAACCAAAAAAAGCATAGCTGACAGGTAAAAGCAGAATCAAAGTATATTTGATTAAATTTCTTAAATTACCATTTTCAATCGTTGGCAATTGGTAAAAACTAACGATTCGTTGGCGAATCCCAGAGAGTATACCTTCGGCAGCCATCTCATTGACAAGATTAAGAGCAAAGTTTAGATTGTCATTCTGACCCAAAAATCTGTCGAAAACTAATCTTGAAGAAGGAATAACAACAATCTTTAGTCGATTATCTTTTTTTATGGCAGTTATCAGATCTTTAGTTTGAAACTTATCTCGCTCTGGGGCATTTATACTATTTGGATCAATAAAGTAAGCTGATTCAGTCGTATATCTCCTTGCCCAAGATTGAGTCACTGACTTGACTAAGATTTCAGAGTCAAAATCTTTACTTTTGGTTAAATTAACCGAAGAAACCCAGGGGAAGACAAGAGTGTTGACATTGGTAAATAGGTTATGACTTCGGTTGAAATTATTGGTTCTAATCCAATACTGGTAATTAGTGATGAATTGAAAATTAGCTGAGCCAAAATTAACCAACTCAGAAGCTAGAGACAAAACTAAATCTTCGTTAATTTTTGTTCCCCACTTTTTTTCTAAATACTGGCTGAGACCGCTTTCAGCTCTTTGAGCAATCAAAGCTTGATCGTTTATCCATAGACCATCAACAAAAAAAATCGCCCGGCCAAAATCTTGATTAAGATATTTATCGATCTTTTCAAGCTCTTCACTTGAATATTTTTTTTGATTTGTATCGAAGATAAGGACAAGTTTGTAATCTTGAGAAAGTTCTTTCACCTTCTGATCATCTTCAAGAACTAAAAGCTCAAGTTGATACTGGTCCTCAAGAAGTTTTTTGAAAGAACTCAACTGATCCTCTGATGAATCAGAAAAACTAATTTCCTCTTTAGCACCAATAATTCCAATTTTTTCTTTCTTATCTTTTATGATTTTGTATATTGATGAACTGATCTCATATTCAAGAGTAGCTAAATCGGCCACCCGGGGAATAATCTCTTTCTTATCTCCTTGTTCAACAGAAAGACCAAAGTAAACTTTTTTTACCTGATAGCTGTCCGTCTCCAACTGAGAATACTGAAGTTCAGGAATACCTAACTTTTGAACTTCTTCTTGTACTTGAGAATCATTCTGTGGATCAAGAATTTTAACCTTTACCTTTTTTGAAGAGTTTTCATATTCTCTTAAAAAATCTCTAACTTCATTCTTAAAAGGAACTAATCTTGTTGGTAAATTAGACGAAACAAAAAACTTTATCTGAATTTCTTTGTTGATTTTCCTAAGGATTTTTTTCGTTGACTCAGAGAGACTATAAGCCTGCCCAGTTGAAAAATCAATCTTCCAATTAACAAAGCTTAAAAAGTAATTCAAGACTACTATACCCAAAATCAAAAAAAGGTAAAGAAATTTTTGGATGAGTTTTCTTATTTTTTGTCTCATCAGAATTAATTTCTCGACATTATCTTCCTTAAAGACAATGATAAAAATAAGAAAATAAAACTCAGAAAATAAACCAGAGAACTAAGACGAATAACCCCTTTTGAAAAACTATCTAAGTGGTAGATCGGTGCAAAAATGATTATTTGATCAAGAATAAATCTAGGGATGACTGAACTTATGAAATCTGTTGACATAACAACTAAAAAAAAATTAATTATCACTCCAAGCAAAAAAACAATGATCTGATTTGGCGAAAAAAGAGAAAGATAAAGGTTGATTGAGATAAACAGTGCCGCAAGAAGAATTTGACCTAAATAAGCAATAAAAAGTTCAAGAAAATTCAACTGAGAAAAAAAAGTAATAAAAAACAAGATACCACAGGTTAAAACTAAACCAATCGAAAACATTCCTAAAATGGAAAAGAATTTTGCCAAAAGAATCTCTCTTTCTTTTACCGGTAACGTAAGCAAAACCTCATAAGTGCCGACTCTCTTTTCTTCGCTAAAAGCTCTCATTGTCAGAGCGGGAATATAGATCATATTGAACCAAGGAAGAAGATAAAAAAAAGGTCTTAATGAGAAAGTTGAACTAATGAAAAGATCTCTTATGAAAAAGAAGTTTACAAAAACTGAAAATAACACGACCGTAATATACCCAAATGGATTATTGAGATAGTGACCCATCTCCTTTAGGAGAAGATGCCTCATCTTTAGTTTTTTATTAGTTTCTTAAATAACTTACTAATGTTTCCCTTTCCTTTGGGCTTTTTGCCATCATAAACAATCTTGCCTTTGTTAATGATAATCAATCTATCGGAGATGTCTTCAGCCTCAGAGAGAATATGAGTAGAAAAAATGACAATTTTGTTCCTGGAGAGTTTCTTAATTAATACTTTGATCTTTTCCTGCTCTAGAGGATCAAGACCGGAGGTTGGCTCATCGAGAATAAGAATTTTTGGTTCACCCAGTAGAGCTCCAGCCAAACCAACTCGTTGCCTAAATCCCCGAGAGAGAGTGTCAATTTTTTGATTTAAAACATCGGTTAAGCCGACTTGAGTAATAATCTCCTCTTGATTCCCGGCTCTTTTTATCTTTGCCGAGAAATTAAGATATTCACAAACTTTCATATCGCCATAGAGAGGATTATTCTCCGGTAAATAGCCGATTTTTCTGAGCACCTTTATTCTTTCCCTAAAGGGACTCACTGAATCAACAAGAACCACTCCCGATGAGGGTTTGAGAAAGCCTAGGATTAATCTCATAGTAGTCGTTTTCCCAGCTCCATTTGGCCCAAGAAAACCGATAATCTCCCCTGTTTTAGCTTCAAAAGAGATGTTATCAACTGCAACTTTTTTTTGGCCGAAGATCTTGGTTAGATTAGAGACAAAGAGCATAGTCTCTCATTAAAATCTAAAATCTCATTCTAGCAAAAAAAACTCTTGAGGGTATGGCGCTATACCAAAAATCTTTACGCTGAAAAAAGGAATAGTCTTTGAAAATTTGTTTCTATTTCTTGCCAGTTAATACTCTCAAAAAAAGCCTCGATATATTGTCCTCGATTAGTGCCAAAATCAATGAAATAAGCATGTTCGTAAACATCAAGGGCCAAGATTGGTTTGGCAAACCAAATGGGAAAAGTATTTTGAGCATCTCCTAAATAGTTAAAGAGCCTTTTTTCTTTTTCATTCCAAGCGGTCCAAACCCACCCTCGGCTGGCTAAACCCGTTGTTTTGAGATCTTTTTTGAAATTCTCAAAGGAGCCAAAATCTTTTTTAATCTGATCCATGAGCTTCCCTTCAAAGAGTTGACCATCGCTACCCAAATGACCAAAGTAAAGCTCATGGTTAACAATACCTCCCCAAGCGAAAGAAAGTTCTAGTTTTAATTCACGAATCAATGAATAAGTTTGATTCGCTTGAGAGTAATCATTTTCACTTAGTTGGGCTAGTTTTTCCTGAATCTCGTTGTATTTGTTAATGTAGCCATGATATAGTTTTAAATGCTCTTCAATTGTTCTTTTTGAGATTTTGGCCATCTGAAATATTTTCTCGGAGAAGCTTTTTGGTTGAAGTTTATAGTTAATTATCATCTTCTAACCTAATTTCTTTATGATAAGAAAGTTTAAAAAACCATAACTAAATTGTCAATAGATCAAAAGAAGAGTATTATTTTCATAATTTAAAACTTAAAACAGCAACTTTCAAGACGAAAATCTTTTTTGGTAAATCTAATTTATTTAATGACTTTACGATGACTTTATGACTTTGATCAGAGATTAGTTGAATAGATTAATAAAAATATTTTGATTAAGATGATTTTCTCTAAATTTCTTTAAAATTTATTTTTTTGTCGTATGAAAAAGTCAAAATCAAAACCTATTAAAAAAATAAAATCCTTATTTGGCTATTATTACAAAAAACTCGAGGATATTGACCTTCAATGGAAAGAGCAACGAGAATTTGGTTCGATCTTAATTCTTTCTTTGGTTGAAGAAGTAGGAGAGATGGCTCGAGCTTACCTAGCAAAACATGGGAAAAAACCAACTAATCTGGCCGCTCAGAATGATGAAAGTTATGAGCAGGAACTTGGAGATATATTAGTTGCTATTCTTCGTTTCGCTAGGATAAAAAATATCAATCTTCATAAAAGAATTCTTTACTCAATCAACAAAATTAAAAGAAGAGTTAGAAAGCCTAACCTTTAGTTGAAGGTAGCTGTTTGGTTTCACTTAAAATTCTTAAAAAACCTACCAAAGGTGGATACAGTCCCACCTCAAGAGCTATATTTATTTGAGGAAATTCTTTTGAGAAAGAATTCGATCCATAAGTTTGGGAGCCAAAACCACTTTCTTGGCCTTTTGATCTATTACTTAACTCTTCAAGACCACCAATCTTCAAACAGCCATCGTCAGATAATTCGTAAACAACAGAAACAGACTGATTTTGCCATGGACTGAATTCCGTAATGGATTTTTTATCCAAAAAAACTGCTATTCTTCCCATAAATTCTCCAGCTATCGTGTTAAGCTTTTCGGCAAGTTCAACTGTTAATGGTTGATGTTTTAACTCCGTTATTGAAAATTCATTAAGAGGTTTGCCATTAATTCTTAGCTGGGAAATTTTTTTCTGAAATTCGTTAGCTAACTTCTTGATTTCTATATTATCTCTTAACTTATTCCAGTTCTTTTTTAAATCATTAAAATCTTGCCATCGTTTCAATAACTCTGGAGGTATACTTTTTAAATATCTGAGAAAATCTTCCCTAATTTGATTATCTGGAGGGTAGTCACTTAAAAGAACAACTCCCGAAAGACGAAAAGGTGCACCCAAATCTGGATTAAAAAAAACTCGCGTGAATCTATTGTTTTTTACTTCTGTTTCTTGACCTTCTATCATTCTTAAGTAAAACTATGAGAATTTTACCAAATCTGGCCTTTTTATTAAAGTAATCTCCAGAGATTTTTTCAGACGCCATCTCTCTATCTCTCGATGATTTCCTGAGAGGAGAACTTTTGGAACTTTTAGATTTTTGTAGACGCGTGGTCGGGTGTATTGAGGATGCTCAAGTAGTTTTATTTTTTTTATACTTCTATCTTTCAGTTTTTTCAAGAAATCATTTTCCCCAATAACTTTGATCAAATAGTCGACTTCATATTCAGAGAAGCTTTCTTTATCAACCGCCTCTTTCTCCAGGACACCGGGGATAAGTCTTGTTACCGAATCAAGTACTGCTAGAGCCACCACCTCTCCGCCAGTCATAATAAAATCACCAAGAGAAATCTCCTCGTCAACAAACTTTTTCACTCGCTCATCAACTCCTTCATAATGACCACAGATAATCACTAACTGTTTTAGTTTAGAGTATTCAAGAGCTTTTTCTTGAGAATATATTGATCCTTGAGGAGTAGTAAGAATAACTCTTCTTGTTTTTTTTTCTTGATTGAGATTCAAAGTCATTAATGCTCTATTAATTACATCAACTCTCAAAATCATTCCCTTCCCGCCTCCATAAACTCGATCATCTACTGACCCTCGTTTATCATAAGAAAAATTCCTCAGATCTATTAAATTAATTTTTATTAAATTTTTTTCTGTAGCCTTTTTGATGATTCTTTGAGAGAAAAAAAAGGAAAAAATTTGAGGAAAAAGGCTAAGAATGAAAAAGGTCATAAGAATGACAATAATTTTACTTTTTCATATTTGCTGATATAATTCTATCACTGAAATTTCGATTTTACACATAAATGGGCCCGTAGCTCAACTGGCAGAGCAACAGCCTTTTAAGCTGTTGGTTCCGAGTTCGAGTCTCGGCGGGCTCACAATAAAAAATCAAAAAAGAAACAGAATTCCTGTTTGCGATGCTTTCGTGAACTGTGCCACAAGCAATAGTTTAAGAAGAAATTAAATCCTCTCGAAAAAGATACATATGCAAGTTAAAACTACGAAGGTGAAACTAAAGCAATGACTTTAGAAATAGATCTTGATGAAGGGTTAAAAAATGAAAAAGAAAACTCAATTAATCTAGAATTAATAATTAGAAGAGTTTTATCTGAAGATTTAAAAATATCTAGACAACCACAAAAAAAGAATAAAAAGAGCGTGTGAAAATTTTTCCCCAGTATTACCTCTTAATATAAATTCAAATCTCTAAAATAACCCAATATACTTAGATGAGAAATTTAAATTTTTTTGGACAAAAGTCTCAATGTTTAAGATAAAAAACATCTCTAATAGAATTTTAATCTTTAAATTTTTCCTAGTCTGCCATGCACTCTTTACAATACGGCTCTCACCTCTTTTCCGTCTTTCTGAAGCTATTTTCATCCAATCTTCTGGCACTAAAATTCCTTGCTTCATTGAACATCCTGGAGAAAGACAATGTAGTCCTAAAGTATTGTTTAGTTTGTCAATTCACCTTTGTCTGTAAGGTAGACCTAAAACATGACCCATCTCATGATAAATCAAAGTTTTTAAAGTTTCTTCTCTTAGATCAGTTTCTACTTGTTCAAATCTATTAAAGGAAATTACCGCTCCAAGATCTCCTTGTGCCAGCCCACTAGAAACCCTGCACCTAATCTGAATAAATCTTTATTGGTAAAAATGACAAACCAATGAGGAATTATTAATTGAACTGGGAGAGGATAAAAATAAGATTGCTAAAAAAATCTGTGCAGTTAATTTTTTGTTCTTTTGGATCAAAGTATCTTTCAAGGAGAAGTGGTAAATTTGGAATTATAGAATTATTTGTCCTTAATAAAAAATCACATTGTTCTCTGTTAAAAATCATATCTCTTGAATAAAAATTCTCAATTAAATTAGACGTAAAAATGAAACCATTTTTACTTATTTGTCTGAAGAAAATAATTTTTGATGGATCAAAACCAAGTTCGTTATATAATTCTCTGAAAGTATTTTCAACAAAAGATACTTGTTTTAGTCCAATTTTTCATCAAAAAAAAAGTAGGCAACACAAACTTGCGTTCTTCTGGATTTACAATACTGACGTATCTTTCGATATTACCTCAAAGAGAAAGAGATCCTGCAACGAGATGATCAACTTTTTTTCCCACTATCACTGAGATTCTTTCATTATAATGTCTTAGAATTTCAGGCATGTATATTGTAACATAAAATACTATAAGATTAAATAGCTAATAAAACGATAATCTAAATGATTTTCTCTTCTTATTAAAAAAGTAGATAACTCTTGTCTCATATTAATGAAAAAAATTAACCTAATCTTACCTTTGAATGATTCAAAAAAAATGAGTCTAATCTTGTCTTAGGTTGAATTTTGAAGAGGAATATGAAAATTTTTATTGGACTAGGTAATCCTGGAAAAAAATATCAAAAAAATCGACATAACGTTGGTAAGTTGTTCATTCATTATTTAATTAATGAATTAACTAATCTCAAAGAAGTAAAATTAAAAAATAATAACAAAATAATTGCAAAAATTTTTTTGACTGATGATTTAATTTTTGTTAGATCAGAAGAATTTATGAACTTATCTGGAAAATTAGTCAGTCAAGTAATTAACAATTTCAAATTAAGCACTAAAAATCTATACATTGTCCACGATGATTTAGATATACCTCTAGGAAAATTTAAATTTCATTTTGCCGAAGGCCCTAAGCTTCACAAAGGAATAAAATCAGTTGAAGAATCATTAAGAACAAAAGATTTCTGGCGGATAAGAATAGGAATTGACAACAGAAAAAAAGAGGCCTGGATTAAGGGCGAAATTTATGTTTTAGAAAACTTTCTGCCGGAAGAAAAACAAGTCCTCCAAAATCAGGTCTTTCCAAAAATCTTTGGAAAAATCAAAAAACAACTATAGATATGCTCTATCTAGTCTCCACACCCATAGGCAACCTAAAGGATATCACTCTTCGAGCTTTGGATGTTCTCAGAAACGTTGATGAGATAATCTGCGAATCTTCCAAAATGGCCTTAAAACTTCTCAATTACTATCAAATAAAAAAACCCCTAACTCATTTATCGGAAGAAAACCAAGGAGAAAAAACCCGAATAATTTTAAGAAAACTAAAGAAGGGAAAAAAACTCGCTCTGATATCTGACGCAGGAACACCGATCCTCTCTGATCCAGGACAGTTTTTAATCAAGATAGCCCTTAAAGAAAACATCAAGATCTCGCCAATTCCTGGGGCATCAGCAGTGCTATCAGCCCTGATTTGCTCTGGAATGCCAACTCAACCCTTTTTATTTCTAGGTTTTTTACCGAAACGTCGTTCCGAAAAAGAGAAAATATTCAACCAAATAAGGAAAATAAAGATCAGTAAAGATTATCCAACTATCGTCTTTTACGAATCAACTAGAAGATTAATTGATACATTAGAAATTGCTATGAGAACCTCAAACGATAAAGCAAAAATTTCAATTTGTCGAGAGATGACAAAAATTCATGAAGAGTTTATTCGCGGCTCTGCCGGAGAAATTTTAGAAAAATTAAAAGACAGAGATAATAAGATTAAAGGAGAAATAACCGTTGTCTTAAAATTCGATGACTAACTTAAAAACAAATCGATCACATCCGTTAAAGACAAAAGTGATTCTATCATTGATCAGATTTTATCAAAATACTAAGATCTTTCATGGAGCGATTCTTTGTCAATTTTTTTTATCAGATAAAATCTGTCGGTTCACGCCATCTTGCTCAGAATATACCTATCAAGCAGTTGAAAAATACGGAGTCATCAAAGGATTGCTTCTCGGACTCAAAAGAGTCTTGCGTTGTCATCCCTTTAGCCGAGGTGGATTTGATCCTGTGAAGTAATAAATTAGCAAATACTTGACAAGCCTGCTAAATCAGAGTAACATTTATTCATGGATTTCCAATATCAAACTCCAGAGGGCCGAGAAAACGTCTTAGAAAAATACACTATTAATCTGACCGAAAAAGCCAGAAATGGTCGGCTTGATCCGGTAATAGGTCGAGATGAAGAGATTAGAAGAATTATTCAGATCCTTTCACGTCGAACAAAGAACAACCCGATTCTTCTTGGCGATCCTGGAGTCGGAAAGACAGCTATTGTCGAGGGGCTTGCTCAAAGAATTGTTGACTGCGATGTACCTGATGTTCTAAAAACAAAAGAAATTATCGTTCTTGATCTAGCTGGTCTTATTGCCGGCTCGGCGTTTCGAGGCGAGTTTGAAAACCGATTGAAAAGATTAACTGATGAGATAAAAAAACACGATAGCAAATACATTCTTTTCATAGATGAGATTCACACGCTCGTCGGAGCCGGAGCAGCAGAAGGTGCCGTCGATGCTTCAAATATTCTAAAACCAGCCCTGGCTCGAGGCGAGCTTCGAACTATTGGTGCAACAACCGTCAAGGAATATCGTCAGTTTATTGAGAAAGACGCCGCTTTTGAAAGAAGGTTTCAACCAATTTTGGTTGATGAACCAACACCTGAAGACACCTTGACAATCCTTCGGGGAATCAAGGAAAAATACGAACTTCATCATGGAATAAAAATTACAGATGATGCTTTAATTTCTGCGGTTAATCTCTCGGTTAGATACATCAATGATAGATTCCTGCCTGACAAGGCGATTGATTTAGTGGATGAGGCAGCCGCAGCGGTCAAAATTGAAATTGATTCAATGCCTGCTTTTCTTGATCAGATAAAAAGAAAAAAAATTCAAATTGAGATTGAGCTTCAAGCTCTAAAAAAGGAAAAAGGCCTAGAAACAAGAAAAAAAACTCTCATGGAGGAGAAAGAAAAACTTGAAAAAGAGTTTGAAGAGCTGAGAAGAAAATGGGAAGAACAAAAAACCCTTGTCGAAAAAATTCAAAAACTTAAACTCAAACTTGACGGTTTTCGTCTAGAGCTTGAAAAAGCTGAGAGAGAATTTCTACTTGATCGGGCGGCCGAGTTGAAGTATGGCCAGATTCCTCATATTGAGAGACAGTTGCAAGAAGAAGAAAAAAAATGGCAATCAATCCCGGCCGAAGAAAAAATTCTCAAAGAAGCCGTCACAGAAGAAGATATAGCTCGAATTGTGGCTCGCTGGACAGGAATTCCCGTCGAAAAACTTCTTAAAAGTGAAATTGAAAAACTAGTCAATTTAGAGATTGAGCTGAAAAAAAGAGTTGTCGGGCAGGATAGAGCTCTGGAAAAGATTGCTAGAGCAATAAGGCGCTCTCGGGCAGGGCTTGCAGAAGAAAACCGACCAATTGCTTGCTTTCTTTTCCTTGGTCCAACCGGTGTGGGAAAAACCGAAACCGCCAAAGCTCTTTCTGCAATTCTTTTTAATGATGAGAAATCGATTATCCGAATTGATATGAGTGAGTACCAGGAAGCTCACACAGTTGCTAGATTGATTGGTGCCCCACCCGGTTATGTGGGCTATGAAGAAGGAGGCCAACTAACTGAGGCGGTAAGACGAAAGCCTTACTCGATTGTTCTATTTGATGAAGTTGAAAAGGCTCATCCTCAAATTTTCAACATTTTTCTTCAGATTTTCGATGACGGCCGATTAACCGATGGTAAAGGTAAAACGATTGATTTTAAAAACACAATTATTATTCTGACATCAAATCTTGGTAGCGAAGTTTTTCTAGAAAACAAATTATCTTCCCAAGAAAAAGAAAAAAAAGTCTTGGAGACAGTTAGAAAATTTTTCAAACCTGAGCTTATTAATCGTCTTGATGCCATAATAATCTACAATCCCCTGAGTAAAGAAATGATGGGAAAAATCATTGAAATTCAAATTGAAAAATTAAAGCAAAAACTTAAGAAGCAAAAGGTTGAAATTGAGATTGACGAGAACGTAAAAAAATATCTCCTTGAGGTTGGTTTTGATAGGGTCTATGGCGCTCGACCTCTTACGAGAACGATTAACGAGCTGATTGTTGATGAGTTGTCTCTCAAACTAATTGAAGGAAAAATCAAGTCAGGAGAAAAAATCAAAGTTGTTATCGAATCCGGAAAATTTAAGTTCATTAACTAGTCTCCTTCATCAATTCCTCGCAAAGTCGATTAGCAGTCTGATTCATCAAATCCTCAGAATACTTTCTTGGTGGCGGAGCAATTGACAGTTCATCAGAAGTTCGCGGTAAAACATGGATATGTGCGTGAGCAATCTCTAAACCGTGAGTAAAATAGTTAACAAACTCTGGTTTTAGAACTTTAATCATTGCCTGAGTGATTTGGTAAACCACCTGCCAATACTTACAAACGGGCTCAACTTCATAAACCCACCGATAATGCTTTTTTGGAATTACAAGAGTATGCCCTAAAACCCGAGGATTAATATCCAAGAAAGCTAAAAACTTATCATTTTCAAAAACTTTATAACAAGAAAGAGAACCGTTAGCAATCTTGCAGAAAACGCACTGAGTTTGTTTTTTCACTTTTTAGGATTCTTAACTGCAAGCTGCGGAAACCTTTTGACAGCGCTCAAAAAAAAGTTTCTGAGCCTCTTTTACATTTTCAGGTTTACCACTCCAGGCTTTCAAAGCTTCTTGTTGGAGAGCTCTACCATAAGAGAAACTCAATCGCCAAGGAACTTTGTTTTTGTAACGATGATTCATTTCCTTTAAGTAAGTGGTTGCCTCTTCTGGGCCCAGACCACCAGAGAGAAAAACAATTCCCGGCACTTCAGGAGGGACTGTTTCTCTAAAAACCTTAATAGTTCTGTTCACGATTTCTTCAATTAATGGCTGATGAGAATTATTCTTTCCTGCTAAAACCATGTTTGGTTTAAGAAGAATTCCAGAAAGATCAACTTTGAACTTTGTTAGCCACTCAAAGACTGTCTCCAGAACCTCTTCAGTTGCTTTTTCACTAACTTCAATGTTATGATCTCCCTCTAGAACTAAGACTTCCGGTTCGACGATCGGCATCAAACCAGCTCGTTGAGTCATGAGAGCATACTGAGCCAAACCAATAGCATTTGCGACTAGCACTGTTTTTGAGGGAAAACTTTTTCCGACTTTATACACCGCCCGCCACTTAGCAAAAACTGCCCCCATAAGTTTGTATTCTTTATATCTTGTCTCAAGCCGATCGAGACCTAGAGTAAAAGTCTCTTCGCCCTCATTGAACTTGTAAGTTCCCTCATCAGTTTTTATTCCGATGAGAATTCCTTTTACTTTCAAAATATCACTGATCATTTTGCCGTTAGGTAATGGATGACGAAGAGTTTCGTCGTACAAGATAATACCAGAGATGTAATTTTCAATCCCTTCAGTCTCCACCATAATCTGGCGCCAAAGAGATCGATTTTCCAAAGTTGACTCGACACCAACTGCGGCTAGGCGCTTCGTCATCGTTTTTAAACTCTCATCGGCCGCTAGTATTCCTTTGTTATCGTCGATAAGTTTTCTGGCAATTTCCTGCAGTTGGTTCATATTGAGGTTTGGATATCTTAATAGAAATTTTTTAAGTTTAATAACTTGACAAAACTTTGTCAATGATGAAAAATATTAGCTCGTGGATAGAAATTTAGCTTTGGAATTTGTCCGAGTAACTGAATCAGCAGCCATTGAGGCGGCTAAATGGATTGGTCTAGGTGACAAAAAAAAAGCTGATGAAGCAGCTGTTAGAGCGATGAGAGACAGATTTAATCAGATAAATTTTAAAGGAAGAGTCGTCATCGGCGAGGGAGAGAAAGATGAAGCGCCAATGCTTTATCAAGGAGAGATCGTTGGTAAAGCTCAAGAGCCTGTGATGGATCTAGCTGTTGATCCCCTTGAATGCACTGAAAGCGTTGCTTGGGGCCGATACAACGCTCTATCTGTCATTGCTGCAGGAAAAAAAAATTCTCTTCTTAAAGCCCCAGATACTTACATGGAGAAACTCGCTGTTGGCAAGCAAGCAGCAAAAGTAATTGATCTTGAGGAGCCAATGAAAGAAAATCTCACAAAGATCGCAAAAAAACTCGAAAAAAAAATTAGCGAATTGACAGTGATGATTTTGGATCGAGAACGTCATCAGTCGCTAATAAGAGAAATCAGATCAATAGGGGCCAGAATTCGATTAATTACTGATGGTGATGTCGCTGCGTGCATCGCCACCTGCCTACCTGACAGTGGTGTCGATGTCTATGCTGGAATTGGTGGTTCAACTGAGGCAGTCCTAGCTGCCGTGGCGATGAAAATTATGGGTGGAGAGATTCTCTGTCGATTTAAACCAAGAAATGATCAAGAGGCAAAAAAAATCAAAGAAAGTGGGATTAGTAACCTAAAAAAAATCTTTTCCAGTGAAGAATTAGCAAAAGGAAAAGAACTCTCTTTTACGGCTACCGGGGTGATCGACGGTCCCCTTCTCGAAGGTGTGAGATTTGAGAAAGATCGAATCGTGACTCACTCCATGGTAATCCGAGGCGTCTCCGGGACAATTAGATACATAAAAACTTATCATCATTATTATCAATGATTCATTTTCCTTGTGATGCCTAAGATTGGAGTTAACGGCTTTGGACGAATTGGTCGAGCTTTTACCCGAATCGCCCTCCAGCGAAATCTTGATATTGTCCTAATCAACACAAGAAAAACATCCAATTCGATGATTCGTTATCTGCTTCAGTATGACTCAGTTTACAGACGCTTCGAGATGGAAGTCAAAGAAGAAAAGGATGGGATTTCTGTCGAAGGAAAGAAAATTTTTACCTCACAATCTCCTGAACCAGAAGGTATTCCATGGGAAAATTACGATGTAGAGATTGTCATCGATGCTACTGGCGCTTTTACCACTAAAGCTGATCTCGTTAGACACCTTCGAGGTAAAGTTAAAAAGGTAATTCTAACCACACCTGCTAAAGACAAGGAGACTCTCTTTGTTGTTCTTGGCGTTAATGATCAAACTTTTGATTTCAAAAATAACTCAATTATTTCCATGGCTTCCTGCACAACAAACTGCGCGGCGCCGATGTTTAAGATCCTTGACGACTATTTTGGAGTTAAGCACGGCTTTCTGACCACAGCTCATGCCGTCACCGCCAGCCAGAGTATGTTGGATGATGCTAACAAAAAAGCAGATCGGTCGCGAGCCGCCATGATTAATATCATACCCTCAACCACCGGGGCAGCTGAGGGGGTAAGTCGAGTCATTCCTTCTCTTAAAAGAAAAGTCGATGGAATATCATTTCGAGTACCGGTACCCACAGGCTCCATCACTGACATTGTAGCTGTTGTAAATAAAAAAACTAGCTCAGACGAAGTTAATCAACTTTTTCTGGAGGCCTCAAAAAGCTCTCTCAAAGGTATCATTGGTTATGCAGAAGATATTCTTGTCTCTTCCGACATCATTGGTTCCTCTTATTCTTGTTTATTCGACCCTCACTACACCAAAGTGATTGATGGAAATTTAATTAAGATTCTAGGCTGGTATGACAACGAGTGGGGTTACTCAACAAGACTTGTTGATCTCGTTGAAAAACTTACTGCTTATCTCTGAAAATTTTTCTTGTAGATGAAAAAAGTCATCTTTATCGATGAAACGGAAATAAAGAACAAAAGAGTTCTTCTGCGAGTTGACTTCAACGTCTCTTTAAATCCAAACTTCACTATTGCCAATGACGAAAGGATTAGACAAACGTTACCGACAATCAATTATCTTCTCCCAAAAAATAATCGGCTTATTCTTGTCTCTCATCTTGGTCGACCCAAACAGTATGAAGAAGCTCTCTCACTAAAAATCATTGTTAATCAACTAAAAAAATATCTGCCCCAAACAGAAATCTCTCTAGTAAAAACTATCGAAGAGATTCATTTCAAAAACGAACCAATTGTTGTTTTGGAAAATATTCGTTTTTTTCCTGAAGAAAAAAACTATTCAACTCTTTTTGCAAAGAAACTTGCCTCAGTGGCGGATGTCTATGTTAACGATGCTTTTGGAGTTTGTCATCGAACCGACACCTCTGTCATTGGCCCACCCCTTTTTCTGCCAGCTTTCGGTGGCTTACTTCTAAAAAAAGAAGTAACAATGCTTGATAAAGTGATAAAAAACCCAAGGCGGCCAATGTTAGCAATCATTGGTGGCGCCAAGGTCTCAACAAAAATTGGCCTACTAGAAAAACTTTCTCAACTTGTTGATTATCTAGTAATTGGCGGGGCGATGGCGAACACTTTCTTAGCAACTAAAAATTTATCAATCGGCAAAAGCGTTTATGAATATGACTTAATAGAGATGGCTCATCGATTCCTATCTAAAGCAATAACTCAAAAACCATATATCCTTTTACCCAAAGATGTTTTAGTGGCCAAGACAAAAGAAAGTAAAGAAACCCAAACAGTCAAAGTCGACAAGATTCCTCCAGATCACTCAATTTTTGATCTTGGTCCAGAAACCCTCGCTGAAATAGGTAATATCATTGCTAAAGCCAGGATGATTGTCTGGAATGGCCCAGTAGGCTACTTTGAAAATCCAGTTTTTAGAAACGGCACTGATTTCATCTACTACTCAATCACTCAAAATCAGAAAGCAATCTCAATTGTAGGTGGTGGCGATACCCTATCGGCAATCTCAAAAAAAGAGTATCTTAATAAGATTACTCATCTGTCAACGGGCGGTGGAGCAATGCTTGAATATATTGAAAAAAGTACTCTCCCCGGGATTGAAGCCCTAAAAAAATCCATCAATCACTCTCAATAATTTCCACCACTTTATTCACCTTCTCTTTTGACCTAACAGAGTAGATATTTTTTGTCTTAAGAATACTTGGAAGTGAATCCTGGCCAACTACTTGATTATCTTTCAGCCAGTAAATTTTTAGATCAAGATAGGTATCCTTGTTCCAGAAAACCCGGTAATCATAGTCAGGGAAAATAAAAATCATTCCATCAGCGCCTTTTAAGTCCTCTTTTTTTTTATAGTTCATCAGACCTTTCTGCCATTGTTCAGGAGTAGCTGCCGTCAAAAGTCGATAAACCCGGCCATCGATTTTTAAATAGTAAAAATTCTCTCTTTTTAATCTCTGATCAAAAAATAAAAAAACTCCTACCAAGGTTACTATGATAATAACAACCACCAAAAAAACAAAACGGCACTTTGTCATCTAAATTTGATAAAATTTTAAATTATCTCGGAGCGTAGTTCAGATGGTTTAGAACGTGCGCTTTGGGAGCGCAAGGTCGTGGGTTCAAGTCCCACCGCTCCGACTGAAAGGTTGGACAAGCTCTAAAAGTTTTTTTTTGGGATTTTTAGCCTTGACAAAAGCTGAAGAGAGAATGACGCCACTTGCTCCAAGTAATAAAGCCGCCGCGACGTCTTTACTCCTTGTTATTCCAGCTCCAATAATTAGTGGCCGATGAATCTTTTTAACTAAAAACCTTATCGTATCTTTCTCCTGGTCAATCATCGGCATTCCAGAGGCAATGAACTCTTCTTTCTCATAACCAAGATAATCAGGTTGATACCCGTCAACTCGAATCGCTAAAATAGGTGTGTCAGTCAAAACTAGCGTTCTCAATGAATACTCTTTGGCTTTCTCGATTGTTTTCTTAATCTCAAGTTTGGAAAGTTTGTGCTCCGAATGATTAATCACGACTCCTTCAGCGCCAGCTTGTTTAACTGAATAAGGCGAGAGCCAACCAAAGTGCCTCCCTGGATCAATTGGATCGATGTGCTGAGCCCAGACTATAAGACCTAGTTCTCTTTTGATTCGATAAATATCAGTTGCCTGAGCCACAGGAATAACCTTCACTTTTGTTTTTTCGATTATTTCTTTCACTCCTGAGAGAAGTTTTATTGCCTCGTCACCAGTAGCTTCCTTGTAGGTTTTTAAAGACAGAAAAATCATAAGATTGAAACTCCGATTAGCGTTTATTCTCGACAACAGTCAATAGCTTTCTTGACGATCTGTCCAAGCTTCTCAAAGATAGAAATCTTTTTTTCTTTTTTTTCTTTTTTGTCTAAAAAAATAATTGACTCCTCATCTTTTTCTTTTCTTTTGAAATTAACTAAATTAATCATCTTTAGATTTATTCCCCAAAACAAACTGTAAAGTGAATAAGCTTTGTTAAAAAAATCCAACGCCATCTCTCTTTTATTGTTGCTGAGATATTTTGTCCCCACTTCAATCAATCTCATTGATGAGGCAAGAAGATGTTTTGAGATACACCAATTTTCTCCCTCGGAATTTTTGACCAGTCTTCTTAAAAGAACTTTTCTTATCTCTCTAATTTGATTTAGAAGATCAAGATAAACTTCTTTTTTAGTTTTGGCATAAGTGAAGAAAAAGTGTTCTTCAAGAGAAATAAGATTCATAACGGCCAAGGACAAGTCTTCGTCGGAAGATAGATCAAGATTATTCTCTTTCTCTAATCTTTTTATCTTCTCTAAAAATTCGTTAATTTCATTATCACTCATATGATAAAAAATAAAAATAAACTAATAACTGAGATAAATAAAACTGGAACTATCACCTTCTGATAGTAAAAGAGAGGCTTTTGATGATTAAGTTTTCGAATTAGTTTATCGGTAATCACTCCAAAAGTGAAAGTAACTAAGCCAAGAATAGTTCCAAAAATTATTTTGTCGATCCCTAAGAATTTATTTTCTAAAACACTCGCTCTTTTATTAATGATTAAAAACGGAATTGTCGATAACAAGAAAGTAAAAAAGGAAAAAAACTCTCTAAAAAACGGCCTGAGAAACTTCTTTTTCGCCATCCATTGAGAAAACCAAAAACTCAACGAAGCGACTAAACCACCAAGCCAGATTCCGGTAATCAAATCATCAACTCCAAAAATTCTTGCCAGCTGGAATCCTGATCCAACAGCAAGCGTACAGATTGGACAAACGGCCATTGAATATTTAAGCTTTGGTAAAGAAAACATAAAAAAAATTAGTAAAAAAAAGCCTAGCAAGAAGAGTTTTAATCTTTCTATCAAAGAGATCATGTTTTATCTTGTTTTTGTCGGTTTAGGGGTCAAGTTTTGAAGTTTAACTTCTATCTCCTTAATAACTTGAGGTGTACCAATAAAACATTGACCATTAATATAAAGAAAAGGGACACCAATTGATGATTGATTGAGGCCACAGTTTCGGGCAACTCGAATTAATTCTTCTGCATTAGCTCGATTCCGCCAAACTTCTTTTTTTTCAAGGTTAATTTTTTTTTCTATATTGTTTTTTGCTAACCACTCTTCAACGTCTCGACAATGAGGGCAACCTTCACCGTAGTAGTAAATGATTTTTTCTTTTGAAGGCAATTCTACTTGAGTTAGTTTTTGATTATTCTTCTGAGATGAATTTATCAGAATGTAAGCGAAAATTATAATGATCAAAGACAAAACTAAAAGCGTCAGAAATAGTCTTTTTTCCATAATCAAGAAAATTTTCGTTCAAAACTCCTTATTCTTTTTTGAGAAAGAAGAGAAAAAAATGAGGTAAGGATTATCAAAAAAAAGGCAGTCATAGCCATGAAAGGAATTGAAATAAAACCAAAGTCAAAACTCATTGGAAAAAAACAACTCTCTTGAGAATTTACTAGACCACAACTAATTTTTTCAAATATTCCAATTTGGGCCAGGTAATGAAAAAGAGCAATCAAAAAGCCAATTAATGAAAGAAAAAAGTGATAATAATAACCTTTATCATCATTAGTAATGATGGCTAAAAAGCTAATTAAGGTTTGAGGGTACATAAAAACTCTTTGATACCAACAAATATGGCAAACAGGCCACTTTAAAACCTCAGAAAAAGAAAGACTACCAAATAAGGCTAAGAAACTTGTTAAAAATATAAACTGATAGCCAAATTTTTTAAATACATCAAGAAGGCTCTTTCTCGTTCTTCTAAACAACAAGAGTAAGATAAACGCCCCCAAGATCAAAAGAGCAATAAGATTAAGGTAAACAAAAAAAGGATAAATTAATTTTTCCACAAATTATTCTTTATGGCTAATTTTAATCTCTGTCTTTTCTCAAAATTTCTATAAAAAAGTCTTCTCTATTTTTCCTCTTGGAAGGTTAAAGTTAAAAACATGCCTTGTTTTTAAAACAAATTATAAACAAAATAACACTTGTCTTTAGGTCAAAATTAATTAGTCATTTGATTTAAACCAAGTTTATTGGAGAATGGTTTAAAAAGGCTTGAATATTTTCAATAGTAGTCTTTGTGATTCTTTCTAAGGCCTCCTTGGTGTTAAAGGCATTATGAGGAGTTATGATTACTTTGGGGTGATTGACCAAGACATGATTTAAGACGATAGTTTTTAGATCCACATCTTTTCGGTATATCTTTGTTAGAATTTCTGTCTCTTCAGCAAGGTCTTTTTCCTCCTCTAGAACATCAAGACCAACTCCCTCGAGAATTCCTTTTTCTAGTCCAAGAAGTATAGCCTCAGTGTCAACGATCGAACCTCGAGCGGTGTTAATGAGATAAGCACCTTTTTTAAATTTTAAAATGTTATTTTTATTTATAAAATGATGAGTTTCTGGATTATAGGGAAGATGAAGAGAGACAATGTCACTTTGTGAAATTAATGTTTGTAGATCGACATAGTCAAAATTATATTTCTCTCTTAATTCCTGCCTGTGAGTTCGGCTGAATACCAAAATTTTCATCCTAAACCCAAGGGCAATCTTTAGCACCTCAAGGCCAATTTTTCCAAGACCAACAATTCCAAGAGTTTTGCCATATAAATCAATCCCTCTTATATTATCATGATTGAAATCAAAATGCTTTGCCTGATTGATTGATTGATAGATCTTCCTAGTCAAAGCTAAAATTAAAGCAAAAGTGTGCTCAGCCACGGTTCGTGATCCATATTCAGGTACATTACTCACTTTGATACCCCTCTCTCGACAGTAGTTAACATCAATATGGTCATAACCAGTTGAACGAGTCGTGATAAATTTCAAATTTGGCATTTTCTCGAGAACATTTTTATCCAATTGAGAGTAAACAAAAGAAGAGATTATTTCTGAAGCTTGATAGTAAGAGACATTTTCTAAACCTATTTTTTCCTCAGTAAGATGTGCTTCGGGAAAATTTTTAGTTAGTGACTCTTTCTCCCATGAAGCAACCTCAAAAAAGATTATTTTCATTGATTCTCTTTTTATATTTATTTTACTAATAATACCCAAAACGCTTTTTGTAAAAAACTTTAACCATCTGAGCCAAAGTGATGTAACTCAATAAAATCAAAATGAGAATTGGCCAGTAAGACAAAGGCAATTTAGCAAACCCAAAGAAACTTGCAAAGGGAGAATTAACGAGAAAAACACCTAAACTAACGACAAAAATTGTCATTAAGGTTAATGGTAAACTAGCCCTTGTTTGAATAAATGGAATTTTATCACTTCTGATCACATGGACAATCAATGTTTGAGTTGCAAGTGATTCAATAAACCATCCAGTTTGAAACATCGCCTGATTTGACCAAGTGTTGAAAACATAAAGCATGACAAAATAAGTGACATAATCAAAAATACTACTTACCGGTCCAAAGAAAATCATAAAGCGAGCGATATCCTTGATTTGCCAACGACGGGGTCTTTTTATGAACTCCTGATCAACATTATCAAGAGGAATGGCTGTCTGAGAAATATCATACAAAAGGTTATTAACAAGAATCTGTGATGACTTCATGGGTAAAAAAGGCAAGAAGATACTAGCTCCAAGAACAGAAAACATGTTGCCAAAGTTTGAACTCGCCCCCATTCTAATATACTTGACGATATTGCCGAAGACTTTCCTTCCCTCCACGACACCTTCACCCAGAACCGAGAGACTTGTTTCCAAAAGAATCATATCAGCCGATTCTTTAGCAATATCAACCGCGCTATCGACAGAAATTCCCACATCGGCTTCTCTTAACGCTGGAGCATCATTGATGCCATCTCCTAAAAAGCCAACAATTTGATTGTTAGCCTTTAATAATCTTACGATTCTTTTTTTATCATCGGGCGAGAGTTTAGCAAAAATGTTTGTTTTTTCAATAAGAGGACGTAGTTGATCATCAGTCATTTTCTTGATTTGATCGCCAAGGAGAATATTATTGGCCTTTAAACCAACATCAGTAGCAATCTTTTTGGTCACTAGATCGTTATCTCCCGTCAAGATTTTAATCTCCACCCCTAGGTCATTAAGCTTTTTTATCGCCTCTCTTGCTGATTCTTTGGGTGGATCAAGAAGAGTGATAATTCCCAAGAAACAAAGATCTTTTTCAATCTTCTCGCTCTTTTCGAGACGAAAATTATTATCTTTAATTTCCTTTACTGCTACAGCAATTGTTCGATAACCTTGGCTGGCATGACTTCGATTGAGTTTTTTGATCTTTTCTTTAAATTGAGAGGTAATAACACTTTTCTTTTGATTTATTTGGTATTGGCGACAGATCTCCAAAACCTCCTCAACGGCACCTTTACAAATAAGAATTATTCGATCATTTTTCTTGTCACGAACGATAATCGATAATCTTTTTCTTCTAAAATCAAAAGGAATTTCATCTATTTTTTCATACTCACGGCTTACATCTCTCATTTTTCTTTTTTTTGCCTCATCGACGATTGCTGTATCCAAAAGATTTTTGAACCCAGTCTGAAATAAACTATTTATGAAGGCCCACTCTAAAACTCTTTGATCTTCTTTGCCATCAACGTTTAAACTGTGAATCACTGTTACTTTGTTCAAAGTGATTGTCCCAGTTTTATCAGTACAGATAACTGTCATTGCTCCTAGATTTTGAATCGAGTTGAGAAGTTTTACGATAACCTTCTTGCGGGCCATCAACACTGCCCCTTTAGACAAATTGAAGGTGATGATAGCTGGTAACATATGAGGTGTCAAACCAACGGCGATAGATACCCCAAACAAGAATGCCTCAAACCAGTCTCCTTTGGTCAGTCCGTTTATCACAAAAACTGTTGGCACCATAACCGACATAAAAATAATCATCAGCCAAGTAAACCGATCAATACCCATGTCAAAACTTGTGATCGCTCTTCTTCCCAAAATGTTTTTTGCAAGCCCGCCGAAATAGGTATTTTTTCCAGTTTGAAAAACTACACCTTTACCATAACCACTTGAAACACTTGAGCCCATCAAACAAACATTTCTCAGATCAACAATTGAAGATATCTCGCCAGAACCAACTTCGGCATTTTTCTCGACCGGAATCGACTCACCCGTTAAAAATGATTGATCTATGTATAAATCTCTCGCTTCTATCAAGCGTAAATCCGCCGGAATGATATCACCAGCGGAGAGTTTTACAATATCTCCCGGAACCACGTCTCTTAAGTCAATTTCCTTCTCTTTCCCTTGACGAATAACGGTGCAGGTAGTAATGATTTTTGATTTTAAGGCCATAGCTGAGTTATAAGCTTTCGTTTCCTGAACGTAGCGAAGAACAACGCTAATAATCAGCATTAAAGTAATCGTTGTGACACTTTTGTAATCCTGAATCAGATAAGAAACAAGGATTATTAAGAAAAATAGAATAACCAGAGGATTGACGATGATTTTAAAAAGTCTGATAAAAAAATTACCTGTTTCAGTCTCTTGAACCTGATTTAAGCCATAGCGAAACTGTCTTTTTTTGACCTCATATTGAGAAAGACCGTAGGAGTCAGTTTCCAGATTAATAAAGATCTCATCTTTTGATTGCTGAGAAAAGTTTAGGATATTGTCAATGATCTCTTCCTGCTTTTTTACTGGAATCTTTGGGTTCTTTTTTGAAAATTCAAAATCCTTTAATTTTCTTTTATACTCTTCAAGTTTCTCCGAAAGAAGGGGTTCACCAAGAATGTAGTAAAAAAATTTACTCATTAATAAGGTTTTCTCTTTGAATTTTTTTATTATAATTTGAGATCAATAAAAATCAACCTAGGGTTCAAAATGAAAAAACGATCACTGTATCTATTTTTTTCATTTTTTTTCTTCATTTCATTTGCGATTTTTACTTTATTTGTTGCCAATGATTCATTGCAAAAGTTTGATCTTGAAACAATAAAGAAAATTCAAAACATAATTCCAAGAAGCTATGATAGTTTTCTATCTCTTCTGAGCTTTATTGGCAGTTTTGAGATCTACAGTTTATTGATTTTCTCCATCTTGATATGGCGAAAAAGAATTTCCTCTTTCTTCGTTTATCTCATTTTCTTTGGGGGGCATCTAATTGAGTTTTTGGGAAAAGCCTTGATAGATCATCCAGAACCACCTCTCTCTTTTGCCCGTTACCGAACTTTCTTGACTTTTCCTTCTTCTTATTTTCATCCTGGAAACGCTTACCCATCTGGTCACTCGATGAGAACCGTTTTTGTTGTCTCTCTTTTTGTCTTTCTGATTATTCGCTCAAAAATCAGTCTTTCTTCTAAATTAATTTCTAGCTCTGCTATTTTACTTTTTGGCTTTTTTATGTTGATCTCCCGCGTCTCCCTTGGAGAACATTGGTTAACGGATGTAATCGGCGGTTTTTTTATTGGTTTGAGTACGGCATTTTTAAGTTTCCTGTTTATCTGAGAAAACTTAGAACTTTAAAGCTCACATTTTTTACCTTTCTAATGATTAGATGAACTCAAAAATTTTTTGTTTCCTTTCTGGTTTGTGATTATCCATTTCAACGATTTTTTGATCGGCTTTTTCATAGTCACCGATTTTTCCAAGAGCAATAACCACCCAGGGTTGATGACTTTCATAATTAACAATCTTTTTTGCTTTATTCCGATCAAAACCAGCCATCTGATGGCTATAATAACCCAAAGCTTGAGCCTGATAGACTAGAGTGATTACTGCCTGACCAAGATCGTACTTGGCATATTCATTTTTGTCATATTGACTCCCCTCAATAAAACAAGCCAGAATTAAAACTGGTGCTGATCTGGCCCACTGGTTACCAGCAACCAAGGTTGAGGCAATCTTTTCATAACCATCAGTTCCTTTTTTTCCAACATAAAAATACCACGGCTGCAGATTATAGGAAGAAGGGGTAAATCTAGTCGCCTCAAAAATAATTTTCAAATCATCTTCAGGAATTATTTCCCTTAAAAAAACTCTTGGACTGAACCTATTTTTAAAGATGTTGTCTATTTTGATATTGGTTTTTGAGGTTTTCAATTTAATTATTTCTTGAGTTTTCATAACTTTTTAATTATAATCAAGAAAAGTCAATTTTTTTCAAGCTTTAAAAAGCAAGATGCTATGAAAGCACCTGATTTTTCCCTAGCTGATCACAGCAATCATTTCCATAAACTCTCTGATTTCTTAGGGAAGTGGGTTGTTCTCTACTTTTACCCAAAAGATGACACCCCTGGTTGCACGAAAGAAGCCTGTGGTTTCCGAGATCTTCACGAGGAAATAAAAAAACTCAATGGTGTTGTTATCGGAATTTCTGCTGATACTGTTGAGTCTCATCAAAAATTCACAAAGAAGTATAACTTAAATTTTCTTCTTTTATCTGATCCCGAAAAAAAAGTTATCAAAAGATACCAAGCCTGGGAAAAGAAGAAATTTCTAGGAAGAGAGTATGAAGGAATTTCAAGAATAACTTATCTTATTAACCCGCAGGGCGAAATTGTTAAAAAGTATGAAAAAGTTAAACCAGAAACCCACGCCAGAGAGGTCCTCGAAGAGATCAGAAAACTCAGTCAGTAATTCTTTTTCAATTTCATCCAACGGAATTCCACTGACCGTTTGTCCAGTTTGTAACTTACCTCTAAGTGCTCTTCCAGGAACGCGAGATGCTCTTTGCCGGCAGTGTGGCTATAAAGAACCCTGCTGCGATTAAAAAGGGAAGATGGATTTTAGCAATTACTCTCTAAGTCGATGAATCCAGAAGTAAACTATTTCTCTTCCACTTATCCAGTAAGTCTCATGTCCGGCATCGATTTCTATTAACTCTTCTTCGTCATGAAATTTAACATTGTGTAAGTGAAGCTCAAATTTTGTTCCCTCGGAAACTCTTATCATTAACTCTCCGTTCTTCAGCAAAGCAGATTTTACAACTTGATACATAGGATATCTTAAACTTCTTATAGAAGAATAATACTCTTTTCACCAACGCTTGTCAATATGATTCTTAATCTTTAGATGATTTTAAATCATTATCCTTAATCAAAAAGGAGTAAATTACAGGAATAAAAAAAAGCATGATAACTCCTGAAAATGTCAGGCCAGTAATGATAGCGCCTCCTAGCCCTCGCCAAAGAGGATCAGCAAGAGTGATTGGAATGAGACCAAAAATCGTTGTTAGCGAAGTAAGGATTATTGGCTCAAGCCGACTTGCAGCACCCTCAATTATAGCTCGATTGTAACTTATTCCTGAGCTTAAATTCATGTTTATTTTATCGAGGATAACAATCGCATTCTTGACGACAATTCCAAATAAAGCAAGAATTCCGATAAGTGCTGGAAACGAGAGTGGTACCCGAAAGAGCGCAAAAAGATATAAAACTCCAGAAACGGACAAGGGAATCACCAGTAAGGCAATAAATGTCTTCCTAAAAGATTTAAACTCGATCACCATAGTAACCAAAATGAGAATAAAAGAAATTATCATTGCTTGAATAATCGATTGAACGGATCTGATATTCTCTTCATTAGCTCCGCCTGTTCGCCAGGAGTATCCAGGTGGCAAACTAAGTTTAGTAATAAAATTTTCCAACTCTCGATTTTTTTCTGGTGGAGAAAAACCTGGAAGAACATTGGCGGTAATGGTGATTACTCTTTGACCATTTTCTCTTTGAATTATTGTTGGGCTCTCTCTGAGACTAAAATTACCAAGTGAAGATAAATTGACTGCTCCTCTCGTTGTAGGAATTAATAAATTCGTCAACTCGTTAGGTGTTGGTGTTTCTCTGAAAACTCTCAGAACAATTTCTTTTTCCTCATCATCAATCTTTATCTTTTTTAAATTAAAACCACTCACGTAGGTTCTTAACCAGAGACCAATCGTCTCTAAGCTGATGTTAGCTTCCTCCAGTTTTCTAAAGTTTGGCTCAAAGACGATTTTGCTGACCCCTTGCTTTACTGATTTTTCTGGATTGACAATTCCTTTTTGAGTTTTTAGATAATCAATAACCTTGTCGGCAAATTGGTTAAGATCCGTTAAATCCTCTCCAAGTAGATTTAGATTGATATCAGCTCCAGAAGGCGGACCTCCGGTTACTTCAATCACAGAAATCTTAGCCTTATCAAAATTCTTAAACTTATCTCTTAAATTTTGGGCAATTTTAATCGAGGTCAACTGTCTTTTCTCTTTTGGTTTGAGCTTTATTGTCAATAAGAATGAATTTGATTGATTTGATCGATTAAAATTGTTTCCAATAGAAGTACCAGGCTCAGCCACAACTAAAAGTGCCTCCGATAATTTTCCAAGATTAAGAAGCGTCTCTGTCATCGCTTGAGTGACTTGATTTAGGTTTGCGCCAGAAAAAAGTGCTCCATTAACATAAATTAAATCCTGATCGGTTTTGGGAAAAAATTCACTTTTGACAATTCGAAGAGGTACTAGTAAATAAGAAAAGATCGTCAAACCAATGATTAAAAACAAGACTCTCTTCCTTGTTGAAGAAGAAGTAAAAATTTGCTCCAGGGTTCTTTTGTAAAGAAGAGAAAGAGGTTGAAGATCAATCAACCCCCTATCAGCAATTGAAGAAATTTTTCTTAAGGCAACAATCCCTTTGCTCTCTTTAATCTTTCCCAGAATCTTATCTTTTAACACAGATACATCTTTTCTAAAAAGACCGAGCAACAAGACTAAAAGAATAGAGCTTAAGACTAACAAAGGAAAAAGAAATGATCTTGGAGCAATTACAAAAAAAATCACCAAAGGGGACAGGAAAAACAAGATTTTTAGCGAAAGAATCACACGCCTGGGCACTTTCGGCTTGACTAAAAACATCATCAAGGGAATCGTCACCAACAAAGCGATGATTGTTGAAGAGAGCATTGTTGAGGTGATAACTATCGGGATCGGCTTAATAAACTCGCCAATAACTCCAGTGGTGATCAATAAAGGTAAAAAAGCCCAAATTGTCGTAAAGGTCGTTGTCCATAGCGGAACAATAAAATCTCGCCAAACCAGCAAGCCAGTCTCAAGAGGGGTAAACTTGCCCGTCCGATAGTATTTAGTCATGGCATCAACGATAACAATGGTGTCATCAATAAGAATTCCAAGAGCGATCAAAAGAGCAAAAAGTGTAATAAAGTTAATTGAGAGATTAAAGAGATTCATTATAAAAAAAGCTGAGAGAAAAGTCATGGGAATTGTCAAGGAAGAGATCACCGCTTGCCGTAGACCGATAAAAACTAAAAGAACGAGAAAAATCAACAAAATCGTTGATCGAAACTCCCTAAAAAGATCGTCGAATTGATTAGAAATTTCCTCAGCATTGTTTTCGACGAAAAGAATCTCAAATTGATTATTTGAATTTTCGATAAAGGCCTTTAAACTCTCTTTTACCTGTCTTTCGGCTTGATTTATGTTACTCTCAGTAGTTCGGTAAACGAAAAATTGAACAGCTCTTTTTGGTTTGTTTCTAAAATCAGAGATAAAAATCTTCTTCTGATCCGGTTTGGTTCTTTCAGAAACTGAGGCAATTTCTGACAATTTAACCGATGACCCTCTTAGATTTAAAACTAACTCTCTAAGATCTTTGACATCCTTCACTTGCTTATCGATCGTAAGAAAAAAAGAAGATTTTCCTGTGTAAAGGTTCCCAGCCGGATATGAATTAGTCAGTTGGTTTACTCGTTGGCCAATGAGTATTGGATTAATACCGTACTCAACAATCTTCTGTGGTGGCAAAAGAATCTCGATCTCTTGATTTTCATAACCAGCTAAATCAACTCTATCAACGACAGGTAACTGTTCAAGAGTTTTTTTTAGCTTATTTGCTCCTTTCATGAGCGTTGCCTCATCTGATTTTGAAACAAAAGCAAAATTAAGAAGAGGCCGATCTTCAAAATCGACGAGTCTAACTCTTGGTTTTTGAGTGTCTGGAGGAAGATTACTGACAGAGTCAATAGCTGATTGAACTTCTGTGCGCGCTCGATTTCCGTCAATGCCCGTCTTGAATTGAATAACCATATTAGATAACCCCTCCTGAGAAACTGAATTTATTCTATTAATCCCTTTTATTTCCTTAACCACATCTTCAAGAGGAATGGTAATTAGTTGCTCAACATCTCGTGGGTTAGCACCAGGGAGAATCGTTGTCACAGTGACGATTGGAATGTTAATCTCTGGACTGAGCCGACGAGGGAGATTGATAAATGAAACTAAACCAAGAACAATGATTGAAAAAATCAAAAGTAGTGGTAAACGAAGGTTCGCTAACCACTTTGCCTGGAGTGTTTTCTCTAACTCAGAATCAAATTTCAAGTTCTTAAGATAAGAAAAATCATCAATTCTTTTTTTCATAGATTTCATCACCTGATCAGTTCAACTCTCATCCCGGCATAGACATCTCTTTCAAGAATAATTTGGTCATTGGTTTGTATCCCTTCAACCTCAACAAAACTTCCGTAAACTTGACCAAGTTTAATTTCTTTTGCTTCTGCTCGACCATCTTTCACCAAGTAGACAAAGGCGTTATCTAAAGATTGGTAAACAGCATCGATAGGAATCAAGAAGAAATTTTTCTTCTCTGAGTAAAAGTCATTTTTGAGTGGAATTTTTGCTCTAAGATAACTTCTGTGGGGTACCTTTGCCGAGTATTTTGAATCAATGTAAAAGTAAACACCATAAAGATTTGACTCAACTGCCTCATTTGAGATATAGTATGGTTTAGTTTTGTATATTTGATCCTGAATATAAATCTCTGTCTCTTTCTCTAAAGTAATTTTTTTGATTATCTCAAGAGGCAAGAAACTGTAGGCGGTAATTTTTTGTTGAGTTTCGGGTTGGCTGACAATGACAAGTGGCATCCCCGGTGAAACGGTCTGCCCTGGCTTTACAAAAACTCTTTCTACCACGCCATTTATTGACGAAGAAGGAAACATTGTTGATTCTTGAGCTAAGGCGACTTGATACTGGAGCCTTGAGATCTCAAGATTAACTTCTAGAGATCTCTCCTGAAGATCAAGCTGTTTTAAATTTATCTCTCGTTGAAGAGAAGCAATTTCAGAAGACGGTGAATTATCTTTGGTATTGTACTCAAGTTGCCTCAATCCTTGACGAAGCTGATTAACAATGCTTTGGAATTGCGAAAGCTGCTGGCGAAAACCAAGAGTCATCAGTGGAGTTGCCCCAAGTTCCTCTAATTCTTTTACTTGATCTTCAATCGTTTTAAGAACTCCTTCATTGATTTTAAGTAATTTCTTTGTCTCATCAATTGATCTTTTTGAAATATCCTTTAATTCTTCGCTGTTTTCGAAAGTTCTTTCTGCAATGCTTCGTTGCTTTGAAATTAATTCTTTCTGGATAGGAAGATTATCCTTTAAATTTTGGTGCTGTTTTTCAGCAATCTGTCTTTGAAGTGAAAATAAATTAGCTCCCTGAAAATTGCTTGCTAAATCAAGTAACCGTTGACCAATCTTTACTTTATCACCCTCTTTAACATATATATACCTAATAATACCATTAGCCAAAGAAGAAACTGTAACAACGCCGGTCTTTTCTACAAAAAGATTCGCCTCAATTTCTGGCTTATCCCCGATAGCATAAGCCCTAACCTTTTTAATTGGTTGTTCTTTTCTTTCTTCTTTTTTTGGTTGATTTCTGGAAAAGAAAAGATTCGCAAAAAAAATACCTAGAAAGATAAAAATAAACAAAAAAAGAATAAGAAATCTTCTTTTTTTTATAATTTCTGCGATCATTTTTTGTTTTTTATAGGCTCATATTATAACAAAAAGAATCTATGAATCAATCTGAATGATCGAGTAAGCTTGAAACGAGTTGATTTGTATTTGTATATTATTATTAAAACATGAAGAAAATTTTTAGTATTTATCTATTAGGCTTTAAAAAAATACTATTTCTAATCAAGATTGGACTTTTTGCTTTATTAATTTATTCATTAGTGATTATTTTTTTCTCGAATTTTTTCAAGAACCAAAACAGTTATCAAATCAAGAAAACAAATGAAATAATCGAAGAACAAAGAAGAAAAATTGAAGAAAAAATAAACAACCCAGAATTAATCAAATCTCAAGAAAACAGAATCGACATCTTTCTCTATAGAGGTGTCATGTGTAATTTATTTGGCGAGTATTGCTTAGATAACAACAATACATCTAAGGAGGAAAATTTTAATAGCTCACTTTTTGGCTTTTTAACAAATTTATTTGTTCTCCCTTATCAAAATCCTCCAGCCTCAGGGATTTATTGGGCCTATGAAGGGATGCAAAATGCTGGTTTTATTAACAAATCTTTTGCTCAAGTTCAAGGAATTGGCCTTTCTAGTTTAAAACCTGTGCAAAAAGTTTGGGTTATTTTCCGCGATTTATCTTACTTAGTTCTGACAATTGTATTAATTGCCATTGGATTCATGATAATGTTAAGAGCTAAGTTGAATCCTCAAACAGTGATAAGCTTGGAGAATGCCCTTCCAAAAATCGTCATTACTCTTGTAGTGATAAACTTCTCCTTAGCAATCGCTGGCTTTTTGATTGATTTACTTTATGTCGCAATCGCTTTTACTGTCTCAATTATTGACGGTGGACTTTCGCCAACTACGACATCGACCTCAGCTAACAAAGTAAATGAGTTTTTGAATGGTTTTCTAGAAGGTTCAGAGGGTAGTTTGCTAGGGAATTTATTAAGCATAAATTTTGCCAACGTCTCAAGTGCTCTATTTGACATAGTACCTTCTACTATGAAAACTCTTTTTCAGATATTAATTACAATAGCTTCCATTTATAGTTTCAACATATTAACATTGGGCAAAATCTCTTCTATTCCAAGAGTTTTTGGCCAAATACCTGCAATTGGAGGGGCAATAGGTCTGATCGTTGAAACTGTTCTAATTTTTTTCATTACACCATTCATCTCAAAATTGTTTATTACGATTATAATTTTTCTTACCGCATTAGCTCTTTTTTTTCGTCTTGTTTTAATAGTTCTAAGGAATTATATAGAACTAATTGTTTTTGTAACCTTCTCACCTGTCATACTTCTCCTTGAATCAATACCCGGAAGATCTGTTTTTACCTCGTGGTTTAAAAAAATATTCTTTAATATTTTTGTTTTTTATTTCATTTTTCTGATAGCAAAAGTCACTCAAACCCTATCTTCTGCTATCTTCCTCTTAGAAGAACAAAATACACAGATTTGGCAACCACCTTTTCTTTCACAGATAAACTATTCTTTCTTTCCCGCTCTAATTTCTTTGGGAATTCTATATATCACTCCAGATCTGTTGAACTTAATAAAACAACAGTTCGGTGTTAAGGATACTGGTATTAATATTGGTTTGGGAACATATCTTGGCTCTCTTGGTGCTACCATAGGCGGTCTACAAGGAGGAATTAGTTTGTTTGGATCTTTATCTCAAGCCCCTTTCATAGGCCCTTGGTTACAGAGAAAAGCTGAAGAAGGAAAGGGACCTCTTGGTAAAATACTAAAAAAGGCTCTTCCTGAACCACAAACTCAAAGGCTAGCTTCAGAGATCGCAAGTAAACTTGCAGAAGTTATAAAGAAGCAGAATTAAAGAGAAGCAATTTTAGAGCCATAAAAAAAGAAGAAATAAAATTTCTTGCTTTATCACTCACCTAATCCCCGGTAATCCGAGAATATCAACACCTATAAACCTTAGAACAAGTACAGAAAAGATCACTAAAATCAAACCACTAATGCAAGATGTTAAAAGTTCTTGAGATTTCTTGATTTGCTCAGGTGAACCTCGAGAAGTTTGTAATTTAAAAGCTGAATAAATAACACAGAAGAATCCAATCAGTCCAGCCATACCGAGAGCCCTTGGAAATAATTCCTCTCTTAAGAATCCACTCAGATTAACATTTAAACATCCAAGAGCAGTGTACATCTTACCATTCTTCGTGCACTCGTAACACAACAATCTATTTCGCCCAAATGTATATTTTTCACAAAATTTGGAGAGATTATTTGGGAAAATAACACATTGACAATTCGGATTTAAAAAGTCAGCAGGTCCAGTAGCAATGATAAAGTCAGGATAATCCGGGTATGTTGGTCTTAGATTTAAGTCAGAATGATTTAATTTATCCTTCGGGATCACTGGATATCCTTCTCTGCATGGACCAACTCTATCGGTAGTAACGACAAATGGACTATTTAAAACAAGTGTATCTAAATTAAGTAGATTAAGAATTCCGGCTATAATTTCACCAAAGCAAAGAATTCTAACAGGAGAATTTAGAATTTCAGTGTTTATTAAACAACCAGTTTGATTTAATGATTCAGCAAGTTTATTCCCGACTACATTATCAAGACCATCTTCAAGACCAAAATTACAGCACTTTGATTCTGGAGAATACGTAAATGAAGAATTGCCAATACCACAATTGACTCCAAATGTGTCCTCACCCGAGTATTCATATTTAACATCACTGGAAATTGAGCTAATTGGATCAACCTCTTCCTTTTTAACACAAAAGAGCTTTTCACTATGAGAAAAAATTGGAATTTTTCTTAAAGGCTTGTTACATCTATTCTGTATGGTATTTTTTTCACAGTCCTCAGTTAATTTAGCACTGTATAGTGTGTAGTTTGAATATTTTTCTTTAATCCGACCCGGAAGTTCCTTTTTATAAACTATAGGATATTTTTCTGTATCACACTCATAAATTTTGTTACCTATACAAAACTTATTTTTATCCTCAATGAAGAATTGGTAGTCTTTGTAATCAACAACACAGTAATCTCTTGACTCAAGATTTACTAAATTTTCTGACTCAAATGAATTTTCTGACTTAGAATTTCTTATTGATAATCTTACCTTATTTTCTCTTTTAATCTCCTTTATTGCATTTCCTATATCAACTAAGTATCTATCAATATCGCTACTTCTAGAATATGAATTATTGAGAGTTTCTTCATAACTGTTTTCACAGTAGTCATTTAGATCTCTAATTTCCCAGAAGCCATTCTCTGTACAAAAATAGTACTGCGCGAAGGACTTTTTAACCAATTCGTTAAACTCATTTGTGTTCTTTTGTTTTCCGAAAAGAGTTTCAAAATAATTTTCTATAATTCTTTGATTATTTGTTCTCACAAGAGATAACACGTCTTTTTTTTCTTGATTTTCAAAGATAAAAAGTTTATGTAAGGTATCATACTTAATTGTTCTCTCTACTCTCTCCCCATACCTAGAAGAGAAATACTCGTCTGGACTATATAAGCAAATTCGACTACCAGGTATCACATTTATCTCTAATAAATCTTTGGGGTAAACTCTCAATTTACAATAATTTGACTCTTGCGCAAGAAGACCTCTGGTTAAGATGAAGAAAAAAATTGCTATGTTGATCAAAAGAAGAAAGCTATTCCTTTTCATTAATCAAATTCTACTTTCTAAGTTAATCTTGTAAAAATAAATCAAGAAATTTTCTTTACCTCCTTCCCTTAGATTCACTTTCAATTGCCTTTTTGATATTAGAAAATAGCAAAAACAAAATAAAAAACCAGACAAACTGAGGTGAAGCTTCTCCGAATAAGTAGTAGGGAAGTTCGACTTCGAAAATTTTTTCTAAATGTTCACGTGACCAAATACCTTTTTGAGGTAAAATGCTAGTATAGTGACTTAAATACATAAAATACTCCCTCATGCGCTCACTATCCATTGAAAAAGCATGAACGTTGTTTGTTAATATTTTTGATAGAGAAACGTTTTTTCCAAAAACACCTCTTGCTAACCATGCCAAAGGACCAAGAAGCCAATTGAGTTTAGGATCTCTTAGAATGCTCCTTTCCATAAAGAATTTAGTCACTATCTGGGCCAGAATAAAATTAGCTCTCCTCGCGTACTCTTGACCAACAAGGCCACCAAGTGTTTGATCGATTTTCGCATGAAGGTCATATATTTTATCCATTTTCCCTGTCTGAGCTACCTCAAAAAGAATCTCCTCAAGATTAATTATTTTGGTTACGACCTCTTTATAATTTGTAATATTGGCATCAATTAATCTCGCAAAGGTGCTCTCACCCGGAGTGCCTATCTGCTTAAAAACATCATAATAAGCAATATCTGCCGCAAAAGGATTAACTTCAGCATTTTTAACGAACCAATTATTAGCCATAACAAAAAAGAAGTTTTTTTTTCCAGCTGTGCTATAGGAGCCGAATTTTGAAAAAAAATTATCAGCGTCATGAAATTTCATTCCGGTTAAAGTTTCAAATAAACCACCCTCACCAGCAAATAAATTCCAAAAACGTTCTTTCTCATCGCCATCTAAGTCTTCTCTCCTTAAATAAAAAGATAGCTCGTTAAATAGAGCATTCAATCTATTCTTTTTTTCACTTTCTGGTATTGATCCATCTGAGACTATTCTTAATATCTCTCTTCGAGTTCTTTCCTCGGATATCTTTCTACGATTGTAAGCACTAATCATCACCTCGTTAAACTCCTTGATAAAGTCGATGATTGATTTGTTGCCTTTATTATCAATTAGCCACTTTTGAATTTTTTTTAGAGTTTCAAAATGTTCCCCCCATTTGATTTTTAATTCCTTTTGTCTAGCAAGAAGTAGTTCTTTTTCCAGTTTTGTTTTACCACTAAGACTCTCGATACTTGTCTCATCAAGAAAAATCGTTCCTTTATCATCGAGTAAATCAGGACAAACTTGGGTAACAAGCATTAAAAAATCAGCTGGATTTCTTCTTAGATATCTAAAAAATGCCTCTCCTCTCAACTGAGTTAATCTTATTTGTCTAACTTCAAAGAAAGTAAACTTCTCTCCTGGCCGGTCTTTAAACTCGAATATTTTTTCAAGTCCCCTGTTACCAGAGTTTTTTCTTACCTCATCAAAAAACTCTTTAAACTCAAAATCAGCTCGATTAATATCTCCCTTACAACAATCAACAAAAAATCTTTTTAATTCTGAATTAAGTCTATTAACACCAGCGCCACCAACAACACCACCGATGCTCTGCCAAATTCCTGAAGTTCCATAAATTTGGCCAATTTTGTAAAAGATTTCTTGCCATTTATTTGAGTACTCTGTCTCATTCAAATCTGATTTCCAAAAAGATCCATAGTCCGATAGGCCAAGGATGTTTAAGACTTTATTTAATTCTGTTGGAATCATTCCTTCAATTCTCCAACCATTCCAGCTGTTAATGCTGTTTGGCAAGTTAAACATACTGATTAACTCTTGATAGGCTGATCCTAAATTCAAGAACTGTTTTACTATTTTTTCTCCGTAGGTTTTTAATCCTTTATCAACTAGATTGGCAAACTCTTCAGGAACCCATCTTTTTTTACTCCACATTCTCTCTAACCAAGACCTTCTGTTCTCTGGAAGAAGATCAACATCCATGTGTAGAAGAAATTTTGAGATCTTACCTGGGGCATCCTGACCCCTACCCCCCCTCCAGTTGTGTTTTGCTGAGAGAAAACTCATTATTGGATGTACCTCTCTAAAATGAGGAACTGGGTCTGATGTAATTAAGATCTCAGGATCAATTAACGTCGCTATCCCGATCCCTTCTGAGAATAAGACGATCATGTCCACTTTCCACTCTTCATCCTCATTGATGAGATTAAATTTTTTTCCAAGCTCTCTGATTTTTTCTCGGTATTTGTCTCTAAAAAGCTGAGACCACCTCACGCCCTCCTCAATGTATTTTCCAGATAAAAAATCACCCCGATATTGATTCTTTCCCTCAACTAAGTGCTCTCTTATCATAAGAGAGAGAGTATCTCTTGCTATTTGCATAAAACCAGTCTCATCATCAAAAAACTCAGCAATTTCGGAAGGGAACAAAAAAGAAAAGAAATCTTTTATCTTTTCAATTGCTCCTAAATTTCTTATGTAGAGTGGAAGATCGTGAAACATTGATGTGTAGGAAAATATCCGAGCTTGAAAAGACTCTCCTTTATCTTCAAGAAATTGAACGATGTCATCATAATTTTTTCCTGAATCTTTTGGCAAAATCTCACGAATTCTCTGGCATGAAAAGCTAATTAGCTGTCTAAGAACGGAGAGGGCGTACTGAACCTCAGTGTGATGAGAAAAATTTTCATGAAAAGGTTTTGACCTATCAGCAAGAACTGGTTTGAGAACAAGATAGTAGTATTTTTTTATAAGATCAGCAAACTTTAATTTCATCTCTCTCGAAAGTGTTAATTGCCCATCTTTAAATTCAGAAAAATAAGCGGTAAGATCAGAAAACTCTTTTTTTGCTTCATTGAGGATCGAAGCCAAAGCTGGTGCCCAGCTCTCCAGATAACTAAAATCTGGTATAGCAAAATAATTTTCCTTAATTTCGTTGTATCTCTCTATTAAGTCGTTAGTTAGACCAAGATCAACTAAGGCTTTGCTCAGTTCAGAGGGTAACCTTGTCTGATAGACCAGGGCTAAATTTATCCTTCTTATATCCTCAGGAGAAAGTTCGCTCCTTTTTGCCTCAAGACTTTTTGCAATTTGAAAGGTGATCTCTTTTAGATCTTTAATATCTTGTAAGGTCATTCTCCGTGGTCGTGTAGCTTGCCTGCCAGACTCCTCTGATGCCAATTTATCTCTATTCACATAAATAAAATTGTCAAAATCTGCTCTAGAAATATTCTTGATTCTTCCACTTGAGATACCTTTACCTAAAATTTCAAGAAAGTAACGAGCAACAGTGGGATCACTATTTATAAGATTATCTAGAGCTTTTTGAAAATCGGTTTCCTGTCCTGCTTGTGCCTTTAGCTCTAATGGTCTATCTTGAAAAATAAAATCACCTAAGTAACTATATAAGTAGGGGATCATATCTGGATTGGAATAAATTTCCTCACTTTCGGCAATTTCTTTTAAAAGAAAAGCCCCCTCTTCTGTTTTTGAAATCAAACTCGAATCAACGACACCTTTTTTGATATACTCAATAACTTTATAGAAAGTTTGTAAAACCTTCATCTTGGCCTTAGCTCCTTCAGGAGATAAAGGAACTTTTCCCTTTGACTTATTGTCTGTTTCTTCTTTTACCACTTTGCTTGCTAAGGTTTCTATTTCTTTAAGATCTCTCTCTAGTTCTTTTGCAATACTTTCTCTTGCTTTTATTTGTTCTTTTTTGTCTAACAAAAGTATCTTTCTCGCCTCATCTCTTGCTTTATCTTCTATTGACTTTCTGAAGTTATTTTGGTAATTTCCATTTTCAACTTGTCCATCACCCATAGTACATTTATTATGAAAAAATTTAGTCAACAAAGCAAGTTGAATTGGGATATTAGCCGTTAAAGATTATTCATTAAGAAAAATTTAATAAGAGCAAGTTTCTTCGCTCCAAAGACCCTTTCTTTCCTCCTGAGCTTTTTTTTGAGCTTGCCGGTACTGGTCTTGGTGTCTGTGTGGAAAAAGATAAGTATATTCATAAGCAAATCCCTCCTTTATCATCAAAAAACCATAATCAGAACCATCCTCTAAAAATACAAATCGAAGTAAGCGTTTGAATTTGTCTAGGTCTCCTTGGGTGGGATCAATTTCTAATCTTACCCTTCTTCCTGAAAGCAGTTCTTTTGCCTTCTTCAAAGCTTCCTCAGCAAAACATCTAACTCGCTTGCGATAATCACTTAATTCAGGAGCATTTATTCCAATAACTCTTACTTTTTTGATTTGGTCATTAATCCTAATTTCAAAAGTATCCCCATCAACTACTCGATGAACTTCATAAAAGTCAGTTAAAGAGAAAGTTGG
>JANWUX010000002.1 GCA_025057905.1 Patescibacteria group bacterium
AAAAGTCCAAGTCACCACATAGGCATACCTTCCTGAAACAGCGATTGATAATCCATTATCCTCCCCACTACTTAACGTCACTCCCCCCACTCGAGTAGGAGAGGCAGGATTTGAGACATCAACAACAACCACTCTTGCTGGAGAAGTCCAAGTCACCACATAGGCATACCTTCCTGAAACAGCGATTGAGTATACATTATCCTCCCCACTACTTAACGTCACTGCCCCAACTCTTTGAATAGGAGAAGAAGAGGAGATTAAGTTTCTAACATTGCCTACAATATCTAATCTTTCTTGAGGATTATTTGTCCCGATGCCAACATCTCCATTATTTCTTAGTGTTAAAAGATGAGTTCCTGAGTTAAAATTTCCTGAGTAAAGTCTTAATCCTCTTGTTCCTCCTTCATCATTAACAGCCCAGTAAAAGTTATTTGAAGCAGTTGAATTAGTTCCCATTGATAAAACAACGTTGGTACTACCCCCAAGGTGAAGATCACCACCATCGCCAAGAGGGGAACTGGTGCCGATGCCAACATTTCCACTGTCTTGAGCAAGAATCGCTCCGGCAGTGATTCTTAGAGAATATCCACCAAAGTTGGTTGTTCCAGCTGGATCAAGGCCATAATTTACATTACTTTGATCGGTTATAAAATCAACTCTAGCTTCTCCAGCAACATGAAGCCTGGCTTGAGGTGTATTTGTTCCAATCCCAAGCCGGTTATTAGTATTATCCCAAAACAAGTTAGCATTATTTTGCGACAAAGTTCCTCCAGTACCAGCAAAGATAACTGAACCGGGAGTAAATGAAGGTAGAGTCAAGGTATTGGTATTGACAGTATTGCCAAAGATATTATTCCACCTTAAAGAAGAAGAACCAAGATCAAAGGTATTGTTAGTATTTGGTCCAACATTGCCATCGATCTGAAGACGGAAAGAGGAGGGATTATTAGTACCAATACCAATGTTGCCATTATTGGTAATGATCATACGATTGAAACTATCGCTTTCACCACCAGTTCTAAACTTTAACACACCAGATTGGGATGCCTGAAAAGTGATATCTCCGCTTCCAGCTGATTGGATAATCATTCCTCTGGCGCTTGACAACACAAAATCAGCTGAAGTAAAGGTCGATCTGACACCAGGAGTCAGGGCGGCAATTATCAGATTACCGTCTTGATTGATATAGGGAATGGTTGAAGTGTTTATCCCAGGCGGAAGCCCCTGTAAAGTTTCTGCATTAATAGCATAACCAACGTTAGCTATTTGTTGACGAGGAGTCATTTCCGGATCACTGGCGACAGTGATTCCTAGATAAACATTCGGATTTTCTGTAAACACTGAGTTAGGAATCTCGTTACCACAGACCTGCTGAGGTGGAGTCGGTGAGTAGCCAACACCGCCAATTAAAACATTAAAGATTCCGTCTTGATCTGGAGTGATCGAACAGGCACCAGCTGTATAAATAGCAGTTCCGCCATTTGGAACATTGTAAAGCCTAAAGGTTATATTAGTGGCGGTCGTGATAGGATTTCCAAGACTATCAGTTAATCTGCCTTGAAATGATAGAATTCTACCTCCCCGGACATTTGGCTGCAAAGGATAAGCAAGAGTTCTCTCTGATCGTCTAAATAACTGCTCATAAAATCTTATCGTTAAAGCTGAAAGAAGAATGACAATGATAATAAAACCAAGATATTTTTCAACCGGAAACTCAAAAAAGGATGACTGTCTTTGAGTAAGAGATGATAAGTCCTTTGAGTAGGTGAAGATTTTATTTTTAAATTTTGAGACGAGGTTATTAAGCTTTGCTTCTATTTTTTTTGGAAGTGAATAATCTTTATCATAAATAGATTTGTTTTTTTCTTTCTCAATCCTTTTAAGAAAATCATTGAGATTGGCAATGTTAGGAACTTTCTTTGCTGGATTTTCTTTTAGAAGGTTTTGAGAGATACAAAAAGAACAGAATTTTCTAATCGCTGAAAGCCGCCGATTAATTGTCTTGTGGGGAATATTTCTTTTTGCTAGATAGAAGAGATAATCTTCAATAACTTTTTTATTAAGGAAAAGACTGAAATTTAAAAGAGTATCTTTATGGCTTTTTTTTTCCTTTTCAAGAACAAAAATATTAAGCCAGCCAAAAAAATGACGAATATCCGAGAGATAATTTTTTAAAGTGAGAGGAGAAAGATTTTCCGCAAGGAGAAAATTTTTAAATTGAGGCTCAAGATTATAAAAATTATACCTCGATTGATCCATGAAAACATCTTATTATAGGAAATATTTCAATGTCAAGAGGGAGTTTAGTTAGGATTTGATATATTTGAATAGGAGAAAAAAACTAAACCTATAGAAAAATTTAATTAAATTTAATATATTTCCCGATTACATTTTTTGGCTTTATAAATATATCTTAATTAATCAATAATCTTATAGTATTAAATTTTTTTTGATGATCATTTTGTTTCAATTTCAATTGTTTGTTTTAGAAAAAAAATTAAGTAAAGACCAAAAACTCCTTAATTTAACTCTTAGAGTGAACTTCAATATTTTTATTCTTTTTTCTTTGAATTACCATCTCCAAATTTTTTTCTGAAAAATCTTTATTTCCGTTTGGTTTGATCTGAAATTAGAATTTTTTTTCAGAAATTATTTATCAAATATTTTTTTTGTCTGCTAAATTTTATTTTTTTTTATAAAGGATTTTTTTGATGACCTATTCCTAATCTTTTTTTTGAGGTTATCTTTTTTTTATGCGTATTCTTCTTAAAGAAAATTTGATTAGAAAATTTGATTTTCGATTTTCATTTCTTTTATCATTTAATTAATGAAAAAAAAGCTCATTTTTCTTGTCTTTTTTTTAACTTTTTTGATCTTAATGGTCTTATTCATAGGGCTTTATGAGGTGAGATTTTTAAATACTAAGGCGTCATTGAGAATTTCCTCTTTTTCTCAAGACAACTCCTATCTCTTTACCACTCCTATCCAGGCGAAAGCTGACGGCAAAGAAAAAATCAGGTTGACGGTTTTTATTCTTGATGAAAGAGGCCTGGGGGTGATGGGTAAAAAAGTGAGAATTATGCCTCATCAAGCCATGTTTATTGAAGAGATTCAGGGTCTAACGGATAATTTTGGTAAAAGCTATTTCGATATCAGCGCCACTCAGCCAGGCGAGTACTTTCTGAGGATCTTTGTTGACGAGGTTGAGTTGAAGCAAAAGGCTCGTTTGAGTTTCTACTGACTAAGTTTCTCTTCTTAGAGCGGGTAGGTTTCTTTGATACAAAACAATTGATCTTTCTTTGTAAATTACCAGAGAAGTCTGACGATCAGTCAGATCATGAAATATTTTTATGAAATAAAGAATAAGAAGGATTGACTCAATCAAGACTAAAAACTCGATAATCCTAAGTTTGATAATCTCCCAGAAAAATTTTAAAAACTTGACAATCACCACCCAGACTGGCTCAATTCTTAAGCTAAGAACAATACTATTTGGCGAGTGTCTTTCCTGATAGATAACTTGGGTAAAAACCCGATAAGTTTCTGATATTGATGAAGGTAAAGTGACAGAAAAATTCCCTTTCTCATCAGAAACGATCGTAATTCTAGGTAGAGAGAAAGCCGTGATGTCCTTTATAAGATTAAGATTTAATTTTCTTGAAAAAAATGAGGATAATTTTTCGTCAGTAAAAAAAGAGAGATTAATTTCGGAATTAGGAACGGTCTGTCCGGTAAGAATAACTTTGTCGCCGATGAAATAGTTTTTTTTATCGAAAGAGATAGTTGGCGGAAGAATCACTGGCCCGATCGTAACATTGTATTGGGTAGGAAAGGAAGGAAGGCAAACTGGGGCGCTAATCCGACCAAATTGATCTTTAGCGCTGAGACATGCTTCTCGAGGAGAGAGGGGAGAAAAGCGGTTTTTGAACTCAAAATAGCCTTTTTCGTCAGCAACAGTTTTGTCAGCGATCCCTTGGCCTAAAAAGCTCACCTCAGCAAAAGGAGAAGTGTAGCCAAAAAGATTAAAAAAAAAATCGCCAATGAAGGCTGAGTTAGTGACACCAAAGTTTTGCTGGTAAATGCCGGCAACTTTATCAGCTTCAGTCTCCAGTGACAAGTAAAGAAAAATAATTTGAAAAGGGAGGAGAAAAACCAGAAGTAAAACTCCCCAAGCAGCTAATTTTTTTATCATCAGGAAGTTTTAAATAGCTTTTTTCCTTACTCGTTTCTTTTTCTTAGCTCTCTTTTGAGTCTTTCTATCTCTTCTTTTTCTTTTCTTAGCTCTTCTTCTAGAGTCAAATTCTTTCTAATGAGATTTTTATAAAAGTTATGAACAAAGATAGTTATGATTGTTAAGGTGAGTAAGATTAAGAGAGCAATTCGCCAAGGAAAGATCCAGACTTCTGTTGACGATTCAAGGGTTTTGCCGCCGGTGCCGTAGGAGGCGACCAAGTTAAGCCGGTATTTGCCAATCATCCACTTTTGACCTAACTCATATTCATAGTTTCTTATCATATCAGGAAAAATATTCTCTTCTTTTAGTCTTGCACTGCCAATCTCTCGATTAAATAAGTCTTTTAAAGTGATAATCCCTTTTGGCGCAACATGATAGTTGCTTCGATTGAGAATTTGAGTTTCGACTTTTATTGGACCATACTCTTGAAATCTTGGGGCAAAAAAGCGAGAAACCATGGCCTGCTCAAATATTGGTCCTTTAACTTTGATGTAAATTAACGAGGCGATTCTTGAAGAGGTGCCGGAGCCGACTTCGCTATTTTGCGTTTGATTAGGCTGAAAACGTGGTTGGTATTCAAAAAAAATGGCGACATATCTGCCACCAGGTCGAGCGGAAAGAGGTACGTTTAGCTCGGCTTGGAGACTGACTTTGTTGTTTTTTGGCAATGTTGCCCGATCGTACATCAATTTAAACCAGGAAGCAGCCGCAAATCTAGGATTGGCTTCTTCTGTTCGTTCAATCAGTCTTGGAGTTCCTTGGCTATCCTCAATGACAAAATCAACTACTCTGAAAAAACCAGAGATCGGTTCGTTTGATTGATTAAAAAAATTGACATTTAGATACTTCTTTTCTCCAGGACTGACCTCAATTTCTTGGCGAGATGGGATAACTACCAGTGGTAACTCCGACTGTCCTTTTATTTCTTTGACAAAGATAAAAAGAATAAGTATGAATATAAATATTGTAGAGGATAAAACTAACTTTGTTCTTGTTTGGTTTTCTATCATTTTTCAGTGCTTAAAATTTAGCCGAAGCGGTGTATTTAATGACATTGAAGTAATAACCCGCAGGCTGAGTTGCTGAGACGTTAAGTCGATAACAAACATACACCTGAGCCGAGGCAACTGGTCCGTTAGCTGACATGATTATCTCTTTAGGTTCATTTGCTTCTTGATCGGGAAATTGTTTTGTTGAGAAAGTTCTGCCTGATTCATTGAAGACGAATGAAGCGTTTGTTCCTGAAATATTGGCTAAGGAAAAACCTAAACCATATTTAGAGGTATTTGTCCATTCATCGGAGGTAGTGGTGCAGTTAGTATTGCAAGTGGTATCTTGAATACACTGATTAGCTTCGCCTGCATTTGCCCCAGTGCAGGTGATGCCGTTTCTTCCCATTTGATCATTCTCTTCGACGGTGACAGTGTATCCCGAACTAGCATTAGTTGAGACGGTTACCGTCTGAGCCGCTTCTTGAAAAGCACCAAAATTTGTTATTAAGCCCCAAGGGACGGAGGTGGCAGTAGTGGTCACGTCAGTTGTTTGACCGCAGGCAGTAGTGTTAGTGTTTACTCCAGCAACAGTGAGTGTTAAGGTTTCTTCGACAGTAGCCGATACTAAAACACCCTCGATAACTGCCACTTTTATATCGGCCTGATCAATGATATTATCCGATCCATCTCGTGTTTGGACGTTGATTGTGTAGATATCAGCAACACCTTGGGTATGGCCAGTGAGAATTGGAGCTGGGTTTATTAGTTTTTTGTTATTGTCCCCGATGGTTATGGTAATTGTTGAAGACGGTCCACAGCTGTTAGTCGTTCGATCAATCCTTATGGTGTGATCAGTGGTTGCGGTTCCTGGGGTGACAGCGGCGATGGTCCAGTTATTGGCGCAGCCAGTGGAAGAGATGCTAACATTTGATGCGGCCAATCCGTTTAGATCAAAACCATTGGAAGCAATTGAATTGTTAGTATCTGGAAAACCATCATTAGTTTTTCCAGCAATATTCACGGCTGGAATTGTAATAAGAATGTCACCATTAGCAGGAATCGCATTGACGGTGGTAAAAGTTAAAGTATGAGTGGCTGACTGAGAGGCGATGATAAGATCATTAGAACCTAAGGGATTAGTGCCTAAAGGAGGAGAGAAATTGAAGGTGGTTGAGTTAATAATGTTGGCGACGGTGTAAGTCTTTTGCTCATAACAACCATCTAAATTAGGTCCAGCAAAACAAACAACATCATTTGGAAAGAGATGGTTGGTGTTATTATCGGGATTGCCGGAAGAATCAATAGTTACCACAGAAGAGTTTGCCGCTCCAGTGTCAACACCGGCCCGATATGACAATCTTGAGTTTGAGAGGGTAATGGAAGCATTGAGCAAAGTAGCTGAGTCTATCCTTGACCATTTTAATGGTAGCGTGAACAAGTAATGATAAAAAAGAATGGTAAAGATTATTAAAAAAGAAATAAGCTTTCTCAATTTCCTTTCTCTTACATATACCATAAATACATAAAATGCATACAATAAAAATATGAATCATTTCTAAAAAAAAGTCAAGTAATCCTTTTAGAAAACTCTCTTGACATTTGATTTCAGATTTGCTAATTTTGTCTCAATGGTAAAAGAGACACGAACGAAAATTCTTCTGATTAATTTTTTAATTTCAGACGTTGATTTTGATTGGGTAAACTTTGATTATCGAATCGAAAAAATTTTTGATTTATCAATTAATCAAAAAACTAAGGGAATAATCGCTGGTCTGATTAAAGAAGGTCTTATCGAAAAAAAACCGGACGATGAAAGCCGTTATCGGTTAACAGAAAAAGGCTTCAAAGAATTGTGTTTTGAATTTCCTTTTTTTAGATTTATGAAAGAAACTTGGGATGGCCGCTGGCGAGTGATTTCTTATGAGATACCCGAGTCAAAAAGAGAAATTCGTGATCGACTAAGACGGGAGATGCAAGGTTGGGGTCTTGGTCCTTGGCATCGATCTTTTTGGCTAACTCCTCATCCAGTAATTGAAAAACTTAGAGATTTAGTTTCACAAAAAGAAGAAGAAAAGTATGTTCAGGCTTTTGAGGCCGATCATGCTTTTGGTAATCGAGATATTTTGATTGAGAAAGTTTGGAAAAAAGCTGAGCTTGATCAAAAATATCGTCAATTATTCCGAAAATGGCACGATGTCCTCTCGGCTGAAGGAGACAAAATAGAAAAATTTAAAAGCATAATCGAAAGTTATCTTCTTCTTCTTAGAGAGGATCCAGGACTACCAAAAGAACTGATTGGCGAGTCATGGATTGGATTTGAGGGTTGGAATATATTTAAAGAGATAAAAGGTATTCTTCTTGGCTAGTTTAGGGAAAAAGCAATTTCACCATCAAGATCAGTTCTTATAATTTTCACCTTCAAGGCTTGAAGAAGATCAATAATCTCTTGGCTTGGGTGGTCATAGGGATTTTTTTACCGACACTTATCACTGCAATCTCTGGTTTGATAACTGAAAGTTGAGTTTTAGTGATTGAATTCTTTGAGCCATGATAAGGTATTTTAATGACTTTTATTCTCCCTCTTCTTAAATCAGGATCGTTGATTATTTTGTTAATAATTTTAGAATTGGTATCGCCGGTGAAAAGAGCGCGAAAATTCTTGTCCTGGAAAATAAATATTTATGAATACTCGTTTTCGCTGGTGGAAAAAAATTTTCTTTTGGCTAAAGAATGAGAAAATAAATCTCGTCGGTGATTTTTACTTTTTGTTTTTTGTAAGAATAGGCAATTAAAACCTTCTTTTCTTTTAGATTTTTTTAATAGTTGTCAAAATTATGTTTGTGAAATTGAGTCTTTACGGTAATGAATTTTGAAATTTTAAAACGTTCGTTAATAAAATAAAAACCTTGATAGCGATCTTTGTTTGGATGAGACAAAAAAATCAGTTAGATTTGTTTGTCCCAGAAAGGCATATGTCGGCCAAGACAGGAAAGCACTCTCCTGTCTGGTTCAGCATCAATTAAGACATTAACTTTGTTTCTGACTCTGATATAGGTAGCATCTCCTTGACCAACATCGCAAAAGACAATCTTTGTTCTATTGTCCAGATTGAATAGAAGAAAGTAACCAAAGAAAGAAACGACTGAGAATGCTAATCCAAAAATGACCTTCTTCTTCGTGAGTTGAAAATCAATCATTAATTAAATTTGAAAAAAGCGCCAGGAAGAGCTGATAATTTGTCGATAATTAAAACTATGTAGCTTAAGATTAGATAAGACAACCATGCGAAGGGAAGGCCAAGAAAATAATTTATCTTTCCCAGAAAAATCATCAGAAATCCAAAAATCATCAATGGCGGAATCAAAAAAGCGACCAAAAGGTTTGACAAGGGAGAGATTAGAGAAACTTCTCTAAAATAGAAAAAAATTATCGGACACGTAAAAAGCTGAGCGACAAGTGAAGTTCTGAATTCTGATTTCAATTGTCTTAGAATCATCAAAATTCTATTTTTTGTTTTCTTTACTTTTGAGGTTCCAAAAAGAATTATCTATAAGATAGCAGCTTAAGAGAGTTGAAAAGAGATTGATCTAAACCACTTTGGATAGAGAAGAAGACTAAAGACAAAAGACAACAAAAAGGCATATAGAGGGTAACTTTTTCTGCCAGTTTGAATTGAAACGAGCGTTAAAATTTCTATAAAACCTGCTCTTAGTATTGGGGCTTTAATACCTACAAAAAAGATAAAAATAATAATTACTAGAATCGTTATCAGTATTGATAATTGTTTGCTAAAAAACCGAGTCGATGAAGCAACGAAAGAAGAAAGAATGGTGATGTTTGTTCCTGAAAGAACCACCAAATGAAGAAGGACAGCAATTTTTAGTTTTTCATGAAGTTCGCGAGTTGTTTTCAAGTTTATTCCAAATAGTATTCCGTTCATCAGCGATAAGTGAGGCTCGGGTGGGTAGTTATTAACTACGTTCGTAAATACCTCAGTCGAGATCACAGAGAGAGAAGATCTTTAGTTTTCTGATAAGTGGCTTTGTTGATAACTCTTTTTTCAAGTAACTCCTCAATTCTATTGTATGGGCGGTTTTTGATGATCTTCACGGCGGTTTTTTGCCAATTCCTGGTAATGACTTGAGTTCGCCAGCGGAGGCAGTGTTAATGTTGATTAGGTTCGCTTCATCCTCTTAAGGACTTTCCGGATAGGTGCTTTCAGCGTTTGAGAAATAAATTTGCAATGATTTTGGCATTTCGGTAAATAAGCCCATTTGGGTCTCTGTTATTGAGGGGATATAAATTTTCTCTTGGTCAACCAGAATCCGTGCCAAGTTAAAGTTTCGATAAAAAATCTTTGTTAGCGTCATTTGACAAGTCACCAGCCTTATCAATAGCCTCTTTTAACCGAGCTCCAGCTTTCATTTGGTAAAGATTGGGCTTGTTGACACTACCAGAAACATCAACAAAAATGATCTTCTTTTCTTTAGGTTCTTCTTCAGTGAGAATTATCTCATTATCTTGAGGACTATCTTTGTTGCTTGAAAGGATAATTAGCGAAGTTACAAAAAAAGATGCAGCAATCAGTAAAAGAAAAATCTCAAAGAGATATTTTTTGCAAATCTAGAAAGACTTTCTTTCATAACATCTTTTTAAAAAAAACTCACTTTCTTGTCGATTGATTATAAACAACAAATTTCAAACTAAGGAGTGATGAGCGAAGGAGAGAAGAAAGTTATAAACTTTCTTGTTGTTTTAATTTCTTTATAATAACGGCAGTCACAATTGCTCCAGCCAAAATTAAGAGAGTTAGTCTGAAAGGAAAGGCAAAAAAACTAGTGTTAGCAAACAGTTTTGGCGAATTTTCTCCGAAGGAGATCTCGGCGGAGAGATTGACTTTTCCAAAAAGGAAATCAGAAAGAATGAGTGAAGTTGCTTGTTTATTGTTTGTTTGTTTTTGACCTGGGAGAGAAGAACTACTACTGGCCTCGACTATTCGTTGAGATTGAGAGAGAATGTTTTTGGGAATTATCTGATATCTAAGCTCGCCAAAGAAATTTTTAAGGATAATTTCACCTTCAGGCTTGATTAAGTTTCGGCCCCGGTTTTCGACAATTAAAACGATCGGGACTTTTTCAAAACTGTCGAATAGATTAATTTTCTGACCAAAAAGTCTCATTTTTGAAATTACCTCAAATAATACAATTCGAGGCTTGATCTCAATGACTCCAGTTTCGGTAACTGAGATTAAAATATTGGAACCAAGTGTCACTCTAGCAATTGAGGCGGTGGATCCGGTAAGATTGGAAGGTGGGATCGTTTCGGCAATAAGAGTATAGTAGTAATCACCTTCTTCGATTTTTTCCGGAACTCTTATCTTTAAAAGCAGTTGCTGACTGGCGCCACTTTTTAAAAAAAAAGGCTGATTTAGAGCCACATCAGCATTATCAAGGCTAAATCTAATCGGACCTTCAAGCTCATTCTTCAGACGGAGGTTACCGAGATTATCTTTTGGCTCGAAACTGGTAACTTTGGCAACAAGATAAGTTGGATCGCCAAAATTTTTTATCTCATAGGCGATCATAAGAGATTTTCCGGGTTTTATAATCGTTTCAACAATCGGTGGGGAGATTGAGAGAGAAATTTGCTGAGAGTGGATTTTTTCAGGACAGAAGGTTACTAAAAAGAAGAGAAAAAGATAGAAAAGAAACTTTTTCATTGACTTGGGGGCTAAAAGGAGGGAGTGGCGATAAAATTTATGATTGTTTGATAACTACCGGCTGGTTGAATTGAGGAGACATTAACTTTCAAAGTCATTGTTGCTTGTCTATTTCGGCCGACATTCGTCGAGGACATAACAACTGCTGGATTTTCCCCATTGCTTAGATCAGGAAAGGGTCTAAACTTTAATGGTGAGTCAAAGTCAGATGGAATATCTTGACCTGACATGTTGTAGCCAAAGCCATAGGCTGAAGTTGAGGACCAGAGCTTGGCGACTGACTCAGTGCAGGTTTCACTGCCACCATCACAGCTAGTGTCAGGTATGATGGTATTAAACGGCGTTTTCAAAGGGTGAATTTCCGCTGTCATCACTTGATACTCACCTGAAGCCCCAAAGCTTACAGTTAAAGTTAAACTCGCAGTGACTGGCGTGTTTGGGACAAGAGTACCAAAGTTTATGTTGGTGGACGAGATTGAAAATTTAAAGGGAATCACTGACTTCAGGTACTGAAAGCCAGCCTTAACAATGTAACCAGCGGAAGAAAACTCGCTAGCAGACACCTGACCGAGAGTATCAGAAAGCCGGTAGTTGCTTGAGGATTTTTCACCAGCAGCAATGGAGGTGTTTGCAGATTCGATTCTAAACATTGATGATTCCATTGTCACGGCCGTCAAGTTTTCAATAAGCGAGATAGCAAGAATCGAAAAAAAGACAAACGTAATATTAAGAAAAATTAGTCTTTTCATATTTTTCAATCAATTTCTCGATTCGAAAAACCGAATGTTTAATTATTTGAAGCTCTTGATCACCAAGAAAGTTCTCGATGGCAGTTTTTATATTTTTAAGATGATTTTTAATCAAAAGGTTAAGAAAGAAAAATTGATCTTTTTTTAGGGTTTGATTTTTAATCCTTAATCTCTGATTTTCTTCATATTCTTTACCTAAAAACAGACTGAAAGGAGTAATAAATGCCAAAGAAATAATTGGTAGAAGACTAACAAAATCCTGACCTTCGGGCAAGGATAAAACAAAAAAACCAATTAGAGTTAGGGCAACAACCATAGAAATAACTGGCTCAAGAAGCAAGGAGAGAGAAAAAATTAAAAAGTAGACTAAAAAGAAAAAAGGTGACTGAGTATAGTTGGTAGAAGCGATAATGCTAATCACGACAAAAGTAAAGACAACTGAGTCAAGAAGTCTCTTTTTATTCTCATCTTTAAGAATTTTTTTTCTGAGAAGATAAAAGACAATAAAGATGACTCCCAGAAGCTGAGGTTCGTAATTGACTAGAAAAGTCTTGGGAAGAAGAAAACCAACAACAATAGCGATGATTAAAATAACTGAGTGAACGATTTCTTTTGTCATAGATGTGTTATAATCTCATTAAGAGAATGGGTTTTAAATTCATTATATCAAGCAAAAAACCTCTCTAAGGAAAATGTCAAGAAAAATCATCTTTGGAAAGACAGAGGTTTTTGTCAATATTTTTGATGAGTTAAAAAAAGTTGACTGGCCAGATCGAAAAAAAACTCTTCGGCTAACTCTTGTTGTCATCGCTATTTCCTTGATTATTGGTCTTTATATAGGTATAATTGATGTCATCTTAGCTAAAGGATTAGAACTTATTACCAATCTAAAATAATCAGCTCAATGAATCAATCAAAAATAGCTGAAGAACAAAAAGAGATTTCTAAGGTTTTGCCAAAAGAGGAAAAAAAAGTCCGGTGGTATGTCATTCATACCCAAACAGGTCATGAACAAAAGGTTAAGCAGGCCTTGGAACAGCGATTAAGGTCTTTGGGAGTCGAGGACAAGATTTTTGAGATTGTCATTCCAACACGAGAGATTGTCACGGTAAAAAAAGGAAAAAAAGTTAAGACAAAAGAAAGAATTTTTCCTGGCTATCTTTTGGTCAAAATGATTCTCGACGATGATTCCTGGCTTGTGGTGAGGACTACCAATGGCGTCACCGGTTTTGTCGGTGCTGGTCTTAAGCCAACACCAATTTCTGAGAAAGAAGTTGAGGCAATTCTTAAGTTTGTTGAACAAGAAGAGCGCAGGTTTAAAACAAAGTTCTCTGTCGGGGAGGCAGTCAAGATCATCAGTGGACCTTTTGCTGACTTTCTGGGAACGATTGACTCAATTGATGAAGAGAGGGGAAAGGTTAAGGTTCTTGTTTCAATTTTTGATCGGGAAACTCCAATTGAGCTTGATTTTCTTCAGATTCAAAAACTTAATTAGAAAATTTACCCCCGACCCACGATGGCAAAGAAGATAAAAACTATCATAAAGCTAAACCTGCCCGCCGGTGAGGCGACTCCAGCTCCACCTGTTGGTCCAGCTCTTGGCCAACATGGCGTTCCAATTATGGAGTTTATCAGGGAATACAACGCCAGAACCGCGAAGTTAAAAGGTCAGATCATTCCAGCGGTTATCACTGTGTATGAAGACCGAACCTTTACCTTTATTACCAAGCTTCCGCCGGTTTCGGCAATGATTTTAAAGAAACTTGGTTTGGCAAAGGGCTCAGGCAAACCCAACACAGAAAAAGTAGGTAAGCTGACAAAGGCCCAGATAGAGGAGATTGCTAAGGAAAAAATACCAGATCTTAACACTCAAGATTTGAAGGCAGCTAAAAAAATCGTTGTTGGTACTGCTAAAAGCATGGGAGTTGAGATTGAAGGTTAAGGTTATGGGCAAAATAAGAACCAAAATCATTGGTCTTGAAGAAATTGAGGAAAACCAAAAGCAAGCTCAGAAAGAAAAAAAAGTCTCTAAAAAAAAGAATCTGCAGACAGAGCAAAAATCGCAAGAGGAAAAAAAGATTGAATCTTCTGGGGGAAAAAAATTAACCTCAAAGGAAAAAGAGAAATCCTCCTTGAAACTCAAGCCACAAGCAAGAGGAAAACGTTATCAGGAAAACAAAAAAATGATTGAGAAAGGCAGAATCTACTCAGTCTCTGAGGCAGTAAGTTTGCTGAAACAATTCAAAAAGGCCACCTTTGATGAGTCAGTTGAGATTCATCTTTCGGTTGATCAAGCCGGTCTTAAAGGTGTGGTCGAGTTGCCTTATTCAACCGGCAAGAAACTAAGAGTTAAGATTGTCAATGACCAAGTGATAACCGAAATTGAAAAGGGAAAGCTTGATTTTGATGTTCTGGTTTCCCATCCTTCATATATGCCTCGCCTTGTCAAATTGGCTAAGATTTTGGGACCAAGAGGCTTAATGCCTAATCCCAAAGCTGGCACTATTTCAGAAAATCCTGAAGAGACGGCAAAAAAATTTTTATCCGGCGCTCTTCGTTGGAAAACCGAGCCAAAGTTTCCGTTGATTCATCAGATGCTGGGAAAGATCTCAATGACTGAGGAGCAATTAGTGGCAAACATTAACAAATTTATAGACTCGGTCGCCAGAAAACATATCAAAAAAGCCTTCCTAAAAACAACGATGAGTCCAAGTATTCGCATTATCTGAATTTTCTTAGAGTTATTTCTCCACTTCTTACTTTAGAATTAAGTTAATGGACAGATTAAAGTTCCTGGTCTTTAAGACTTCGGATTTTTGGTTTTATCTTTCCAAGCCTCAGCGAGACCTTATCAATGAAGGTATTTATCTAATGAACGAAGTAATTAAGGATTGCGCTTATCACTTTCATGATTACTCTTTTTTAGTTTTTCCTTTTTCTAAAGCCTTTGAGGGGTTTTTAAAGCAATTGTTTAAGGATGCCAAGTTTATATCTCACCTTGATTATATATCTGATCATCTTCGCTTAGGTAAATTAATGTCGCCAAACTTAGTTACCAAGCTTGGTGAGAGGTCTCTTTACAAAAAAATGACAGACAGACTAGGAGATAAGATTGCCAATCAAGTTTGGGAGTGTTGGAGGGTTGGTCGAAATCAAGTTTTTCATTACTATCCTCATAATCTAAAAGCACTGACTTTTTCTCAAGCTCAAAAAATTGTCGACCAGATTCTTAAGACGATGGAGCTTTTGTTTAGTAGGCTTTACTCTGATTTAAAAAAATAACTAGTCCTCAAGAGTGGAGATATCGCCGACCGGTAACTGGAGTTCTTGAGCTTTAAGAACTCGACGCATGATTTTTCCCGAGCGGGTCTTTGGCAACTTTTCGACAAACTCAATTTCATCAATTGAGGCAATTGGACCAATGAACATACGAACGTTAAGATTTAATTCTTTCTTAAGGTCCTCGGATGGTTGAATGGCTTTTTTGAGGATAATAAAAGCCTTTATCGATTCGCCTTTAACAGGATGAGGTTTACCGATCACTGCTGCTTCGGCGACTTTTTGGTTGGCGACAAGAGCTGATTCGATCTCAGCTGAGCCAAGCCGATGGCCAGAGACCTTGATGACGTCATCATTTCGGCCGATAATCCAAAAGTAGCCATCATCATCGATCTTGGCTGAGTCACCGGTAAAGTAGAGAAATTTTTTTGTCTTCTTTTTTATTTTTTCAAAGTATGTTTCTCGGTATTTTTGAGGATTTTGCCAAAGATCAAGAAGCATCGCCGGCCAAGGCGTCTTTAGGACAAGGTAACCCTCTTTGTTTTTCCCGACAGATTGACCATTTTCGTCAACAACGTCAGCGACAACACCAAAGAAGGGTTTAAAACAACTTCCTGGTTTTAGAGGGACGCACGGAAGAGGAGTGATGATATGCATTCCTGTCTCTGTCTGCCACCAGGTGTCCATAATCGGAAGATTGCTCTCCCGTCCGATGTTTTTATAAAACCAGAGCCAGGCTGAGGGATTAATTGGCTCACCGACTGAGCCGAGGATTCTCAAGGAGGAGAGATCGTACTTTGAGGGGGTGTCCTCGCCATATCTTATCAGCGCCCGAATAGCTGTTGGAGTTGTGTAAAAGATCGTTGGTCTGAATTTTTCAATCACTTCCCACCATCGGCCCGGATGAGGGTAGTCAGGAACTGATTCATAAATAAGGGTGGTTATCCCATTTAAAAGTGGTCCGTAGGTCATGTATGAGTGACCAGTGATCCAGCCGGGATCAGCAGTTGAAAACAAGATATCATTTTCTTTTAAATCGAAGACAAGTTTTGAGGTTAGGTAAACGCCAACCATGTAACCACCATGGCTGTGGACAACTCCTTTTGGTTTGCCGGTGGTTCCGGAGGTGTAAAGGATAAACAGGGGATCGTTGGCATTCATAATCTGAGTTGAGCAAAGAGTATCCTGTTTTGAGAGTAACTCGGTCCACTGATAAAAATTGATTTTTGAAAAAATGTCTTCAGGTATTTTCACCCTCTCGCTGATTCGGTTGACGATGATGACACTTTCGACGCTAGGACAGTCTTTGATTGCTTGAAGAGTTTTTTCCAGGCTGTTGATGATCTTGTTTTTGTAAGGATAAGAATTTGCCGTGATGATAACTTTTGCTTGCGCATCCTCAATTCTTGTTTTCAGAGCCTCAAATGAGAATCCCGAATAAACAACTGAGTGAATTGCACCAATTTTTGCGCAAGCGAGCATCGAGATAATTTGTTCCGGAATTTTGGGTAGATAAATTGTCACCCGATCGCCTTTCTTGACTCCAAGCGATCTTAATGCGTTGGCTAATTGGCAAACTTCACGATTGAGCTGTTCGTAAGTGTATTTTTTTACTTCAAGATCCTGTCCCACCCATAGAAGTGCTAATTGATTCTTTCTGTCATTTTTTAGCCAGCGGTCAAGGCAGTTATAAACAATGTTTGTCTCCCCATCGACAAACCAGCGGGCGTAGGGGTACTGCCAATGAAGAACCTGCTTCCATGGCTTGAACCATGAAAGTTCTTTGGCAGCATCCGCCCAGAACTCTTCAGGATGGGTTATTGAGTATTTGTATACCTCTTCGTAGTTTTTTATATGAGCTCTCTTGACGACTTCCGGCTTTGGGAAGAACATATAGAGTATTTTAGAGATAAATTTTTTATTAGTAAATAGCTATCTAAAGAGAGCTTAGATTAACAATCAATTTAGCATTCTATTTAAGGTTTTCTAAATCTAAATTTTTAAACTTTGACTATAATAAAATTATGGATAAGGAAAATCAAGAAAAACTGAAAAAAATTGCCAAACTTCTTCGTTATTACATTCTTCTTTCAACAACCGAAGCCGGCAGTGGTCACCCGACTTCCTCTCTTTCTTCAGTTGAGCTTTTGGCGACACTTTTTTTTGCTGGCTTTTTTCGCCAAGATCTTAAAAATCCAAAAGCTCTCTACAACGACCGCTTCATTCTTTCAAAGGGTCATGCCAGTCCGCTCTTGTACAGTCTTTATACCGTGGCTGGAGTTTTTACTAAAGAGGCGCTTTTAACCCTGAGGAAATTTGGTTCGATCTTTGAAGGCCATCCTTCACCGAAGTTTCCTTATGCTGAGGTTGCCACCGGTAGTTTAGGTCAGGGTCTTTCGATTGGACTAGGGATGGCTTTGGGGATTAAACTTAGATTTTTTGGTCACTACCGGCCAGTAAGCCATTTTTTCTCAACCCAACCTGAGCCACTGCCCTTTGTGTTTGTTCTTCTCGGTGACAGTGAGCTGGCTGAAGGACAGGTCTGGGAGGCAATCTCTCTTGGGGGTCATTATCAAATTGACAATCTTGTCGCCATCGTTGATGTCAGTCGTCTCGGTCAAACAGCAGAGACGATGGTTGGCTGGAACCTGTCTAATTATCAAAAAAAGTTTGAGGCTTTTAACTGGCAAGTTTATTCAGTAAGAGATGGCCATGACATTGAGGAGATTTATAATGTTTATCATCGCTTAATCAAGGAAAATCAGCCATGGCCAAAGGTGGTTCTGGCAAAAACGATAAAGGGTAAAGGAATCAGTTTTCTCGAGGATAAGGAAGGCTGGCACGGCAAGGTTTTAACTGAAACTCAACTAAAAGAGACAATTAAGCAGCTGGGCGACGTTGATTTTAAGATTAAGGGAGTCATCCAACAGCCAAAAAAAATCCTCATTGAGGCAGGGAATAAGGTTGATGAAAAAACGGTTTTGGTGATAAAAAAACTTCAGAAGCTCGCCTCGACAAGCCAGTCTCCATCTTCCAAAGAAAAAAATCCAGTGGCTACCCGAGAGGCTTTCGGTCAAAGTTTAGTTGATTTGGGATTGACCGACAAAGATATTGTTGTTTTGGATGCCGAGACAGCCAACTCAACTTATGAAGATCTTTTTGCTCGAAGATTTCCTAACCGATTCATTGAGGTTTTTATTGCTGAGCAAAATATGGTTTCGATTGGGGTTGGACTGGCCTGTCTTGGGTTTAAGGTTTTTTTATCGAGTTTTTCTGCTTTCTTAACCCGGGCTTTTGATCAGATCCGCATGGCTCAGTACTCAAACGCTCATATTAAAATTGCCGGCTCTCACGCGGGCGTCTCCATTGGCTATGATGGTCCGTCTCAGATGGGGCTGGAAGATTTAGCCATGTTTAGCTCGATTTTGACCAGCACAATTCTCTATCCAGCCGATAAAGTTTCGTCCGCCAAACTTACCTCAATGGCCAATAAACTGCCAGGCATTGTCTATCTTCGACTGACGCGCGAAAAAACGCCAGTAATCTATTCCGAAGAGGAAGAATTTCCTATTCCTGGGCTAAAAATTCATTCTCGTGAAAATTCTAATTTTCCGAACGGAAAAAAAATTCTTGTAATTGCCGCCGGGATTACTTTGAGTGAAGCCCTAAAAGCTCAGAGAAATCTAATTGGCAAGAATATCAATCTTGTCGTGGTTGATCTTTATTGTCCTAAGCCTCTTGATCGAAATCTACTTAAGAATCTCATAAAAACCTACCCAAAAATCATTGTTGTTGAAGACCATTATCCTGAGGGTGGGATCGGATCACTAGTCTCAAAATTTATCCTGGAAGAAAATCTTTCTGTTGATCATTTTATTCATTTGGCCTGCCGAAAGATTCCCACTTCAGGCTTGCCACAAGAACTTTTAGCCTATGAGGAGATTGATCATCAGGCAATCACAAGAGCCGCCTTGGCTATTTAGGTTAGTTTTTTTCCACTAGCACTATTTTTTTAGTAATTTTTTTTAATACACCCTTATGATCCTAGCTGAAAGGCTAGCTTTGATAAAACAAGTCGGCGAGGAGATTGTTACTGAAGAGGAGCTGACCAAATTGCTGGCAACTAAAGAGGAAATTATCGCCTACGATGGTTTTGAGCCTTCAGGCCAAATTCACATTGCACAAGGGTTGCTGAGAGCCATTAATATCAATAAGATGATCAAAGCTGGGATTAAGTTTAAGATCTTGATCGCCGACTGGCACGCTATGGCAAACAACAAGCTAGGCGGGGACCTTGAAAAAATTCAGCTGGTTGGCCGCTATTTTATTGACGTCTGGAAGGCTTGTGGGATCGATTTATCTAAGGTCGAGTTTGTCTGGGCTTCTAATCTTGTCAAAGAGCCAAAGTATTGGGAGCTTGTCATTAGAGTTGGCCGGTCCAATGCTCTTCGCCGGTTTATTCGCACCGCCGAGATTATGGGCCGGGAACAAAGCTTAGATAAACTTACCGGGGCAATGATTATTTATTCCTGTATGCAGACGGCTGACATCTTTTATCTAGGAGCAAGAATCTGTCAACTGGGGATGGATCAGCGAAAGATCAATATGCTTGCCAGAGAGATTGGTCCCAGCTTGGGTTTTTGGAAGCCGGTGGTTGTCTCTCATCATATGTTGATGGGACTAAAAGGTGTTCAGATATCAAAAGAGACACTAACCAAAGAAGAAAAAATGAGAAGAATTAATCAGTTAAAAATGTCCAAATCTCATCCCGAAAGCGCCATTTTTATGACCGACACCTATGAGGAAATAAAAGCCAAGATTAACAAAGCCTTTTGTCCTGAGGGAGTGGTCGAAGGAAATCCAATCTTAGAGTATTACCGCTACCTAATTTTTGAAAGTCTTGAAAAACTAAAATTGACAAAACTCAAGATTTGCCGGTCACTCAAATTTGGTGGTGATCTTTATTTTAGTTCATATGAAGAACTTGAAAAAAATTTTGTCAACAAAGATGTTCATCCTCTTGATCTCAAAGAAAACTTAGTTGACTATCTCGATCGACTCCTTCAGCCGGTGAGAGACTTTTTTAGGACCAACGCCGAAGCTAGAAATAATTTTGAAAGAGTCAGAAAATTTCAGGTAACTAGATGATTAGCTAACAATATGTCTTTTAGTAAATCTTCACAATCAAGTGCCCAAGATTTAAATTTCAAATAACTTTTGGTCTTTCTCCTGTAACAGAACTATCTAAAATCGAAAATTTCTTAAAAAGAAGAAAAATTGTTTTTTTGATTGTTTTGTTGAAGGGTTAAGAGTTCTAAAAATTCGAAGGAGAAACTAGATCTTATTAATTTTTTCTTAATAGAGGGTCACATTCAAACTTTATTTTGGTATAAAAATTACCTTCTGGGTCTCTTTCTACTGAAAATATAATTGAATCATTTTCCGGACCTCCTCCTACATTACCAATTTCATAGCCCTTTTTACCATCTGGCTTAAAGAAGCCTCCTTCGGTGTCGAAAGTAATTGTTCCTTTAATTTTATCAAAAGAGATATCTTTTCCTTCTAATGAGATTTTTACCTTTTCAGAGGGTTTTTCTTTATTTGTTGCATTTTCTTTATTTGTTGCATTTGGTTCTTCATCTTCGACTGCTAAAATAATTTCCTTTCCGCACTTATTTCCACTCAATTCCATAGCCAAATCAGGATGTTCGTGAGAGCATGTTGCTAACCTTGAGCCAAGGAAGACCGCTGCAACAATCAGTGCTAAATTTCTGAGGTTTTGCTTACTATATGATAGTGTTCTTTCAATGATCATTATTTCTTTCATTCATCATTATACCACAGGTAACAAATTTTTTCAATCTTTATGATTCATTTTTCCAATGAAAGTTTTTCAGTTTTGACCACAACTAGTGGAGTATGATGTAAAATTTTTTTCTCTTTTTCTTATGAATATCGGTGTCTTTGACTCGGGTCTGGGTGGTTTGATTGTTTTTAAGGAGATCATAAGTTATCTTCCGCAGTACAGCTACATCTATCTAGGAGACAACGCTAGAGTTCCTTATGGAAGCCGTTCGCCGGAGAGAATTTATCAGTTTACTCTTCAGGCGGTTGAGTTTTTGTTCAAGAAAAATTGTCAGCTTATTGTTTTGGCTTGCAACACTGCCTCGGCGATTGCTCTGGAAAAAATTCAAAGAGACTACTTACCCAAGAAATACCCTGATCGTCAGGTTCTTGGTCTGATCTTGCCAACGATTGAGTTTCTTGATCTGAATCCATCTGATGATTATATCGGGATAATTGGCACTAGAGCGACAATTAACTCAAAAATTTACCAGAAAAAAATAAAAGAAATAAATCCAAGAGCCAAAATCATAGCTAAAGCAACACCCCTTCTGGTGCCTTTTATCGAAGAGGGAGAAATAAACTCCCGAGCTTTTCGAGCTCTTCTTGAAGATTATCTGAAAGATTTTTCAAAGAAAAAGATTAGTAAACTAATCCTTGCCTGCACCCACTATGGCTCGGTGGAGAAGCAAATCGAGGTGGTTTTAGGAAGTAAGGTTGAGGTGATTAGTCAGGGAAAGATAGTGGCTCAAAAACTCAGTCAGTACCTAGAAAATCACCCAGAAATAGAAAAAAAACTCACCAAAACCTCAAGTTCAAAAATTTACCTGACTGACAAGCCGGCATCCCACTACTTTAGTCTGTTTTTCAAAACTTTCAAAAAGGCTGATTTGGATCATGAAAAAAAGAATAAAAAGCATTGATTTTCTTTTTTTAGCTTAAGATTGTGTTGAATTGTTGTTTAAAAAGTTGCAGAGAGAATTTTTGATGGTTAGTCTTGATTATTTGTTTGAGTTGTTTTATGATAATTTTAATTATCAATTTTTTTCTTAACTTCTAGGAAAATCTGTAAGGGTTGAATTTCTCAGACAACTATCCGTTTGTGGTATTTTGTTATTTATTTATCTTTCGAATTAAAAATCTAAACTTCTTCAGTTGTTTGAGTTTTTCTTGATTAACCAAAACAAACTTTCAAAAGGAGGTGATCACAGATGACTAAAAAACTTTATGTCGGCAATCTTTTGTATGAAATTAACGACGAAGAATTAAAGAGTTATTTCTCCCAAGCCGGAAAAGTAATCTCAGCGACAGTGATTCGCTATCGGGATACCGGTAGGTCAAAGGGCTTTGGCTTTGTCGAGATGGAGACCGAAGAAGAGGCAAGAAGAGCTATTGAAACTTTGAACGGCCAAGATTTTCGAGGTAGAAAAGTTTTTGTTTCCCAAGCCAGGCCCCAAAAGAGAGAAGTTGTTAATCCAAAAAATAAGTCAGATAGGCTTTAAGATAAGAAATCATTAAGAGAGAAGTTTTCTAGAAAGTAAAACCCTCAAAATTTAGGGGAGATTATTTTTATGATATATTTAGATTGATTAATGGAAATTTTATTGCTGCTTGCAAGATCAATAGTTTATGTCTTTTGTTTTTTTGTTTTGTGGTTCAGTGCCGGCAAAATCGTTGAGGTTATTGAAAAAATCGCCAAGAAGATTGGTTTTTCTTCCTTTACTTTGTCTTTTTTTGTCTTAGGGATTCTTACCTCGATACCGGAGTTTTCCGTCGGTATCAATTCTCTTATTAAAAGAACACCCGATATTTTTGTCGGTAACTTGATCGGAGCATCTTTTTTTCTGTTTACCCTTGTGATTCCGATTTTAGCGGTCTTTGGCGGCAAGGTAAAAATGGTCCATGAATTAAATTACAAGGATATGATCTTTGCTTTGTTAGTGGTCTTAGCCCCAATTTTTCTAATCGCAGATAATGTTTTAACCAGAACCGAAGGCGTCTTCTTGATCATTATTTATTTAATCCTTTTTTACTTTATTGAGAGAAAAAAAAGTCTTCAGTTATCTTTTCGAGATCTCAGTCTTCACCGTGTTGGTCGGTTCGCTGAGGTGGTTTTTGAGCTTTTGGTCAATCTGGCAATAATCTTTGTTGCCAGCAGTTTTATCGTCAATCAAACGATTGAGTATGGCCGAATTCTCAAGATTCCTCTCTTTATTATTTCAATTGTTATTTTGGCCATCGGGACGAATCTTCCTGAGATTAGTTTGGCAATTCGATCAGTTTTCTTGAGCAAAAAAGAGGTGGCTTTGGGTGATTATCTCGGTTCGGCAGCTGCTAACACTTTAATCTTTGGTCTCTTAGTTCTTATTAATGGCGCCAGGATTTACATTGGAAACTACTCTCTAAAAATCCTTTTACTCAATCTTTTTGGCCTTGGTATTTTCTATTTTTTCTCCCAATCAAGGAAGGAAATCTCAAGAAAAGAGGGTCAGATTTTAATGTCAATTGCTTTCTTGTTTATTTTGGTGGAACTTTTATTTTAATTAAGCTAAAAGACAGCGGAGAAAAGCAAAGAGAACTGGCGAGGATTTTATTTGAAAATTAAAAAAAAGGCTTCACAATAACTATTTTTAAAATAGAGAAAGAATATTTAAAATTACTCTTTTACTTAAGAATTTTCAAAAATTCTAAAACTAAGAGGAAGAAAAATCTCGTCAGAAATTTTTAACATTGATCAACTTTTGGGGTTTGCCAGTTTTGGGATTTAGAAATTGATTTTTTTATTACAGCTCTGAGCAAAGATCGTTTGATTTATTTGTTAGGAATTTTGTTAAAAGACGGCAAAAATTCATTTCAAAAAAAGGCTAAAGAAACAAGACACAACTTGACAAAACTTTCGTTTTTAAATCATTCTAAAGAGCACAAAATCAAAAAGGTTAGAAAAAATTTTTCAATCTTATCATCAGAAATTTAAGCTCAAAAATACTCTTCATTACTTGTAATTAACTTTAACCGCCAATATAATCTTTTCTAAGATGAAAAAGTACCAGCCGGAAGTTTTCGAAGAAAAGTGGTTAGATTGGTGGGAAAAGGAAGAAGTCTACAAAACTTCGCCGTTAGCATCTGAGCCTGAAAGGAAAAAACAATATGTTTTGTCGATGTTCCCTTATCCTTCTGGTGCAGGTCTTCATGTTGGCCATGTCCGCATCTATACCGGTACCGATGTTTTAGCTCGATTTTTCAGAATGAGTGGCAACTTGGTTCTTCATCCAATGGGCTGGGATGCTTTTGGCCTACCAGCAGAAAACGCCGCCATTAAAGCTAAAAAAAATCCTCTCGAGATGGTTCCAGAGAACATTGCCAACTTCAAGCGCCAGATGAAACGACTCGGATTTTCCTATGACTGGGATAAAGAATTTACAACTACCGAACCCAAGTACTATCGCTGGACTCAATGGCTTTTTATCCAGTTTTTCAAAATGGGTCTTCTTTACAAAAATGAGGTACCGGTTTACTACTGTCCTTCTTGTAAAACTGGTTTGGCCGAGGAAGAGGTTTTGCCGGACGGCACTCATGAACGATGTCAGCAACCAATCACCCGAAAAACTCTACCTCAGTGGCTTTTTCGGATCACCAGTTATGCTGACAGACTGTTAGAGGATCTTAAAGAGCTCGATTGGCCTGAAGGGATTATTGAGATGCAAAAAAACTGGATTGGCAAGAGTGTGGGAGCTGAGGTTAACTTCCCACTAAAAAAAATACCTGGCGTGAGATTTTCCTATAAATTTGTTAAAGTCTTTACCACAAGAGTCGATACTCTCTTTGGTGTCACCGCTCTAGTCGTGGCACCAGAGCATTGGTTGATCGAAGATATCGAACATCAACAAGTAAAGTTGCCAAAGGAGAAATTCGCTGAGATAAAAGATTATGTCGAAAAGGCAAAAAGAAAACTTGATCTGACAAGAACTGATCTTGAGAAGGAAAAGACTGGCGTTGACACAACCCTCAAAGCTATTCATCCGTTAACAAACGAGGAAATACCCATCTGGGTGGCTGATTATGTTATCGGCTGGTATGGGGAGGGGGCGGTGATGGTTGTTCCGGCTCATGATGAGAGAGATTTCGAGTTTGCCAGGAAGTATCGTCTACCAATCAGAAAAGTAATCGCTAATCCTGAAGCTAAAGATGGGGAATTGAGTCAAGCTTTGACCAAGTTTGGGGTGCTGGTCAACTCCGGTGAGTTTTCTGGCTTGACTTCGAAGGAGGCAATTGAGAAGATAACAGAAAAATTACAAACGTTAAATCTCGGCCGTAAAAAAACCACTTACAAACTTCGGGACTGGATCTTTTCTCGACAGAGATATTGGGGCGAACCAATTCCAATGGTTTTTTGTCAAAACTGTGCCAGGAAGAAAATTACTTATTGGGATATTCAAAGAGAAAAAAAGAGTTTTCAATTTGAGAATGAAGAATTGTCGAATTTATACGGTTGGTTTCCTGTATCAGAGTCAGATTTGCCGTTGAAACTACCTTACATTTCTTCATATGAGCCGGCGGAGACAGGTGAGTCGCCTCTTTCTAGGATTAAGGAGTTTCTTGAGGCAAGTTGTCCAAACTGTGGCAAACCAGCAAAAAGAGAGACTGACACGATGCCTAACTGGGCTGGTTCATGTTGGTATTTCTTAGCTTTTCCTTTTTGGTCAAAGAAAGACCAAAGCAAGAGTCAAGAGGTGACCTCGAAAGAGGCGTGGAAGGCGATGATGAACCACTATCAAAGTTGGTTGCCGGTTGATTGGTACTTGGGCGGAGCAGAACACGCGGTTCTTCATCTCCTGTACTCGCGTTTCTGGGTTAAGGCATTGTCTGATCTTGGACTTCTGACTTTTAGAGAGCCTTTTGTGAGGCTTCGCCATGTTGGTATGGTCTTGGCGGAAGACCATCGAAAAATGAGCAAGAGCTTTGGTAACGTTATCAACCCAGATGATGTAATCAAGGAGTATGGCGCGGATGCCCTTAGATTGTACGAGATGTTTATGGCACCTTTTTCTTCTGAGATCGCCTGGTCAACCAAAGCCCTTCAAGGATGCTATCGTTTCTTAAAAAGAGTCTGGGAGCTTTATAACAGGGTGAATTGGGATCAAGTTGCTAAAAACTCCAAGGAAAACTTAAAATTAGTCGCCAAGCTAAACCGAACTTTAAAAAAAGTCACCGAGGATATTCCTCAAATTAAGTTTAACACGGCCGTTGCCTCAATGATGGAGTTTTTAAATGAGTACGAAAAAAATCCACAAGGCTTATCAAAGGCCAGAGCCAAAAAATTTTTGCAGATTCTTGCTCCTTTTGCTCCTTTTCTGACTGAAGAGATTTGGCGTGGGATTTTCAAGGAAAAAAAATCAATTCATCTGTCCCAATGGCCAGAGTTTGAGACGGTGACAGAGGAGGAGATCGAGATTCCGGTCCAAGTTAATGGGAAATTCAGAGCAACGATAAAGATTCATCTATCAAAGATAAAGAATCTTAATGAAATCAAAAGAGAATCGCTAAAGATCGAAAAGATAAAGAGATACTTAAAAGGAAAGGAATATGAGGTAATTTATATTGAAGGAAAAGTGATAAATTTTGTTCACCAATAAATCTTAGTCTTTCAAAAAAAACTGGAGTATACCTTTGTAGATTTTTTGGTAGAAGTGTTAATGTTCTTTTGCTAGCGGTTGTTTCATGTAATTTCTGGCAGAGAAGAAAATACTGGTGACGGGTAAATAATAATTATCATTATTATCATGATTTTGATTGGGTGTATTTCTCTCTACGCTCATGATTGTTAAATATATCAAATTTTGTATTTTTTTTCAATTTCTGTTTTTCTAAAGTTTTTTTATTGAATTAGTAATTTTTTCTTTCATTTGAACACTTAACTTCTTCGTTCTGTCTTTTGGCTCGTTTGACAGTTTTAAAATTAAGGAGAATAAAAGGGTGAGTGGTTGAGAATATATTTTATGAAGACTTCCCAATCTTTTTTATTTACTACTTTATTAATTATGTCTCAATTAATTATGTCTCACTTTTTGATTAAGTTGACAATAGCAGTGATGATGATGCTAATCAGTATCGAAGAGACAACCGGGAAGTAAAAAGTAAATTTTTCTCTTTGAATTAATATATCTCCCGGAAGCACCGGCCACCGAAAGCCAAGATTAACAATAATACCAAAGAAAATTAACAGCAAACCTGCTAAAAATAACCAATTACTCATGTTAGCTGATGATTTTCTTATTATAGCTAAGAAAAGATCACGCAAATTTTACTTCTTTCGCAACAAGTCGAGATTTTTTTTATTCAAGATTTTTATCTCCCAAAGTTAACGCTTGATCGAAAAATATTCTTTGTTCTGATTTATTTGGTTTCTTATACTAAAGAAGTTTAAAATTTTGATTTAACTTTGTTAATTTTTTAAAATTATTTCGCTTAGAATGATCTCAAAAAATACCAAGTTTATCACCAACGAGAAAAACCAAATAATATTGCTATAATTTATTATTACTGGATAATACAAATTTAACTTTTATTTTCATTTTTATTAATTCCTTAAATAAAGAAGAAAGTAAATTTGACATATTCTTTGGACAACTACGAATTTAAGTGCCAGACAAGGATTTATATCTATGAGTGATGAAGTAAAAAAAAGTATAAAAAAAAGAGTTAAATGAATTAAAAGCTAATATAGAATTATTAAAGAAATCTTCTTTTTTCAAAAATTATCCTTATAAAAAGAAAACTCGATTGAAAATAGAAAAACTAAATTTTTATTTTTATATTGGAAACCCGAAGGTGGTTGGAAAAAAATAGCTATCCTTACTGGGTTTAGTCAATCTTTATTAAATAACATATACAGCTATCTTTCTTCGATAACTCATTCAGAAAAAGTTTGTGCAAAATTTTTTGATAATTTTAAAACCAAATAAATACCGGTTAATCTTTATAGATTTATTTTTACATACCTCAAATATTTTTACAGCTCATTTAATTAATGATTATCAAAAAATTTTTAAACAAGCATCAACGAACATTGAAAAAAATAAGGAATTAAAAAAATTGAAATAAACACACAAATTGGAAAAAGATTTTTTTAAAAAATAGCTGATTTACAAAATTTAAAAATTAAATGGAGTATTTAAAAGATATTTAAAAAATACATTTATAAACAATCAACCCTTTAAGGTAGGAAAAATTAAAATTTAAAAAAGAAAAAACAGATTCTGAAACAACTTCAAGACGATAAAAAAAATTAAAAATTATCCAGTGGTTGTCAGAATAATCCTGCTGATTAATAGAACAAAAACAAATTTTCTCTTTAAGAAATTAAAATTGACAAATTTTAAATATTATAGAAGCTTAGAGTATATTAAATATTAAAAAAAAATTAATAAGAATTTGAAAATTATGTTGACAGTAAGTAGGTTTTTAATTTTTGACTTTAAATAATATTTTAATTTTACCTAAATCTCCAATTATTCTCAAAATCTTTCGCTAATGGAGTCCAAATAGGATAGTGATTTTCGTTTTCATCAAGTCCTATCCTAAAATTTCTGATATTAATTTTTTCGTCTTTTTCTTTTAATCCACCTTTTTTATAAAATACATTTTCAAGCCAGTACTGGTGTTGAATGTGAACATATCTAGCAACGATCTTGCTTGGAACAATAAAAAATCTGAATTTATTTTTTCTTTTTTCTATATTAACGAAGCAATAGTACAAATCTTTATCAACAATCGACTCATGCTTCTTTGTCATTATCCAAGCCAGACAGTAACCAAATGTTTTTGATTTTATTGGTTTTGTGGCAAAGCTTGTTTTTACTTCAATTTTGAATAATTTTTTTGATTTTGAATCAGATACAAGAATATCAACATTTTTAGTATTTCCCGAGGTGAGATTGGCATCATAACCATGAAGAATTAATTGAGATAAAACAGCAAATTCTCCGGCTAGTGAGATCTGGTTCTTTTCCATAAATCTAGTTTTATTTTAGAAGAAGAATCAGGAATAGGTTAAAGAATTTTAAGAGATTATTATTATTGAACCATAATATACTTTATTAATCAAAGGGGTAAAAAATTCTTACTGATCTTAGCTTTGATCGATTAAAAAAGTTAAGTAGATTTTATTTTAACAATCCTGGCTGAATATCAGATATCATCCCAAAAAGAATTCCATCAATTTCAAAGGAATTGAAAATAAAATTAACGACGTAAAGAGGAAGATAATTAAGAGAGGAATGAATAAATCAATAAAAATTGAAGGTCAAAAATTTAAAAATTAAAAATTCAAAATCAAATTTTGAAACTAATAAAAATCAAAATTAAAATTTTCAGAAGTTCGCCAGTCTGTCAAAACCAATAAAAAAGATCTGAAACAGGTCTGAGTGACAATTTTAAGTCTGGGATAACAATGTTCATTTTTGAAATACTTTTCTTTCTTTAAAACTTAAAAAGTGAGCCGGAATGAGTTAAAAAAACAAAAATTTTAATCTTTTTTTCAAAAAGTTTTGATTTAATTTTTGAACCTTATATCAATTGACATACTTTATCAAGAGAGCTTACATGGATAAAGTCAACTTCTCAGTAACCGGATCTTTGAAAAATATTCTTGGCTTAGGAGATTTTAAAAATAAAGTTAAAAAAAGTTTAATACGCTGAGCAAACTATAAAATGATAAAAATTCGCTAACAACCTTTTTCCTTGTTTTGTTTTATTTTTTTAGATTTTATCCTTTCTCAATCGTTTCTCAATCGATAAGTTTTTTTTAGAAGGATAAAAAAAACTGAGTTGATTTTTTATTTTTTTTCTTTATCTTGAGATTGAGATTTTTGAGATCTAATAGCTTTCAAATAATCTTCTTCAAATGGATGACCCTGACCATCAATGTTTCTTCTGTACCAGATTTTATCTACATCTTCACCTAGCTTATTTCTATATGTTAAATTTCCAAAATCCATGTGGGCATCAATATCAAATGGAACACCAGTGATTTCTTGTCTAAATAACGGATCTAACCATTTATCTCCATAAAGTTTGAAACCTTCTTCGTCACTCATTGGATTTACTTTCCTGTTTTTGTTAGGAGAGGTTTCTTGAATGGTCATTCTTCTTTAATATAATAAAAAAATTTTCAGTTTCAACTTTAGCTTCTAGTCTAGTGGCGCGGGTGGGAGTCGAACCCACACGGGCTTTTCAACCCACGGGTTTTTGAGACCCGCCTGTCTGCCAATTCCAGCACCGCGCCAGAAAGGTCCCTAAAGGTTTTTGATATATTATAAACCGTCAATAATAAGCCCTAAATTAAGGACAAAATAAACTCTCTCTCTTCAATCAACTTAATAGATTCTTCTGTTGATAAAAACCAGATTTTTTTATTTTTGAGAACTCCCACTGCTTGGAAATTGGTTCTGGCTTCAAGAGAAGTTAGGCAGGTGGTGTTTAGTCTGTGAGAGTTTTTTTTCGTGTAGAAAACAAGTTTGCCATGCCAGGGTTGAACCCGGGAGGTTGTTTCTCGAATAAGAGAAAAGCCCAAATGATCGCCCGGTTTGGGATTAATAGACACCCGAAAGGCATATGGGCTGATAAATTTCTCGGGGAAAATTTTTGCCTTACGATCGGCCAGAACACCGATGTTATGAATAATTGCTTTTTTGAAGGAATAAACAACAATCTCTTTTCTTAGTTTTTCCCACTTTGGGTCAGATAGTTTCTGTTCAAATTTTTTCATTATTTCCATATAAACCTCAATTGGCTCAAGGCCAAGTTCTCTGGAAAAGTAGGTAATCTGATGATAAGGAAGAGAGTTTCTAATAGATCGCCAAAGCGGGACAAAGTTATTTTCAGCATTTTCTTGGTCAACTATCGGATCAGCATCAACGAGGCTTTTTTCCGTTTTTTTGATATCTTCAAGATCTAAGAATCGGTAGAGTTTTTCATACTTTTTTTTAGCTTCTTCAATCATCATTTTTCTTAGAGTTTTCTTTTTTTCTGGTATGAATAGTTCTAGAAAGTCTTCATAGTCAATAATTTTTAGATGGGTGAGTTTTTTTTCTTTGATTAGGTTTTGAAGTTTTTTCTGATAGGATAATAAGTAAGGCAAACATAGATCAAAGGCCTCAAGAAATCTTTTTCCTTCAGAGAGAATAATAAACTGGCAACCGAAAGGATAAAAATGACCGACTACTCGACAGTAGGTGTTTAGGTTATAAAAAGAAATAATTTCAGCAAGATCAAGTTCTGATTCATTGGCCGCCTCGGTTTTAAGATAACAGATATTTTTTCGAGTGAACATAAGGCCGACAAAAAATATCGGCCTTCTCTCTCTGAAGGAATTAATGACTTTTTCAAGAACTTGATTGTAGCTAGGTCCCTTTATTTTTTGTTTCCTGAAGGGGTAGTGATAAATTGCCAGGGCAGTAGCTTCATTATAATTAAGGTTCTTTTTCTTGATCTTTTCAATGAATCTCTCAGAAAGTTGGTTAAAAGACTTTAAAATTGTCGTCTCTAAATAACTTAGAGATTCTTGATTGAGAGAATCGTTCTTTTTAATTAGGTTTAGATACTCTTTCGGGTTAACTTTTTTAAGGAGGAGATCGAATTTATTTTCATAATGTTTTTTCACAAGAAATTAGTTTACCAAAAAAGGTATTGCTTAAAATTGATTTGTGGTAGTTGTTGATTTTTTTTCATTTTTTTCACTTATAATTAATATAACTTCATTTAAATTTGCGCGCATAGCTCAGTTGGTAGAGCGCTTCGTTGACATCGAAGAGGTCTATGGTTCGAGTCCATATGCGCGCACAGATTCTCCTTTATGATTAAAGAATTAGAGCAGTGGCACTATCAAGAAGAGATTGACTCAATAAAAACTCCACAAGAGTGGGAAGTTGTCAATGTCTCTCTTCTTGGAAGAAGAGGTAAGCTCAATCAACTATTTCAAAAACTCAAGGACTTGCCTGAGAAAGAACGAAAGCAAGCTGGTCAAAGATTAAATCAAATAAAAAGAGAGATCATTAATCTTCTTGAGGCGAAAAAAAAAGAGATTGATGAGAGAAAAAAGTCTATCTTCGTTGACCCAACTCTTCCGGGCAGAAAATACCCACAAGGAACTCTTCATCCGTTAACTTATGTTATTGAAGAGATTGTTTCGATTTTTTCTTCTTTAGGATTTATTAGAGTTTCCTATCCGGAAGTCGAGTGGGAGTATTTTTCTTTTGAGGCACTCAATATGCCTAAAGGTCATCCGGCCCGGGATGATTTTGAAACTTTTTTTATTGACTTTCCGGAGGACAAAAATTACGGCCGGATGCTTTTGTCACCTCATACCTCCTCAGGCCAGAACCGGGAGATGAAACGAGTCAAGCCGCCGATCAGGATGATCAATATCGCCAAAACCTACCGACCAAACTGGGATGCCACCCACACGCCAATGTTTCATCAGTTTGAAGGCTTGTGTATCGACAGAAATATCAACGTCACTCATCTAAAGGGGACAATCGATTACTTTGTCAAACGGTTTTTTGGGGACAAGAGGACGATTCGGCTTCGGCCAGCTCATTTTCGGTTCACTGAGCCATCTTTTGAGATCGATGTTTCATGTGGAGTTTGCCAAGGACAAGAAAGCCAGAGAGAAAAATGTCGAGTCTGCAAGTCTGGTTGGCTTGAATTGGCCGGCGCCGGAATGGTTCACCCGAATGTCTTGCGGGCTGGTGGTATTAATCCTCATGAATACTCAGGTTGGGCTTTTGGATTTGGCCCCGAGCGATGCATGATGATGAGAGAGGAGATGAAGATCGAAGACATTAGGATTTTGTATAGCGGTGATGTCCGATTTTTAGAGAGATTTTAAAAAGCAATGAACATAAAAATTACTTACAACTGGCTTCTGGATTTTCTTGAGACAAAAGCTTCGCCGGCGGAGTTGCAAAAGTATTTGTCCTTGTCTGGACCATCGATTGAAAGAGTTGAAAAAGTTGAAGATGACTATGTTTTTGATGTCGAGATTATCTCAAATCGAGTTGACACTGCCTCGGTTTTTGGAATAGCTCAAGAGGCAACCGCAATTTTGCCAAGATACGGAATTAGAGCCAGATTAAAAATTAATCCGTTTGAAAAGTTTAGGTTTGAAAAGATAAAAAACAAATTCAACGAACATTTAAAGATATCAGTTGAGGTAGATCAAAAGCTTTGCTCCCGCTTTACCGCTTTAATTTTTGACAATTTAACCTTAGGTCGTTCTCCTGACTTTATCCAGAAAAGACTTAAGGCTTCAGGAATAAAAGTTATCAACAACATCGTCGATATTTCCAACTACCTGATGTTAACCTTGGGCCAGCCGGTTCATATGTTTGATTTTGACAAGATTTTCGATCAAAAAATGATCTTGCGGGGGTCAAAAAAAGGGGAAAAGATAAAAATTCTCGACGGCCGGCTTGCTAATCTGCCGGAAGGAAGTATTGTGATTGAAGATGGAGAGGGAGAGTTAACAGATTTGTGCGGAATTATGGGGGGGGCAAAGTCAGCTATAAGTCATCAAACAAAAAGAGTCATTCTCTTTGTTCAAACCTACAAAAAAGAGCTAATTCGAAAAACCACAATGGCCACAGGTGTAAGAACTCTGGCAGCTACCTACTTTGAAAAAGGGATTGATGAGGAGCGGGTCGAACCAACAATTGTTTACGGGGCAGAGCTGCTTGAAAAATATGCGAATGCCAAAATCGCTTCGAATTTAATCGATATCTATCCAAATCCCTATCAAGGAAAAAAAATTCGGGCTCCATACTCTATCTTCGAAAAAGTCATCGGCGAAAAAATTGATAAGTCAACAATAAACGAAATCTTAACAAGTCTTGGATTTAAGCTTCAGGAGAAAGGAGAGGCATTTGAGGTTGTCGTTCCCTCGTACCGAAAAGATGACATTTCAATTCCCGAAGACTTAGTGGAAGAAGTCGCCAGAATTTGGGGCTATGACAGAATCGGTGTTAATCTTCCTCCTCCAGCGATAGTTAATCAGCCAAGAGAGTTTGAGGAACTTTTTAGATTTTCAATTAAGACAAAATACTTTTTGAAGCATCTTGGCCTAGATGAAGTAATCAATTATTCAATGATTTCCAAGACTATGATTAAACAGTGGCAATTGGACGAGAAAAGACACTTGCGATTGTCAAACACCATCTCAAAAGAAATCGAGTATCTGCGTTTGACGTTGCTGGCTTCGCTCTATAAAAACATCTTTGAAAATACCGGCAGACGGGAGATTTTAAAATTCTTTGAACTGGCAAAGGTTTATTATCGAAAAAAAAACGAGCTTCCGGAAGAGAGATACAAGCTAGCTTTGGCCGTCAACACTGATTACTTTGATCTTAAAGGAATAATAGAGATGCTTTTGTCTGAGTTTAACCTCAATGAGGTTGAGTTTGAAAGAGGAATCTCTGATCAATTTTATTGCAATTTTTTTAATCCTGAAGTTTCCGCAACTGGTTTTATAAAAAATCAAGAAGCTTTTTATCTAGGCCAATCGAAGATAAATGAGCGTGTTTTTTTTGCCGAGATTGATTTTGAAACTCTTGTGAAGTACTCAAGACTTCTCAAGACCTATATTCCGCTTAATCCTTACTCAGTAATAAAGCTTGATTTAAGGGTTAGACTAGACATAAATAAATCTTTTTCCAAGATCAAGAAAAAAATTTTCTCAATGTCAAACTTAATCCAAAGAATTGAGGTCATTGACCAGTATCAGGATAAAATTACTCTTAGATTTTATTTCAACGATCCAGAACGAAACTTAACAGAAGAAAGAGCTAAAGAAGATTTGACAAAGATTGAAAAAATTATTTATGATTTGTAGAAATTAAAACTTTTGTAATTTTCTTTTTTTCATAAACAATATGAGTTTTAATGAGTTCCATGCCGGTATCGATAGATTAAGTATTATAAAAGGCATAGAAGCAGGAGATATAAGAAATTCGCCTTCAGTAGTTTTTTTTAAGATAGGCCAACAAGAGAAGGATTTTCCTTATGTTTTGATTTATGACCCTAAAATTAAAGATATTAAAGTCTATTCACCAGCAGAAAGACAAATTTTAGGAAATAAACCCTTCTCTGTACTAATTGAACAAGATGACACATTGACTTTCGCTTTTAAGGGTGATATTAGATTTTCTAAATTTGCTGAAAAAATAGAAATCGGAGAAATCGAAGCTAGTTACTACCTAAAAGATAGTTGTCTTTTGGTTGATGAAGGTAAAAGTGGAAAAATCATCACTATACAAGTTTCCAGCTCTGTCCTAACTCTCGATACGGAAAACGGAACTTTGAAAGATGAATCAGGTCGTGTTTTAAAATCTTTTACAAAAGATTTCAGAAAACTTCCTCAATCTTTTGAAATTTTAACTCTTGGAAGGGAAGAATTAAAGGGAGGAACGGATAAAACGGATCAATATATCTCTAGGTCACATCTCTCAATAATTCACTATCAAGCTGAAAATCCTACAAATGATAGGCAGAGTTCATTCTTGATCTTAGATCATTCAACTAATGGAACCCGAATCACCCTTGAAAGAAAAAGACAAGGAATTGTTAATAATGATCAAGAAAGAGAAAATTCACCATCTTCTGATCATCCTGTTCATGTGCGCCATGCTTCTCATCGTCAACAACAAATAAAGGGAGATCAAAACTCTTTTGGAGGTGATTATTATCTTACCGGTAAACAGTTTCTGTCTTCTAAAATTCTTAGTGAAAAAGAAATAAATGATATTTTTGGTTTTCAACAGCTCTTTCCTATATATCAAGAGCTTCGTCGTAGCGCGCAAAATCTTCTTTCAAAAGGTGGCAATCCAGTTGTCTTGATGGATACAGTAACAAACGTTTTAACTTCTGACGGAAAAGAATTCGGAAATTCTCAACAAACAAAAAAATACGCATTCCTTTTTTTGTTAAATTATTATGAAGCAATAAAAGAAGGGTGTGATCCAGAAGAAGCTTGCAAGTTAGCGTATGGTCGAACAAATAGAAAAGGCGTCTTTGCGACTTTTAATTTTAGCCTGATACTCCAAGACCGCCAAGACGGAGAAGATCTTCTTATAACGTTGTTTGTCGGCAATACGAGAACATATGTATTTGGAGGAGAAAACATAAAAATACAATTTGGAAATCTAGAAGTTAAAGCAGGCGGCACGCCCGTTGTCTGTCAATATGAAAAACCTTTTTGTAGAAAAATGGGATTATCTGGGTCCGATAAAGTTTTCGTTGCAACTGATGGAGTTATGCGGATAAACCCTAATAATCCCAAAGAATCTATTATAATCAAAAGTGATGATGCCTTGCTTATCGAATTAAAAAAAACAAACTAGCCAATAGATAGATCTATTCCTTGAAGTTCTTCAAAAAAGTCATTCTGTGAGCCACCGGAGACTCGAACTCCGAACCTACGCCTTAAGAGGGCGCTGCTCTACCTGTTGAGCTAGTGGCCCTGTTTCTCTAAAGTTTTTTTAATAAAATTTCATTTTTCTGTTGATCAGTTTCGTTAAAATTTTATCACAGATTTTTCATTAACTCCAAGAATATCAAGATTTTTGTTTTTTGAGCTGGAAGAATTAAATAATTTAAATCAAATCTTCAAGAACTCTTTCACCCCTCTTATTCCCAAAAGAATCAAGCTTGAAAAACCAATTAATATAAAGAAGATCTCCCAGTTTAATGATTCTACTTTAAATGCTTGCTGGAGCAGGGGTAGATTGAGAATAAACGGTTGGACTAAAAATGGGAATAAAAAAGCTAAAAGAAAGATTGGCCGAAGAAGTAATTTGTAGTTTGAGGCAATATGGCGATGAGAAAGGAATAGATCGACAAGGATAAACTGCTGGATAAAGATTATTGCTGAAAAAATGCCGGTCGTGCTATTTTCTATAAAAATCGAAAAGGTGGCCAGAACCATCGTGAAAAAACCGACGGCAAAAACATAATGAAAATCAACTCGGTCTAAAATGGTTAAAGTTTTTCTTGGTGGTTTTTCGAGTATTTTTTTGTCATCTGGAGCAAAGGCAAGGGAAATCGCTGGCAAACCGTCGGTGGCGACGTTGATGTACAAAAGCTGAAGGGGACTGGGTATAGGCAAGTTTAGTGGAAGAGCAAAGAGAATATAGATCACCTCACCGACATTGCAAGAGAGAAGATATTTGATGGCGTTTTTTATGTGAATGAAGATATTTCTTCCCTGCTCGATGGCAGCTACCAAGGTTGCAAAGTTATCGTCAGTGATGATGATGTGGGCCGTGTCTTTAGCAACATCAGTTCCGGTTTTCCCCATAGCAACACCAACCTCTGCTTGCTTTAAGGCCAGAGCGTCGTTAACGCCATCGCCGGTGACAGCGACCACCTCACCCAGTTTTTGATATAACTTGACAATCCGATGTTTGTCCTCGGGATAGGTTCGAGCAAAAATTTTTACTTTGGGAAGAATCTTCAAAAGTTCATCGTCGCTTGTCTCTCGGAGAATTTTTCCTGTCAGGATAAGCTCGCCTTTTTTAATAATTCCTGTTTCAACCCCAACAGCTTCGGCTGTTAGTTCGTTGTCACCAGTTATCATCACCACTTTTATCCCAGCGTTTTGAGCTTTTTTAACGGCCTCTTTTACCTCAGGTCTGACTGGATCAGCGATGCCGACAAAACCAAGGAAGATGTGATCTTCCTCTAAAGACTCATCATCGCTGTTAGTTTTGTAAGAAAAGGCGATCATCCTTAGGCCTTTTTGGGCAAATTGTTCAAACTCCTGAGCTATTTCACTTTTTTTTGCGGGGGTAAGCTTTTTTATTTCATTGCCTATTTGGTAGAACTGGCATATCTCTAAGATTGACTCGGGCGCTCCTTTGGAAAAAATGTAAACCTCGGCTGAAGGTAAATCGTTATCTTTTTTTCTGACTTTGACGGTCATTCGCTTGGTTTTTGAAGAAAAGGGGATTTCTTTTTCGATTAACCAGTTTTTTCTTTCCTCTTCATAAAACATTCTGTTCTGGTGAGCCATAATCAACAAAGCGCCCTCAGTGGTATCACCGATAATTTCAAAATCTTCTTTTTCTTCGATTTTTTTTATTAAAGAAGCTGTTGAACAGAGAGCGCTGTTTTGCAAAATTAGCCTAAAAGGATGATTAGTTAAAGAAGGTGGGGAAGAGATATCGTATTCCTTATCATCGACCCAGATTTTTTTTACTCTCATCTGATTAGTCGTTAGCGTGCCGGTTTTATCCGTGGCAATTAGGGTGAGAGACCCCATAGTTTCGATAGCGCTTAGTTTTCTGACTATTGCCTTTTTCTTGGCCATTCGCTCCACGCCAATAGCGAGAATAATTGTCATTACAGCTGGCAGACCCTCAGGAACGGCGGCAACTGCTAGGGAGATAGCAAAGAGAAAACTTTCCATCAGGCTCTTATCCTTGATAAACGAAAGTCCGAAAACCAAGATTGAGGCAATAATTCCAATTAGACCGACTTGCTTGGTGAAGGCCTCAAGTTTTTCCTGAAGGGGAGTTTTGACCTCTTTAATTGTCTGGAGGGTTTTGGCGATTTGACCAAACTTAGTTGCTGAGCCGGTGCTGATGACCTTGACATAGCCTCGGCCACGAGAGATTATTGTTCCAGCAAAGATTTTGTCGGAAGTTGCCTTCGGTACTGGAAGAGACTCTCCAGTAAGAGCCGCCTCATTAACCTCAAGATTAATTCCATCAATCAACTTGCCGTCAGCAGGAATTTTTGACCCTTCTTCAAGATAGATGATATCCTTGGGAACGAGATAGCGGCTGTCGATCTCTTGTTCTTTGCCGTCTCTGATGACTCTAATTAATGTTTGAGTTAGTTTTTGAAGCGATTGAAGGGATTTTTCGGCTCGATATTCTTGATAAAGACCAAAAAAGGCATTGAGGATAATTATTGCTAGAATAAAGACACCGTCCAAAGTCTCTCCGACAACAAATGAGACAATTGATGCTGCCAGAAGAAGAAGGACAAGAAAGTTGTTAAATTGAGACAGGAAAGCCTTAATAATTGTAAATCTTTTTTCTTCTTTTATCTCATTTGGGCCATAGATCTTTAATTGCCGGCTAGCTTCTTCACTAGTCAAACCCCAGATCTTTTCTTCCATAGGAATCATTCTAGTAGATGAACAGATACCAGTAAACACCAATACCTACTTGAAATCAAAAAAAAGCAAGGCGATAGTCATTTAAAATTTAAGATATTAGCCAAGGGCCAAGTTTATCAGATTTTTATCTCGATGACCATTAATCAATCGCAAATTTTTATTGATCCAAGTCAGTTATTAGAAGCAAATCATCTGGATGGTTTTCTCGTTACTAATTTCTACAATATTCTCTATCTGACGGGCTTTAAAGGAAGCTCATCTGAAGAGAGAGACGCCTGGGTTTTGGTAACGAAAGAGGAATTTTTTCTTTTTACTGACAAACGCTATCAAGGTAAGGTAAGAAAAAATAACCAGAGTCTTAAGGTGATAATTTTTGAAGAAGGGAAAGGCATTGTTGACTATCTCGACCAATTCTCAAAAGAAAAGAAAATCAAACGAGTTGGTTTTGAAGCAGAAGATCTTCGTTTTCTTGAGTATCAAAAATTGAGCTCTTCATCAATTTTTGATCTAGTGCCTTTTTCTAATTTGATAAAGAAGCATCGAGCAAAAAAGACCCTCAAGGAGATTGAAAAAATCAACCAGGCATCGCTTTTTGCCGATAAATGTCTTGATGAAATCAAAAAAATCCTTAAAGTTGGTATTACCGAAAGAGAGATTGTCTACAAAATCGAAAGTTGGTTAAAGAAAAGAGGTCTGGAAGTCGGTTTTTTCCCGATTGTGGCTGTTGACGAACACTCGGCCATTCCTCATTACGATCCTCGGGAGTCAGAGGGAGTAATTAGAAAAAACTCGGTTTTGCTCATTGACTTTGGTGTCAAATATCAGAATTATAATTGCGACATCACCCGGATCTTTTTCATTGATCCTGATTCAGAAAAAATTAATGTTTATCAAAAATTAATAAAAATTTACGAACGATTGATTAACTTTTTTTCTTCATCAAAGCCAAAAACTTATAAAGAAGTAGGCATATACAGTCGAAAATTATTTGAAACGGAAAAGTTGCCGCAAATGCCACACTCTCTTGGTCATGGAGTTGGTCTTGAAATTCATGAATACCCGAAAGTCTCTTTCTTATCCGAGGACAAAATTGAGGATTGTCAAGTGTTTACAATCGAGCCTGGTGTTTATTTTCAAGGGAAGTGGGGAATGAGAGTCGAGGATACGGTCGTTTTTGAGGAAAAAATTAAATTTTTAACCAAATTTCCAAAAAACTTGGTATTGAATCTCGATTGAAAAAACTATCAATCATCAAATGACTTCTTGTCACTAATTGGCTCGAGATGACTTTCGATCTCGATGTTGGCAATTTTCTTTTTGATCTCATTTTCGATTTTATAAACCAGATCGTGAGCTTTTTTAACTGACCAGTGATTAGGAAAGAGAATATGGAAGTTCAAAAATTTTTTTTGAGCGGACTGGCGAGATCGCAGAGAGTGAAAATTAATTCCAAATTTTTCATATTTCTTTAAGATCTCTTCAATCACTATCAGTTCTCTCTTTTCTAACGACTCATCAAGAAAACCCGAAATTGATCTTTTCATCAGATTGAGACTGGTGGTCAAGATATTTGCTCCAATCAAAATTGCCATCAGTGGATCAAGGATTAAGATTTTGGTTATCTCAACCAGAATGACACCAACAATTACACTAACTGAGGAATAAACATCAGTTAACAGATGTTTGCCGTCGGCCTCGAGGCTGATTGATTGATACTTCTTTCCGGCCGAGACTAGGGTTCTTCCGACATAAAGATTAATCAAGAGAGAAACAAGAGAGATTGACAAACCAAAAAAGACATTCTCGAGAGGTTTTGGATTGATTATTCTTTCGAGTGCAGATACAAAGATCACAGCCGAGGCGCTCAGGATCAAAATACCTTCAAAAAGACTAGAGAAGTACTCGGCTTTGCTGTGGCCGTAAGGGTGTTTTTGGTCAGGTGGTTTCTCGGCAAGTTTTAGCATAAAAAAGGCAAAGAGAGAGCCACTTAAATTGATAAACGACTCAATCGCGTCAGAAAGTAAGCCGACTGACTGGCTTATCAAGAAGGCGCTAAATTTAAGGGTGATAACTAAAATTGAAGCAATGATAGATAGATAAGTGTAGACGACGAGAGATTTTTTCATTCAGTAAGCAGGGGTGATCGACGGGACTCGAACCCGCAACATACAGCTCCACAGGCTGTCGCTCTACCAATTGAGCTACGATCACCATTTTAAAAAGATCCTCTTTTTTTTGGGATTTTTAGGCTATAATATTATAGCAAGGCCGATTCTATGTCTAGAGTTGAGAATATTGTAAATGAAGGCCTTTATCATACAGAAAGGTCTTTTACGTTGGCGCTTTTAGGCTTATTAAGACAGTTTTCTCCAGAGCCAAGTTAGATTCCTCAAGGAGTTAATAGACAAGTAGCATCTGGCTTAATTGGTAAACTAGTTGCTGTCCCTGTTGGACTCGAAAGAAAAAAAGGGTTGATAAGATTAATTGACTTATATCAAGCACCGAGAAATAAACGTGCACTAGAAGCAGTAAAAAGATATAATCTGCCGTATCTTCTAATACAATCAAATCCAGCTTATGGGAATATCAGAGGCGGAGGTGTTCAGATTTTTGCTAATGATAAAGATAATGAAGTACAAATTGTTTTATTTTAGGTTTTGGGAGACCAAAACCGGATGAAATGGCAGTTTTATCTAACGCAAATGCAAAAAGAAAAGACATCCGCACAGGGATTGACACTCGAGAGGTCACTCTGGTAGATCTAGTTAATGTTATATCAGACCATATCCGTACATTGACAAATCTTAGAATTTCACCAAATCATCTTAAAAAAGGTCTCATCATGGTAACTAACAACGATTTTTCTTGGAAAAAGAGACTTGAGGATATGTCTTATAGAGAAGAAATTACTACTTACTTACATTTCTATCCGGAGGTCATCATTTATGTCCTATCTCAGATATGCAGTTTTGACGACAAGGATGCATGGATTTCATTTCAAAATGAAATATTAAATGGGAAAATAGAGACATCGACTGATTTAAAGAAATTATTAATCTCTGTTGGAAATAAAGGTGGAGTTCAACTGACAGGGGGTCTTTCACTAGCTTTTAAATCTTTCGAAAGTTCATTTAATTTGGGCTATCGATCTTCAAGTGAATATACCGGTGATTATAATGAAAACATTGGCTTGCTTATTTCATTGATTGGATTAGGATTTATAAATAAAATTGTCAGAGGGATTTTGGATAAAATAGATCCCCAAATGGGAAAACTCGCCGATGAGATTATTGAGACAGGAAAACTTTCGATTCATGCCCAAATCGAGGTCGCCAAAACGAGAAACAAAATATATGCAGAATTAATAAAAGGAATTAAAGGACAATCCGGAAAGGGTGAATCCACGGAATTACTTCGACCACTAATTGATGAATTAGTACAACAAATACGGGACAATTATCTTTCAGGACGAGTTAGTGCGAAAAACCTGCCTCCAAAGAATTAAAATGATAGTTTTTTTAGACTTTTATTACAAAAATTAAAATTATTCAAAGAGAATTTATAACATCAATTACTCTATAATTTTAGAAACTAATCGATCAATTTTTATCCTCTCAATTTTTACCCTAACTATCTCTCCGGGAAGTAGTTCTCTTTGACAAGTAACAAGACTTGGTAGTTGATTATCTAGGAGGCCTTCGAAATAATTGTCAATTTTCTTGTTTAAAACCAAAAGAGTTGATTCTCTGCCTAGGTTTTTTTCAAGAAACAGGAGATATTTCTTCTCCGATAGGTTTCTTAAGATTCGAGAGCGAATTTTCTTTGTTTTTTCGTCTGGTTCTTTTATTTTTCTCGATAAAAAGAAGGCGGCCGTGTTTTTTCTTTTGGAAAAACGAAAAACATGAAATCGGCAAAATGGGGATTTTTCTAAAAAATTGTATGTTTCTTCAAATTCTTTCTCTGTCTCTCCGAGAAAGCCAACAATCACATCAGTGGCCAAAAAAAGGTAGGGATTTATTTTTTTCAAGCTAATAAGTTTTTCTAAGATCTCTTGAGATTGGTAATCGCGCTTCATTAAGTGAAGAATGGTATAAGAGCCAGACTGAATGGGAATATGGAAGAAGTTAACAAGCCGATTGTCTGTTAAAATTTTTTGATAAAAATTGATAAATTGATCAGTAATTGACCACGGGTGAATCGAGCCAAAACTTAGACGGGGGATAGAGGTTTGGCTGAGGATTTTGTCGATTAGGTCAATTAGATTTTCTCTTGTTTCATGGCCAAATGCTTCGGTATTAATAGCCGTCAGAATCACCTCAGAGATTTTTTCTTGATCATTTATTTTTTTTATTGAGCTTAAAATCTCATCAATTCTGGCTGATTTAGGTAAACCTCGAAGATAGGGAACAATGCAGAAAGAACAAAATCGATGACAGCCATCTTGAATCTTAATCATTAATCTTTTTGAAGCCAAAAATTTGCTAAGGATTTTTTGGTCTTGTGGTCTACCAGAAAGATTATTTTTTCCTTCTAGATTAAGTTTTCTTTTGATGATCTCAACTAAAAACTCCTTGCTTGGGTTGTCGATGATTAGATCAACAGGCAAGTGCTGGTAGAGGTTGTTTTTTAGCCAGTATGTGGCCGAACAGCCAGTGATGACAATTTTTGTTTGGGGTAGTTTTTTTTTGATCTGGTAGATGAAATTTCTGGTTTCACGTTCAGCTTTGTGAGTAACCGCGCAGGTGTTGATGATGTAAAGATCTGGATTTTCCTTATCAAAAACAAATCCTTGACTAATTAACTCGCGATCAAGCGCTTCTTTTTCTGCCTCATTGACCCGGCAGCCAAAAGAATAAGAGTAAAATTTTTTCATTTTTATTCTCTGACAGAAGTTTTGAAAAGAGTTAATTATCTTGGTGGGGTCTTGTTATAATAATTTTAGCAAATAATCTTCGGTCCCTTTTTGGTGTCAAACCAATGACTGCTTAGCTCAATTGGCAGAGCGCTTCGCTTACATCGAAGAGGTTGGTGGTTCGAGTCCACCAGCAGTCACCTGAAGATGAATCCGATCCTTTATCAGCTACCCTCATTATCAACTTTGACTGAAAAAATATTTTTTTCATTGGTTTATTTTCTTTTTGGTTATCTGATCGTGAACATTCTGACGAGACTTCTTAACAATCTTATTTTCAAGATAAAACGGATTAACAATAGAAAATTATTAAAAAAAACTCAGACGCTGAAGCCGTTTATTGACAGTATCATCTCAGCAGTTATTTACTTTGGAGTGATCATCTATGTTCTTTCCCTCTGGAATATCAACTTGACCCCTTTCCTCACGGGCGCCGGGATTGTTGGTTTGGCTTTTTCATTTGGGGCTCAGTCACTTATTAAAGACTTAATCAGTGGTTTTTTTATCATTTTTGATGATCAATTTGAAGTAGGAGACTATGTCAGAATTGGCTCATATGAGGGAAAAGTCACAAAAATCACTCTTCGCCAGATTGTCTTGAGGGATAGAGAAGATAACACAATTATTATTCCAAATTCTCAAATAAATGGTCTGGTTAAGATAAAAAAAACTGATTAAATTTAGAGGAGAGGGAATGTTTTTAGTAAAGAGAAATTGAATCTTTTTCGCCTCTGCTAAAATCACCGATGTTACCTGGATCTTTCATGTTACTGTAATCAATTGGAACAGCCATTGCCAATTCATTATCAACCAAAACTCCGACAAAAAAAGGTTCTCTTATAACCAGTAGTTCAGGCAAAGATTTTATAGCCGATAATGCCGCGGCGGCTTTTGCTTGACCTCCAACTTCGTTCATCCTAAGAGATAAATAACCTTCTGCTTGTTGTATCTGATAACCTTTAATTATTAAACCGTTAAGCTCGGATATTACTCCTTTCCATTGAAAGTCGATCATTGGAAAGACAACGCCTAAATAAGAATGGCTAATATCTTCACCTTTTAATATTAATTCTTTAAATCTATTGTATAAATTATCAGCCCTTTTATTGTTGCTGTCCAATAAAACAAAAGAAACTCCTTCTTCTTTTGTTGGCAAAAAAATAAGCTTATCGCCTTCTTCACCACTTCTGAAAATTTTTATTTCTTCAGGACATTCGTTGTTTGCGCCTATCATAGAAACGCCAGGAACAATTTGGTCATTATTAAGCCTTATTCTTGTTATCTTTCCTTGGACTTTCCATCGAGCAATAGCGGCAAACACCGAGGCTGAGTAAATTGCATCAGGGCTTCCTTGAATCTCAATCTCTATGGGGATACCCTTTTCTCTTAGAAAAGAAATTACACTTTCTGGATCACCAATGCTAGCTTTGGATTCTAAAAGATCGGCAAAATTGTTTTCTGGTTTTTTTCCTTGCGAAAAAAAACTCTTGAATTGTTGATAAATATTTGAGGGTATTTCATTTTGATAATCTTTAATATTCAAACGTAATAATTCAAATACTTTCAATAAGGAACTAACAATGACAGGGAGAGCACAATCTGAAAGTCCAAATTTTGAAGGTTCAGAGGGACTTTATGGATGTTGACCAGAATGACCAAATGTATTTTTAATTATTTCCATTCATGACAATTGTTCCAGAAAATTTATCTTTTTGATGGAAAATTACTCGATCTCTCTAATGCTAATTTTTATCGAATAAAAGTTCATTGTCAAGTGTTAAAATTTTATCAATGGTATTTGAAGAACATCAGCTAAATAACGGTTTGAAGATTTTATTCATAAAAACCGGCTCACCATCGATAACGTCAGTTCTTCTTGTTGGTGCGGGCAGTCGGTATGAAAAAAAAGAAAACAACGGCATTGCCCATTTTTTTGAGCACATGGTTTTTAAAGGAAGTAAGAGATATCCAAGCTCTTTTATTATCTCTTCAACAATTGAGGGTTTAGGAGCAGTCTTTAATGCCTTTACCACCAAAGATCACACTGGCTACTGGATTAAATCAACTCCTGATCATTTTGAAGCGGTCGTTGATGTTTTGTCGGATATGATTCTTAACCCTCTTCTAGCCCAAGAAGAGATTGAAAGAGAAAAGGGGGTAATAATTGAAGAGATTAATATGTATGAAGATATACCTCAGCGAAAAGTTGGCGAGATTTTTGAGGAACTTCTTTATGAAGACAATCCTTTGGGTTTTAACATTGCTGGCAGGAAAGAAACTATTGCTTCTTTTCGAAGAGAAAATTTTATTGATTACCTGAATCAGTTTTATCATCCCGAAAACTCAATTTTTGTTGTTGCTGGTAATTTAGAGTTATCAAAAAAGAAAAAATATCTGAAGTTGATCGAAGAAAAATTTGGTCTTTGGGCTAAAGGGGGGGAAATTGAGAGTCTCGAAAGGGTAATTGAAAATCAGAAAAAACCTCAAACTTTGATAAGAACGAAAAAGACGGAACAAACACATTTCTGTCTTGGTTATCGGACTTTCTCTTTTTTTGATGAAAGACGATTCGCTCTTTCGATTTTGTCAGCCATTCTTGGTGGAGGGATGTCTTCACGGCTTTTTATTGAGTTAAGAGAGAAGCGAGGTCTTTGTTATTATGTCTCTACCGACCGTGAGCATTATTCTGACACCGGCAATATTGTCACTCAAGCAGGTATTTCTACAGAAGAAAAAAAAGTTCGAGAATCAATAAAAATTATCCTTGACGAGCACGAAAAAATTAAAGAAAAGATCGATCTAGAAGAACTCAATCGGGTAAAAGAGATGATTAAAGGCAGGTTTATTCTCTCTCTTGAGGACACGAACAATACCGCCATGATCTTTGGGGTCGCTAAGCTTCTTAGAAAGAAAATTGATACTCCTGAAGAAATCATTAGAAAAATTGAGGCGGTGACGATTGAAGAGGTAAAAAAACTTGCTCAAGAACTGTTTGTGCCTCAAAAATTGAATCTGGTGTTAATTGGACCTTTTGATGAGAAAACAGTTTTCCTGGACTAACGGTCATAACTGATGACTGAGACTTTTCCTTTCTTTGTTCATGGTTTTTTTTACTTTGCCCTTGGTGTCTCGGTCGGATCGCTCTTGAATGTTGTTATTGATCGATCAGTAAGAAATGAGAGTCTTTTTGGTCGAAGCTATTGTGATCATTGTCGAAAGGTTCTTTCTTGGTTTGAGCTTGTTCCGATCTTCTCGTTTCTTTTTCTTAAAGGAAAAAGTCGCTGTTGCCAAAAAAAACTAAGTTTTCAGTATCTAATCGTCGAGACGGTAACTGGCTTAGCTTTTGTCTTCATTTATTTTTGGGCAAAGAGCTTAGTCCAGATGCTAGTTTTGTTTGGGTTAGTCAGTTTGTTGATCGTCATCTTTGTCGGCGATCTTAAATATCAAGCTCTTTCGGATTATGTGATCTTTAGCTTTTTTGCCTTTTCCTTCAGTTATCGATTCTATCTTTTTTTTTCTGAGTTCTGGGAAAGAGAGCTAAATCTTTCGGCTGATTTTTTTCTTAGATTTCTGGCTGAAGTTAGTCTTTATTTTCTTGATGGTTTAATTGTTTGTTTGCCGATTTTTCTGATTTATTTCCTTTCCAAAGAAAGAGCGATGGGTCAGGGCGATGTTTATCTTTCTTTTGCTATTGGTCTTCTTTTTGGGTGGCGTTCTGGTTTGATTGCTTTGTACCTGGCTGTTGTTTTTGGGGGCCTGGTTGGCTTGATTCTGATGCTTACTGGCAGAGCCAGGTTGAAGACCAAGATTGCTTTCGGCCCTTTTCTTGTCTTTGGCAGTTTTGTCATGCTTTTTTTTCAGGAGAAAGTTTATGATTTTTTTAAGGGAATTTATCAGTTTTAAATTGAGGGGTGATCATCGGTTTAGTCGGCCCAATTGCCTCAGGAAAAGGAACGGTCGTTGAATATTTAGTTAAAAAATACAGCTTTATCGGTTTTTCTTTATCTTTGATTGTTCATCAAGAGGCTAAAAAAAGAGGAATTTTGTCACCTGACAGAGAAACTCTTCAAAACCTTGGCAATGAACTTCGTCGACATTTCGGTGAGTCAGTCCTGATGAAGAGGTTAATTGAAAAAATAAGAAAAGATGATTTTGATCTTTCAAAGAACCACTATGTAATTGAGGGGATTAGAAACCAAGATGAAGTGATGGTTCTAAAGTCTTTCCCTCAATCTATAGTTGTTGGAATAAGAGCGAAGAGAGAGTTAAGATTTCAGCGTCTTATTAACCGAAACAAACCCTGGGACCCAAAGACCTATAGAAAATTTCTTAAAATTGACCGGCGTGATTTAGGAATTGGTGAACCGTTTTTTGGCCAAAATGTTAAGAGATGTTTATTGCTGGCTGATTTTTTCTTAACAAACAACCAAAATAAGGACAGATTCTTTGAAAAAGTTGATAAATTAATGGCGAATCTGATTAAGAAATTTTCTTGCCGTACATAAATCTTTCGTCTGCCCGTTCGTAATCAAAAAGCTCATTTTGACTGAACCAAAGGTTTATTTCCTTCTTTGCCTCTTCAGGCGTTTCTGAAGCATGAATAACGTTTCTTAAGGGCCGGTTTTGTTCGTTTGCTAAATCAATACTGTCGTGAGAAAAATCTCCTCTAATGGTTCCTGCCAAAGCAAGAGCCGGGATTGTTTCTCCACAAAGTTTTCTTACTGTCTCAACGCAATCATAGCCTTCCAAAACCATAAGAAAGATTGGTGATTCTTGAAGGTAGTTTATGAGCCAGCCTTTGATGATTTTTCCAATCTCGACAGGATCATCGATTTTAAAAATTTTTTTAGCATCAAGACCTTTTTTGGCATAATTAGTCAATGTCCGCTGGCCAACTTTTCTAAACCAAGCCTCGGTTTCTGGATAATGAGCAATTATTTTTTCTTTTGAGGCAAAAATGAATTTTAGGCCAACGATCTTAAGCCCAACTTGTTCGAAGCGGGAGACGATCTTACCGATCAAACCTCGCTGAACACCATCTGGTTTAATAAAGATTAACGTCCTTTGTTTATTCATAGACTCATCTCAAGTAAAGCTCATCAGTCTCGCGGGGGTAGTCTTTAAGATCTTCGTTCGGGAACCAGTAATTAATCTCTCTTTCGGCCTCATCTCTAGAACCTGAGGTATGAATAAAGGTTTTTACGACTCGGTTAAGAGAAAAAGACAAAGTTGACGAATCGAAAGAATAACTGGCATGAAGGGTTCCTGGTGAAGCCAGCAAGGGAATGGTCTGACCTCGAAGTTTTCGGGCGATCTGAACTGCTTCTGGTCCGCTCCAGACCATAACGACAATTGGACCCTCCTGCCAGTAAGCTAGGAGTCTTTTATAGATTAGTTGACCAAGTGTCTCCGGATCATCGGTTCCCAGGGTTTTTTTGGCATCAACTCCTGACTGGTTAAAGGAGGCGATGGTTTTTTGACCCATTTCTTTGAGCCAATCACTTGTTCCTGGATAATGACGCTCGATAACCTGTTTGTCTGGCTTAACCATTTTTGCTGCCAGAAGCTTTAGGCCGACGTTCTCGAAGGTCTCGATTATTCTCCCAACCAATCCTCGTTTAACAGCATCAGGCTTGATGATAATCAGAGTTTTTTCAATCATCAAGTTTTCATTTCTCTTAAATTATTTAAGAGTTTATTATAAACCTCTTCAGCCACCTTTTCAATAGCCTGACGGCCATTAATTACAAGCCAACGGGTCCAGATTTGATTGTTGATTAAGAATTGATATTGGGAGAAAGTCTTTTCCATCAACTTGAAGTCAGTCTCTTGGCGATTTTTTTGTTTTTTTTCCCCGAGTTTTCTCCGAAAGGCAGTTTGAGGATCAACTTCAAGAAAAAAAATCAGATCGGGGACCTCGACTTTTAGATTTTTAGCGTATTCTAAAGCCCAATCAAGATTAATGCCAGAAAGGGTTTGGTAACAAAGAGTGGTCGTAAAATACCGATCGGCGATAACCACTCCTTGAGCTCTTTTTTCTCTTATGAGGGGGGCATCAAGAACGAATTGGATGGTAAAGAGAAGGTACTGTTGTTCCACAGTCAGCTGACGATTTTCATAGAGAAACTCTTTGATTAACTTTCCGGTATTTCTCTCATAGTCAGGATACTTGAGAAGAGTAATTTTATCTTCTGAAAAAACTGACCGAGTAATAAGGTTTTGAAAAAGAATTTTCGCTTGAGTTTCACAACCAGCTCCATCAATTCCTTCAATGACGATAAACATATCAAAATTATAGTTTAAACCTGGCAAAAGAATAAAAAAAATGTATCTTTGGCAAAATGGTGGTTTGATAGAATATATTAACCTGTTCCCATAGCTCAATTGGATAGAGCAGACCCGTCCTAAGGGTAAGATGAAGGTTCAAGTCCTTCTGGGGACACTTGATTCATGACAAGTCAGACCAAGCTTTCGAGGAAGAAGTCATTCACCTCTCAACTTCACCATCTCACCACAAGTGAATATATTCGAATTCTTCTTTTGAGAACAGTCGGCAACTTTCTTCTTCTTTCATCAATATTCGTCATTGCCAGAACTTTTTTTCCAGTAGTGAGAGAAGAGGCAAGGTATTTTTTTAACCGACAAATTCTAAACAAAAAATATGAGGTTCACAGTGTAATAAAACTAGAAACGCCAAAAACAGTAAAAAAAGGATTACTTTCTCAGGTTTTCAACCTTGATCCGGTTGAGATTCTCATTCCTGTTGATCCTGATTTTAGCATTGTGATCCCCAAAATTGCTGCTAATGCTCACGTTTTGCCCAATGTCAATCCTGCAGAAGAGAGAGTTTACCTTGAAGCTCTTAATCGGGGAGTGGCTCACGCGGCCGGAACGGCTTTTCCAGGTGAAAGTGGTCATATTTTTCTCTTTGCTCATTCAACAAACTATTTTTGGAACGTTTCGGTTTATAATGCCATCTTTTATCTTTTGTACAAACTTGAGAGAGATGATGAGGTGAACATTTTCTATAAGGGTCAGCGATATGTTTATCGAGTTATCGGGAAGGAAGTTGTTGATCCGTCAGAGGTTCAGTATCTAACGCGAAAAACTAATCGAGAGTTTTTGACGCTTCAGACCTGTTGGCCACCGGGAACAACTTTTAAGCGATTGCTCGTCTTTGCGGTCAGAGTTATCGAGTAACAATCCTATCGAATACCAACCAAGTACAAGTCAGGATATGGATTAGCCTTGGGATTGAGATTGGCAAGAATGATAATTTTTCCGTCAGCCGTTGACATGAAAAAGTTTTTCTCCAAAGGCCCAGAGTAGACAATCCGTTTATTTTTATTATCATAATCAACGATCGTGATTTTATTGTCTTCATTTATCACCAGGTGTCTTGAGTCAAAATACCATAGAGTATCTTCTTTATCCAGTGGAGAAGCTTTGCCGATGAGATAGTTTTTGTCTTCCTTTTTGTCATAAACATACAAGTGGTTCTTCTTTAACGTTCTCGTTTCTGGGGTCTGGTTGGCAAAGATAAGGGGTGGATTTATGATCACTGGCAGATTGACGTCGATTAGTGACTCATAAAGAACTTTATTGTCATTTGGGGAGAAAGAGATAATTCTGAAAGACTCGCTGGCAATCTTAAAAAATTCCTTGGGGTAAGTTTCTAAAATTTTCCTCAGGTTAGTCATTTTCTTTTCTTTCCAAGCAGAGATGAGATTTTCTTTTGAGTTTGAACTAGAGACTAAAGTTGGAGATTGATCTTCGTCTTCCAAAGATAACAGATAGTCACCAACTAAAACTTGCTTCAAATCTGGGGAGATATGGACATCGACTTTTTCCCAATTAATTCTTTCGGGAAAGGCTTCGGCTCTGGCAATTATTTTTAAAGGAGAAAAAAAAGCCAAGACATTTTTTGGTAGCTCAAAAAGATAGACCCCCGAGTTGGCAAAAATCATGATTCGGTTATTGTCGTCAAGAGGTAAAGCACGAATAATTCCAAGATTTGTTAAAGGAGACAAGGAAGGATTTAGAGGAAAGAGAGTTGCTTCGATATTAACAACAAGCTCACCTTTTAGAATTACCTCCTTACTCCAGTTAGTGTAGCCATCTTTATTCAACTCAACAAGGTAGCGTCCTGGGGTTAGGTTTAGATTCATATCTGTTAAACCTTTGAACTCACCATTGAGATAGATTTTGGCATTTTTTGGGAAACTAGAAAGAGTGATGATACCGGTTGAGACTAGGGACCTGTCATCCAAATTGAAACGGTATCCTCGAGCGTAAAGGATAACTATAGCTAATACTCCTATAAATATAACAAAAAATATCAGCTTAGTTAACAGATTCATAAAGGATTTTTGGGTTAATATTATACAATAGGGTATTTATGTTTTTTCAAAAGAAAGTTGGCATTGATCTTGGAACCGCAAACACACTGGTCTACGTGAAAGGACAAGGAATTGTTCTCAATGAACCAACAATCGTTGCTTATTCGATTGAAAGTTATGGTTATCGTCAGTCGGCAAAAAAAATTTTAGCTGTCGGTGAAGAAGCCAAAGAGATGCTTGGCCGAACTCCAGGGTCAATTATTGTCTCAAGACCGATGCGTGAGGGCGTGATTGCTGATTACACGACGACATTGGCGATGATAAGCTACTTCTTAAGAAAATCCTTGAGAGGAAAAATTTTTTGGCCAGAGATCGTTATTTCAATTCCCGGAGGGGCATCGCAGGTTGAGAAAAGAGCGGTTGTCTCTGCTTGTAAGCAAGCTGGGGCTTCAAATGTTTATTTGATTGAGGAACCGTTAGCAGCGGCGATTGGAGCAAAAATCCCAATCTCTCAGCCATCTGGTCATATGATCGTTAATATCGGCGGGGGAACAACTGAGATCGCTATTATCTCTCTCGGCCAGCTAGTTGTTTACAAAACGGTCAGAGTGGCGGGGAATAAGTTTGATGAGGCGATAATGCAGATACTAAGAAAAAAAAACAGTCTAATTATTGGAGAAAGAACGGCTGAAGAAATAAAAATAAAGGTTGGTAATGCTCTAATCGAAGAGTCAAGGCCAGTTAGAAAAATTGAGATAAAAGGAAGAGATTTTTATTCTGGTTTGCCCGAGACCTTTGAGGTAGATGAAAAAATAATCAATGAAGCTTTGGCTAAACCTCTCAAATTAATCCTTGAGGGGATAAGGGAAGTTCTCAGTCAGGCGCCACCCGAACTGGCAGCAGATATTGTTGATAAAGGTATTGTCCTTTCAGGGGGGAGTTCTCTTCTGACTAATATTGATCGTTTTTTTACCCATTATCTTGGTTTGCCTGCTTTTGTTGTTGAAGAACCATTGCTGTGTGTCATCAGAGGGATCGGGCTGGCGATTGAGAATCTGAATCAATTTAAAGAGGCTATCAGATAGCTTATAGTCTAAAAAAACTCTGAAGAATTACAATAATTAAGATCTGGTTAGAGAGAGTTTTAAGATAACTTAAAAAAAATATAGCAAATTTTATAGTTAAATTACCGACAATGGCTTCAAAAATAAATATTTATTATCATAAAAACAAAAAAAATTATAAAAAAATTGAACAGAGATGTTTATTTTTACCAATGAATTTTTAAAAAAATATTTCTTATAGTATAAAAAAAATGAAATTTAATAAAATTCTTTTTGATGTCCCAAAGGAATGTCTTTCTAAAAAAAATATCCTAGAGAAAATTATAAAGTTCATTGAAAAACCAGCTGGTTGTTTACACATAGTCTCTCTCAACCCCGAGATTGCAATCATTGCTGAAGAGTTTCCTTATTTTAAAAGAGCCATTTCTGAAGCGCCGATCAAGATTATTGATGGTTTCGGAATTGTTATGGCAAGAAAAATTCTTGGACTAGGTGGCGGGGAAAGAGTTCCGGGAGTCGATTTGATGGAAGATTTAATCAAAATTGCCTCAAAAATGAGCTTAAGAGTGATGTTAATAGGAGGAAAACCGGGTTTAGCAGACAAACTTTCTAATTGCTACCAAAAGCAGCATCCTCAGGCAAAGTTTGTTGGGATCGAGGGAGTAACCAATATTAAAGAAGAGTCAGGTAAAAGATTGAAAAGAGAGGAAAAGAAAATTTTTGAAATAGTTTCTGATTTCAAGCCTCAAATTGTTTTTGTTGCCTTTGGTTCACCTTATCAGGAAATTTGGCTTTACCGCAATCGAAAAAAGTTTGACAAAATGGTCGCAATGGGAGTGGGTGGTGCTTTTGATTTTTTAGCTGGAGAAGTTCCTCGAGCACCTAGATTTATGAGAAAGTTAGGTTTGGAGTGGTTGTTTCGTTTGATCACTCAACCCTGGCGCTGGCGGCGCCAACTAAGATTGATTAAGTTTTTATGTCAGGTCATAAAATTAAAACTAAACCTATGATAAGAAAATTTTTCACGGACGTTAATATTTAATTCATACCAAGGAAATTCTTTTGATTTTAATCTTTATGTCTCTAAAAACTCATCTCTCGGTACTCGAATCAGTAGTTGAAGTTATGGAATATTTTCTTTTCTTTGATTATCCGCCTTCACTTGAAGAGATATTTGTTTTTTTAAGAATTAAAACAACCAGAGAGGTACTGACTAAGCAATTAAAGGTTCTTCTCAGAGAAGGAGTCGTCCAAAAGATAAAATCTCGGAATGAATCTTTCTTTAGATATACCCTAGGTGAGTATAGTACCCAAGACAATCATTTGTCAGCCAATCTGAGAGAAAAAATCAATCTTCTTGAAAAGCGAAAGATTATTTCTGAGAGAAAAATTTCTAATTGGCGCTTTCGTTTTTTTCTCAAATTTCTCTCTTTCTTTCCTCAAATTAAGCTGGTAGGTCTGTCTGGTTCTTTGGCAATGGGAAATGGGAAGGAAGAGGACGATATTGATCTTTTTGTTATTACGGCAAGAAAAAGACTGTTTACGGGTCGATTTATCATGATCGCCTTCGCCAAACTTTTGGGAATTCATCGGTCTAGAGGGCTAATCGGTTCAGCCAAGGACAAGGTTTGTCTAAACTTGTTTTTTGATGAAAACTATCTTCAAATTCCTGCCTTCAAACAAACCATATATGTCGGCCATGAGGTGCTTCAGATGAAGTCTTTGATAAGTAAAAACGGCATTTATGAAAGATTTTTGATCGAAAATGACTGGCTTTTTTCTCTTTTTCCAAATGCCAGAGAAAGACTTGGAAAACCAACAAAAAAAAACAATTCTGCCTCAGTGGTTAAGAATAAAAATCTTATCGTGGCTTTCTTCACTTGGTTGGGGGATAAAATTGAAGCTGGGCTAAAGAAAGTTCAGTTGTTTTTGATTAACCGTCACAAAACCTTCGAGATAATCACTGAGGGCCAGCTCTGGTTTTATCCGGATGATTTTGAAAAGAAGATTAGTTTTCTTTTGTAAAGCAAAATCCGATGCCGGCCGCTTCCATTTGATCCATAATGGACTCGGCCCTTCGTTGGTCAACTCTCAGTTCCTTTGCAAGCTTAATACTGGAAATTTCTCCGTATTTGTCAATGACTTCGACGGCCTTAGGAAAAAGAGGGTCTCTTTCCACTTTATCCTCAGAGGGGTTTTTTTCTTTTAAGGTTACTATTTCTAAACTTCGAAGGCGATTTTCTATTTCATCAAGCTTTTTTAGAATTATCTTTAAATTTTGATCCATATGAATATTATAAAACTAATTGTCACAAAAGTCAAAATAAAATCAAATTGATATAATTAAAATAAGCCGGAGTGTTGAAACTGGTAGACAAGCATGGTTCAGAACCATGTGTCCGAAAAGGACGTGAGAGTTCGAGTCTCTCCTCCGGCACTTTTTTTTGGGAAACATTATCAAAAATATTCTCTCGAAAAAAAAGGAAGACAATCCTGACTCGCGACGTCAGAAAAGATGACCTAGAGAAACCGGTAGGATACATGAATAGACTTTCAAAAAAAGATATTTTTGTTACCTTTTTCGTAGAAAGAATCACCAAAGAGTAGGAAGAAAGAATCCTAACTGATTTGCTTTGGCAATTAAAAAACGGGAAAAGGTTGACTTGGTCTCTCTGCATGAAACAAATTAATTGGCCTCACAAACGTCAGCTGAGCACTTGAATCTTGAAAAAGGCAAAGGCACGTGGCAACACTTGGGATTTCGGTGGTCAAGGATTACAAGAGTTGAGGGCATTGGTTTTGAACTTTGTCAAACGGCGATCCTTGAAGCTAAAAAAAGAATCGCTGGATTAGGTACATCGATTAAATTAAAATGATCCTGTATCTTGATAAGATTAATCTTAACTGAGAAAATAAGCTCTAGAGGAGGAGTCGCCTAGTGGTCGATGGCAGCGGTTTGCTAAACCGCGACCCCTAAACCGGGTCACGTGGGTTCGAATCCCACCTCCTCCGCAGATTACAAAAGGAGATTTTGGCTCTAGTTTACAGAGCAACTTTCAAGTTAATTACCCTAAAAACTGCTAATTAATAAAAAGTTTGAGGTTACAGCATTTGAGTCTTTTTTGACATTACAACTTAGCAATTTCTGAATATCATCGTCAATATGACCTTGATAATTTTGTTTTGCTAGTGTTCGTAATTGTCTTCCTTATGGGCCAGAAGCAGGAAGAGTCTATATTCTACTCAGTGACGCAGTTGCCGATCAGCCGGCTTCTTTCTTTACTTTTCACGATTTAACGGCTATTCTAATGGTTTATGAAAAGTTAGCTTATGAAAAGTTAAAGAAGAAAGGAAATTATCAACCTTATCCCTACTATGGAAGAATCAAAGTTCAGTATTGGCAGGAGAGACTGACTCTAAGAGCCATTTGTTTCCTTCTTGTTAGAATTTTTCTTAAATCCGAAAAAAACTTAGATGACTTTTTACAGCAAATTACCAAACGTTTTTCTGAGGCATATGATTCCGACTTTCAGAATACTAGTCGTGGCTCACCGGGAATAAAATTCCTGGAGTTGTTTCTTCGGATAAATTTATTAGCTTCGTAGTCAGAGATGAAGAAAAAAAGGCAAGCATTGCTTACAAGAGGGATTGATAAATCAAGAATTATTCTCTCAATCAATCTTGCCCAGGAAAAGAGTTTGATACATGATTACAAAAGAAAATACTACTTAAAAAGGTTTTAGTGAAATATTTATACTCAATATAACCAAATAAATTAATTAAGTGATACTTTTTTTTATGAAGTTTATCATTGTATCAATTTTAGGATAGAACAAGGAGAATTCTCTCGGGAAAAAATTTCTTATCTTTATAGTGACACTTTTGTAATCCATGAAATTTCTCCTTAGTCAGAAATCCCAGTAGGAAGATGTGATTTCTTTTTGGGGACTCTGATTTTTTTGTCGTTGTTAATCAAGAAAAATTTAAAGGTTTTTTTAAGAGTTGGATGAAATCTATCGAGCAATCGACAAAGAAAAATCTGAGAGTCATTGATAAACCAAACTTTGATCTTGATATGGAATTTTCCTTAGATCGTATCCTCTCAATCTAGGATTTGATAAGAGATATTCTTTTTCAAAAGGTGATCTAAATATTAGAGATCAAAAAAGGATTATCATTGTTTCTACAAAAAAGAGGTTAACTCAGATGAGATTTTCACTAATGGTCTTACAATGTGTTTAAAGATTTGAATTCTATCGAAATTATATTTTGAGAGAGAGGAATCAAAGGTGTTTATGTCGATGGTTATGTCGTTTCGAATCCGAAAGAACAAGGAGATATCTTATCCGAAGCTCATAGTTTCCTTTTTTTAAGTCAAGATAGACAAGGCTTTATTTATGACCCTAGCAATCCATACTTCTATCAGGGTAATTTCTTTCCCCGTTTTTTTAGAATAGCAGAAGATTTCATTGAGAAAATTTCAACCGTAAGAAGACCAGTTCTCTTGAAAGGGCAAGATATTTAAAACCATGAGATTGCAGTCTACTTCGGGATAAGTAGTGGTGTATTCTTTAATGAGTGACAGCTAATTGGTTAAACAAAAGTATTTTACTTAATAAAAGAGACTCTTCATCTCTATATAAATTAACCGACTGAAGTGTTTGAAATCAAAAAAATTCTCTGGGTTGGCTTGAAGCATTTTCTATAAGGAATTTATAAGACGCTTTTTTGTTCTTTAAATCTTGCTTGTGTCAAGAGACCTGGTTGGTATTTTTACACCTGAAAATCAAGTCCAAAAGAAAAATTTTATCAGTGAATTTTTTTGTTTTTTAAAAGTATCAAAATACTCTCATTTAAAATTGACGTTTGATAATTTTTTCTTAAGTAAGACTAAGACAATGGGTATTGTTTAGGACAAAGAAAAGTTATTATAATCTCTTTCTTGGTTAAAATAATCTTGAAATCTAAACTAATTTGAATTTGAATTGTTAAGACTTTTCAAGCTGATCTTTTTAAGACAAGATCAAAAATTTCAAATGACACAACACTTCTGCCTTTTGAGTGTGTCGATGACTTTGAAGAATGATAAACCTGCATTTGAAGGGTTTCTTTTCTTAAAAAATCAAAAAAGCAATTTAGTTTAGCCACGGTGTGTAAAACTTTTTAGAAATTCACTTGACTTAATTGAGTGAGAAGATTTTAAGATTCTTGCTTTTCTTTAAAGATCTTTTTTAGATCCAAGCTTATTATCAAAAAAAGGAGTTGATAGTTGTTTGTAAGAGGTGATTTCTTGATTTTTTATTGAAGATTAAAGATAGCCTTAACAGAAGATTGCAGTCAATCAGTGCAGTTTCGGGAAGCTTATTTGTTGATTAGAGGAAAAATAGCTGGACATCATCGAAAAAGGAGAAATTTTTTGCGTTGGTAAAATTTATGACCTTAGAATTAAAAAACTGCCCAGAATTTTTACGAACAAGCAAAATCAATTACAGTTATGGTCTAAATTAAATCCAAACTAGTCGCCTGACTGGAGTTGTTAAAAAAGTAAAAGTAAAAAGCAAGAGAGCCAAGTAAGTAGCTATAAAAATGAATATGATGGAATTAGTGAGATATTAAACCGTTCTATTAGGGTAATTTCACGACCGAATCTTTTCTATCTCCCAAAATCTAAAACCAATCTGTTGAAGCTTTTTTTTGACCTTGAATTGGTTGTTGTTGAAATCTTTCATTAGTGCTTGATAAGTTTCTCTTAGGTCGTAAGGAAAGACCACCCAAGCATCTATCTTTTTGACGAAGAAGTCGGGGACATGCTTGGTTTTTGGTTTTACATAAGGACAGGCGGTGAAAATTTTCTTTGGATTTTTTTTCTGAAGATAATCAACCGCTCTCTGAAAGGTTTTGCCGGTGTCAGAAATTTCATCGACTACCAGTAACATCTGTCTTTGCCAGTTAAAGTTACTGATCTCAATAATTTTAGGTTCTTTTAGTTGCTTTAAATCGGTATACGAAGAAATTGAAATATTAGAAATTGGCAAATCTAAAAAGTCAGAGAGAATTCTCGCGGCCACTAAACCACCTCTTGAGATAGCGATAATTCTATCGAGAGATATTTTGCTTTCAATTATCCTCTCTCCCAAAATCAAGGAATCTCGATAGAACTGTCTCCAGGAAATCTTTTTAAATCTCATTCCTCTCTTGAAATTAAAATTATACTTACAAAATTTCCTAACCCGGTTTTTAAATTAGAGTTTTTAGTATAATTTTTTCACTTTGCTCCCATAGTTTAATGGATAAAATAGAGGTTTGCGGAACCTCTGATCGCCGTTCGAATCGGCGTGGGAGCGCTAAGAGGGGACGTAGTTCAATGGCAGAATAGGGGTCTCCAAAACCCTTGATGGGGGTTCGATTCCCTCCGTCCCTGCTTTTTCTTTAATAAAAAAAGCTCAGGTAATTGTTTTGTTTTTAAAAATCTTATTAATGATCTTGCTCGAAAGTCTTGCTCTTAAGCTCTTAAAATTTTCTTTATGAAGTCCTTTTCTTGGTTAGCTATTTTTTCAGCTCCTCCGGAAAATCGGGGATGTTGGGTAGATTTATTGGGGGCTGGTCTTCGGTTGACGAGTTTTTATCAACAAAAGAATCATTTTCTGGAGCTGGTTCTGAGATTGAAGAAGAGAGATCGGGGATTGAGTCTGACTGATAAAATTCTTGTGAGACTGGTTCGTTTTGTTGAGGAAAACTTGATTCAGATGAGGATGCGGGTGAAGTTGGTGAGCTTGTAGCTGGCGAGGGCTGAGTACTCTCTTCAAGCTTTTCTAGAACTTCATTAATTTTAGATTTGAACTGATCTTCTTGAACGACTGAAGGTGAGGGATGATCGGAGTTGCTAGGGGGTGGTGATTGATCATTAAGTTGATTCTGAGGTAAAGATTGTTGAGTTTGGGGAGGAGGGGATGATAATGCGGGTGAGGTGGAGGAGGCTTCTTGACCAGAAATCTGGTTGGCTAGGGGTGGCTGAGCAGCAGGAGAAGAGCCAGGAGTTTCTTGTGGAGAGACAGTAAATCCTAGAAATTCATCAAACTCTTCTTTTGTGAATCCTTTAAATACTCGAATTGCCCCATCATCTTTCTCGATTCTGGTAACGGGTGTGCCGGCGAAATTGTTGGAAATAGCTAGCATCTCTGTTAGCCATTCTTTGTTGAGTTCAAGATTTTTTTCTTCGAAGGAAAGATTGCGAGCTTTGAGATATTCTTTCTCTTGTTGAGAAAATTTGCAGTCATTGACAGTATAAATGGTGATTTTCATTGAATATTTTAAGAATAAAGAATTCTTTTTTTTTTGTCAACGATTAATTCTGTTTACTTGCTTCTTCTCGTCCTTTTTGTTTTCTGCCCTGAGTTTTTCTTGAAAGCATTTAGTTCTTTTAACTTCCACATAAACAGCGCCGCTTTTTTTCTTGCTTTTGCGTCGATGACGAATCTTAAAGCTTCTTCGAGAATAGGACGAGGGATTTTTTTAGCAAGTTTGATATACAGGCTTTTCTTTCTAGGTTCACCTAGTTTATCGGCTAAGTAGATTCCATAAGCTTGAAACTCGCGGGAGATATACTTGTCTTCAAGAGGATTAAAGTTTTTTAAAATGTCCTTAATTGACTTCATTTTTGATTTTATTTAATTTTACGCATTTTTCTTTTGGAAATTTCTAATATCGTAAGGATTTCTTCATTAACTCTTTAGTAATCATTACCATTCTTTCGATCGTAAGGTTCTTTTCGGCATGAGCCCGGCAAGCTCGACGCATTTCTTGATGTTTTTTTCGACATTGATTAGATGTGCTCAGCTGTTTTGCGGAGATCTTAACTAATATCTTTTTTTGTTTATGATCAAGTTTCAGTTGATCTAAGAATTCCGTCAGCACTTTTTTTATTGAATGATGTTCTGGATGAAATTTATTCCCCAGTGATAGATGTTATTTTCCTTTAGAAATTTCTTCATTTGTTGATTGCGCTTGATTTTTTCCTCGGGCTTCATAGTGAGAGCGACATACAAAGCATCTGCTGTTCCTTCGATGTCATAGGGGTTGATAAGAAGACAAGATTTCAAGTCTTTAGCAGCACCGGTGAATTTTGACAAAAGTAGCATTCCATGATCATCTTTTGTGCAAATGACATACTCTTTGGCAACTAAATTCATTCCATCATCAAGAGCAGTCACCAAACAGACATTTGCTAATTGAAAGTAGGCAAGAATTTTCTCTCGAGGGAGTGTTTTGTTAATGAAATAAATTGGTTGCCAATCAGCGGTTGAATATTTCCAGTTAATTTTCTCTACAAGATCAAAGATTTCTCGATTAAGGTTTTTGTAAGCACTGATGTGCATTCTTGAAGGGGCACCAATTGATAGGTAAACAAATTTGCCCTGAAAATCTGAGTATTTTTCTAAAAACCGGTCGATTATTCTTAAGCGCTCAATTATTCCTTTAGTATAGTCAATTCGGTCGACGCCTATTGCTAGATACTGATAGTCAAAACCGAAATCGTGTTTGATAAGACCCTTGTCAATTTTTTTGTACTTTTCAAGGTGAGTTTTTATCTCTTGATAATCAATACCAGCAGGAAGATTTGCCAGTTTCGTTTCATGGTTTTGATACTCAACTAGTGGGGGCTCAGTATCAACGATCACACCTAATTCTTGTCTGGTGGCTTCAATAAAGTTATCGACGTGATAACCACGATGAAAACCAATAAAATCGCTGCCTAAAAGACCATCAAGAAGCTGTTTCTTCCAGGGGCAGATTCGGAAAATTTCGTAGGTTGGCCAAGGTATGTGCCAAAAGAAACCTATGATTAGATTTGGATTTTGATTTTTTAGAATGCGAGGCAGAAGGGCCAAATGATAATCATTAATCCAGATAAAAGCTTCTTGATCTCTTAATTCTTCCATGATGGCTTGTGAAAATTTTTCGTTGACACTAATGTAATCTTGCCACCAAATGGCGTTAAAGATTGGTTTGACAAAAACTGCGTGGCAGAGTGGCCAGAGAGTTTGATTAGCAAAGCCATAGTACCAGCCATCGAGCTCTTTTTTTTTGAGAAAAATTCGTTTCAAGACATAAGACTCCTCTCCCGGGGGAACTAAAATTCTCCCTTTCTCATCACAAGTGAGCGAATCAGCACTGCCACTGCCAATAGCTACCATTAACCCTCCAATTTTTCTCAGAATCCCATCAAGGAGAATATGAGCTCCTCCTGCTGTTTTTTGAAGCTCAATTCCGCTCGGCGTTTTTATATGAATGTAGGGTTCTCTTTGAATAGCAACGACAATTTTTTTGTTTTTTAGATTTTTTCGAACAAATCTGATTAGTTCCTCAGCACTGATCATTCTTATTTTTTTGATTTGAGGATGTGATAAATTTTACAGTACTCGTCGACCATTCTGTCGGTGGTGAAGTGTTCTTCAATTCTTTTTCGACATTCTCGTCGATTTATATTCTGAATGAGAGTCATTTTTTCGATTATTTCTTCGATGGAGTTGACGAGAAAACCTGAGTTACCATCAACTATAATTTCGGTAGCGGCGCCGTTCTTAAAGGCAATCACTGGAGTGCCAGTTGCCATTGCTTCTGCCATGACAAGACCAAAGGGCTCATTCCACTTGATTGGGTTTAAAAACCCAAGAGCATTTCCATAGACCCTGTTTTTTTCTTCATCATTTAGTTCACCGATGTAGATGACTTGTTTATTATCTAAAAGAGGCTCGATTTCGTTTTTGTAATACTGAAAATTTTGATTATCAAGAGTGTCAATTGTGCCGGCAACAAGAAGTTTTACTCCAGCTCTCTTTGCCGCAATAATGGCTTCTTTTACTCCTTTATCAGGGTTAAACTTACCAAGCCAGAGGAAGTAATCACCGGTTGGATTGGGATTGAATTTATAGAGATTGATATCAACACCATTATAAACAGTCGCTAACCAATTTAGATTTTCTCCCCCTTTTCTTTGAGAGTTTGAAATAGAGACATAGTTTAAATCTTTATATTTCTGTAAGACTAAATGACGATCTTGGCGCCCATGTGAGAGAGGGTAAGGAAAATGAAGAGTAAAAACGACTTTCTCTTTGATAGGTCTTGCTAGAGGGAGAGAAATGTAATCACTTGATTTGTTAAGATGAACATGGATGATATCAAACTCTTCTTGGCGATCAAAGACACTCGTAATGTGCAAAAGAGGATACATTAAGTTGCTCCAGGGTATTTTGTCTTTGACTAAAGGCCGAGGATAAATTGAGACTAACTTTGCTGAGGTTTTTGAGGTCCCGGCAGAAAAAAGAGTTACCTCGTAGCCTCTCTTGACGAGGCCTTCTGTTAAATAATAAACCACTCTTTCTGTCCCACCATATTTTTCTGGTGGGACATTCTCCCACAGTGGTGCTACTTGAGCAATTTTCAAACTCATATTTCTCTAGAGAAGGTTATATATTTTAACCAAAGTTATTTGGGGACTGCAAGGAATTTTGTCATCTCTATGATTGAAAATATGTGTCTAAAACTGAAATAATGCTTTCTAAATTTGTTATTCCGTGATAAGCCGGTTGCGATGATGATTTTCTTTCACCAAACATTGGTATTTTAAATGTTCAATGTCCGGGTCTATTTTTCTCATGGATGAGTCTTCTTTTAGTGTGCTTAAGTCAGCGCTAGCAAACTGAATGACATTGTTTTCAACAAGGGCTTCAGTCAGTCTTGAACCGTCAGTGATAACAAAATTGCCTTAGTGTTGATTTCATCTATGAGTCCCATTCCTAATTCTGGATAACTATCGCCTGGCAAGCAGAAGCTTCAGCGGTTTCGATTGATTTTGAGCCATTCGCAGGCCTGCTTGACGATTTCCTCAGCGGCACGCGTTTTGTGGCCCGTAATTGGAGTAAGATCGGCACAAAATTTATCCTCAGCGGGCTTACTGTTATCAGTTATTCTTAAATTGAGAATCGTTTCTATCTGGTTTTCATCAAATCCCTGAGACAGAAGTTCTAGTTTTCTCATCACATTCTTAGTTGGTCAATCTTCTTAATGAATTTTTTCATAGAGTTCAGGTTGCGGATTTTAGTCTGAACTATAAAATTTGGCAGTAGACACTGGTTTGGCCATTTTTTAAGCTTTATTAATCTTCACAATGGGTTCCAAGTCACAGGATTTTTCCTCCTATATGATTGAATCGATTAATCTGATGACACCTCCTCTCCAAACTTTGGACTCAACTCTCATCTTTGTCTCAAAGCTTATATATAAACAGTAATCACCATCACTTTGCTTCACCAGTATCCGTGAATCAGTTGATCCGGCATCAATATCAGGATCAAAAAGTCCTTCTGGCTCTAATTATTTGGATCAACAACTTTTCTTTTGCCTTGACTGTCAATGGCTAATTTAGCCATAGGTCTTTCTAAGAGTCGGAGAATTTTCTTGTTGTTGGCTGATTATCATCTCTTCGGTGCTAGAGGTTACAAAGACGACGACAAAGCCGTCCGCCTCTAACTTTTTTCTGATATGTCAACTTTTTCTTTGCCTCCAGTTATCATCAAGTCAATATCAAAAAAAGCAATTCTCAGCAGGGTCAACTTATCTTTTCTTTCCTCAAGCTTTCTGAGAAAAACACTGTTTTTATAGTGATCTCTGCTGGTTATCTTGTTATTTCTTAGCCTTTCTGATTTTTTATGGGGTTGAGATTTGTTATTTCCCCATGCTCAATTGTTCTTAAGGTATCAAATGAGTTGGACGACAGCAAGGATCGATGATTAAAGAAAGAAAAAATCTTTGCCAGGAAGATTTATAAATCTACCTAGAACTTCTGCGCTGAAGTTATAAACATAAATTTAACTGCTTTTGGCAACGAAAAAAGCCTTTAGGTAAAATTGACTTTAAGTCATTTGTATTTGTTTGGAAAAAATAGATGCCCAAATACATTCCCGATATCTCGACGCGAAGGTGGGTGATTGTTGCCAGTAACCGACTAAGTCGGCCTAGAGAGACGGCTGATGGTAGAAAAAAAAAGTTTACTTGTCCTTTCTGCGAGGGCAATGAAAAGATGACGCCACCAGAAATAACTCGGATAGGTTCAGGAAAGCCAAATCAACCCGGATGGCTGGTAAGAGTAATTCCCAATAAGTATCCCATCACTGAGTTTCATGAAGTTATCATTCATACGCCTCGGTGTCAGGAAGAACTAGAGGAGATGAAAAATGATCATCTTGAAAAAATTTTTCATGTCTACAAATCCCGCTACAATTTCTTCAGGGATCGGGGCCAGGTGATTATCTTCACTAACAGCCGGCGCCATGCCGGCGCCTCTCTTTCGCACTCTCATTCTCAATTGGTTGTTATTCCCTTTCAGATAAATCTTGACACCCTTGCTAGAGAACCGATCAGCAATCTGGTAATGGAGAATAAATACTTTGTCGTTTACTGTCCAGATTTTTCTCAGTGGCCTTTTGAGTATTGGATTGCCCCAAAAACTGAGGGAAGTTACTTTGGCGATATGAAAGACGATGAAATTGATGAGTTAGTCTCGGTATTAAAGCGAATGCTTATTATTCTGAAAAAAATCTTTGTCTCCTTTGAGTTTTCAGAGATTCCTTTTGCCTACAACTTCTACATTTACCCAGGAAAAAACTGGTACATCCGCATTATCCCCCGTTTTGTTCATCGAGCCGGGTTTGAGTTGGCAACGGGAGTGTCAGTAAATATCATTGATCCAACCGAGGCGGCGAAGGAGTTTAAAAGACTGGTCAATTTGTGAGTTTTTACGATGAGAATCATGGAGACTATTGATTTTTTTTCCGAAGTTCTCTAATTTTTTTTCTGCAGACTCAGATATTTGACCAGAAAAGAATGGAAAATACAAACTTTAATCAAATCGCTGAAGAACTAATTAATAACTTAACAGAAAGATTAATAGCTAGGTTAGTAGATGGGAGTGTTGAGAGAGAAGCCTCCAAGGAGATTGCTCTTTTTATTCTTGAAGAGAAGGAAAAAATTGTCTCTTTGAGTGATCTGGAGAAATTTCTTGACAGTATTGAAAAAAAGTATTACTTTGTTTTCTTTGATTTAGTCGATCTGTATAGAAGAAAAATCAAAATACAAAAAGAAGAGGAAATGAATTTAAAAGAAGTAAAAGATAAATTATTAAATTTAGCTAGTCCAGAGAAAAATGTCAAACGATCCTAGCGCTCCGGAAGGTCAAGGGGTTCAACTCACCCCGGAATCATTAAAAAGAATGACTGCTGGAATCTTAGCAGAAGGATCTGGGTATGCAGTTCAATCAATTACTAGTATAGAGTTAGATGCGATTCAAAGAGAGTCATTCAGGGACAAAGACGAAGCTTTAAGAATGTTAGGCAACCTTGCGCCGATTATTTCTAAAAAACAAGATGTTGCCAGGGCTGTTTCAATAGTTGTGCTAGGTAGAGAGGTAGAAAGTGAGACTGAATTAGTAAATGATTTGTCAAAACAAGGGTCAAATCAAGGTGAGATTATTAAAAATTTTTATCCTGAGATCATACATCAAATCAAGAATTCCTAAGCAGGGGCAAGAGGGGCAACAAGTGAAAGCACCTGAAATCCCCTCCGAGTTGGTCACCGAGTTGGGAAATTACATTAGATTTAAATTGCCTTTTTTAGAAACTTTATTAACTCAACCCAGTAATCAATCTAAATCTACAGAAGATTTATTAAAAAATATAAGTAAGTCTTTACTTGAAGATCCTGCTTTCATGAAACGGATTATTGAGTTATGGAATAGTGGCTTAGGAGGAAGAGATATCCTAACGCAAGAACAAATTATAAATGATCTAAATGATCAACTTCAAGCAGTCACAAACATGATTAATAATTTGTTCCCATACGATGAGGTAAAAAGAATAGATGAAGAAATAAATAAAATAAAGAGAATACTGGACAAAAATCCAGAGCAACTGCCAGTTTATGAAGGAATGTTAGATAAACTTCAGGCCAGAAAAAAGATCTTGCCCAAATGCGTCACGAAATAAATCCTCAGTTAATTGAACTTCAGAAACAAAGAAGTGAAATATTAGGAAAATTAAAAAAAGCAGAAAGAGAACTAGAAAATATGAGAAGTAATTACCTAACTAATCTGGATAACTTATTGCAAAATGCCTTTGATCAATATCTGAATGATAGACTGTCAAGAGCAATAGACACTTTACCCGAAGCGACAGAGAGACAGGCTAAGGATGAGGAAGCTTTAAAAAGTTCTGCAATTGAGAAAATTAGCCGACGGATAGGAAAGCGAAGAATATCCATTGGTGGAGGGAGTACAAAACTGAGACACAGTAAATACTCGCTTGGGAGAGTTGTTGATCTTGTCATATCAGGCAATCTTGATAATGCGATATTAAGTTTGTTCAGCGAGAATAAAACACAACGAATAAGCACTGAGCTTAAAACATTATTAAGTCATCTGATTTGCATCGATATTAATCAGCATAATAATCAGCTGAATGATAATTTACTCAAGGCAGAATTTGGCCTAACTGATTAAGAATTTGATTTAGTAAGACGTAAGCTGAAAACACCAAACTCAGAATTATTAAGAAAAATCACAGAAGAGGTCTCAAAAAGATCTCTGGCTGATTATTTAATACTCGGAGGTAGAATTTCAAGAGATGATTTACTTACTCTTCTTACTCAGACAAATGCTGGTCAAAAAATGCTTCAAGATGCACTGAACTTAGCCTCAACAAACAGACAACTTCTGGAGAATTATCTGGGACAGGGAGTGATGAGGACTTTCGTTGAAATTAGAGTTAAGGGTGTTGGCAAAGTACTGCTCGAAAAGGCACCCGGCTTGATTCATTTAGCAGGAATACCTTTTATCGCAATTCTCATCCTAATTTTTGGTCCTGGTATTCTCAAAAGATTGAGAGAGAGTTTAGTTAAATATGAAAAAGCAAAATTAAAAAGCCTTAATAAAAAAATATATTTAAATAAAAAAACATAGACAGAAGCTAATTCACAAACGAAGGATGGCGAAGTTCATTTTCTTCCTTTCTCAATTGATTCAAAGAAGTTGTCTTGATGAGTTTCTTCATCAGAAATTACTCAGGAAAAATTCAGAGAAAAAAAACTCACTAGGGAACTTATCAGGAAGTTGATTTAGCGACTCAGGAAACTCAAAATGAATTATCTGAAAACTTATTTTACTAGATTTTCTAACTGTTATAAAAAAAGACCCCCTATGGTGAGACATTTAAGATACTGAGCTGGACTTTTAGCAAAAGAAATCGACCTAATTTTTGGTGACATTTACTCTTGATTTTTTTCTATTCCTAATAGCCTCAAAACTATCTCTTTTTTGTATCTTCGATCGCCACGGGAGTTTATTCTAATTGCGGGTAACTTGCCAGATTTGCCCCAGCGCTTTATCGTCAGGGGAGAAACCCGAAGGATTGAGGCCACTTCCTTGACTGTCAGAAGATCAGGTAAGTCATCAAGTGATATCTTAGGATTATTTTTATCCGAGATTGACATAAATAGTAAAAGTCAATTAAATAATAATAAATAAATTTTTGTTGTCAAGCGATAATCTTTGATTTTAGTTTTGTTATTGACTTGGGAATTTTTTTTCTTAATAATTATATGAGAAACTTTATATAGAAGATTCTATGTACATTGGTCCATTTTACTTCGACACTAAAGAGATATTTCTTATTCTGGCGGTCATTCTTCTGATTCTTTCTTATTTTTTCGGCTGGAGTTTGTGGTGGTTTGACAAGAGAACCCTTTTGACGATCTTAATCATCATTGTTATTACAAAGGGACTTTTGCCTTCAATTCACAACGAAGCTTTTTTTATCTTGGGTATCGTTACGGTGTTCTTAAGTCTTTATCTTCCAATATTTCAGCTGATTCTTTTTTACTTTATTAGCTTTATTCTGTTCAGGCTTCTCAAGGTAATATAACTGCGGTTAAAAAAGAGTTTGATCTGGATTCAAAGTTTTTTTTGACTGAGTTTCTCACCTCTGAAATTAATCATTTTTTTTATCCTAATCTAATAATCTTTTTTTGCAAGGATGAAAGATTTTCTCCTGAGAGGTTTTTGTTTATAAAATTTAGGTGAGTGGGGGCAGGGGTTGCGAGTGGTTTAAATCTCAAGTTTTCTTGTCGGGTAATTTCGACTGGTTTTTTGAATGATTTTTTGCTAGTTTTTAATCTAGGAAGAATATTTTAATTTTTGTATCATTTTTCTATGAAAAATAGTCGATTGGTGAGAAAGATGGCGGCAGTTTTTTTAGGGCTGATTATTCTTGGCGGCTTGATAATTTTGACCTTTAGGGTATTTGGAACACGAGCAGCGGATTTTGAACCCAGGGATGTTGTTGTTTCCAATATCGAAAAAAACTCCGCTCGAATTACCTGGTCAACCGGTGCTGAGACTCAAGGAATTATAGAGTATGGTACATCACCAACGGCTCTAAACTTCTTTGCCCCAGAGCCAACTAGAGAAAAAAATCACTCTGTTGATCTGACTCTTCTTTCGCCAGGGACGACTTATTACTTTATCATCAGAATAAACGAAAAACGCTATGATAATGGTGGTGTGCCCTGGAGTTTTACCACCAAAAGCGCTCAGGAATCAAATGTTGAGACCGGATCTTCTCTTGTTACTCCCAAAATTGATCCCCCAGGAGTTGATAGCAGAAACAACTCTTCAACTCCAACACCAATTCAAAGATTAAGAATTGACCAAAATAACTCTGAGAATAATAACTCCCAGACATCGCCAGGAAACAATAGTGCCGAAAATTCTCAGATCAGCCCAACAACTACGCCAACCATGGCATCCACTCAACAGGAAACTCAAGGATGTCCATATAAAAAATGCGAGGACATAAGAGCGAATCTGGGAAAAGGTTGTAGCACAAGAGACTATTGGCAATGTCTCTTAATACTGACTGCTACACCTACTCCAAACTCTGATCAAATTTGATCAAAACAGTCTCTCACAAGATTCAATTTTTACAGCTAGGGAATTTTCGAAGGTTATTTTTCTGCCGTAAACCATTTTACTCAAGCTGTAAGTTGCTTCAGAAGAGCCTTTCAATCGACCAAATTTATTTTTTATTTTTTAGTGAATTGTGAATTGCAAGAAATCTGTTTATGATATTTTTTCTAAACCAGCAACATAGATGTTGTGAAGAAAATCAAGAAATTTTTTTATAATTAACTCAAGATGTCTTCTTTTACCCCTTCAGAAAGGGTCCTAAAAAACTACGCTCGTGTTATGGTTGATTTTGCTCTTGGAAAGGGAAAAGGAGTAAAAAGAGGAGAGGTTGTTTTTATTCAGTATGATCTAGAAGCCAAACCTCTGGCTCTTGTGGTCTTTGAGCGTGTACTTGAGATTGGTGCTCAACCTATGACTCGCTGCTATGATGAAGATTTCGAAAAAAAGTTTCTTGAGATTGCCAGTGAGAATCAGTTGAGATTTCTCCCAAAAAAGTACACTAAATCACTCGTCGAGACAATTGACCATCGAGTTTATCTCATGGCACCTAAAGATCCTTTTCTTTTGAAAGACATTGATCCAAAAAGAATCATCTTGGCTAATCAAAGTAAGAACTACGTAAAAAAACTGATTTTTGAAAAAGAGGATATGGGGAAGCTTACTTGGTCGCTTTGTTTATATGGAACTGAAGGTATGGCTAAAGAGGCCGGTTTGTCACTTAAGGACTTTTGGCAAGAGATCATTAACGCCTGTTTTTTGGATTTTGAGGACCCGTTAAAGAGATGGCAAGAGGTTTTTTCTCAGATTGAAAAAATCCGCCAAAAACTAAATCAACTGCCAATTGACAAGATTCATCTGGTGGCCAAGCAGACTGATTTATGGATCACTCTGGGTGAAAAAAGAATCTGGCAAGGAGGAAGAGGGGCCAATATTCCTTCATTTGAGATCTTTACTTCTCCTGACTGGCGCGGGACGAAAGGAACAATTTACTTCAACTTTCCTCTATATCGGTACGGTAACCTAATTAAGGACATCTATCTTGAGTTTCAGGAAGGAAGAGTTATCAAGGCCAAAGCTTCAAGAAATGAGAAGCTAATTCAGGAATTGATTGGTCAAAAAAACGCTGACAAAATCGGCGAGTTTTCTCTTACAGACAAGCGATTTTCCCGAATTAATAGATTTATGGCCAATACTTTATACGATGAAAACTTCGGAGGCAAGTGGGGTAACAGTCACCTTGCTTTGGGATCTTCTTATCATGATTGTTTTTTGGGCGACAAGAAAAGAATGAGAAAGGAAGCCTGGGAAAAACTAGGTTTCAATAACTCAATTGAACATACTGACATTATCAACACCGAAAGAAAACAAGTTGAGGTGATCTTGAGGAATGGCGTAAGTAAAGTTATTTACAAGGATGGCAAATTTTTGATATAAATTATCACAAAGGGACAAGATTAGGAATGAGACTCTTAAATCTTTTGAAAGAGAATAACATCATCAAAGCTTCATTAGATGACAGTCTTCACACCGTTTTGAAAAAATTGTCAACCTCTCACGATGCTGCCTTTGTCTTTGATGATAAAGGAAAATTTGTTGGCCTAATTAATCCTTATCATCATCTTATAAAGAACTCATATCCGGCGAACACTCGGATAAAGAATTGTCTATTTCATCCACCAAAAATTCATCTCAATTATCCTCTAACCAAAGTCGTCGAGCTTTTTATTCAGTCAAAAGTTCATTATTTACCTGTTTTTGACAATCAAGAAAACTTCATCGGGATAATTTCTGCAAGAAGAATTCTTAACTACCTAAAGACTCTTCCAATTTTTGGGGTAAAAATCAGCGAGTTTATAAAAAATAAGCGTTTGCCAATTGTTGTCAATGTTTCAGATTCAATCTCAAAAGCTCTTGGAATATTCAAGAAGGAAAAGATTTCGAAGCTAATTGTTGTGTCGAAAGACAACAAAGTCAAGGGGATTCTTAGCTTCTATGACCTGATCAATCTTCTAAGTTTTCCCAAAAGTCGTGAGTCAAGAGGCGAGCGAATTGGCTCAAAGACAAGCTATCTTAATAAGCCTGCCTCTGATTACTGCAAAACAGTATTCTTGACGGTAAAAAAAGATGATAATCTTAGCAAAGTGGCTCAGTTAATCATCAATAAGTCGATTGGCAGCGTTGTTATTGTTGATGAGGAAAACAGGCCTGTAAATATCATCACCACGCGAGATCTTTTATCTCATTATATCATTCGCTCTAAGGCAGGCTTTCTAAAAAAAGTAACCTCAAAAATAAAATCGGTTCTTCCTCTAAAAGAAAAGCCATCATGAAGATAAATATCGGCCTAATTTTAATCCTGATAATCGCCTTTCTTTTTAGATTTAACAATCTAAACTGGGATCAATACCAGCATCTTCATCCTGACGAGAGATTTTTGACTTTAGTGGGAATAAAGATGATCTGGCCAGAGAGTCTGCTTGAGTATCTTGATCCACAACGATCGAAGCTTAATCCATTTAATCTTGGAGAAGGTTTTTTTGTCTATGGGAGCTTTCCTTTGACAATCGTTAAGTATTTGGCGCTTAATCTAAATTTAGATACCTACAATTATTTCAACATCGTTGGAAGATATGTGTCTGCTTTTCTTGATTTTCTAGTGGTGATCTTAGTTTACAAGGTTTCGAAGTTATTCATTACCCAAAAGATTATCAACTTTAGATCGTCATTCTTGAGAAATTATTCTCCTCTTCTAGCCAGCTTTTTTTATGGAGTTTCTGTTTATCCGATTCAGGCGGCTCATTTCTTTACCACGGATACTTTCTTAAATTTTTTTTTGTTTGGTAGTTTTTATTTTTGCCTTCGATTTTCACTCTCTTTTTCAAAAAGTGGTTTTTTCACCAAAATCAGATTGTCACGGCTTTTTTTTCTTTTTGTCTCGGCGATTTTTCTTGGTTTAGCTTTTGGGTCAAAAATTAGCGCCATAGTTATTCTTCCTCTAAATCTTGCAGCCATGGTAAGTCTTTGGTTTCTAAAAGTTAGAGATCTCGTTTTGACTAAGAAAAAAATATCACTGTTGAGGCATTTTTTGCCCCTGGTTTTTTTTGTTTTCCTTTATCTTTCAATGGCTTATCTAAGTTTGCGTCTTACCAATCCATTCTACTTCAACTCAGCAAATTTTTTTGATCTTCGGCTTAACAATCAGTTTATCTCAAGCCTTAAAACCTTGATCGCTCTTAGTCGGGAAGATGCCTGGTATCCGCCGGGGGTTCAATGGCTAAACAAGCCTTGGTGGTATCTTTTGACAACAACTTTCTTTGCTGGTTTGGGTCCAGTGAATTTTATTGTTATGCTAGCCGGAGTTTCCTGGTATTTGAAGAGGATTATAAATCATAAACCTAGAAAAGAGGAGTTAATTTTAATTCTTGTTCTTTTGTGGCTAGTTGGTCTTTTTTTTTATCAGTCAATTCAGTTTGTCAAATCAATCAGGTACACCCTCTATCTTTATCCTTTCTTTGCTTTTTTTGGTGGTTTGGGAATTGGCGTTATTATTGAGTTACTAAAGTCTACTGACCTTTTTAAGACAAGGAAATTTTTTTTAAATATCTTCAAGATTATTGTCGCTTTTGCTCTTTTAGCTTGGCCAATTTTATTTTCAACCATTTACCTCAATAAACACACTCGAGTGGAAGCCTCGGAGTGGATTTATGAAAAAATTCCTGATAGAACGATAATTGCTGGCGAGTATTGGGATGATCCTCTTCCTCTTGCTGTTTCTAATCCTCAGGGAAAGACGATCAAGATCGAACTTTTGCCAATTTTTGATCCTGATACTCTTGACAAGTGGCGAAAGATGAAAGAAATCTTAACCAAAGCTCATTATTACATATTATCCTCAAATCGAGGATGGGGGAGTATATCAACAGTTCCTGAGAGATACCCGATAATGACAAAGTTTTATGAGAGTTTATTAAAGCAAGAATGTTTCAGCCTCCGGGAGTTTTGTAGTGATAAAGATTGTCAGCCTCAGATAATTATCGGTTCCTATTCTTCTGATAGATTTTGTTTTCGAAAAATTAAAGAGTTCTTACCATATTACTACCAATTTCTTCGATATCCGGAGAATCTTATTGAAGAAACTTTTACTGTCTATGATCATCCTACGGTCATGGTATTTAGAAAAGAAAATTAGAAATTCGAGTGTTGGATTTCTTTTTGTCTTTTATCGAGTTTTTTTAGTAAGACGATGATATTCGTAGATGTTCTTGATTGACAATTAAAGAGAGATTCCAAATGTGTTGGCAAGTGGAAAATGAATGATATCAGCTTTGCTAATCTTTTATTTTCATTAAAATTAAAACGATTCACACTTTGTAAATTAAAACTTTCAACAATATTCTTCCCTAGGCCATAAATCATAAAATGACTTAATGGCCAGCAGAATCTAATGAGATACTTTGTTTCTAGAATTTCAAGGCCAGCTTGAGTGACAACTTTTCTTAAATTATTGGAGGAGTAAAGTCTTTCATGATCGGCCCAAATACCAGCTAGCCACCAGGTGTTCTTATTTACGTGAATTTTAAAAAATTTCATTAAAATCCAATTAAGGGGATCCCAAAGAAAAGGAAATTCTTCATTTGGCACAGTGATGATTAGATAACCTTTGTCTTTTAAAACTCTTTTTAGTTCTCTTAAGGCCCCCACGTCATCTTTAAGATGCTCAATGACCTCTGAACAGATAATCAGATCAAAATAATTGTCTTGATAACTGGTCTTCTGGATACTTTGTTTCTTCACAAAAACCCGGGAATCATCGCTTGTTATTTGATTGGCAATCTTCAAGTAATGATCATTTATGTCAATACCGTGAATTTCTCTAATGAAGGGAAAATATGTCAAGGCCTTTAGGTAAAAACCTCGACCGCAGCCGGCATCGAGGACTTTTTTTGGTTTTAATGTTTCTACTTTTTCCAAGATATATCTTGCTCTTTCTAGAAAAGCCGGATCAATCTCACTCTGTAAAAAATTTCTTAATTTTTCTATCATCAGTCTTTTTTTTGATAAATTTAAGAAACAGAAGATAGTTTTTTACTATTTTTTCTTTTTGATTAAAAATTTTGTTTATTTTAATTGCTAAATCAAGATAATCTTCTTTATTAAAAAGTAAACCGAATTTGGTTTTTTTAACAAGATATCTCGCTCCAGGAATATCAGCGACCAGGCACGGTTTGCCATTGATCATCGCTTCCATTTGCATTAGATTAAAACAATCAGATCTTGAAGGAACAATAAAAAAATCAATCATTTGATAAAAGTCTACCAGTTCCTGATCGTTCAAATGACCTAAAAAGGTAAGCCATCTTTTTAATCTTGATATTTCTGGTTTTAATATTTCAAAAGTTTTTTCATAACCAATTTTTGTCTTTCCGCCAAAAACAAAATGAGCGTTTTTTAGATATTTATTAGCTTCGGGAATTGCTTTGAGAAGAATATCAAAACCCTTTTCCTCAACAAAGCGTCCGCCAAATCCAAAAAGGATTTTTCCACTGTCTTTAAGTGATTTTAGTTTTCTGTAAATGTCACTATGTTGAGATTGACTTTTAACCATCGAAACTGGAGGGATCAACGGTTGGAATTTATTTAAGAAATATTTCATTACTCTAGAGTGCTGAGCATAGTCTTTGGTGTAAGTGCTTACTTTATCTGCAAAAAAAAAGCTCACCAGAGTTGAGATATCAAATATTTTTTCTATGACAATATTAAATAATCCCTTGGTCAGTTTTAAATCACCTTGATGAAAAATAATGAGTTTTTTTTTGAAAAATTTAGCTACTAACGAAAGAGGCAAAATATTTGATAGTGGAGAGTTTAGAAAGACGATATCGCTTCTTTTTAAAATTGAGATAAATGTAAATATCAAGGAGATGGAATATTTTACTCTACTAAATGAAAAGAGATAATTTTTTCTTATTATCACTACTCCTTTTGGTCCTTCGTCAATCTTTTTTAAATTTTTTTTAAATCTGACCGTCAAAATTTTTATGTTGAAATCTTTTTTAATCACCTGAGACAGATTGTAAATTGATTTTGAGATGCCAGTCCAATGAGGATAGTAATAATCAGAAACTATTAAAATTGTTTTCTTTCCAACAATATCATTGATATAGGAAACAACTTCCTTAAGAGAAGAAAATTTGTAGGTGTAGTTTATTCTGCAGTCTAAAAGATTTGTTATCCAGAAAACTTTCAATTTTGGATAGTTTTTTTTTAATTTTTTAACGATGTCAAAATTATCCTCGACAAAAAAATCAAGGTTTAATCTTTTGATAACTTTACTTTTATAGATATCGGGTTGCTCATTTTTTTTGTTGAAAAAATAGCCAGAAAAGAGCCTTTCTTTGTCGATCTTTCTCACCCAGGACCAAAAGTCTCTCTCTAAAAAACGGTAACGTGAGGAGACAATGTAGGCTTTAATTTTTTTTTCCTTTGCTAAGGCTTTTATTTCCTCAATTCCAGCTTGGGGAAAGAGGCTTGTTTTGTGAAAAAATTGCCAAAAAAGCTTTTCTAGCTTTGTTTTTGGAAAATAAAATTTATCAACGTCGCTTTTGAGAAGGTATTTTTTGAAAAAAAAGATAATCGGCCTTAAAATTCTAGCTGGATTGTACAACAAGACTCCATCTAGATCAAAACCAACTCTTAAAGGCCTTTTTTCTACCATTGAGCTATTTTGAATTATCGAATTGGAGGAATAAGAAGCCTTATAATAAAATTAGCAGTTGGTCTAAGGAAGTTGTCCAGCATTGAAAACCCCCCGATAGGAATGATCATCAAAATTAAAAAAATCAGACCATATTTTTCTAGTCGGTACCACTCTTGAGCTCTCTCTCTTGAAAGAATACCCCCAACAATTTTGAAGCCGTCAAGAGGAGCAACCGGGATGAGATTAAAAAGTCCCAGAAAAATATTTATCTGAATAACGGGGACAAGAAATAAAAAACCTATAGTTTTTAAAAAATAACTTTCAAAAAAAATAAACAATCTGAGCAAGGAAGAAGATAAAATAGCCAAGATAAAATTTGATAGCGGACCGGCAAAGGAGACTAACGCAGTGTCCTTTCGGGGATTTTTAAGATTGAAGGGGTCAATTTCCACCGGGCGGCCCCAGCCAAAGCCGAAAAAAAATAGGAACAAAATGCCCAAGGGATCTAAATGTGATCTTGGATTGAGATTGAGTCTTCCTTGAAGCTTTGGAGTTGGGTCGCCCAGTTGATAGGCAGTCCAAGCGTGGGCGAACTCGTGGATGGTAATGGCAAGGACAAGAACGACTAGATAAACAAAAAAAAGAGCTGGATTTTCAGAGAGTAAGTTGATCACTAATTGGGCAAAAATAACCAAAAAAAATATTAAAAAGCTTGGGTTGATAAATATTTTATCAAATGTTATTATATTTAGATCTATGGCAAACGCCTGCTACCACTGCGGAAAAAAAGCAATTTTTGGCCGGTCTCATACTCACCATCGAGGTGTCGCCGGTGGTCGGTGGAAAAAGAGAGCTCAAAAAACCAGAAGAATCTTTAGGGTAAATCTTCTGAAGGTGACTATAGTCGAAAACAAGCAGGAAAAAAGAGTAAAGCTTTGTTCCAAGTGCTTGAAGCGAATCAAGAAAGATCTTCGCGAGGGTAAAAGACCATTTCTCACCGTCAAGCATTTTCAGTCTCAATTTTTGTTGACGGCAAAAAAGGAAACCAATCTTAAGCTTTCTTCTGCCTCGTTGCCAGCAAATTAAAGATTGATCTCCTCTAAATGATCATTTTTTTGCTGATAGATTTTTTGATTTTGTTCCAAAGCTCGCTGAGTAAAAAGAATCCCTTTTAGATGGTCAATCTCATGTTGAATAATTTTTGCTTCAAAACCCGTAAACCACTTTTTTTTTCTAATTCCGCTCTCGTCTTGGTATTCGAGAAGAACTCGCCAGGCTCGGTCTACTGTTGCCCAGATTCCTGGAATCGACAGACAACCTTCGAGAGTTAATTTTTTTTTGGGGTAAGAAGCTTTTTTTTTCGAGAATTGGGCCTCGACTATTCTCGGGTTGACAAAGATTTTTATCTTAGATTTTTTTTGGGGCTTGATGATAAACAGAGAAAGATCAAAACCAACTTGATTGGCAGCTAAACCAACTCCCGGAGGATTAGTTTGAGCCTTCAGTGTCTCAATCATTTCTTTTATGATTTTTTTTAAACTGCCATCAAAACGCTCAATAGTTTTAGTTGGTGAAGAGAGTCGAGGATCAGGAACAGTGAGAATTTTTCGCATATACAGCTATAGGTATTTATTATAATACTCCTAAAAACCAGGTATGATGAAAAAGCCAAAACTTTCACTCTGTCTGGCTGTTTTTAATGAGGAGAGAAACATTCACCTTCCGCTTCAATCAGCATCAGACCTCACTGATGAAATTGTAATTGTTGACGGCGGTTCAACTGACAAAACGCTTGATATTGCCCGAAGATTCGGTAAGAAGGTGAGAATTTTTTACCGCAAAAATCAGTCGATGTTTCACAGAAATAAGCAGCTTGCCATTGAAAAGGCCAGAGGAGAGTGGATTCTTCAGCTGGATGCTGATGAGGAGTTAACTGACGAGCTTAAAAAAGAAATTAAAAATATAATAAATAACCCACAGAAAAAAGAGATCGCCGGCTACTGGATTCCAAGAAAAAATTGGTTTCTAACTCGTTTTCTTTATAAAGGCGGTCAGTACCCTGACTACACCCTTCGACTTTATCGGCGAGGTAAAGCTAATTTTCCTTGCCAGAGTGTTCACGAAAATGTCAAGATAGCCGGCCCGGTTGGTTACTTAAAAAATCCAATTCTTCACTATGCCGATCCTGATTTTTCGAGGTATCTTTATCGATGGGATCGTTACACAACCTTTGAAGTTGAAGAGATTTTGTCTAAAAAAAATAAGACCAAGAAACCTTCATTTTTTGAATATTTTTTCATAAAGCCTGGAGTGACCTTTTTTTCTCTTTATTTTAGACACAAAGGTTTTCTAGATGGGTTTGCCGGATTTGTTTTTGCCCTGTTTTCCGCTATTAGATTTTGGGTGATATTTATCAAATGGAAGACATGCCAGGTAAACAAATGAAGAGACTTTCATAAACTATTTCTAGAAAAAGAGCCTAGAATTTCAAGCCATTTTCTCCAGTAATCCTCCAGCTCAATTTTTGGAAAATTCTCGAGAGGAACAACTTCATTATGCTCCTGCTGATTTTTTTGTTCATTCCCTTGAATTGATTTTTCATCAATTTGAGACTCTAGAATTTGGTTCTTGGGCTCTTGTTTTAAAACTTTTGCCAAGATATTGGCGGTTGCGATATTAGCGTCGGGAATATTGAGCACTGATATTATCTTTGAGAACGGCTCTCCTAGTATTGATCTTAAAATTAAGCGCCAACCCTTAAATTTTTCGGCTGAGAGACCGCCATAAATTAAAACTCTCATTTGGCTAGGTTCTTTTGAATTGGCTTCTAAAACTCTTAGTATTTTTTCTCTTATTCCAAAAACCATTCCGATGGCAATAGCAAAGAAAGCTTGTTGTTTGTCCTCTTCATTTAGAGATTCAAATTTGCTTTCGTCAATCAAGGCCACTTTAGGTGCGCTCTCAGAATCAATTTTTTTCAGCAGCCACCCTCTACTGTCTTTATCCGGCAGGTAGAAATAATTAGATTCAAACTCTTGATTTTGAAATTTTTTGGCAAAGTCTTCGAGAGTCTTGTCGATCTCAAGATACTTGATGTTGCCATCATTGTCAACAAAACCCAGCCTTGTGAACCACTCGCTAATTACATTAGCAGTCATTCTCTGGGTGAGGTAGCGAAAAGGTACATCTGCTTTGAAAAGAGAGGTTTGATCGACAACACTTTTATGGAATACAATCTTGCCGACTGAGTCAAGGCCGATAATAATATCCCAGGCGCTTATCTTGGTTTGATTAAGTAGTTCAGTCATGTACCTTAACTCAGCCTCGAAATCATTTATCGCAAATATCATTCCTTCAAGACTATCTTCAAATGGGGAGGAGCTGATTTTAAATTGATCTTCTTTTAAACCGAGTTTTTTGAAGATATATTCAAGTTCACCCGGAGAAAGATCTTTTCGTCCAAAGCCACCAATATCGGCGTAAGGGATTTTTAATCTTCGCGGATTTTTTTTATTCAAGTACCATTCAATCATTCCCATCATCGTTGAAAATTTCACTACTTCGAAAGAACAATCTTCACCAAAAATTAATTTCAAAACTTCAGGATTGTTCTCAAGGGCAATTAGCTTTCGCACACTGGTAGTTTTTTTCTCAGGATCGATATTAAGCTCTGTCAAAACAGCTTTTTGTTCTACGGTGAGTTCAGTTGCTAACGAGGGGTCATCGAGAAGAACAGCATAATCTTCTTCTCCATTGGCTTTTTTGTAATAAACTCCTAAGCTGTTGGTAAATCCAGTAAGAGTGATGATCTTGATTGTTCGGTCAGAGTCGGTTTCTTCTTTAAATATCTGAATTGACTCTTCTATCTTTCTAAATAACTCTTCCAAAGCTTTTTTTCCTATGATCCGAAAGCTTATTCCTTGAAACTCGACCAGTCCTGTTTTTGGCTTAAAGTCAATTTTTTCCGTGACTCCTCGATTGGGCGGCTCAGGTCTTATTTTCGTCTGAGTTGATCCTAAGTCAATTGAGATCAGAGAGAGGGGCACTTCACTCATCTTTTTTTGGTCTTCATTTTCAGATATTAACTTTGAACTCAACGACTTCTCCTTCTCTTATTTGATAATCTTTTCCAACAACTTGAACAAGGCCCATCTCTCTTGCTTTTGTCCACCCACCGGCCTCGACAAATTTTTCGAAGGCGATCACTTCGGCTTTGACAAAGTATTTCTCAAAGTCGCCATGAATCAAACCGGCAGCTTGAGGCGCAAATGTTCCTTTTCTAATTGTCCAGGCTCGGACTTCCTTTCGGCCACAGGTAAAGAATGATATCAAATCAAGATTCTGATACGATTTCTTGATAAGCTTATCAAGTCCAGACTCTTGAAGAGAGTAGACCTTGAGATAGTTTTTTTGTTCTTGGCTTGGCAGAGAAGCAATTTCAGATTCAAGCTTGGCACAAAGAAAAATATAGTTAACTTTAGCGAGGTCTTTGAGTCGAAGAGTTTTTATAATCTCCTTAATTCTCTCCTCTGTTGTTTCTAAATTCTTTAGCTGATTTTCTGAGATATTGAAGGCAAAAATCACAGGTTTTGCTGTTAAAAAGTTAAATCTTTTTATCGCTTCTTTTTCTTGATTATTTAAAGATATGCTTATTACAGGAACTCCCTCGTTCAGAAATTTTTTAATTTTTTTGAGGGTCATAAAGGTAAGAAAATCCTCTTTTGATGAATTGAGCATTGGAGGTTTTTGTTTCTCGATCGTCTGCAAATCAGCCAAGATAAGTTCAGTGTCAATCGTTTTGATGTCGTCGGCTGGGTCAATTTTTGACGATACATGAACAACATTTTTGTCTTCAAACAATCTAACAACATGAACAATAGCCGCGACTTCCCTTATGTAAGATAAAAATTTATTTCCGAGTCCTTGGCCAGTTGAGGCACCTTTTACTAGGCCAGCGATGTCATAAAACTTAACAAAAGCTGGGATTATTTTCTCAGTCTCAACAATCTTCGCTAAAGTTTTCAACCTTTCATTGGGAACCTCGACGATCCCAACATTAGGTTCGATAGTGCAAAAAGGATAATTGGCAACGTCGGCTACCTGTTTTTTTAGGAGAGCATTGAAAAGAGTTGATTTGCCAACATTAGGCAAGCCGACGATGCCGACGGAAAGATTCATGGCCTTGGTATTTTATCAAATTTTGTGAATCAAAACTTAATTTCTCGACGGCTCCATTGGTCCTAAATCAAATTTTTGCCTGAATTGGAGCTCTGAAAATAAATTTTTGTTGGTTATAACCTACTGAATTAGCCCTTCCTCTTCATTAACATTCTTTCTGATTTTTAGATGAAGGGTAATTCTTACTACAAGCGACTGGGGAACAACATCTTAAAATGGCGAAAAATTAGAAACCTTTCTCAACAGGAACTAGCTCTTCTTTCCGACACGGACAGAAGCTATCTAGCTGAGGTCGAGGAAGGCAAAGCTAATCCTTCAATCAAGTTTCTTAACAAAATTACCCGAGCTCTAAAGGTAAATATAAAAGAATTAATCAAAGATCTTTAATCTTCGCAATTATTACTAAGCCAAAAAACATTATTCCAAAGCCAAGAAACTGGAGGTACTGAGGCAGGAAGACAATAGCAATAGTGACTTCCGAAGCTTGATTCTTAGTTTTTTCGAAGAGAGATCGTTCAATTCTCCAACCATTGGCCCAGTTATTGACAATTAAATGCGATTGTATCTCCCTTCCAAATAAAAAGGGGAAGAGTTTTTTTGCGAAACAAGTCTTTTTTTGGTTCGAACAGGCAAGAAGGTAAGCTTTCCAATTTTTTTCAAAGGCCTGATCCAGAAATATGATTGGTTCTTGATTCTTGATGGCATCAAATTTTAGCTCATAGAGAAAAGGAAATATTTTTTTGCTTTGATACTTTGACGCAGGAGAGGTTTCAGTAAAGTCATTGGATTTTCTTGCCGGATTCTCCCATCTAATTGATTGTAAAAAATTATAAGGGAAGGGAATAAAGCGAATAGTTCTGATTTGATTTTGAGTGGGGAGATTGCTGGGGGAATAGTTGTTGATAATGAGATCATAACCACCAGATTGGTAAAAGGGAGGTAGCAGGAAGAAATCAAAGGAAAAATCTTTGTTTTTTGAGAGTCTTTCTTCTATATTACAAATTCCAGAGACTTTGTCTTCCAGGCAGATTTTTAAGGGCAAGCCCGAAACATTTCTTGACTCTATCGCCAATAGATAACCTATGTTTTGAGAAATTTCTGAGAGGTCAATTCGATCACAAATTGCGCCATCAACGGCCTGGTATTCTAAAATACTCTGGTACTGGAGAGGGATTATGTTCTTTTTTATACTCTTTGCTTTTCCAAGGGTACAATCGTTAATCTGATCTCCGATTTTTCCCCAGGTGATTGGAATCGAAGTTTGAGGAAATTTACCTTCCAAAATGATTTCATCGGTAGTTTGATTAAACTTGGGGATCACTGGAGTAAACCTTTCTTCTTGTACCCTCTCATAGAGTTTGAAGGTTAAATTTTTTATCAAAAGTTCTTTAATCTCCTTGGCTTTTCGAGTATCGTAGGAAAATCGGAGTTGGTATTGTGAAAATTTCTCATCAGAAAAAGGGAAGAGTATTTTAACCTCAGAGGAGAGAGAGGGATTGGGTTTTTTTCTAACAAGACATCTCCCTTTTTTTTCTCTATCAACTAAGCAGACTTCGTTTTCTCCTTTATTTTCGCTTTCATAATTAAAAGAGATTTCTAACAGTCCTTCTTCTTTTGTGTCAATGATCATTTCAAGAGGTATTTCAAGACAAACTTGAGCTTGTTGACCGAAAAGTTTAAAGGATGACTCATTCTTTTCGAAGCCAAATATCTGGCTTTTGGCTGGTGGTGAACAAAGAAATGGAGAGATTGAAGAAGAGAATTCTTTTTGCTTGACAGGTTTTTCTCTACCAGAAAAAAAACTGGCTAGATTATTTTTACTGGGAAAAACCACTCCTTCTCCCAAGAGTGTCATTCTTTCTGATAGATTCTTTGGAATTGAGAAAGTTTTTTCATTAAGAGAGAAGTAATGAGTGTTTTCACTCTTCGTAATGAATCTCCTTGAGTAGAAACGATCGGTTTTTATGTAAGGCAGAAGATATTTAAGCTCAATGATAACCTCATTACCGGCCCTTCCTGCGTAAACTTCAGTGTAAATCTCTTTTTCAGTGCTATTTAAGGGGGGAATTTTAATATCACCATTTCTTGGGAAGAGTTCCGTTGGAATTCGAATAAAATAACGATCCTTATCTACAGAGACTATTTTTTGATTAATTTTTTCTTCATTATTAAGAAGATCTCTTCCAAGAAAAATCACATCGGGGCCGTCAAAAAGATTTTTTGAGGTCTTTTCTTTACTTACGTAGTTGCCATAGTCTAAGTAAGCCTGATCGAGATAGTTCCATCGATAAGTTGGTTCAATAATCTTGTACCTATGGATCAGTTCTAGGGGCTTTTTTTGTTGATTGGGCAGATATTCATAAACCGAAATCTTTTCTCCAAAATTCTTAACTAGTTTTATTGTCTCTAACTGAGAAAGAAGTTGTTTTATTTCTCGATAGAAGAGTTTTTTTGACTGATGACCTTCACCGGGGACGATAACGTGTTCATCAAGAAGAATATAGCCAATGTTATATTTTTGGAGAAGTTTTTCAAAAAGAGGTTTATTTTGAGAGTAGATAGCATAAAAAAATTCCCTAAACGACTGCTCGTTGTATGGATACCAACGATTAAACTCTGGATTTATAAGAGACTGCTTTATACCAAACCAAATAAACCCCGCTCCTTGGTAAACTTGTTGATAATTTTTGAGATCCCAACGATAAATGCTCCAACCGTGTCGATCATTGATCGGTAAACCAAGAATCCTTTTTTCTTTTTGATTTTCTAACCATTTAAAAAGCAAAAAATAATCATCAGGGATTCTCACGCGCATCATAGGGCTTATAAAATTTCCAATAAAAGCTGGAGAAATTAAGATAAAAATTAAGGTAGTGAGTAAAAAAAAGTAATTGCCGACTAAAAACTTTTTTTGTTCTTCTTCTTTGATTAGCTTTAATTTCCCAAATTGACTAAATAAAAAATAGTTAAAAAAACCGAAGAAAAGGGAAAAATAAAAAATAACTGAAAGAGAAAATTTTGTGAAGGGAAAACGAAAAACTTCTCTAAAAAGTGGAAATTTATCCCTTAAATAATCAGTCAACTCAGAAATGAATTTAATATCTGAAAGAAGAAAAAAACTAGAAAGAGCTATTCCGGGCAAAAAACTTACAAAAGCATTATTCTTCTTTATGATTGAAAAAATTATCCCTAGAAGACTGAAAAAGGATAAAGAATAACCAATAATAACAATGTTTCTGTTTTCGAGGTGATTCTTCCAATTTTCAAGAAGAAGTTTAATTTTTTCTTCATTTGTTGTCACGTACCAATTAAAGAGGAAATTTTTAAAAACCAAAAAATTACCTAAGTTACCATATTTTTTGTTGTGATAGAAAAACTCCTCGCTTCCTAATCGATGAGTTTTTGATGTGATTAAGTCTTGGTGATAATTTGAAGCGTAGTAGAAATTTGGAATCAACCAATAAAGATTTATAAGTAAAGTAAGAAAAATAATAATAATGCTTCTCTTTAGATATTCAAGGCTTCCACTCAGTAAAGAGTATCCAATTAAAAAAAACAAAAAACTTATGAAAAAAACATACCAAAGTGTTGCTGTGTGTGCGGAAGCAGAATTCAAAAAAATAAACAGGGAAAAAAAGAATAAACTTTTGTGATCTTTTTCGTTTAAGAATTTGAGAGAGAGAAAATAAAGAAATCCCAAGAGACCAAATTTTGTCGCAAACATTTCCAGGGGAACAATAAAGTTTTGAACTGTACCGAGGTTTAAAAGGTAAAACAGACTACCCAGAAATGCCGAGATTTTTTTTATTAAAGTACTAGAATCAGAATTCTTTTGTTTGAAAAGGTAAATTAAAAGTAGATAAATCCCAATTGGTCCTATGATTATCATTAAAAAAAAGTAAAAATAGCGAATTAAATTAATTGGTAAAAATAAAGAGATTAACCAGAGTAAGATAACTCTTGGTATCTCTCCGGCATGACTTTGGGATGGGGGAGCTCCTAGTCCTTGATGTTCTTGCCAAAAAAGAGTAATTCGTTGAAGATACAATGAGAAATTGAACTCTGGATGAAGAGTATCCCATCCTGAAAGAAAGGTATTAGAGGCGTAGTTTTGTGAGCATAAAAAAATTCCAACAGCGATGAGTGAAATTAAGAAAGGATCGAGTCTTTTTTTTAGTGAGTTCATTAATTAGAATTATAGTGAATGAAATTGTTGAGAAAACAAGATGGCATAAATCCATATTTATTTTTACTTTTTTTTCTCGCTTTATTTCACTTTTTCGGCAATCTTACTTGGATTTTTTTAAATGAAAATCCTCTAGATTTTGATCCCCTTGGTCACACTTTACTTGTTCTTAATATGTTTGAATATCTAAAAGATAATTTTTACGATTTTAATCTTGGCGAATTTATGAGAATTTCTCCTGCTTATCCAAATTTTTCTCATTTGTCGACTCTCCCATTAGTTTTCTTTTTTGGTAATCATTGGAAGATAGTTCAATTCTCAGGAACAATCTTTTTTATTCTTTCAATTTTGGCCATATTTTTCTATGTTCGGGAAATCTCGGAAAGTAATAAATTATCCTTCTTTACAGTCTTTTTTTACAGTTTTTTTATCTCTATTCTTCGATATTCTAGATTATTTACCCTCGATATTCCGTTGATCACACTGATTTTTCTTACGCTTTTTTTTTGGGAGAGATTTAAAAAGAAGGGGAATTTGGCACTTTTATACCTCGGTTTTTTTTCTGCCGGTTTAGCTCAACTCACTAAGTGGCACGCTGTGATATTCTTGTTTATTCCTTTCGTTTTTATTGTGATTTTTTTTATAAGGAATAACCCAAGATTAAATTTAAAGATCTCGTTGAGCAAACTTCTTCTAGGAGGAATGATCTTTTTTATTTTGGCTTTTCCCTGGTATTTTTATAATTTTTCTAGTTTTATAAGATTAGGAACGATAAATTATGCTGGAGAACCAGATGATCCTCAAAGACTTTTGAGTTTTGAGAATTTATTTTTTTACTTGAGATTAATCGCTTTGTATCAAACCCATTTTCTCGTTTTTATTTTTTTTGTAATCTCTTTGTTTATTATTCCTTACAAAAAAAAGGACTATCTAAAGATTCCCATTTTGAGTTTTCTTTTTTGTTATTTTTTCTTCACTTTTTTCGTTGTTAACAAAAATATTCGGGTGATCTTCCCTATGATGCCCCTCATTGCTTTGATTCTTGCTGAGGGATTTTGTATTCTCTTAAAGAAAAATGCTTTTATTGCTTCTGTAATTAGTTTTTTTATTGTTTTTGCCTATTTTATTCTTTCTTTTGGCTTTCCGATTGAACCTAATTTTAAGTATGTCCTCAGGCTGCCTTTTGGTTCTTCCAAGGAAGATTTTGAACATAACATCGGGCAATTGGAGTTAATCTATCTTCACACTTATCCGATTAATTTGCTCTACGATCGTAATAAAATCGATTACAGGGAGATAAATGACAAACTATTTTCTCTGAAAAAAACGATTGATTCTCCCCTTCGAGTGCTTGTTGGCCTTCATCTTTTGAATTTTTACAAAGATCATTTAATAATAGATCTTTACATGAAATATTCTTCCGATATTTCCTTTGCAAATAGAATACTCTATGATGAAAGATACAGAAAAATAGAACTTCTTGGAATTGATTATCTTAGGGGAGAGAGCGAAAAGGCTTATTTCGAGAAACTGAAGGATGTTGATGTCATAATTACTGCTCAGAATAATCCAATCCAGAAAGAGAGAACAATAGACGTTCTTTATGGACCAGTTAAAATTCTGCAAAGATATCTCAAAGAGAATCAAGACCCTCGATTTATTTTATTTGATTCTGTTTCCCTAGGTGGCCATGATTCTATTTTGTTTTTTGGAAATAAATCCTCTCTTTATATTGAGACAAAGTAGATGGTTCATTTTTTTATTCTTGGTTTTGGGCTTTTGAAATCCTTTCCTATAAGGATTCAGCGTTGGTTTTTTATAACTTCTACAAATTTTTCTCCGTCCCAGTACCTTGCTTTTACTCTTAGATCAGGTTGCTCTTTTGCTCTTTCTTCTGCAATATATTTGGGTGCATTTTTATCAACACAAGCATCAAGGAAAACTGAGAAAAGAGTTGCTTGTTCAATTACGGGCTGACCTAGAACAACATGACCATGCCCCCAAGTGTACCATGAGTTGTTTTCATAGTCTTTACTCATCGTTCCGACGCGGACAAATAAAACGGCTGGTATGTCCAAAGGAGCATACATCCTTGGGGCCATGTTTTGAGGAGGTAAACTAAAGTCAAATATTGAATTTCCACTCTGAGCATTGACTTTATCTGGACCAAAAAGGATGACTTTTTTGCCGTCAATAAATGTGAAGTGGATTCCGTTTGATTCATCAAAGAAGATTCCTTTTTTTAGTGGCCAAGCCTCAAAGAACCACTCTAGAGCTAGTTGGCCTCCGAGGGTTTTAGGAGAGATAACCCACTGATATGGCTCACCGCCATACTTTTGTGCCATCTCATGGGGAGAAAGAGGGTAACCGGGAGGCAGACTATCAATTAGTCTTACAAGTTCTTCATAAGTGATATTTTGCTTTAATCGATCTATAATATCTAAATCTAAACTTTTATCTTTAGCGAATTTTGCCAGTTCAGCGATGGTTCTTCCCATTAATTTTTTCCACTCACTCACACTGGGGTCAAACCAATAAACATTGATATATTGTTGAACGCCATCCTGTTTCCAACCATCTCTAACATGTGGGTTGTCTATAAATTCCTTAACTGCTTGTCGCCAGGCAATGATGTTCGGTTCAAAATCAACGCAAGGAGTTTTTTCAGGGACGGGAATTATTGTTATTTGTTCGATTGACTCGACTCCTGTTCCTTTTTCGCCAGTGAAGTAATGAGAATGAGAAGGAAGCCCATCTACTGTCTTTCCTCCTCTTCTGGCAAAGAGAGCTGCAAAATCAAGATTGAGCCTGACATCTGTGAGTCTGGGTCCCTTATCTGTGTCGAAAACTTTATTAATTTCGTACGCTAATTGTCGTTTGCCATCTTCATCTGGTTCAATTATCTCGTGGTAATTAAGTTCTTCATTATATCGTACTTTATCAGAGAGAGGAAATGATTCTCCTATCCACCAACCTCTCCAAATTCTCTTTTCAAATTCTCCATCTTTTACTACTTCGATTACTCTGATTAAATTTTCGGCAGTTAAATTATTTTTACCTTTACCATCGGGCTTAATAGCTTCTAGAGCTTCTTCATGGGTCACGGGCCAGTTGGGGTGAAGATGGTCTATCTCAACTATGATTCCCGCCTTTTCTAGGTTTTCTATAACTCTTTTTCTAATTTCTTGTCGTTCTGAAAAAATATTTTTTGAGGAATCTGATTTATCTGGAGTAGAAACTTGTTTTGGTGTAGGTTCTTGTGTTGGTGTCGGTTTTGGTTCTTGTGTTAGTGTCGGTGTTGGTTCTTGTGTTAGTGTCGGTCTTGGTTCAGCTTCTTGATATGAAGGGTAGAAAATTTCAATTTTGCCATCATCTCTTTCACAAATAAGAACTTCCCTACCAGAGCCACTTATCTGAGCTATTTGGCATGAAAATGTTTTTTCTCCCCCTTTTTGTTCTGGGACTTGTGTTTGATTCGAACTCTTATCAGCACCACACCCAGTCAAAGAAATGGATAAAAGTCCTGTAGCAGCTAATCTTGGAAGAATTTTTAAAAGATCTTTAAAGGCTTCTTTTCTCATAAATTTTATATGGTTTAAATTTATGAAAATTAAAAAAAACTTATAATAATAACTATAATATCATATTTTTAACAATTGTCAATAATTTTTTTTCTTAAATAATATCCAAAAGTCCCGGTCAAGATACTAGAAAGTAGTATACCTATAGTCATAGCTGGCCCGGCATCAGGAATTTTGGTGACTGGCGCTGTTACCAGTTTTTCAAGGCACAGATGAGAAGTATCATCATCATAGGCGTTAGCTGAAGTAGCCTTGACAAAGTTAGTGACACATAAAACTCCTTTATCAACTGGAAGAGATAATTGAGGGACAATTTTTGTTTTAAGATAGAAAATTTTTTCTTCATTTACATTAAAATCACCGGCGTTCCAGACGATTTCGCGTGTCTTTTGGTTATAACTCCCGGGAAAAGTTAAAGGCTCAAGGAAAGGGGGTAAGGTATCGCGAACTTCCATCCCGACTAATCGGGTAGAGGAAACGTTTTTAATTTTTATTCTAAAGAAAACAACTTGATCTGGTTTAAATCGAGGATCGGAAACGGTTAGATTGTCAACATATTTATAGCTTCTGGGATCGTCTGAGGTTCCAGGCCAGCCGACGGTCTTGTCAACAATAATTGCATAAGCAGGTCCAGGCTGACCATATTGACCATAGGAGGCATTTAATCTTCTGGGAAGAACTAAAATTCCAAAGAACAGAATCAAGATGGCGACGGAAAATAATTTTTTTTTCATATATTCATTTATCAACTTTGCGTAGTATTATACTATAAGAAATTAGAAAAGTCAACTATAGGATTAGGAAACTCAATTGTTCGTCATTGTTTACTGACTTTTTGATAAAATCTTCTTGTTCTGATGAAACTCGATGCCCGTCAGCTTCGCCGATTAGAAGAAGAGCGAGCGAGGGGGGTAATGAGAGAAATAACCCGCCTGCCAATCTTTTTTATTCTCGAAGACATCTTCGATACCTATAATATTGGTGGCCTGTTTCGTCTTGCGGATGCTTTGGCAGTGTCAAAGATATACTTAGTGGGGGAAACGGAAACACCGCCAAACTCCCGGATTAAAAAAGCTTCTGTCGGAACATATAAAGTGGTCCCATGGGAGTATCAGGAAACAACCGAAAAAGCGATAAGAACGATAAGAGACAATTTTCAGTTTTCTTCTTCTAGTCTTCAACTTGTTGCTGTCGAGCAACATCCCAAGGCAGTAGTTTACACCAAAGCTAACTATTCCCTCCCAATTATCTTGATTTTTGGTAATGAAAGTTTTGGAATTAAACCAGAAACTCTTAAAATGGTCGATATGATTGTCGAGATCCCGATGTTGGGGATTAATAAATCTCTTAATGTGATTGTGGCCGCCTCGATTGTTTGTTATCATTTAATCAATGAAAAGAATATCTTAAAAGTTTAAGTTGGCTCCATAAGAGAATGAAAAAAGAGTTAATTTTAGGATTAGTCTTGGTGGTTATTGTCGGAGCCGTAATTTTCTTTCGCCTAAGTAATAACCAAGAGATAACCCCACAATCAGCCACCGTTCAGAAAGAGAAGAAATCATCAGACTATCAAGGACAACCAAAAAAATTTAGCCGGGATGAAGTTGCCAGACACGCCACTAAAGATGACTGTTACCTGATTATTGAGGGCAAGGTTTATGATGTTACTGCTTACATTGATCGCCATCCGGGTGGGCTGGTGATTGCTAGATACTGCGGAAAAGACGCAACCGAGGCTTTCAATGCCCGAGGTCTTGAAAGAGAGCCTCACTCACCCCGAGCCAGAAAAATCTTGAAAGATTTCTATCTTGGCGATCTGGAGTAATTTTTTTTATGCTTGATATGGTCTATCAATGGGCAAGAAAAATTCACCGATGGTTTATGTTCGTGACTATATTTTTAGGCGCGATAATGTCGATTACCGGCCAAGTGATGGAGGGAAATCTAAAGATATTCACTGACGCTTAGGCAAGAGTTCTTCATCGAAACACCGGGACTCTCTTCAGTTTATCTCTTTTAGTGATGACGATTACTGGCCTGATAATGTATTTCTATCCACTTTGGGTAAAGATGAGAGCTAAAAAATAATTTCTGTTGAAATTAGTTAGTCAATTTCTTTTCTATCCTACAGGATTTTTTTCAATTTTTGTTAAAAAATTCTTTTTTTTATTTTAGTTGTATAAAAAGGCCTAAATTAAATTAATGATCTTATTAAAAATACCTCTTGACAAAATTTATAGGATATGTTATGGTGAAGTTAATGGCCAGATTATCAGTTGTCACCAAGAAATGGAAATGAAGAGAGAAAAAGAGGCGGTATTTCTTAAACAAGAAAACCTGCCCAAGAATCTATGGACCGGATAGTGAAGAAGTGACAGGAATAAACTAACCCAAAGCGCTACCGAGTCGGCGACGTGAGGTCAAAGGCCCGGTGCGCTTTTTTTATGGTGGGCGAGGGGAGACTTGAACTCCCACGGGTTCCCCCACAGCCCCCTCAAGACTGCGCGTCTGCCAATTCCGCCACTCGCCCTTATCAATCTCTAAATTATATACAAAAAATCCTTCTTCACTCAGGAATTAATCACCTTCAAAAGCAGTTCTTTCGATATAATAGATTACTACTCATATCCGCCTGGATAGTTTAGTGGCAAAACAAACCCTTGGTAAGGGTTAGAGCGCGGGTTCGATTCCCGCTCCAGGCTCAGATATTGACTGTTTTAAATTACTCTTTGACTTTGAGTGATAAAATCACTTGAAACCAAAAGAAGAAACTTTTTATGGTTCAAGTTTTTTATTATCCTCATTTTTACAGTTGGCGGTTTGTTTTTGGGAAAGATTCTCACAAAAAGCCCAAAGACAAATGAAAATCGAGTTCTTGGAGAAAAACATCAACTTAACCAGGAAAGAAACGATTTTTTGAAAGAAAACTCAAGTCTGATTCAAAGAGAAATAATGATTCTTAAGGAAAAAATTCTTGCTGATTCAAATAGGCTTCTTGAGATGACTCAGCAGAAACTGGCGACCTCAGTTGGCGAGTTTTTCTATCAGAAATCAGTTTATCCACTTATCAATCAGATAGAAAAACTACCTCAGGTTCATCAACAAAAAATAAAAGAATATCTTTGTCGGTGATCTCGTAATTTACTCGGCCTTTAGATTGATTAAGCTTGTTCTGATTGAAAAAATGGCGTCTCTTTGATATTCTATTTCTGTTTATGGAAGTTAGATATCTTGGCCACTCCTCTTTTCTTATTAAAACAAAAAATACCAAGATTGTTACCGATCCTTATGATTCGGAAATGGTTGGTTTGAGATTCCCAAAGGTAGAAGCCGATATCATTACTATTTCTCATTCCCACCCAGATCATAGTCGGGCTGATTTAGTCGGCTCAACCAGTAATGAACCGCCGCTGGTGATTGATCTTCCAGGCGAGTTTGAGAAGAAAGATGTTCGAATCACTGGTCTTAAAACTTTTCATGATGATCAAGACGGTGCTCAAAGAGGAGAGAACATTGTCTACAAGATTGAAGCTGAGGATGTTTCTGTAGTTCACTTAGGTGATATCGGTCTTATTCCTTCCGAAGATTTTCTTGACTTGCTAGGCGAGGTTGACATCCTGATAATTCCCACTGGTGGTTTTTATACCATCGGGCCAGATGAAGCTGAAAAATTGGTAAGAAAAATTGAGCCTTCGGTTGTCATCCCTATGCATTACTATCTTGCTCAGCTTAATCAAAGGAACTTTGATAAGTTAAGACCAGTGGCCGAGTTCTTAAAGAAATTCGGCTTAGAGAAAATCGATCCTTTGCCTAAACTTGTTTACAAAAAAAAGGAGCAAGAAAAAGAGATGGAGGTTATTGTCCTGGAGGTCCAAAACCCGTAAAATCTCTAGATTCCGTGCAGGTGTCTATGACAACTTCTTCTTCTGATTCTCTGAAAGTGCCTCCTCATGATCTTGAGGCCGAGAAATCGGTTCTGGGAGCGATTCTGATAGACTCAGAGGCAATGAGCTTGGTTGCCGAGTTTCTTCGCCCCGATCATTTTTACTCTCCGGAAAACCGAATAATTTTCTCCTGCATGATAAGCCTACATGAGAAGCAGAAACCAATTGACATCGTTACCCTTCAAGACGAGCTGAAAAAAAGAGACTCGATTAACAAAATTGGTGGAAAAAATTACTTAGTGGAACTAATCAACACCGTACCAACCTCAGCTAATATCGAGCAGTACGGACTTATCGTCAAAAATCACTTCATCAGGAGAAGCTTGATTGATCTCTCTTCGAGAATTGTTGAAAAGGCCTTTGATAGTAAAATCGATGTTAGAAAACTTCTTGATGAATCGGAGTCAGCGCTTTTTTCTCTCTCCCAAACTCATCTCCATCGTGACTTTGTTGAGCTGAAGGAAATTCTGTCGGAAAGCTTTGAGCGGCTCGAGGAGTTTATGAAGAAGGGGACTCATCTTCGGGGTGTCCCAACAGGCTTTGTCGACCTGGATCACAAACTGGCGGGCATGCAGGAGTCAAATTTGTTGATCTTAGCAGCCAGACCAGGTATCGGAAAAACAACCTTTGCTCTTAACATCGCCTTTAACGTTGCTGTTAAAGAAAAACTGCCAGTTGGCTTTTTTTCCTTGGAAATGAGCAAGGAAGAGCTGGTTGATAGGTTGCTGATAAGTGCTGCCGATATCGACGGCTGGCGACTAAAGACCGGTCGTCTTTCTGATGACGATTACAAAAAACTTGTCGAAGCAATGGGAGAACTTTCTGATGGCCTAATATTTGTTGATGACACACCCGGCCTTTCGGTTATTGAGATTAGGACCAGAGCCAGAAAATTAAAGATAGAAAAAGACGTAAAACTTCTCATTGTTGACTATCTTCAATTAGCCAACGCCGGTCGCTACTATGAATCCCGAGTTAATGAGGTTTCGGCAGTGTCTCAAGGATTAAAAAATCTTGCTCGGGAGCTGAGAATCCCGATACTGGCGATTTCTCAACTGTCTCGAGCGGTTGAAACTCGAAGTCAAAAAAAACCACAACTCTCCGATCTCCGGGAGTCAGGGAGTATTGAGCAGGATGCTGATGTGGTAATGTTTTTGTATCAAGAGGACGAAACTGAAGAGCTTCTGGTTGAGCAAAATAAACGCCTAATAAAACTTTTCGTGGCTAAGCACCGAAATGGCCCCACGGGCGAGCTTGATTTAATGTTTCGAGGTGATCGAGTTAGATTTTACAGTGTCGAAAAATAAGATTAAAGTTTTAGCCGTGGACAAATAATTTTTTGATAAAGAAAGAGATTGCTAAACCGTAAACGGCACCAGCGACAACATCGAGAACATAATGAACTCCAAGATATACACGGGAGTAGCCAATTCCCAAGGCCAAGAGAAAATAGAGAGTTTTTCTTTTTTTATCAAAAAAAGAGAGAATTGAGGCCAAGGAAAAAGCGATCGTGGCGTGGCTAGAGGGAAAGGAATAGTCGTTAAAGAAAATCTTAGGCAATTTTGTTTTTTCCATCAAGAAAATAAAATTTTGATTGGTTTTTCTTGGTTTTGGTCTTGGCCGTTTGAATATGTTCTTCATCACCACCTCGCAGAGAAAAAAACTTGACAAAAGAGTGATAAAAAAAACTAGGAGAAATTGCCTGTCTTTCTTAGATATGCCCGGAGATTTTTTTTCTTCGAGGAAAACAATCAAACATACAATAATCAACCAAACAAGAACACTGCTTCCTTGAAGAGAAAAAAAAGAAAAGAAAAAATCAAAAAGAGGATTACTTGGGAAGAGATTTTGAGCCATGGAGGTAATCTCGACATCAAAAACAAGGATTCTTCCTAGAGTATAATTTTCCATCTGAGTTTTGGTTTTATATAAATTAACCCAAACCCCCCATTAAATTCAATGAGAAAAAAACTAAAGGCAGTTATCTTTGATTTCGACGGGACAATCGCAAATACTTTACCTTTTTCTCTTAAAAAAATTGGCGCTCTCGCCAAGAAGTATCGATTAGATGAAAAAAAACTCATCGAGAAAATTCGCACCCGATCCCCTTGGCAACTGATTAAGGAATTAAACCTTAGTTTAGTAAAACTTTTTTTAATACTCTTTGAGGTTAGAAAAGCTCAACAGGAGCTTTATTCTCAGATCAAGACAATTAAAATTTTTCCGGGAATAAAAAATCTTCTTAAAAGCCTAAAAAATAAAGAAATCACTCTCTATATTTATTCTTCTAATCTAAAAAAAAATATTGATTTTTTTCTCAAAAAAGAAAAGATTGATTGTTTTTTCAAGAAGGTCTATACCGGCAAAAGTTTGCTTTCAAAAGAGAGCGATCTAACTCGAATTTTGACTGAGGAAAACCTGGATAGAGAAAAGGTTGTTTATGTTGCTGATGAGGTTCGTGATGTTGTTGCTTGCCGAAAAGCTGGGATAAGGATGATTGGTGTCGGTTGGGGTTTGGCAGGAAAAGAGGGATTCGAAAATCACCCCCCAGACTTTTTCGCAGAAAAGCCAAAAAAAATCTTATCCTTGATTAAGTCATTCTTGTTAATATTTATTCTTTTATCCTGTATACATATATAGTATTGACCTTGCCACGAAAAATCTTTGATGGTTTTATCTTAGGTAACGGATAGAAATAAGAGACAATTTTTAGCTCTTTCAAGAGAAGTTGATTTTCAATCGAGATTTTTTTTATTTTTCTAAGAACTTTTTCAAGATACCAAGGCGAAAGATAAAGATAAAAGGTAAGAGAGATAGGGGAGCAAAGGTTAATTTTTTTTATTTGGAAATCAAAAAGATCGTCCAGGAAAATCTTAATATTTTTTTTGTTTGAATGAACTAAGCGTCTAAGAAAAATGATTAAGACAAGTATTGGGTTAATCTCGAAGGCAAAAAACTTGGTTGTCAGCTTTTTTTGATATGCAGCTTGGGCGGCTTTCAAAATTACCGAGCCATCACCGGCACCAAGATCAACAACTGCCTGATTATTCCTCAGGTTAAAAGCCTTAATGATTAAAGGCAGATCTTTAGGATGAGAAGGAAAGTAAGGAACAGGCGAGATAAATTTCAGGAAAAAAAAGGTAATTACCAGAAAAAAAATCAAGACAATGATCAAAAAAACAGGCATGGATTTTATTTGAGGTGACTGAATGATTTTTTTGGCATTTTCTTCTTTAAGAGGGGATTTTGTTATACTTTAGAAAAAGTTCATGGTGCCAGTCCTTTTTTCACTAGGACCAATTAAATTATATACCTTCGGTGTTTTTCTCTCACTTGGCCTTCTTTTTGGAGCTTTTGTTCTTTGGAAAATTATTAGGCTGACGGTTTATAAGGAAGAGCAAGTTTTTGATTTGGTACTTATTTCATCTGCTTTCGGTTTGTTCTTCAGTCGCGTGGTATATGTGGTTTTAAATTTTGATCGTTTTGGTTTTGATCTTTTAAAATTTATCTTGATCAATGGTTATCCAGGACTATCAATTTACGGCTTCCTCTTTGGATTTTTGATCTCTGCTTGGGTGCTCTCAAAGATGAAAAAAATTAAGTTTCTTGAGATGGTTGATCAGTTGTGTCCCCCATTCTTTTTGGTTATTTTTTTTGGCAAGCTTGGTGCCTTTTTTTCCGGCTCCGAACCGGGGACACCAACAAATTTTTTCATTAAGACAAGATATCTCGGCCTAGAGGGTTATCGGCATTTAACCGCCTTCTATGAAGCTATTTTTTTTCTTGGGGGAGTCTTTTTGTCTTATCAAATTTTGCAGGAGATAAGGAAAGAAAGATTTTTTAGGGGCTTTTTGTTCTTTTTTTCTTTGTGGTTTTTTTCTTTGATTACTTTTCTCTTTGATCCCTTAAAACAAAACAAGCTCTTTATTTCCAAAATCAGTTTTAATTTTTTTCTTTCTTTCGGTTTGTTGTTGACAATATCAATGTTCTTCTTTTATTATTTTAGGGAGTTGATTTTTATCACGATAAAACAATATGGAAAAAAAATTATCGAAAAAATTTATTCAAAAACAAAGAGATAGATTAATCAAGGAAAGAGAGAAGCTAATTAGCCAAATAGCGACTCTAAAAAAAGATGATCCCTTTGCCGATCCAGATCACGCTTCTGATAATGCGGCAGTTGACACCGATGTAAGAGAGCAAATTGGCCATGAAACTATTCAAGCGGAAATTGACGATTTAGAAAAAAGAATTCGAGAAATTGACAAAGCTTTGATGAAAATCAACAAAAGTGGAAGTTACGGTATTTGTGAGCTTTGTCGAGAACCAATCCCTATTGCTCGCCTAGAGATTCTTCCTGAAGCGGCCTACTGCGTTGACTGTGAAAAGAAACTAAGAAAATAGAATAATTAGTCCTCTCTTACTTTCAGCTGAACTTATCCGCAAGTTATTTCGTATACTTAAATTAACATTCACTCTGACTTATGTCAGAAATAAACATTTCGTTGGTTTTTGATTTTTTTCTTTTTTTGGTGATTCCCTTCATCTTTGGGATGATAGTAAAGAGAATTGGCCTTCCCCCAGTCATTGGCTACATTACTGGTGGAATCTTCTACGGCTCTTTTTTTAGTAGTCAGACGTCTCAAGAAACAATTAAGAACTTTGCCTATTTTGGGATTCTTCTCCTTCTTTTTACAGTCGGCCTGGAAACAAATTTTTCACGTCTGTTTTCTTTCAAAAAAATCATTCTGGTTGCCGGAACTCTTCAGGTTGTTCTGTCAATAATTATTGTCGGCCTGATCTCTATAATCTTTAGTTTTCCACCTATAGTTTCGTTCTTGATTGGAATTGCTCTCTCCTCTTCTAGTACGGGCTTGGTGGCAAAAATTATTCAAGATAGGGGGGAGGAATCGTCTTTTTTGGGGGAGGTGGCGATGGGAATTCTCCTTTTCCAAGATCTTGCCTTCATTCCGTTTATGATAATTTTTTCTTCCTTTACCAATGGTCAGACACTTACTTTTTTTAATTTTATCGCCAATCTGACAACAAGTCTTGTCAAGTCAACTTTGATTATTATTTGTCTTTTCTACCTTGGTCAAAGATTTGTTCCTTTATTGTTTGAAAAGATCGCTCTTATATCTCGCGAGTTATTTAATCTCTTTATTATTGTTTTTATTTTTTTGGTTACTCTTATCTCATTGTCTTTAAACATTCCTACTTTAGTCGGAGTTTTCATTGCTGGCATATTTCTTTCTTCAAGTCTCCAGCATCATCATATCTTTGCTCAAATCAGGCCTTTTCGAGATCTTCTGGCGGTGATTTTTTTTGTTTATATCGGAACAAACATAAGAATCTTTTCGGAGATAAATTTTCTTCCTCAAATCTTTTTATTTACTTTTTTGGTGGTCCTAGCAAAAGCAATTCTTATTCTGATTATCTTTCTTTCTTTGAGATTCCACACTCGGATGAGTTTTGCCCTGGCTGCCTACCTGTTTCAAATTGATGAAGATGCTTTCATTTTGATGTCGACTGCCTTGATGAATAATCTAATTTCAAAGAATGATTATCTTTTTATAATCACAAGCGTTCTTCTTACCTTGATCATCACTCCGATTTTAATAAATCAAAAAGACGATATTTACCGGAGGCTAAGATATTTTATTAAAACCTATCTCCCTTTTGTAGAAAACTTCATTATTTACCGGTTAGACACGGATAAATCACCAATAGATCAGCTAAATCTAAAGAATCATATTGTTATCTGTGGTTATGGAAGAGTGGGCAGTTACATTGGCCGCTCGCTGATGACGGCTGGCATTCCTTACTTAGCGATTGATTACAACTATCACATTGTTGAAAAAGCCCGAAAACAAGGGGTTAGCATAATTTATGGCGACCCAACAGATATTGATATCCTTGACTATGCTCAGGTTGATGAAGCAGTGGTTTTGGTGCTCTCCCTTCCTGATCGAAGTTCTCAAGAAAAGATAATTCTTAACGCCAGAAAGCTTAATCCTCGGATTTTTATCATCAGTCGAGTTCACAAGAAAATCGATCACTTGAAGATGAGAGACTTAGGGGCAAATGTGGTTGTCCAACCAGAATTTGAAGCTTCGATTTCGATAATTAAGAAAATTTTCCTTCTTTATCACGTAGATAAGCAAGAGATAGTTAACAAAATTAAGAGACTAAAGATCGAGCATGGCTTAAGTTAAGATGCACCTTCGAAATCAATCTTCCTGGAAGACAAAAAAAATTTCTTTGGTTTTTTTTCTCTTTTTATTATCAATTCTCATTTCCAGCGAGTTTAGGAATTCTGTTTTTTTAAAAGGAAAAGAGAGAATAAATGTCGTTCTTTACGATGAAACTCCTAAGTATCTCTCATTTTCCTCTTCAGGAATTAATTATCTGGTAGAAGTTTCACCAAACTCAAAGGTGCTTGTGCCGGGAGGTTATGGCCTTTATCGAGTTGGAGGACTAGGAAAATTGGCAAGTTTAGAGAAAGATCCATTTCTAATTAAAAAAACTTTTTCTGGAGCCTCGGCTTCTTTTGTAGACCTGTATTTTTACTCACCGGGGGAGATTTACTACTTTGATAAAGACAAATCATCAAAAATCGATATTCTAAAATTGGTGGCTTTTTCCCCATCAAATGCCAATCTGATTGACAGAATGGCGCTTTTTTTTAGTCTTCTTGGCAAGGATTATTCTGATTTTAAAGTGATTAAGATTAAGTGGGAGATTTTTGTTCAAGAGAAATTTAATAAGAAATATCAAGGAGTCTTTTATAAAAAAAGCTACCGAGAGAGACTGCCATCCGTTCAGATTATCTATCACCAGAGCTTCTCAACTGCTAATTTATTGGGCCAAATTCTCGTCGGGGAGGGGATAAGGGTTGTTGATCTAACAAAAGACAAACAAGAACTGATCTCAAGCCGGTGTCGGGTGATCGCCAAAAAAAATGATTTTATAGCCAAAGACATTGCTGAGTATTTTAACTGTCGACTCGAGAAGGGAAGTCCGCCAATTTCTGATATAATTTTTCAACTCGGTTCGTTAGAAACTCAGTGGGCGGTCAGATAAAATGTTTTTTTGGTTTTTAGTTATCCTGTTAATATCTTTCATCTTGGCACTAAGATCAATGAGAGACTTTGAAGTTCCAAGGGAAGTCAGGCGACTTCTAAAATCGAGGATGATTCGAGGAACAATTGTTTTCTTCAAGAATAAAATAAAGCATTACTGAGCGCTTTATTTAGCTTTCTTCTTCTTGAGTTTCTTCTTGATAGCCAAGGTCAAGATAATCTTCTTTTTCCTCAGTTGCTAAAGACTCCGCGAGTTTTTCAAGATCGCTATCGGAGAGATATTCCTCACCTTCGTCTTCCGTTTCATGTTCCTGATCTTCTTGGTTTTGGTTTAGGCTGGCTGACGGAGAAGTGACGGCAAAGGGAATATAACGGGCAATTTTTTTACCTCTTTTTTCTTCTTTTAAGAAAACGACGACTTTTTTTAAATTGGCCTCTTTGACATAGCATTTAAAAATACTGCCGTTTTTGATGAAGATTGATAATCTCTTGGAAAGATCATCTGGCAAGCAGCCAACATAATCTTTGTTTTTAGTTCGAATTTCTATTTTTCTTTTCTTAAGATTCATTTGTAGTTCCTGGCCGATTGACAGACTAGCAAGGATGTCCTTTTGACCACAGTTGACAAGGGCAACTGATTTAGTTCTTCCTGGAATATCAAGAAAGGCATTTGGGTCAAGTGTTGAGCTGGAGTAGGGCCTATTATTCTTTTCTTCAAGAATTTTTATTTTTTTCAAATTTTCCTCGACAAGATAGTTTTCTGGTTGAATTTTTTTTGCCATTAAGTAGGCTTTTTTTGATCTTTGTAGATTGCCTTTTTGAAGATAAGCAAAGCCAAGCCTTAGATAAGCGTCGAGATTTTTTTTGTCTTTTTCAATTATTTTTTCATTCAGGGCAATCGCCTCATCCCACCGATTATTAATTGCAGCGTCTATTGATCTCTCCTCGAGCTCAGAGAGGTTTTCTTCTGACATGGTTTAAAAAGTATATTTTAAAAAGAATAAAAGTCAAGACAAGGAGAAGAAACAAAAAACGATTAAATCAAGTAAAATATTAATCGTATGTCAGGTCACTCTAAGTGGGCTAATATCAAAAGAAAAAAAGAAGCAAACGACAAACTCAAGGGAAATCTGTTTAGCAAACTCAGTCGTATGATCACTGTTGCTGTCATTGAGGGTGGCGGGATCACTGATCCATCACTCAACTCAAAACTTCGGTTAGCAATGGAGAAGGCTCAATCTCTCAACATGCCTAAAGAGAATATGAAGAGAGCTATCGAGAGAGGTGTTGGTCAGAGGAAAGATCAGCTTCAGGAGATTATTTACGAGGGATTTGCTCCTCACGGTGTTTCCTTGCTCATTTTGGCAACAACTGATAACCCGAATCGTACTTTTGCCGAGGTAAAAACTACTCTAGAAAAGGCTGGTGGGAAGATAGCTCAAACAGGATCAGTTTCCTATCAGTTTGAAAAGTGTGGCCTGATTGTTTTTGATAAAAACAAAGTGACCGAAGAAAAAATCTTGGAAATTTCTGAAAAACTAAGGGCATCTGATGTTGAGGAGGATGAAGAAGGTTTTTCTCTTTATTTTCCTTATGAATTGATTGGTAAGATCAGTCATCTCATTCCTGGGGTCGCTTACAAGAGATTGGAGATAGATTTTAAGCCAAAAATAAAAACGATGATTGTTGATGAAAAAATTGAAGAGATAGCCCGGGTAGTCGATCTTCTTGAATCTCTCGATGATGTTCAAAAAGTATTTACTAATCTTCAATAAGTTGATAAAGAGAAGAGCAGTTAAGATTGAGAAACGAGTCAGACTGGCTGGCTCAGCAGTAATTCTAAGTTCATTCATGCTTTTTTCGACATTTTTTGATTTCGGCACGGCACCTATTTTCATTGTAGCTTTTGTGGTAGTTACTTACTTTTTCACTTACATCTCTTTAATTGAGAAGATCAGCAAAATTGGTTGGCTAACTTTGTTTTTGATGCCTGTTCTCCTAACTTTAGCTTTCTATTTTTTTTATTTTTTGTTTCCTTCTCGCTGGCTCACCCGGTTGCCATTTACTCTCTTTTATGGGATTTCTATTTATGCTCTTTTGCTTTGTTCAAATATTTTTAGTATCGGCATTGAAAGAAACATTCAGCTTTATCGGGCGGCATTCTCAATTAATTTTTTATATCAAATTGTTATTTCTTTCATCTTTTTTAACGTTATTTTTTCCTTTAGAGAGAATTTCTTTTTTAATTTTCTGGCGGTTGGCCTGATTACTTTTATTCTAGCACTTCAGCTCTACTGGACAGTAAGGTTAGAGAAATTTTTTGATCGACCAGTTTTTCTTCTGGCTTTTCTTTCTTCGGTGTTCTTGGGACAACTGTCGACGTTTTTGAGTTTTCTTCCTTTAAGACCAATAAGCTCAGCTCTTTTTCTCGCTGGCAGTTTCTACAGTTTGGCCGGCTTGCTTTATCATCATCTAGATAAGAGACTCTTCAAAGAAACGATTCGTGAATATCTGATTGTCTGGGGTTTTATTCTGATCATTACTCTCTTTTCTTTTTCTTAGTTTCTTAAAATTTTAGGTTTTGTCAAGAAACTGGCAGTTTTAGATGCCTAAATCAAGTAGAGAAGAGGGGAGATAAAGAACTAATATGAGTAATATCCCATAGTATTTAAATTTTAAATTCACGAACGTGATTTTATAAAAAAAACTATAGGAACATTGGCATTTTAATCCTATAGAAAATTTACCTCATTTTCAAGTTTTTGGTCCAAAAAAAAACTGATAGATCGCAATCTAATCTAATAGTTTAAATCTAATCCATAGATTAAATCTAATCCTCGGTATTTACAAAGTAGCTAGTCAAGACTTATTCCCTCTTGAGTGGCAACAAAGAATAGTCAATGTGGATAAGCAGGCCCAACGAGCTTCTTTGAGTTAAATAGATTGTTAAATCAATCTAAACTTAAAATCAAAAGATCCTTTTGTCAGGCTTGGTTTTAGTTTGATAAAGATTTAATGGTTTTCTTTTTGGAATAAAGATGAGTTTAGGTGTAGTCAAATTTAAAAGTTAAACCAAAAAGAAAAGTTTTCATAGAGGAATCAGAGTGTTTAAATTTAGGAGGAGGTTGAATTTTTAATTATGAGGTTTTTAGAGAGTATCTAAAAAATTTTTAAAATTTCGATAAAAAGAAGAAAAGGCCAAGGTCCTCTTTTCTTCTTTGGGAGACAGTGACTAAAGACAAAAGATAGGAGCTTTTTTAGGCAGATTTCTCCAGAAGGGAGTGATTAACAAAACGTCGTAAATTGTATCTTTTACGACGTTATCACTGATTCACGAAAGGGAAGTCTTCGGTTAGCTGCTTTGTTTTTGGTGATATTTTTATTAAAAATTTGATTAATTTTGCTTTTCCTTTTTTGAATTGATCTCTGCTTGACATCCCCAACCGACGTTCCTTGCGTCCTTTTTTACTATAGGATTTTTAAAAAGAGCCAGAAAAATCCTCCATTCTGTTGATCAAAGTCAATTCTCTTCTCTGCTTTTTTATCTTGATAGAGAAGAAGTCCAAGGAGAGTTTCTATATCCCTCTTTTTTTGGCTAGAAGTTTCTCCCAGAGATAAGTTAGGTAATATCTAGGTGACAGAACAAAATCTTGAGTAGGAAGATAGCGGATTAATTTACCACCAAAGCCTGTCTTGAAAAAGGTCAGTCCTTGCCAGGACTTTGGGTTTCGCTTAGATTGATTGTCAAAAACTCCCCAGAAATTGTAAAAGTGACAGTGGCGAGTTTTCGCTTCTTTGATTGCTTCCCACTGAAGAAGATAGGTTGCCGGTAACTTACTGTGAACCGAGGCACCTTGATGATAGAAACCTGATTTTTTGGTAAAGAGGATTAACGCCCCGGCAAGCAGGTGACCGCCAGTCTTCACTAATAAAATCAAGGAGTTATTGGTTTTTCTAAAGGCCAGAAACTCCTTTTTAAGATAATCTTTACTGAAGGGTATGAACTTTTCTCGGCTGGCAGTCTCAAGGTAGATTTGGTTAAACTCATCGACGGCTTCTGAGTCTTTTCTTTTTTCAAGAGTCAGGCCAAGCATCTGAGCTTTTCTAATCAGGTATCTAGTGGTTTTTCTCATCTGCGAAAGAAGCTCAGTTTCCTCAAGAAAGATAGTTTCTTGGTTGTTTGACTTAAATAAAGGAAGAACCCAGAAACTTTCGGCATGGAGATAAATTGGTGCCTCTTTGAAGCCCAAATTCTTAAAAAGGAGATAATTCTCTGGCGCATTTTCTAGGAAGGGAGCAATTCTTATGAAGTCAAATTTTTCTTTTTGAGCAACTTTCTTTAAAAAACCAAGAATTGAAATGAGAATCGTTTGAATCTTTTCTTTTTTTCGGAAAACTGGGCCGTGGGGCATGAATAAAAAATGGCCCCTCTTGCTTCTCATCTTAATTACCAAAAAAATTGCCTCAAGACAATCACCATCAAAAACTCCCCCTCTCAAGATTGGATTCCCCAGGCTTTTCTGAAACTCTCCCCATTCCCAACTTGGAAGAAATGACGTTGCTCCAAACTCGTCAAAAAAAGCTTGCCAGAGTGGAAACGAGTCTATTGATTTTATGGTCATTTCTTAATTTCTAAAGAATTGATCGGTTGATATATTTTAGTCAGTCGCCGATGGCTTTTTTTAACTCGTTGAGAATTATTTTTGCTTGGTCGATCTCAATGAGAGTTGGCAAGTTGATGATTTTTTTGGTTAATCGAAAGGCGACAGTACAGGTATTAAGGCTTCTTCTTGACTCGCCAGGAAGAGTTTTAAGGGGAAAAGTTTTTGGGGCGATAATGGAATCGTACCAGGTATCAAGAAAGATTTTTTTTTGTTCGAGGTGGGATATTACTCTGTCTCGTTGGTCGAGAAGTAGAGGGAAACGTACCAGTGGTTGATTTTGGTACCTATGAAGCGTTCGGGTATTGATTATCTTTCTTAATGAACTTAGGTTATTGACGTAGAAGTTGACAACCTGAGCCCGCTGATAATTGTTCTTCTCTAGTTTTTTTAGCTGGTTTAGAAGAAGTTTAGCAAGGGCATTAGGATATTTCTTGTTGAGTAACTGATCAAAATTTCCTTCTTTCTCTTCTGGGGTCAACTCCGCGGCCAGCAGGCCTAAACCTTGAGCTAATTTATGAATTAACTTCCCGATAAAGATTCGATAAGTCGTTTTTACTGTTACTACTATAGGTTTATAAAGAAGACATTTCATGATAAAACTATAGGATGGATACTCAAGGCCTCCGTGATCAAGCAATTTGATTATTTTTCTGTTTTGACTAACGACCCCGCCACCGAAAACCGAGCTGAGACTTTTTGATCGGCCAAAAGACAGTAGAAAAAAATGATTCAAAAATTTTTCCTTTGTTGCAAGACTCGTTGACATTAATCCATGTGCTAGATCTTCAATGAGAATCAGCTGATTTTTCATTGCTAGCTCAACCACTTTATCGCGGTTTTCTGGTTTTATGCCAAAAGTGTGCTGAAGGATAATCACCCGAGTGTTGTCGGCTAGTTTTTCTTTAAGATTTTCAATGTCCAAAGAAAAATCTTTTTCACTGATGTCAACGAAGATCGGTTTCATTCCCAGGGCGACGATTGGCTCAATAACAGATTGACAGGTGAAGGCTTGAACGATCACTCGATCATTTCTTTTGAGATCAAGAGACTTAAGAAGATTAAAAAGAGCTGACCGCCCGGTGAGAAAAAGGGCCATTTTGTAACTATTTTTACCGGCAAGCGCCAAAATCGTTTTTTTTACTTGTGATATTTCTTTCCCTTTTTTCCATGACCATGGCTCAATTGTGGTCTTAAGTGAGATTAAAAGATCATCAGTCGTCTCGTTTGGACCAAGTCTGGCGAAGATCATCTTTAAAGACAAATGGGTTTTTGAATTATCTCAAAGTTTATCCTTTTATTGTTAAATTTTATCGTTAGATCACAGCCAAAAGAGAAGACTAATCGGTCAGCCGGAACTGATCCAAAACCGCCTTGGCGTTTTGACTGGTCTTTCAGTCTTCGCCACTCAATGGCCGGATCAAGAGGAAACCACTCGACATTAGGAAGCTTTACCTCAAGCCAAGCGTGAATAATTAAGTGATTAAAACCGAGGGAAATTTGACCAAAAGAAAGCAGTCGAGTGAAGATGTTTTTTTTAACAAGAAAACCAACAACTAACCGAGTTGGGATTCCAAGCGCCTGAATTAGTGAACCAAGAAAAGTAGCAAAACCGCCACAGTCAGTTCGCCGCTGGCGTAGAGCTTGGTCAAAGGGATAGAGACCGTCTATTGGGTGGCCATAGTCAAGGTAGTCGAGAGTGAAAAAATACATCTTTTTAATAATTTCGCTTAATCGTTTTTCTCCTTTTATCAGCTGACGGGCAATTTTTTTAATCTCTGGATTATCGCCGTTGATAAACCGATTGTTAATCGGCGTTAATTTTTTTCCTTGATAGTCGCTGAGGAGAAAAGTTTTGGAAATTTTTTTGAAAATTGGTTTTAGAATCCCTTTAAACTTAATACCCAAAGGACAATTCGGTCGATTAGAATAAAAAACAACAATCTGATTGCCCCAAATCTTTTCTTCAATGATTTTATTGGGACTACCGATAACTTGCAGGTTTTCTATCTTCTGATACTCGTTTGAACAAGGTAGAGAAAAAATCACCTTTTTTCCTAATTGTGGTGTGTTTTTTTTCAGAAAAAAATTCATCTCTAAAGAATTTTTTTTAACTTATGGCAGAAAAATACTTTTTTGTTATTTTCTTTTTAATTGATTTTTTTTGAACCTTAGTTTACAATAGTTTTTTACTCTAAAGATAATGAGTTTAAGTGTTGATCTTAAAATAAAAGATCTCGTTGAGACCGACATCCCCAGCGGTTCTGCTGAAGTAAAGGTAAGCGACGCTCTTAATTTGATGATTCAAAAAAGAGTTAATATTTTCGTAGTTGTCAATAAAGATAAAAAAATCAAAGGCGTCTTTACCCTCTATGATATTCTTGATAGATTAATCCCTTTTTTTATTAAGATCGATACTTCTTTAGGTTTTATCTCGACAAATGAATTGATCACTGAAGAAAGAATTAGAAGCTTGTCTAATCTTCGAGCTAAGGATCTAATGGTAAAAAAAGTTTATTGTTTAAAGGAGGAAGAAGAGATGATCAAGGCAATTATTATGATGTATGTCAAAAATTTTGATTACATCCCCGTTATCAACAAGGAGCATCAACTAGTTGGGGTGGTTAATCGAACTAATGTCGAAAAGAAGATCATCGAGATAATTAATTCTTTTTCCTAGGCTAACTTTTAATTTTTCCTCTTGATTTATGGAATCAGTTTCGGGAATTATTCCGCCGCTTCTTTTTCTCTTTCTTCTCTTTCTTTTAGTTACTGACCGGTTTAATCGATCAATAATCACTGCCTTGTTTGCAATTTTCTTTGTCATTTTTAACTTTATTAACTTTGAGAAAGCGGTTGAGAGTATTGATTTCAACACCATTGGGCTTCTTGTCGGAATGATGATCATTGTCTCGGTGATTGCCAAGACTGGTATTTTTCAGTTTTTGGCGATTAAGATGCTCAAGCTTGCTAAGGGCCGGCCGGTGAGACTAATGATCTATCTCTCTTTGCTCACCGCCTTTCTCTCGGCTTTCCTTGATAATGTGACCACCATCTTATTGGTTACACCAGTGACTCTTTATATCACAAAAATTTTGGGTGTCTCACCTTTTCCGATTGTTATCTCTTTGATTTACTTTTCCAATATCGGCGGAACGGCCACTCTTATCGGCGATCCACCAAACATTATCATCGGCAGTGAAGCAAATCTAACCTTTAATGATTTCCTTAAGTACAATACGCCAGTGACGGTGATCAACACCTTTATCATTCTTAGCTTGCTCTTCTTGATTTTTAAGAATCAACTTAGAAAGAAAAAAGTACCTCTTGAGTTAATCAAAAAAATAAAGGAAGAAAGGCTGATTAAAGACAAAGTTTTTACTCTCAAGGCAATTCTTATCTTGGTTCTAGTCTTAATTGGTTTTGTTACTCACAGTCTGACTCACATTGAAAACTCAATTATTGCTCTGAGCGGAGCTTTCTTGATCTTGCTTTTATCAGTAAGAGAGCCAGACGAGATTTACAAAGAGATTGAGTGGTCATCAATCTTTTTTTTAATTTCTCTATTTGTGATTATGGCCGCGGTTGAGCAAACAGGTTTTCTTGAGTTGATTTCTAATGGTCTCTTTTCTCTGACGAAAGGAAACGTCGAACTTAACACGTACCTAATTTTACTTACCAGTGGCCTCTCTTCGTCAATAACTGGTAACCTTCCCAATACACTTCTTTTTATCAAGATTATCGAGGGAATTGCTAAGATGGGTGTGGATGTGTTTCCGATGTGGTGGGCCTTATCGTTGGGAGCTTGTTTTGGCGGTAATGCTAGTTTAATTGCCTCAGCTGTCAATATTGTCGGCGCTGACATTTATAACAAGAATATTCTGGAAAATGGCCAAAAAAATAGTCCCTCTCAAAAGATTAACTTTATTAATTTCTCTATGTATGGTTCTCTGGTGACCCTTGTCTCTCTTCTTGTCAGCTTTTTCTATCTCAAAGTTAGTTTTTTTAATTAACTTAGAAGAAGGGCAGTTCTTAGTTAAACTGACATTTTTGGTAGACACACAGATCATTCGTGCAGCAGATTGGTTCTTTTTTTAAGATTTTGACAATGCGCCACAAGTTTCTCAGAAGTGAGCCTTTGATATAAAGAAAATCGCCTGGTTTTATCATTTTATCGAGAATCTTAGCCGCTTCAACAACATTTTTGGCAAAAAACACTTTCTCTTTGAAAGAAGCTACCTTCTTGAGTTCATTGATTGTGTATTTTCGATAGTGACCAACGCCAATGATAATGTCTGGAGGGTATTTAATAATAGTTTCGGCAGTTTTTCTATGATCTTTGATCGGATGACAAAGCTCCCCCATCACGCCAATAATGGCGATCTTTCTTCCTTGGTAAGGAAAAGAGTAAAAGGTCTTCAATCCTTCATCAGTAGAGGTTGGATTGGCTCGAAGGGAGTCATTAAGAATAAGAGTTTTTCTTGGACCCAATTCCAGACTCATTCTTCCTTTTAGAGGTCTTATTTCTTTAAGAGAATTGACTATTAACTGGTAAGCTTTTTTTGGATTTCTAAAGATTGAAACTAAAACGGCAAAAATAGCGGCAAAGTTTCTCTGATGATGAAGACCAAGGAGTTTTGTTTGAAAGAAATATTTCTTACCATAATAGGTAATTGAAAACGAGGTTCCCTCGAGAGTGATTTTAGCCGTTTTGGGATCAATTAAAAACTGACACATTTCTCGACTCTCTCCATAAAAGATCACCTTAGCTTGGGTGAAGAGTGCCATTTCTCGGACATTTTGGTCATCCCAGTTGAGAATAGCCACGCCACCAGTCTCTTTGGAGGGTAAAGATTCGATGAGCTTTCGTTTTTCTCTGATTACATTTTTGACAGAGCCAAGATGCTCGCGATCGGTGTGAACTGTTGAGATACCACTGACGATACCGATGGTTGGTTTGGCAATATCAAGATGATTATCCATCTCGCCTATGTGATCAACGCCAAGCTCCCAAACGACATACTTTGTCCATGGTCGAACTTTAAGAGCTGTGATCGGAACATTGAAATTAGTGTCTAAGTTGACATCTGTGACCACTGTTGACCCAGCATCTTTGAGGATCTTGGCTAAGGTTTGGGTGATGCTCGTCTTTCCTTGGGAGCCAGTGATGCCAATCTGAAGAGGTCTGAAAAACGACAACCATTTCTTGGCGATGATTCTTCTTGTTTGATGATAGAGCTTCTTGATACCTTTTGGTTGATAATCAGCCATCTCTTTTTTACTCAAGGAAAGTTAACAAAAACATAACCATCACTCCAAGTCCAAATGCCCCAACTTGAATCAAACCTTTGGAGATTTTGGTTTCTCGATGAAGCTCAGGAATAAGATCCGAGCCAGCAATGTAGACAAAATTTCCAGCAACAAAAGCAGCTAGATAGAAGAAAAAGTGGTCAGCTCTTTGCCCGAAAAAATAAGCTAAAAAAACACCAAGGATCGCTGATAGGGCAGTCAGAAAATTTAAGATCGTGGCTTTTTTTGCCTTTAAACCGCCATAAACAAGAACAGCAAAGTCTCCAATTTCTTGGGGAATCTCGTGAAAGACAACCGCTAGCGTGGTTGCTAAGCCAGTGGCAAAGTTAAGACTGTAAGCTGAAATAATCGCCATTCCATCGAGAAGATTGTGAAAAAAATCACTCCAGAGGTTCATTAGGGCAACCGGTCTGGCGGAAATCTTTTTTTCTTCAGGCAGAAGATGAATATGGCGCCAGCGAATGATCTTTTCCAGAATCAAAGTGAAAATGATTCCGCCAATTAAGAAAAAACCGAGATTTAGGTTAAAACCTGTCTCTTCAGATATTTCCGGAATTAAGTGAAAAAAAACATTTCCAAAAAGAGCCCCGGCAGAAAAAGAGATGAGATAGATTAAAAGTTGATTGAGATGATCTTTTTTAATAATGAAGATAATTAGACCAACCACGGCAAGAAGGCTGATGATTAAAGTTGACAGAAGGGCAAAAAAGAGAGTTTCCATCAGGAAAAAGCTAAGGATTAGGTAAAATTATACCAAAAAAGATGGTACTTCAGAGAGTTTTTCTTACCAATGACCGACAAATTGATTCAAAAAAAGAATTTGTTCTTTACTGGGTTCAAACAGGCTTAAGAATTAAAGACAACTACTCTCTGAAATTTGCCATTGAGACAGCTAATAAACTCAATAAACCACTTTTAGTTGTCTTTGTTCTTAAAGTTTTCCCTAATGGAAATCTTCGGCAGTATCTATTCTTAAAACAAGGATTGCTTGAGTTTAAAGAGAATCTTAAGATGCTTGGAATAAGTTTTGTGGTAAAAAAGGTAGAAAACTTCAAAGAGGTGATAAGACTATTTAATAGGGCTTGTTTAGTGGTCACTGATTTTGGCTATCTTCGGCGTCAGCGATTCTGGCGCCAATATTTTTCATCAAAAATTGAAACAACCTTCGTTGAGGTTGAGAACAATAGTGTTTTCAATGTTAAGATCATTTTTCCGAAAAAGGCCGAGTTTGCTTTTCAACTGAGAAAAAAAATCTTTGAGCGACTCGCTTTTCTTGAAAAAGATTTTTCTTTGCCTGAGGTGAGAATTAAAGAAAGACTTTTTTTCCAAGCCTGCGACGAGGTTAAAAAGATCTTTGATGGTCTTCAATTCAAAGAGGACGTCACCCCAGCTTTCTTTATAGGCGGAGAGGCGGAGGCAGGCCGGCGACTTAACTTATTTATCGAAAAAAAACTCCCCTACTATCGAAGATACCGAAGTGATCCCTCAAAAAACTTTCAATCAGACCTGTCTCCTTATCTTCATTTTGGATTTATTTCCCCGGTCACAATCGTCAGGAAAATCCTAAAAAGCCACTCAGTTAAAGATGAAAATGTCTTCTCTTTTCTCAATGAACTTTTGGTTTGGCGAGAACTTGCCAGAAATTTTGTTTACTTTGAACCAAACTACGACAACTGGCAAAATCTCCCCCCCTGGGCAATCAAAACTCTCGACCGCCATCAGTCAGACAGGCGCAGTCATGACTACTCTCTTGAGGCTTTGGAAAAAGCCAAAACCCATGATCCCTACTGGAATGCTTGTCAAAAAGAGATGGTTATCACCGGTAAAATGCACAACTACATGAGAATGTACTGGGCCAAAAAAGTCATTGAATGGACAAAGGATTGGCGCCAGGCCTACCAGTGGTTAGTTTACCTAAATGATAAGTATGAGCTTGACGGCCGGGATCCCAACGGCTATGCCGGCATTGCCTGGAGTTTTGGCCAGTTTGATCATCCCTGGGCTGAGCGACCAATTTTTGGCCTGGTTAGATACATGAGTGCCAGCGGTCTAGAAAGAAAGTTTAACATTGGTGCCTATTTGTCAAAGATTAACTCCCTCGAAAAAGCTCATAAAGAATCACCGCCAGAAAGAGGAAGTTGAATCCGTAAAGAAAGTCTTCAATTGGAATTGATAACACTCGCTTCTGAACAAGAATTTTTTCTTCATAGATGACAATTGGTCTCTTGGTTAGATAGAGATTAAAAATAAAAGTTAAGCCAAAAATAAGTATGGAAAAAACCAAGAAGCGAAGACTAAGGAGATGAGGCTTCTCGAAAAAAAGTCGGTCAGCGAGAATCAGGCTTAAATTGGCGAAAACGACAAAAGCCAGATAAGGTTTTCTTTTCCAAAAAAACAAAATAAGGTAAAAAGCAATGATAAACCCAAAAATTAAAAAATTCAGCCAGGAGAAACTGATTTCTTGAGGAATGATTTTCCTAAGGTTAAGCCAGATAACCAAAGAAGAAAAAATTACTACTGGAAAAAATAAGACCTCCTCGACCGGCAGTTTGAGAATCTTTAGCCCGATGAGATGTTTTTCGTTAAACGACCACCAATGGTTGGTCACCTGGTGGTCATGGAGAATAAATAAAGCTGAGGTAACAAAAACTGAAAGAAAGAGTTCCCTGCTTACTCCTAAGAGCGTTTCTCGGTAGAAAAGATGAGCCATAAACGGCAAACCCAAGATGATGGTGTTAAAGAGCAGATACTCTAACTTCATTCTTGATTACTTTTACTTTTCTCGAGAAATAAGGTAATCAGTGAGTTCGTCAAGATCAGCTTTTGCTCCACGAGGGAAGTTTCTTTGAGCAAGTATGTTTTTAATTTTCATCTTGAGATTTTTGATGAGGGTTTCAATCTTTTTTTTGGCCGCGGATCTTAAATAAAACTCTCGAAGGCGACTAATCTCCGATTTAGATAGGTTTCCTCGCCCAAAAAGGTTGACAAATGATGACTGGCAAATTTCCGGGTACAGGTAATGATAGACGATTGTCTTTTTATTCTCCTTAATATCAGAACCTAGAGTTTTGCCGGTTTTGTCAGAAAGAAAGCCGATCAAGTCGTCGGTAATCTGAAAGAGTATCCCGATCCCCTCTAGAACTTTTATAAGTAGCGGATTTTTTGCCTGCTGGTTACCAGTCAAGATGAGGGTAGCGATGACTGGAACAACAAAAGTATACCTGGCTGTTTTGTAGAGATATATCCTTTTGATCTGTGCTAAAGTTGGTTTATAGTCAGTCAGACTATAAGTTATGTCGTCCATTTGAGCTAGGGCTACCTTAAGATATTCACTCACAAGAAACTCAGAAAGTTGAGTGCGAGTTGGCTGGTTTGTGATGATTTTTTCAAGAAAATGAGACCCAAGAAAGAAACCAAGATCGCCAAGGTTGACAGCTAGACTGCTGCCTAAAAACTCCGGCCAATTAGAGAGTCCTTGGTACTTTTCCTGGAAGTAAAAATTAACGGTCTTCTCGCCTCTTCGGTAAGTGTCTCGATCCATGACATCATCGTGAATTAAAAGAGTTGAGTGAATAATCTCGAGAAAACTTGCCAGAAAAAAAAGATTTTTATTATCGAAGTTTCTTTTTTGATTAAACCATTCATCGGTCAAGAAAACGAGACTACTCCTTATTCCCTTCCCTCGGCTGACGAAGTTTTGGTAAAGAGAGAAGATCTCTTCTTTGGTTTTTGAATATGTTAAAAAATGAGGTTTGACTTTCATTAACTGGTCGTCAAGAAACCTGAAGATTTTTTTTCGATATTGATTAAGTTTTTCGGTTAAGGACATAGACAGAGAAAAACACCTCAACAATTGTTTTTGCTATTTGAAAAAAAGTCGGCTTAAACTGATTCTTTTTGAAGATGAGATTGGGATTGGTGGCAATTTTTTTTCCGATCTGTTGGTAGAGAGAGACAGCAACTTTTATCGGAAAGAGAATGTTTTTCTCAAGGACTAAGTATCCTTTTCTTGCTTCTCTTTCCAGTCTAAATGATTTCTCGAGCAAGGCAGTGACTAACTTTTTGAGACAATTTCTTTTTTCTTCTTTCAGAAAATTCTTTTGAGTGAGATGGTGTTTTTTTAGGAGATCAGCCGGCAGATAAATCTTTTGACGGCGGTAGTCTTCATAAAGGTCTCTAATATTGTTGATGATCTGAAGAGAAATACCAAGATTTTTAGCCTCAGGATAAACAGTTTTTGGCAGGCCAAACAGCTTCGCCATCATCACTCCAATGGTGCCGGCAACCCCATTAGTGAACTGGCTGAACTCTCTGAAGGTTAAGTATCTCTTTTTAGTCAGTTCCTTTTCTTGGGTTTTTAAGTAGAGGCGCATCTCGTGTTCAAGATTCTTTTCCTTGATAAGGTGGCCGATGTCGTTTACAATCCTTATTGATGATTTTCTTTCTTCTTTAAGGAAGGCTTCGAGATTCTTTTTCAGAAGGAAAAATTTTTTTTTGTTAGGCTTTTTCATGTCAACAAGATTGTCAATAATGCGAACAAAGGCATATAGTAAAAAGACCTGGTCTCGGATTTTCTTTGGGAAAAAGAGAGTTGAGTAATAAAAAGTTCGGGTGAATTTTTTAGTGAGTTTCTGATAGACGCTGACCATATTCATTCACTAGCTTAGCAACAATCTGGGCAGAGATTAAGACCGGCGGCATACCGACACCTGGGTTGGTGTGCTGACCGACATAAAAGAGATTTTTAATCTTGGATGAGAAGTTTTTTGGCCGAAAGAGAGCTGTCTGAAAAAAAGTGTGGGCCAGGCCAAATGCCGCTCCAAGCGTTGCTCGGTAATCATTGAGAAAATCTGTCCCCTGGAAAATTTTCTTGACAACAATTTTCTTTTCTATGTCTTGAACTTGATTAAGATGGGCAAACTGACGGAGAATTTTGATGGAAAAAGCCTGGCTTTGGTCTTCGTTAAGAAAAACACCGGGTGGCATGGGAACCAGAATCATGACGCTGTGGTGATTTTTTGGCGCAAGCGATAGATCGGTTTTCGTTGGAACATGCCAGTAAAACGATGGATTTGTGGGAATGGCTCTTTTCTGGTAAACCTCTCTAAAGTGATTTTCCCAGTCGTCAGTGAAAAAAAGGTTGTGATGGTCGCTTTTCTCTAGAGGATGGCGAATGCCAAGATAAATCAAGAAGGCTGAGGGTGAAAAAACTTTTTTTCGCCAGTAACTCTCTGGATAGGTTTGATAATTTGGCGGAAGGATCTTTGTCTCAAAAAAAGGGTAGTCAGCATTGACAACAACAATATCGGCCGGGTAGGGGGTTTTGTCAGTAACGACAGCGATTATTCTCCTATGAGATATCGTCACCTGTTTTACCTCTTCTTTTGTTTTGATAATCACCCCATTTTTTTCGGCTAGATCTTTTAAGGCTTTAACCACCTGATAGATACCTCCCTTTGGGTAGTAAATTCCAAGATTAAAGTCGGCATGAGTAACCAGCTTATAGAAAGCTGGCGTGTTAAATGGCGAGCCACCCAAGAAAACGGTAGTGTACTCAAGGACCTTCTGTAGTTTTTTAGATCTAAAAACAGCCTTCACATAGTCGTGAAGAGAGCGAAATAGGTCGAAGCGAAAAAGGATATCAAATAGAAGTTTTGGTCGAAGAAGGGTCTTCAGGTCACGGTAGTCTTGAAAGACAAGCTCTTTCATAGCTTGATTGTAGATAAACGCCGATTTTTTTAACACCAATTCCAGCTTTTTGTTACCGTCTTTTTCAAGTTTTTTAAATGTTTGTTTGTTTTTTTCAAGATCACTGGTGATGTCAAGGGTTGTTTTGTTCTCAAAAAAAATCCGATAGTGAGTTTTCAGGCGAATCAGTTTGTAGTAGTCAGTGGTTTTTTTACCAAAAATTTGGAAATAATTCTCAAACACCTCCGGCATCATATACCAAGAGGGACCCATGTCAAAAAAAAAGTTCTTGAGTTTTAAATAACGAGCTCGTCCTCCAACCAGTCGATTTTTCTCAATGATAGTCACTTGATAGCCAGCGTGACCAAGAAGAGCGCTTGTCGCCAGTCCGCCAATGCCGCCGCCGACGACAACAACGCGCCTTCCTGATAAATTCATGAGAGATAGCGCTTAATTTTCGTAAGGGAGAGTTTCTTTACCCAGGGGGCAAAGTTAAAGTTCTTGAACTTCTTAAGGATGTTTTCTAAGCTGATGTAATCCATTCCATAGCTAAACTCCTCAACATTTTCTATCTTACCCTCAATCTCCATCAGATAAAGATAATTTATCTCATGCTCAGTGTAATCTGAATGAGGATCTTTTTCTTTGTAGTAATACTTTTCAAGAAATCTAAGACTCGTTATCTTTCCCTTTAGCCTCCACTCACGCTTAAAGTTTTCTTTGATTGCCTCTTCAACTGATTGGACATGGTCTTTTTTCAAGTAGCGAGGATGGGAAGAGAAAGATAAATCAAAAACATTGTTGAAAACTTTGTGCTTTCTTTTTTGAATAACAAATAAGCCATTGTTTTTTATGATACAAGTGAAGCCTCGGTGAAGAACGCCTTTGAGATGAGCTTTCCAGCGATCGACCGGCCCAAGTTCTTTATCTTTTCTGTCAACCTGAATCAGGTCTATTTTTTGCGAAAAATACTCCTCTCGGTTCATAAAAAAGCCCTAGATGGCTTATTAATCAAATTATACCACAATCTTGAAGTAATGTTAACCAAAGAAAGGAGTGGCAAAAGCTCGAGAGATTTCCTCTGACTGGGTTTTCCTTTTTGATTTGCCAGAGCTGGTCTTTTGAAAGATTGATGTTTTATGTCAGTCAACAACTCCCAAGGTATTTTTTTCTTTCTATGACCAAGCCAGAGACTGATAAATCTTCGCTGTTGATCATTGTCCTTTTCTTGTTTTAAAGGATTGTAAATTCTGATCGTGTTAATCCCAGTTATTCCAGCCTGCATCTGAAACTGAGGGAAATGAATGCCTGTTTCAAAATCAAGAAAGTAGCGAGAAAGAATCTTCGCAGCCTCCGGCCAGGGCTGGCGAAGCCCATGGCAAAAAAAAGAGACGACCATAGCTCTCATTCGAAAGTTAATCCAGCCCGTCTTCTTAAGGCTCTTCATCACTGCATCGACCAAGTCAACACCCGTTTCCCCCTCGGACCATCGCTCAATCAGCTCGTCGTTTTTCTGGTCGTAAATGACCTCATTTCAAAATGCAGGATTAATGTTGGTAATCTCATACTTTGGCATGGATTCAAGTTTTTGAATAAAATTAGACCGCAAGTAAATTCTTGAGAGAAAGGCGTCGATGTTGATTTTTGTTTTCTGATTGTTTGGGTGAGTCTTAGCTGCCTGATAGACATATCTGGAGGAAAGATTGCCCCAGCTCAGGTAAGGTGACAGCCTGGAGCAAAAAAAAAGTCGCTTCATATGGTTTTGAGATCGATTTAAGATAATAAAAGACTCTATTATCCAGAAAATCTCTCAAGATTTTGATTGCCTCTTTTTCCCCTGGCTTTTGAAACCAGACGGGATAGTTGTCAAGCTTTCTTGAAAGGGTGTCTGGCAGACGAAACTTCTCTAGATTAAGTGTCGGTTGGTGGCCAGGAGATATCTTGGGGGGTAGCAGATTGGTGATTCAAGCCAAGAAAAAAGATGCTCACGCCAGTTTTTTCTCTCTTTTAAGCCTCTTAAGATCCCATCCTTTTCAATCTCAATCCAGTGAATGTTTTTTTTCCTAAAAAAAACGTCTCAGTTTCTTGTCTCGGTCAAATGTCAAAAGCGTGCCAACTTCCTGATAGGAAAAAACTTTATGAATCTTTTTTGTTTATCAATTCCTCAAGGATTGCCGTTGCCTCACCAAAAAAAAACTCAACCTGGCGATGGTATCGGGCAAGCGATCTGTTTAAACTTTTGATTGACTAATAGACGAACTGTAGATGACGAATATCTGAGTGATCGCTTTCCAGCAGAAAATGATCAAAAATGTAGATAATTCGGTAATCAAGGTTCTTCTGCTCTACCAGCGAAAAAAGCTGATTATCAACAAATCGAAGATCTCGTTTCAGGTAGACGATGTTAATCATCGCTGCCTTTTTGAAACTACCCGAGAGAAAAATCCTTCGCTAATTTTTTTGATAAAATAACGAAGAAATCAAATTATAACTCAAAAATGACCTCAAAGAAAAATAGGTCCCGACATCAACAGGAGATCAAGTCGATTATTGAAGAAATGTCTCACCTGTTCTCTTTTACTGATCTGATTGACATTTTCAAAAAAAAGAAAATTTCAATTCACCGTACAACCATCTATCGAAACCTAAAAAAGTTAATTACTGAAGGGAAGATTATTTTTGTCTCCCAGGAAGGAAAGAAAACTTTTTTTGAAAAAGCCAGCGACAAGGATAATCATCATCATCTAATTTGCCAGAAATGTCTGAAGATTTTTTCTTTCAAAGAAGATGAGCTTGATCGGGCGGTTGCCAGTGCCAAAGAAAAGATTGAGGAGCAAACCAGCTTTAGGATCAAGACCTTCAGATTTGACCTCTTTGGTCAGTGTTATTCTTGCTCGAAGAAAAGTGAATGATTAATTTTGGCTTTGGTTTTTTCTGCTCAACCGCTGACAACAGTCTCTCAACTAACCACCGAATCTCCCTGAAAAATCTTAGCGAAAAGAACCTGCTCTCAACCTTCGAAAAAAACTGTCAGGATCTGCTGGCGCTTTTGAAATTATCCCACCAGCTAGGTTGTTCAATATTCCGGCTGGGTAGCCAGTTTGTCCCTTTCCTCACTCACCCTGACTTTAAGCCGGCCTGGTGGCAGACAATTAAAAAACGCCTGATGGCTCTCTCTCCTGAAGTCAAGAAATTTGGTCTACGGCTAACTATGCATCCGTCCCAGTTTGTCGTTCTAAATTCAGATAGCCGTGAGGTTATCGACCGCTCTCTGGCAGAGATAGACTATCACTTCTTTGTTCTTGATCATCTTGGAGTTGATGAAAATGGCGTGGTTATCATTCACATCGGCAAGGGTAAAGAAGACAAGAAGACCTATCTAAAAAAGTTTATTAAAAAAGTAAAAGAAGAAAAATGGTTGAGGCGGCGGTTAGTGATCGAAAATGACGACAGTCTATACACAGTGGCCGACGCTCTTTTTGTGTTCGAGGAGACAGGCTTGCCGGTGGTTTTTGATTACTTTCACCATAAACTCAATCCCTCAGCAATCGACCTAAAGAAAGTAATTATTAGCTGGCAAGGGCGAACTCCTGAGTTTCATCTTTCCTCTCAGAATCCCCAAGGAAAAAGGGGGGAACACAGTGATTTTGTCGTCACCGAGGACATCGATGGTTTTCTTCAGATGACCGGCTCGCTCCCCTATTTTGATTTGATTATCGAAGCAAAAAAAAAGGAATTGGCGATTATTGACTTTAAAAAGAGATTCAGTCAGAGCTTCAAGAACTAAGGACTTGGGCTTTTATTTCTTACCAGTTTTTAGATGCTTCTTTGAATCTCTTGACAGAGACGATTGTTATGAAGTAAAATCTTGCAACTAAGTTGCATTTAAAAAATTTAAAAAATGAGAGTTGCCTTCCTGGGCAAGGGTGGGGTTGGCAAAACAACTCTGGCAGCAGCAATGGCCAAGTATCTGGCCAAGAAGATGCCTTTGGTTTTGGCTATTGACGCTGATGTCAACGAGCACCTAAATCAAGCTTTGGCCATTGACAAACCCTTGGTCTTTTTGGGCGATCACTTTGACTGGTTGTTTGATTTTCTCTTTAAAAAGCGCCTTTTTAAGATCAGTGGCCTTCCTCGTGTTGGTTTCCTTCCCCCTTCGACTGAGTCCCGATTTATCGTCTTTGGCAAGGAGGATCCAGTGATTGCGAAGTTTTTTTGTTTTAAAGATAACTTCGGAGTGGCAATGGTTGGCAGCTACTCAAAAACTGAGATTGGTGCCTGGTGTTATCACGGTCGGCTTAACACCCTTGAGCTCTTTTTGCACTACCTCGTTGATAAAAAAGACCAAGTCTTGATCTTAGACATGAATCCTGGGGTTGATATTGTCGCCACCTCTCTTTACTTCGCTTGCGATGTTTACCTTTTTGTCGTCGAGCCGACAATAAAAAGCCTTCAAGTGTTTCTTGACTTTAAAAAACTTGTTGGTGACCGACTCAAGAAATATAAAATCCAAGTTGGTGTCATCATTAACAAAATCTATGACGAGGGGGACCTTGAATTTATCTCCAAGTACAAGCTGAAGGACCCGATCCTGGCAAAGATCCCCTATTTTCTAACGGTTGTGGAACCCCAATCATTGGTTGACCAGCTCGTCAAAGATTACTCGTCCCTTTTTGACATGATCATCAGCCAGTTGGTTTCCCTTCGAACCAAAGAGGATTACTATCGCCAGCTGACTGAGTATTTCCTTTCAAGGTTCAAAGAGGAGTCAGTAACTAAGTTTATCGATCCAAACTTTTCCTTTACTAGTTAACCAAAGATTCTCATGAAGGTTACTTTTATTGGCAAGGGTGGCAGCGGAAAGACAACACTAGCCTGCCTTTTTGTTCATTATTTGCTAAAAAAAAACAAAAAAATCCTTGCCGTTGATGCTGATCTAAATGATCACTTTGGTTACTACTTAGGTTTTCGGGAAAAACCACCCGCCTTCGGCGAGGCTTTTTTTGAGCTAGCCGACTATATTTTTGGCAGTTATAAACCAGCCACTTTTCCAAAGATTGGCACTATCCCCCCTCGACGAGGTTATCACAACTTTCAAATCGATGACAGTGACTGGGTGATCAAAAAATATACCCTTAAAAAAGGTTATCTCTACTATCTTAATGTTGGCACCTACAAAGAAGAAAACGTTGGCAATGTTTGCTTTCATGGTAAACTGAACAGCTTAGAGCTCTACCTCAACTATTTGCTTGAAAAAGAAACTGAATTTGTTGTCATTGATGCCATGGCTGGCACTGATTATCTTGCTACTTCTCTTTACTATTCTTCTGACATCTATTTTTTTGTCATTGAGCCAACTCTTTCTAGTCTTGAGGTTTTCTTTCAGTATCTGTCTAAGATTGAGGGAGAAATTGACAGATTCAAGATCGCAATCTATCCAATTGCCAACAAAATCGTTGATGATCGACAGCTTGATTTTCTCAAACCGCGCTTGAGAGCCTATGCTGACAATCTGATTGTCTTTCCTTTTGATCGAAATTATCGCCGGCTAGAGCAAACCTACGATCTGAGTCTTTACTCACAGCTGATAAAAAACAATCTATTCTCTCTCGAGGAAGTTTTTTCTCGAGCTTCAATAAAGCGCCGGTCGCCAGAAGAGTTCTACAAAGGTCTGCGAGAGCTATTTGTCCGTGAGTGCTTGAAATGGGTCAATGAGACTTACAAACAAGACTTCCGTTTTTTAATCGATCCAGATTTTCGGTCGTTTGCGCTTGAAAACTAATGTATCAACGTCAACCACTGATTGACGAGCGCTGGCAAAAATTCCTTGATCAAGTTGAAGTCATTGAGCTGGTCGACAGATACGGCTCACCTTTGAATGTGATTTTGCCGACTCGTCTGAAAGAAAATATCGAGTCATTTAAACAGATCTTTCGAAAGTTTGGTCTGCCCCCAAAAATTTTCTTTGCTCATAAAGTGACCAAATCTTTAGCCCTAGTAAAGCAGGCAAAGGCTGCTCAGGTTGGTATCGATGTTTCTTCTGTTGGTGAGCTTGAGCAGGCTCATCAGGCTGGTTTTTCCAAAGATGAGATTGTTGCCAACGGTCCAAAGAGCGATCCTTTTCTTGAGGCCTGTCTCAAGGCCAAGGTGATTATCATCGTTGATTCTCTTTTGGAACTGAAGCGGATTTTAGACAGAAACACATCATCTGGAAAACTAAAAGTTCTCCTTAGAGTCTCTGATTTTAATTCGGCTCACGTGAAGATAAACCCCCAGCTGGATCGGTTTGGGATTGAGTTTCAAAAGATTGATCAAGCTCTGGCACTAATTGCCTCTTGTCCAGGTCAGATTGATCTTTTAGGTTTTTCATTTCATTTCAATGATGACAGTTTTGAAAAACGAGTAGTGGCTCTGGAGATGCTTCTGGAAAAAGTTTTTTTGCTTCGAAAACAAGGTTGGAAACTGAAAGTGATCGACATTGGCGGTGGTTTCCGGTCAAACTATTTAAAAGAAAAAAAACACTGGGTGGAATTTGTTGAAAAATTTAAGCAGATGATCGTCTCTGGCCATCATAGAGTTAGCTATGACGGCAAAACTTACGGTTTTCAGATAGTCGACGGGACGATTAAAGGCAGTCCGACATTCCCAGCTTACTATACCGAGAGACCAGGAGCAAAGCTTTTCGAGGAAGTTCTCAGTTTTCGATCACCAACTTTCGGCGAGACTTCTTTGGGGAGACTGGCTTTGGATCTTGGTCTTGAGATCTGGGTCGAGCCTGGGCAGGCGCTTGTCGATCAAGTTGGTCTGACAGTGATGAGAGTGATTGATGTCAAGGTAAAACTCGGTGAGCGAGTCATCATCGTTGAAGGTAACTACACAAACTTGTTCGCTGACCATCTGGAAATGTTTGTCGATCCGCTGGTGATAAAGAGGACAAGCCCTTCTTCCCCTTTCAAACATAGCTATTTTGTTGCCGGTAACTTATGCCTGGGGATGGATCTTATCGTCAATCACAAAGTTTTTTTGCCGGAGGTTTCAGCCGGCGATCTTTTAGTTTTTCCAAACACAGCTGCTTATCGAATGGATTTTGTTGATGCCTCGCCTCTTCTTCAGCCTCGACCAAGAAGGGTTATCTGGTCACCGGATGAGTTAGCTGTTTACCCGGAAAGTAACTAATGGCTATTTATCGATCAATTACTGAGGTCATTGGCAACACTCCTTTGCTTCTTCTTGATCCTAAAAAAACAGGAATAAAAAACATCGAAATTTATGCCAAACTTGAATATCTTAACCCATTTGGCTCAATCAAGGATCGAACTGCTTTTGGGATGATCAAAGAGGAGCTCCCTAGACTGAAAAAGGAGTCGCGAAAGATCATCGAAGCCTCAAGTGGCAACACCATAAAAGCTCTGGCTGGCTTGGCTAACCTCTGCGGCCTGTCATCGGTTAGCGTCACCAATCGAATCCGGGTCCCCGAGATTAAAGAGATTTTGTTGCTAATGGGCGTTGAGATAATCGAAACACCGGGCCGAAGCGCTTGTCTTGATCCAAACAACCCTGATGACCCTCTTTATGTTATCAATAAAATGATACTCGCTGAGCCGGACAAATACTTTTATCCAAATCAATATCACAACGAAAATAATCCAGCCATCCATGAGCAGACGACCGCTCAAGAGATCCTCAGAGACTTGGGGTCGATTGATTATCTGTTTGCCTCTTTGGGGACGACGGGATCGTCTTTGGGCCTATTTCGGGCCTTAAAAAAAGAGAATCCCCGACTAAAGATTTTTGGTATCGCTGCCTCAGCCGAGGACTTTATTCCAGGAATTCGAAGCCAAGGCGAACTTTTAGAAGTGGGCCTGTTTGAACCAGAAATCTATGAGGAGATCATCTATGTCTCCAGTTTGAAGGCTCTTGAAGCAATGAGAGAGTTAATCATTAATTTTGGCATTTTAGCTGGCCCAAGCAGTGGGTCAGTTTACTTTGCCGCCAAGAATAAACTTTCTTACCTTAACTCGGAGACATCAGGCAAGAAAGCAGTCATTATAACCTGCGATCGGTTTGAATGGTATCTTTCCTATATCAAAAAAAGAAAGCCAGAATGGTTTGGCTTGAAAAAAAAAGCCCACAGTCCCTATGAGTTTGAGTTTGACGAGAATTTTCCCTATGAAATTGAGTCAGAAAACTTACTTGAATTTATTCAAAAAAATGAGCCACTTGTGATTGATCTTCGATCACCTTTTGCCTTCCAGCTTGGCCACTTGCCCGAGTCAATTAATATTGAAGCTTCTTTTTTTGCGGAGTTGGTTGATGATCGAAGGCCATTTTCTATAAAAAAACCGTTGCTTTTGGTTTGTGCCATTGGTGTTGTTTCGAAGCGTCTAGCTGCTTACCTGCGAACTCTTGGATATGAAAGCTATTCTCTCAAGTATGGTCTCAATAGTTTTGAGGGTGATCTGGAAAGCTCTGATCAATGAGTCAAGAGAATAAATATCGTCGTCATTTTCCTCTTTTTGATCATCAGCCAGCGCTTGTCTATCTTAATTCATCAGCGGTCAATCCTCTTCCTCGCTTTTCAATTGAGAAATTGACACAGCTTCTTGGCCAGACTGTTCTTCTTGAAAATCGAGATAACGCATTTTTAAGCCAAAAAATAAATCAAATGATCGAGATAACAAGAAGAAAAATCCTCAACTTTTTTTCTGCCAATGAAAAACTCTGGTTCGTTTTCTTCACCGCCGGCACAACCGATTGGGTCAATCGACTGGCCCTGTTGATGTTGACAGATTTTTTTAAAGAGGAAGACAAGGTTCTTGTTGGTCAAAATGATCATCAATCAGTTGTTTATCCTTTTGTTTGGCTTTCGCAATTAGCAAAAGCGAGCAAACCCAAAATGCGAGTTTGGGTTAGATTTTACCTCAATGCTGAAAATGGTTTGATTGACTCTAGAAATTTTCTCTCTCTTGTTGACAGTCGAACAAGATTGGTCATTCTCAGTCTTGTCAACAACAGCTTTGGTGTCATAAATGATCTTAAATGGTTGATAAATCAGACTAAGATAAAAATAAATAACAGCCAAGAGAAGTTACCTCTTTTTTGTATCGATATCAACCAGGCTGTTTTGAGAACAAAGATTGATCTAGAGTCAATTGGGGGCGACTGTTATTTTTTTTCGGGGGAAAAGCTCTTGGGACTTGGCGGGGTCGGGGTGGTGATTGTAAGAAAAGATCGACTGAAGACTTTGCCGGTGATTTTTTCCGGCAGTGGCGGCGGTTTTGAGTTTTCTAACAATGAGCTCTCGATAAAAAACCTCTGGCAGGCTCAGGAGGTAGGAACAAAAAATGTCTTGGGAATCGTTTCTCTACTTTTTGGGCTCGAGTTCATCGAGAAAATAGGCCTTGAGACTATCATTAAGAAAAATTACCATCTTAGAGATTATTTTCTAGCAAAACTTCGCCAAGTAAAATTTTTAACTCTTATAAATGAAGACACCTTTGTCGACAGCCAGCGGGTCGGTATTTTTACCTTAACTTTGAATGAAAGAATCTCTCTTTCGGATCTGGGTTTATTTCTCAAAAAGAACCAGATCCTCGTTCGGCTAGATGATCTTTGTCAGGCACGGCCTGATAAAAATTCATTTCTTCGAGTAAGTTTAAATTTTTACAACGATTTCGAGGATATTGATAGATTTTTTGAGGTTTTTACCAATTTTTTTGAGAAAGTGGGAGGATAAATTTCTTATTGAATTTTTCCTTTTTTTCGTTTAATCTTTCTTTGCTAAAATAAAAGTTGAAAAAGCTTGATTTCAGTCACTCTCCGTTCACTCTGGGGGGGAAGACTGGTCCTAGGAGACTGGGATTACTGGGAACACCGGTGAAAATCCGGGGCTGTGCCGCAGCGGTGATTTCAACCCGCAGTTAAGGTTGAGAAAGCCCGAAGACCGATCAAGCTTTTTTCCCCGAGCAGGGAGAGTAATGATTAGTGTTGCCGAGTCACTAGCTCGGTTTGGCCTTAATCCTGAAGAAAATTTCTACTCTAGAGAGGCTCTTGAGAAGCAAATCGAGGCATATTTTAACCATGTGGTATGTGACTGCCCAGTTTCCAATAAGTACGTCTACTGTGTCAGGTATCAAGAAAATGATCTAAAAATCATAACTGAAAATCATCAAGAGCTCTATCTTGATGAGGAAGAAAGAGGTGGCCTTGCCAAAGAGGGAACGCTTAAAGCGGTTTCAGAAGCCCTCAAACACCCGAGAAAAATTGTTTTTCTTTACAGCCCGCCCGGCCCGGTGGCTTTTGAAAAAGGGACAAAGTATGATAAAGTGCCTCCTTACACCTCAGGCCAGCTATATCTGATGATCTCCAACAATCCCGACCAGGTTGAGGCTTTGGCCATCTCCATTTCTGAGGAGGGTGAAGCTAAGTTTCTAAAGGAGATTGATATGAAAATTTTTCAAGGTGAAGATAAGATTGGAAAAATTAAGTATTACCTGTCTAATCCCTTTGTAACTAACATGAGTCTTGACCAATTACTTGAAAAATTTGCCATTATCTCAAAAGAAGAAGATTTTATTGTTTATCAAAATGTGCATGGGCATAAGTTTTCTCTCTCTCGTGTCGTTCAACTTGTAAAAAAGGGATGGAAGAGACAAATAAAGCCTATTCCTTCAGTTAATGACCTTGTACCTCAAGGTAAAATCAAACCTTTTTTTGCTTATCTTAAGGCCCTTGCAAGTTTTTTTCCTCAGGGTCAATCTTCTCTGAGACTTGCCGGCAGTTGTGGTGGTGGGGAGGTTACGTGGAATCAGATTAGTTCCTTACTTGATTCATTCACCAAGGTTGCGTTTGCTCCTCTTTCCCCTTTCTATCGAGCAAAAGATTTTTTTCTACCTTATTTCTCTGTGGCTGATTCAGATGAGTATGGTCCGTTAAATTTTGAGTGTCCTCATTGTCTAAGTGAGGTCAGGCGGCCGAGACATCAACTTCTTGAAAGCTGTCCCTATTGCAACGGCGATCTTCGTTGTGGAAGCAGTGAGTAAAGTTATTGTCAGGAAAATTAACTTTGGTGACAACTAGCTTCTCGACTTGGCACTTGGTATTCAAAAACTCAGAGAGGGAGGGTTGGGTTCGGCCGTTGTCACCGTTTATCAGCTCTTTAATATAGGTCCCGGCCTGAGCCTTAATTTCAATCACTGGCTTTTGGGAGTCAAAGCTGATAATCCGGGCATAGTATATCTCCTTTTTTCTCTCAAGATTTGCTCGCCGGCGAAGAACTCTTGTCGGTGTTTTTTGGCTGATTATGATACCGGACAGTTTTTGACAAGCTTTTTCTAGACTCTCCTTGTCGATTGGTGTTTCAGTTTTTACAGTAGCTTGATAAACTTTATCGGGAGAGGCGAACTTGACTTGTTTAATCTTCTTCTTGGAACAAAACTCAAGGCGACTGACTCTGACATATTGAGAGGTTTGATTAATCGCTTTGGTAATCTCTTCAAGATCAAAGGTACGTTTCTTTGGATTTTTTATCTCAATGACAAAAGGTCTTCCTTGACCAACGTTCACGACGTCAATGTCTTCTCGGCCGCAGCCATGAAAAGAATGATCCTCTCCCCTACTCTTCTTTAGAATGACCTCGCCGATTTCTTCCTGAACTGAGGTCAAGTATCTTTTTTTGTGCCAGCGTGTTTGAGGGATTCCAGCAGTAATCTTTTGGTAATAGCCAAAAAGATATACTGGCCTAACTCGAAGAGTTAACTCTTCTTTTTCAAGATCGATCTCAACATGTATCTCTGGTTCCTTGTAGTCAACTCTTTTTCCCAGTTTAAGCTCAGTTATCTTTCCAAGAGTTGTTTTCCAGTTCTTTTTCTCTTCCGGCGAGAACTTACCTTTTATCCCCAAAAGAAAGGTAGTAAACTCAAACTCTTTCAGCCTGTTAACGATCTTTTCTGACAGCCTCTCAATTTTCTCTTCATTCATTAGTAGAGGTGCCGCAGAGAGGATTTGAACCTCTACGGGTTTACCCACACGGTTCTAAGCCGTGCCTGTCTGCCAATTCCAGCACTGCGGCGTTAATTTATTTTATTTTTATATATTATAATAATCCTTTTAAAATTATCTTTTATATTTATTGTTATTAAAATTAACGAGAGACTATCTTATAAAAAAGAATAACGGTTTCGTCAAATTTTATTTTTCCTACTTTAAAAGTGTCACTTTTGAATTAGTGATGGTTATTATTAGTTTTTTTTTTAAATTTATTTCTTTTAATTTTCTTGGAGACACTATAAATAATTTTCTTATTTTTATCGAAATTATTTTTATTCAATTGTTCAAAACTTATTTAGTTTTAAAATTAATTCTTGTTTGGATTTATAAAAAGTATCATAAGAAGTGACGAAATTGTGATTAGGAAGGGATTAATAAATTCGAAAGAAACGACTTATGAAATATCCAATCTTCAATCAATGATTATCAATCAGGGGTTATTTTGGAAAAATTTTTAATTTTGGGACGATCAGGTTATATAATCCAGTTTTAAAATATGAGATTTTTATTGAATATATTCTTAAACCAGAATTTTATGGTGAATTTATTTAAAAAAAAAGAGCCAAAGTCCCTTTTATCATAAAAAAAGTAACCAAAGAGAACTTTAAAAGATAAAAGCTATTTTTTTAAGAAGTTTGCAACTGTCCAGAAACCAAAAATAAAACCACCAATATGGGCAAACCAGGCAATCCCGCCTTGATTGATATCGAAAGTGACAAGCGAGCCAACTCCGGAAAAAAGCTGTATCAAAAACCAATAACCTAAAAAAAACCAAGCTGGTAGATAGATAATCTGAAAAAAACCAAAAAAAGGCACCAGAGCTTCAATCTTTGATCGATTAAAAAGAACAAAGTAAGCCCCGGTTACCCCAGAGATTGCTCCTGAGGCCCCAATCATTGGAATTTCACTTCCGGGATTAAAGCTATACTGAAAAAGAACGGAAAAACAGCCAGCTAAAAGATAAAAGACTAGATACTTTAGATGACCAAGTCGGTCTTCAACATTGTCGCCAAAGATATGAAGAAACCAGAGATTCGAGGCAATATGAAAAAGGCTACCATGAAGAAAGATTGAGTAAAAAATGAACTGATAGGATGAAAGTTCAAGAAAGTTAAACTGAGCCGGGATAAAGCCGTACTGGTAAATAAACTCTTCAAAGTCAGGGCTAGCAAGTTGTCTAATAAACACCAGAATGTTAGCAAAAATGATGAGGTAATTAATAAGAGGGAAACTTCTTGTCCTGTTAATATCTCTTAGGGGAAGCATTCTATTATTATAAGTAAAAATCAAGGCAGTTTTGGTCTTTTAAGATAAAATAAATAAGGAGAGGTGCGAGAGTGGTTGATTCGGCACGCCTGGAGAGCGTGTATGACCGAAAGGTCATCGCGGGTTCGAATCCCGCCCTCTCCGCCCTTTAAAATTTTTTTCCTTGATCGTGATTGTCAATCTTGTTTTGTTTGTTATCGGCTTTGTTGTTCTTCTTAGGTCAGCCGATTTGCTGGTTGTTGGAGCCTCTTCTTTGGCCAAATCTCTAAAGATCTCTCCTTTAATTATCGGCTTGACTATTGTTGCTTTTGGAACGTCCTCGCCCGAGTTGATAGTCAGTCTAATTGCTGCCATTCGAGGTTCAACTGATTTGATCTTTGGCAACATTGTCGGCTCTAACATCTTTAACATCGGCGTCATTATGGCCTTGGCTTCAATCATCAATCCGCTTAGAATTAGGACCAAGACGGTTTGGCGAGAGATTCCTATCTCGCTTCTTGGTTCAATTGTTTTTCTTTTTCTCAGTTATGACTCACTTAACCTTATCAAGAAAATTAGAGATTTTGCTAAACCAGAGCTTAATTTTGGCTACATTAACCAAACTGATGGTGTAATTCTCTTGATTTTTTTTATCATCTTCCTTTATTACTCGTTTATTGAAACGAAGACAGGAAACAGTCAAGAGATGACTGACCTTCCAGTTGATCAGCTACGGAATCGGTTGACATCGGGGTTGTTTATCTTCCTTGGCTTGGTTGGCCTGATTATTTCGAGCAACTTAGTGGTTGACAACGGCGTTTACCTGGCCAGATTTTTGGGAATTTCGGAAAAGGTGATTGGTCTGACTCTCATTGCCGCCGGCACCAGTCTACCTGAGCTGGTAACAAGTCTTGTTGCTTCTTATAAAAAAGAGTCAGATATCTCAGTTGGGAATATTATTGGTTCAAATGTTTTTAACATTTTTTTTATTCTTGCATTTTCCAGCCTGATTTCACCCATAAAGGTGACTAGTGAGAGTTTCATTGATATCCTGGTAATGATCATCTTTACCTTCTTTACCTTTGTTTCCTTCTTTATTTTTCACAAAAAGTATTTTGACCGATTCGAAGGAATTATTTGCTTTGGATTTTATCTAGTGTATATTTATTTTCTTTTCTTTTAGTGAAAATAAACAGAAAAGTATTGAGATTTAGTGGCTTTCAAAATTTCTGGTTCCTATTGGAAGTAAGAAGATCTCAGGGAGTGATTTGCATAGCGGTTTGTATATAACTCATAAGGAAAAAGTAAGTCATCTAATGAGGGGACACCTTCCTCTCCAGCAAGTAATCGTCTAATAACATAATTTGAATCATCTCTGATTTTGTCCAACCAGCCCATGAATATACCTTCAAAATCGCCCTCAACTCTATATTCAGGATAGACAGATAGTTCCATGATTTCTGTTCCTTTTTTATTAATAACTTGATCTGAAAGTTTTAAACGACCATCCTGCAGACTGAATATTGCCTGCTCGATTACTTCGATATCTTTTTTACTTAACTGATCAATGTTTGGACAGTCAAATGACTGATTTTCTAAGAGGTCAAGATCTCTTTCTGTCTCTTGATTTGAAATACTAAGGTCTAGGGTTTGGGGGTATTCATCATTCCTGTCTTTCAAGACAATGACTAATTTTGTCCTTACTAGCTTGCTTCCTTGAGAGCCAACTCTAACCCCTCAAATTTCCTCCTGTTTAAGTCCTTCGCCAGAGTAATACCTCTTTGTTCCGTATGTTCGAACATCAACAAATCTAACTTCTTTGTCGGGAAATTGTTCCTTTAAGAAATTTTTGAATTTATTCATAATCATAAAAGCTGAAAGGAGATTTCTAGGATCGGGTTTTGATAACTTTGTTTCTGGCATATGATTTTTAGTCGGTGACTTTTGATTTTCTTGGGGCAAAATAACAACACTTACTGAGAAGACATCAAAAATGTTTGGTCCCTCAAAACTTTTTCTCAGGAAGGAGGCGAAAGTTTTAATTGGCTTTTCGTCAACGATGAGTCTTTGGCCATCAATTTTTCTTATGTTTATGGTGAAATATCTCATCTCATCTAACTGAAGAATGGTTCTTTCGATTACTGGGCCAAAGAACTGATTTACGGCCATTTGTAATCTTCCGTTTCTTAGTTTTTCTAATTCCATTCGGTATCTCTTAATTCCGGCCAAAGCCTTAAGAACAACGAGAATTTCTCGGCCGGCTTCAAATCGGATTAATTTCTCGGCCTCAGGAGGATTAACTTTTGTGTCATATCCAAGAAAGAGACTTAATAACAACCCAAGACTGGCGTTGTTAACTTCATTAAATAGAGCAAAATCTTGGTAAAGACCCCCGGTCAGTCTTGGGTCAGCAACTTTTAGCTCGTTGGAAATTTCTCTAAAGAAATCTTGGCTAAGTCTTAATGCTTCCTCTAAATCTTTATCACTAACTCTAAAAATCCTTTTCAACTTTTTCCTGAACTTGAAGTCTAAGTCCATGATTAAATTAATTTTCTCTTCAAGATTTCGTTTGCTGTCTCTGAGAGTTTCTTGATAAGCAAATTCAGTAAGCTTTTTTTCTTTGAGGAGATCATCGAAGACTTTTCTCAGAAAATTAACAAAAATTTTGAATCCTTCAGTGGTTTCCTCTATCCCGGGCCATTTGAGTCCTTTATCAGCAACAAAACGTAGATAGTAAAAAATGTCCTTGCCGAAGTAACCATCATCAATGGCCTTAAGAAGTTCGTGTTCTTTGGGTTGTTCGTAATCTTTTTTTTTGTGCTTTTTCTTTGAAGACAAATCCAAATCCCTGCCTGATAATTCGACTTACAAATTTTTCATAACTTTCTTTAAACTCCTCGAAAGAGACGACTTTCCCATCTTTCTTGAAAATCATCTTTAAAATTATTTTTTCTCTTAAATATTTCTCGACTTTGCTCAATTTTTCGAGTAAACCTTTCAATGCAATTTCTCTCTTTTTTTTCTCTTCGGGTGAGATTTCGATTGGATCTAACTCAGAGTCACAAAGAGCCAGGTGACCTTCAATGGGAACACCTTTTTGGTTTTCAATCTTACCTAGACTTCCAGTGTTAATTAGAGTATTTAATTGATCAAGAGTCAATACCTTAAATCCCGTAATTTTCTCGTCGCCAATGATCAGTTGTTTCTCTGGGGGAATGATAGCGAAATGAACAAGATAAACCTCTCTATCTCCAGACTTGGGAGAAGAATATCGCCATTGACCGTCTAACTTTCGGGCAGTTCCAACGGCAGGGGTGGCGTTATTTTCTTCTATGATCTCTCGCTGAATTGCCTCCGCCGGCTTTTCACCTTCTTCAATTTTACCTCCAAAGAAGGTATATCTCTCGTCTTCTCCTTTTCCTTTTACCGCGAGGTAAAATCTCAAGACCGGGAAATTTTTTCTTTTTTCGTCACCAAGAGCACTGAGGGCACTGTTGTATAATTCCTCAGCTGAAGCGAGAGAGAAAACCAGACCACGAACAACCTTTTGAATCTCTTTGTTTTTGGGCAATTCACTTGGCGACAATCTTTCAGTATCCATTTAAATATTATATAAATTTTATAAAAAAATTTAATATAAAAAAAATTGCTAAATCAACTTTCTTCATAAAAATATATCTTATAGTAAAAAAATACAAGTTTTAATCACTAGCAAGTTCGTTTGAAAACTGGCTTTGTGTCGTTTAAGATAAAATCAAGCAATGTCAGTCAAGGAAGGTATTGTTAGATTTCTTGAGTACTGTGAGCTTGATCGAAACTTATCTTTGCGAACCGTAAGGATGTATGGCTATTATCTCAATTTTTTTTCTAGCTGGCTAAGCCAAAAGTATCAAAAAGAAATTAATGTTGAAGAGATCACTGAAGAGACAGTCAGAAGCTTTCGTCTTTTTCTCTCTCACCAATACCTAAATCCTCACAAAGGTGAACTAAAGCGCCAAACTCAAAACTATTTTTTGGTTGCCCTCAGAAGTTTTTTTCGATTTTTGCTTAAGAAGGGATATTCAGTATTGTCGCCAGAGATGATCGAGCTTGGAAAAACCAGAGATCGAAACATCAAGTTTCTCCTTCCAGAGGAGCTTGAGCGGTTGTTCAATGCTGTTGACACCAGTGATGAAATTGGCTTAAGAGACCGGGCGATTCTTGAGGTTTTGTTTTCGACTGGTCTTAGAGTGTCGGAACTTGTTTCCTTGAATCGTGAACAGGTCAATCTTGATAAAAAAGAGTTTGGCGTGATCGGCAAAGGTGGCCGAGCCAGGGTTGTCTTTCTCTCAAAAAGAGCGGTTGACTGGCTAAAAAAATATCTAGACAGAAGAACCGACTCCTACTCGCCTCTGTTTATCCGCTATGCTGGTCCAAGAACAGAAGCTGAGCTAACCAATGAAAAAATGAGACTATCAGTTAGGTCAGTGGAGCGAATGATTGACAAATACCGAAAAAAAGCCGGGATCTTGTTTAGAATTGGCCCTCACGTCCTTCGCCACTCCTTTGCTACTGACTTACTCTCTCAAGGAGCTGATCTGCGCAGTGTCCAGGAGATGCTTGGCCACAAAAACATCGCGACTACTCAGATTTATACCCATGTCACGAATGTTCGTCTGAGAGAAATTCACGAAAAATTCCACTCTGGGAACAAGTAAATCTGACGAAGTTTCTTTTTTGTGATGAAATTGAGCCAAATGGCAAAAAAAGTCTTTAACTTCATTCTTGACAGAAAATACTTTTTTATCTTGTTTGTTGGTTTTCTTGTCTTCATTGGTTATTTTGGCTACCTTTCGATTGTCAGAGTCGAAAATCTTCATTCTCATTACTATGATCTTGGCATTATGAACCAGGTTGTCTACAACACCTCTCGCGGCCGGTTTTTGGAGATGACTAATCCAACTTTTCTTGAGAATATGTCGCGATTAGCGATTCACTTTGACCCAATCTTAGCCTTGTTCGCTCCTCTCTATTTGATCTATCCCTCTTATCGCTGGCTGGTTCTCTCTCAGGTGGTCATTGTTGCTTTTGGCGCCTATTTTTTATTTTTGATTGGCAAAAGGATATTAAAAAGCGAAAAAATAAGTTTGCTCATCTCTTTTTCTTATCTCTCTTTTTTCGGTGTTCAGCGAATGATTCTTTTTGATTTCCACGCCGTGGTTTTAGCAACAACTTTTTTTATTGCTTCTTTTTATTTTCTAGAAGTCAAGAGGTGGTTCTGGTTTTATCTTTTTGTATTTTTAGCATTGTTAACCAAAGAACATGTAGGCCTGGTAGTGTTTTTTTTGGGAGGTTATCTTCTGATTGGGAAAAAAGAAATCGGTCATGGTCTGACGACGATGGTCTTGGGGGCAGTGTTTTTTTTCTTCACTGTTTATGTGATTATTCCCTACTTTCGGGGCGATATCCACTTTGCAAAAATTTATTTTTATGGAATTGAATCAAGAATATTTTCAATTATTAATGAAGGAATGAGATACTTTGCCAGACTAACTACCCCTCTTTTTTTTGTTTTTTTGGCACCGGAGGTCTTTATCATCGCAGCCCCCGAGTGGGGGATTAACATTCTAAGCACAAATAGCAACATGAGGGCGATCTATTTTCATTATCAGGCAATAATTGTTTCTTTTTTGTTCATTAGTTTAATTTATGGGATCAAAAGATTTCTTGTCCTGGTCAAAAGCCAAGCAAAGAGAGTAATCGTTTTTTTTGTTTTCTTATGTTTAAATCTTTATTGGATTTACCTTTACAATCCTCTAACTTTTTTTTCAAGAGAAAAAGTTAATTATTTTAAAATCAATTCCCGGACGAAAAAATCAATTGACTACTGGAAAGAAAAGCTAAAAGATGAGAATATTGTCGTTTCAACAACGCCGGCTCTCTCCCCTTTTTTTACGAATCGGAAAGTTTACTTTAATTTTTTATTTGACCCGGCTTTTGAGCAAACCGGTGAAGTCGAGGACGATTTAATAAAAAGATCTGATAATAATTATCGACTGGCTGATTATGTAATTATCTACAGGCGAGAAATTGATTTTTTTGGGCCAACCGGCCTACCAGCAAAGTTTTATCAGAAACTAAAAAACGATCCAGATTTCCAGATGATATATGATAATCAACTAAATGATCAAAACTTTTATGGTAAAATTGAAGTTTTCAAGAAAATCAATAATTACAATGAGAGAAAGTAATAAATATAAATAAAATTTTTAAGATTGTTTCTCCATTATTAAAAAAATTTAATAAGATTTATATTTTATCATGAACAATAAATATCCTATTCCTGTTGTTGGGGCATTGATAATTAATGAGAAAAACGAGTTGTTTTTGATGAAATCAAGCGGAAAATTTGGCAACGAGTGGATTGTTCCTGGAGGTAAGGTGAATTTTGGTGTGAATCTAATTGATGCTTTAAAAAGAGAGATAAAAGAAGAAACTAATATTGAGATATTAAATCCAAGATTTTTAGGAATACAAGAGTATATTAAAAAAGGTAATCATTATATATTCATAGAATTTATCGGCTACTCGATCAATAGTCAGGTAAAGTTGAATAATGAAGCTATTGATTTTGGTTGGTTCAGTAAAAAAAAATTAAAAAATATTAAGATTGCCGAACCAACTCTTCATCTCATTGACACATATTTAATCCCTCTCGAAATTATTTAATTTAACTTATTCTGCATGATAAAAGATCATGTCCTAAAACTATATTCTAGTATTAATTTTAATTATTTGTCTTCTGTTCTTAATTTTAAAGAGTATTCTTCGGTTATTAATTACTTTAATAATGATTATTTATCTTTCTTTAGCGATCTTAGAATATTAAAAGAAAATGAAAGACTCAAATTTTATCTTTTTCAGTACAAAGAAGAGCTAAAGAACATCCCTTTTGCCACAAAAAAACAGCACACAATGGATCATGCTCTCAACTGGTATATTCTTAGCAAAATTCCTTTTTCAGTTGTGAATGATTATATAAAAAATGAATTTTTAATCGAGATTCATGGGTATTTTCCAACGGATTTTGATCTTTACCATAAATTGAATAATGTCGAGCTAATCAGCAAGGTTGATTTTAATTATTTTAGCACGACAAAGAAATTTAATTTTATAAGACCAGGCTTTTTCGAAATGATCAAGAATAATAAAAAAACCTTAGTAATTTTAGTTCCACCGGGAAAAGACTATATTTATCACTATACTAGTTTTATAAAATATTTTTTTTACAAACTAAATAAAAAAATTAAAAATTTTTTTATCTTTCGCTACCCTCTCGCTGAAATAAGAATTTGCGACCTTACTAAATTAGATGAAAATTTTGTTCTGAGAGGTGATAAGGTAGTAATCAGCTATGTTGAAGAAATGAGATTAAGACTACAAAAAGAAAAAAGACCAGTTTTGATTAGTTCTTTCGAGAATCAATTTTACAAAAGTTATCGTTATCGTTTAAAAAACAATTTTGTTGTTAATTTCTTGGGAGTTAAGTACAGTTTTTGGGGAGATATTAGTTCTAAAATTGTCTATAGAATATGTAAACTAGGTGCAAGTGAAGTTATTTATATTGGGAAATTAGGTTGTCTGACAAAAGAGACTGATCTTTATAATAAAATATTTGTCCCGTCAATTTATTTTGTTATGAATCAGCATAGAGTTATGATTAGTATTAATAAAATAAAAAACAAGCTAATTGATAGGTTTCCTTTCCTAAATACTTATGGTCACTTATCAGTGCCTACAGTCATAGAAGAGACTTATTTGCAAAGAAAAATTGCCGAGCAGTTTTCAATTAATTCTATTGACAATGAGATTTCTCAGATTGCTTATAGTATCAATAGATTTAATTTAATAAACAAAAAAGATGTCTCTTTCTCAGCGCTTCATTTTAGTACTGATTATTTAAGAAATGAAAACGAAAGGGGAAAATTTATAAAACTAAATTTAAGTACTAATCGAACTATTCTTGCCAAGATGAAGAAGAATAAAATACTCGATAAAATTTACAGTATTTTGTCAAATTATTTGGATGAAGCTTGTTAAGTTAGGAATAATAGGAATTGGCAATCATTTTCAAGAGAAGCTTCTTCCTGCATTAATGATCACGAAAGGATTGGTCGTTGACAGTGTTTATTCTAGCGATATCAATAAGGCAAAGAAATTTAAAGATATTTTAGGGGCTAAACAAATTTTTGATAATTGGAAAAAGCTGATTGATCAATCTGATATTGATGCTCTCATAGTTACCGGTTCACCTGATTTTCACCAAAAAATAATAACATATTGTCTTGAAAAAGATTGTTTTATCTTCGTGGAAAAGCCCCCAGTAAAAGACTTTCGAAGTTTGAAGTTAATTCTTGAGCAAAAAGAAAAAATCAAGAATAGAATATTTGTCGGATATAGTTTTAGACATAGTCAGTCTTATGATAATCTTGTCAAGATTTTGAGTCGCGAGAGCGAGATTGTTTATTTGAATTTTCGATATCTTACCAATAAGCCCAAAGACCTTCTTTGGCATTGTAAATCTGTCTTTGAAAGTTATATTTTGGCAATTGGTATACATCCAATTGAGATGGCTATAAATATCTTTAAATCGAAACCAAAAAAGATTGATTTGTTCTTAACCAGAATTAAAGAAAGAGATTTTGTGGCCAATTTAGCTTTAAGTTTTATTTCTGGTAAAAATGCTTTGATTGAGATCAGTAATTGTTCTAATAAACTAGAAATGGAGTATAAAATAATAAACAGAAAGGGAGAAATAGGAATTTTGACCGGCTTTGAAAAATTTAGATTTTATAATCTTAAAAACATTGAACTGAACTTAACCTTAGAAGATATCGTCAGAGATAGATATGAAATTATCTATCAAGTATCATCAACAGAGAATGACTACTATAAAAATGGCTACGGAAGAGAGTTAGAATTATTTTACAAAACGGTTATTGGAGAGATCGAGAATCCTTCTCCTTTAGAAGAGAGTCTTTTAGTATATTATGTTATTGATCAGTTAATAAAAAAATACCAAAAATTAAAATCTTAGATTTTTTTAGTGATTAATTTTTAATCTTCAAATTTTTCAATGATGATTTCAGTTGTTATTCCTTTTCATAATGAAAAGAAGAATCTGCCGATTTTAATCAAAAAATTAACTCATGTACTAAAAAAAATTAACCTAAAATGGGAGATTTTGCTAGTCGATGATGGGTCAACTGACCAATATCAATTATCAGATATTGAGACTTTAAACGAAAAAATTAAATTAATTAAACATATAAAAAGGCTGGGAAAAGGAGAGGCACTAAAGACTGGAATTGAAAATTCTAAAGGAGAATTGATCAGTTTCATTGACGCTGATCTTCAAGATGATCCGGAAGATTTGCCAAAATTTCTAGAAAAAATCCATCAAGGTTATGATTTTGTTAATGGCGTGAGAATCAACAGAAAAGAAGGTCTATTGATAAAGATTTACTCAAAAATTGCCTATCTTTTTCTAAAAATTTTTTTTCATTCTCCTTACAAAGATATCAACTGCGGTTTTAAAGTTTTTAGAAGAAAGATTCTCGATGATTTTATTTTTTACGGCAACAATTTCCGATTTTTTCCTTTATACGCTTTTTATCAAGGATACAAAGTGACCGAGGTTCCAGTAAACAACCATAAAAGAAAATTTGGTCGGTCGAAATTTGGTTCGGGAAAGCTAATCGGTGGTATTTTTGATATGATCACGGCGTTTTTTTTATACAAATTTTCTGAAAAGCCCCTTTATTTTTTTGGGGGCATCGGCATGATTTTTTCTTTAGGTGGTTTTTTGGTTCTGGTGTATCTTGCTTATGAGCGACTTATTCATAATCTTCTTCTTTACCGTCGGCCGCTTTTGTTTTTAGGGATGCTTTTTATGATTGTTGGAGTTCAGATTACGATGACTGGGATAATCGGCGAGCTGATTCTCTATCTTAATAAAAAACTCGAGGATAAAAATAAATTTTCATATGAGTCCCGTTCTAGCTTTGATCATCACCAACATCATCTGGGGTGGCGCTCCACCAATATTTAAATTTGCTCTGGAGAACATTCCACCTTTTACTTTGGCCTTCGTTCGGTTTTTTTTCGCCGGATTAATTTTTTTGCCTTTTTTGATCAGAAAATTTCCGTCAATAAGCCCAAGAAAAACTATCGGGGTCTTTTTGGTTGGTTTTTTTGGTATCTTTATTAACATTACTTTTTTCTTTCTGGGTCTAAAAAAAACGGAAAGTATCAACACCCCAATTATTGCCTCGGCTGGGCCGGTCTTTCTCTACTTTCTTTCGATTGTTTTCTTGAAGGAAAGACCTCGATTAAAGGTTTTATCAGGAATGATGATTGCTTTAGTTGGGGTTTTAATTATTGTTCTTTCGCCGATACTGATCTCAAAAAGAGAATTAGTTTTTGGCGAGATTGAAGGAAACATCTTTATTGTTATTGCTACCTTAGGAACGATTATCGCTACTATTATTGGTAAGGATGTTCTTAAAGTTGTCAGTCCTTACTTTGTTAGTTGTTTTTCCTTCTTGACTGCTAGTTTGTTGTTTTTGATTTTTGTCCCGTCTGAGCTGAGAGACTGGAGTTTTGCTGATCTTAATCTCAACGGCTGGACAGGGATAATTTACGGGGTCTTTCTTTCCTCGGCAATGGCTTATTTTTTGTATTATTATGGAATTTCTAAGCTAGATGCCCAAGAAGTTGGGGTTTTTACCTATCTGGATCCAATTGTTGCTGTCGTCATTGCCTACTTTTTGCTTGGTGAGGTACCTAGTCTTTGGTATCTGTTGGGTAGTTTTTTTGTTTTTGGAGGGATTTATGTTGCTGAGGGGCGATTTCACTGGCATCCCATAAGAAGATTAAAAGTTGCTCGCTAGGGCACATTTTTTTCCTATGGAGAAAAAAATTTTAATCACCGGTTGCGCTGGTTATATCGGTTCGGTCGCCAGTGATTTGTTTTTAAGTAATGGTTACCGGGTAATTGGTGTAGATAATCTTCAAACCGGCTATCGACAGGCGGTTGAGTTTATAAGCCAGCGTCATCCTCAAAGATTCTTTTTTTATCAACAAGATCTAAAGGAGGATCTTGCCAGCATTTTTGAGGAAAATCAACCAATAGCTTTGGTGGTTCATTACGCCGCTTCCTGTGTTGTTGATGAGTCAATGAGAGATCCCCACAAGTACTTTTACAACAATGCTTTTGGGACGCTTAATCTTTTGGAAACGATGAGAAAATTTCAGACAAGAAAAATCGTTTTTTCCTCAACCTGCGCCGTTTACGGCGAAGCTGAGACTGTTCCCGTTAGTGAAAAACATCAGCTTCTTCCGGTCAATCCTTATGGTCAGTCAAAAAAGATGGCCGAAGAGATAATTCAATGGTATGGGCAGATCTTTGACTTTGACTTTTTCATTCTTCGCTACTTCAATGTCTGTGGCGCCTCTGATGACGGGACGATTGGCGACTCAAAAAAACCCTCGACTCTCTTGGTACAGAACGCTGTCAGAGGCGCTCTGAGAATTGAATCATTCTATCTTACTTGTCCTCAAGTGGATACTCCCGACAAAACCCCAATTAGAGACTATATTAATGTCGTTGATCTTAATGAGGCTCATTTACTTGCCGCAGAAAAGCTTTTGGAAAGCCACTATCGCGAAGTTGTTAATCTGGGTACAGGGCAAGGAAACTCAGTTCTGGAAATTGTTTCAAGAGTTCAGGAAATCACCGGTCGAACGTTTAAGATCAACCGGGGCAGGCCTAGAAAGGGCGAGTATGCCAGGATTTTTGCTGACATTACCAAGGCAAAGAGAGTGCTTGGTTGGCAGCCTCGAAGAACCATCGATGACTCAATTAAGACTTTAGTTAAGTGGTACACTCACCATCCTCAAGGATGGGATTATTAGAAAATGATTGTTGGGATAATTTTGGCTGCTGGTAAAGGAAAGCGTGCCGGCTCAAAAACTGTTAACAAAGTGACTTTACCTTTTTTGGGTAGGCCGCTTGTCACTTATGCCCTCGAGTTGATAAGTCAAGTGACCGAAAAAAACGTTGTCGTTGTCGGGGCTTTTTCTCAGAGTGTAAGAGCAGTTCTTCAATCCTATTCTGGCCTTATTTATGCTTATCAGACCAAAAGGCTGGGTACTGGTCATTCGGTCAAAGTAGCGGTCAGAAAAATAGTTGAGCTAAATCTCAGGCCAAAACTAGTTCTTGTTGGCCAGGGCGATCATATGATGTTTTATGAAAAGTCAGACCTTGAAAGGTTGATAAAAATCCATAAAAAAGAGAACTCAGTTTTATCTTTCTTTACCACCAGGACCAGAGAAAATGATCGTCTTCATTGGGGTTATGTCATCAGAGATAACAAAGGCAAAGTTATTGATAATATCGAATACAAAGATGCACCAGCGTCGGTGAGAAAAACAGTCACTGAGGTGAATGCTGGCTTTTACTGCTTTGATTTTGAATTTTTAAGAAAAAACATTGATAAAATTCCCAAATCGCCGATCTCTGGCGAGTATTACCTCAATCAAATGATTCGAATTGCCAATGATAAAAAACTGCCGGCGGTCGGGGTTGAGTTACCTTTTGCTTCGGTGGGGATAGGTGTCAATACTAAAGAAGAGCTTGAAGAAAGCCAAAAACTTTACCTGTCGACAAAAAAATACCAGCGACTAGGCTGATCTTTCAGGTCAACTCCCTTTGGTTTTTGTTAAAATTTAGACAATGTCAAAAATTAAGACAAAACTCATTCACTTAGGTTTAAAAAAGATTGATCCGGTTTTTGGGTCTGTCAATCCGCCAATCTACCTGACGACAACTTATCGCTTCCCTGATAGTCAAACTGGTGCTAGAAGATTTAAGGGCGACGAAGAAGGGATGATCTACTCTCGGTTCACCAATCCGACTCTTCAAGTTCTTGAGGAGCGACTGGCTGCCTTAGAAGAAGCCGAAAAAGCGATCGTCACCGCCTCTGGTATGGCGGCGATATCTATGGTCCTTTTTCATTTTCTTAGACCAGGCGACGAGATTGTTGCTCATCGGGTTCTTTACGGTGGCACAGCTTATCTTCTCAATGAGATTCTGCCTCAATTTGGCATCAAAACTCACCTGCTTAATTTTAAAATCCCGGAGACGATAAGCCGTGTTCTCTCCTTACGGACCAAAATTATTTACCTAGAAAGCCCAACCAATCCGATGCTCGAGGTAATTGACATCAAAAAGATCACCAAAATTGCCAAAGCCAACAAAATTCTCACTGTCTTTGATAATACCTTTGCACCCTTAATCCAAAAGCCAATAAGCCAAGGAGTCGATATTGTCGTTCACAGTCTCACCAAGTACATTGGCGGCCACTCAGATTTCATTGGCGGAGCAATTGTTGGTCAAAAGAGCCTAATTGATGAGATTTACCGGCACAGTTTCATTTTTTTTGGGCCAACACTCTCCCCCTTCACGGCTTTTTTAGCCCTGCGAGGACTGGCAACTCTTGAGGTCAGGTTAAAAGAGATCTCAAAGACAGCTCAAGCCATTATTGATTTTCTTGGAAATCATCCTCTAGTGGAGAGAGTCTACTATCCGGGCCTGGGTGATCCTGATCAAGAGGAAATTGCTAAAAAACAAATGAATTCCCAGATCGGGTTTGGTGGGGTAATTTCTTTTGAGGTAAAAGGTGGTTTTTCGGTGGCCAGAAAGATTGTTGACAGTGTCAAGTTAATTAATCTGGCTGTTTCTTTAGGCGCGGTCGAAAGCCTCATCGAGCACCCAGCCTCGATGACTCATAGCGAGATGAGTGAGGAGGCGCTAAAACAAGCTGGTATCAGTCCGGGTTTGATTCGCTTGTCGGTTGGTCTGGAGGATGTGGCTGATTTAATTGGTGATTTGGAGCAAGCTTTTAGAGCAGCTCATCCTTAGATTTGGTTATTTTTTGAGCGGGATACGGGAATTGAACCCGTTTCTCCACCTTGGAAGGGTGGCATTGAACCGGTCAACTAATCCCGCTGGTACTTTTAATAATAACCTATTCTCAAGAGAAAATCAATTAACCGCCTTAGTTTCTGCTTATCTGTTATGGAATTGGAAATTGCCGGGCGAGATTTTTTATCTCATTTTTAATTTCTTTTATTCGCCTATTTTTTTGTATTTTTTCTTCAAACTTCTTTATGAAGGCTCGTTTTTTTTCTTTACTTAAAGTGATAAAAGAGAAATTTTTTTGATGGGAAGAGAAATAATCCTTGACAAGATAAATCACTTCAACAATTTTTTCTCCAATGATTTCGATCTCTTTTTCTTTCATGCCTCGGGAGGTGACCGCTGGAGTTCCCAGTCTGATGCCTGAGGGATAAAAAGATGACCCTGACTCATTAGGAACAGAGTTTTTATTTATAGAAATTCCGACCAAATCGAAAGCTTTCTGAACGAAGATGCCGGTGCCTGGACCTAAGAGAGGCGTTAAGTCGACTAAAGTTAAATGATTGTCGCTACCACCACCGATAAGCGAAAGACCGTTTTTGAGAAGAATTTTTGCCAACAATCGACTGTTTTTAACGACCTGCTGAGCGTAGCTTTTAAACGAAGGTTGACTAGCTTCATACAAAGCGACGCCAATGGCGGCTATCTGATGATCGTGAGGACCTCCCTGCAACCCCGGAAAAACTGCTTGGTTGATTTTCTCTGGCAGACCAGGGTCTTTGGCGATCCCCTTCTCCGTCACCAAAATCATGGCGCCACGGGGTCCGCGAAGCGTTTTGTGAGTGGTTGTTGTAATAATATGAGCATATGGAACAGGTGAAGGATGAACGCCACCGACCACCAAGCCAGCAATATGAGCAATGTCAGCGACCAAGTAGGCGCTAACTTTCTCAGCAATCTGAGAAAACTTCTGGAAATCAATCATAAGGGGGTAAGCACTGGCGCCGACCCAGATAATCTTTGGCTGGTGCTTTTTCGCCAAGTTTTCAATCTCGTCGTAATCAAAGAGATCTTCGTGAACATAAAGATTTTTCTTTCTCAGGCCATACTGAATACTTCTGAATAAAATGCCGGTTGCTGAGACTGAATGGCCATGAGACAGATGACCTCCGGCTGTCAATGACATTCCGATTACCTGATCTTCAGGTTTGCAGAGAGCAAGGTAAACGGCGAGATTTGCCGGGGAACCAGAATAAGGCTGAACATTGGCAAAGGGTACCCGAAAAAGCTTTTTTGCCCGGTCAATCACTAATTTCTCCAGCTCATCAACAATCTCATTGCCGCCGTAATATCTTTTTCCGGGATAGCCCTCGGAGTATTTGTTGACAAAAAAGGATGCCAAAGCTTCTCTGACTTCCTTTGAGGCGTAGTTTTCTGAAGGTATCAGTTCAAGTTCATCCTCTTGTCTTTGTTTTTCTTTCTTTATAAGACGCTCGATTTCTCTGTCCCTCATATAAATCAAAGTATTTCTCCAATTAGCCAAAACTTGATTTATTATATAATCTTTCCTTGTCAAAGTGATTAAGATAGGATTTTTTCTATGGCGGCAAAAATTCTTGATGGCCGACGAATAAAAAAGAAAATAGTCAAAAAGCTAAGAGAAAAAGTCGCCAAGCTAAAAAAAAAGCCTGGTTTGGCAATTATTTTGATTGGTAATGATCCAGCCTCAAAAATTTATGTCAAACAAAAAATTAACGCTTGCCTTGAGGCCGGCTTTTACTGCAAAAAAGTTGTCTTTCCAGAAGATGTTTCTCAAAAAAAAGTTCTTGATTGTCTAGAAGGATTAAACAGCGACAGCAAGATACATGGAATTGTTCTTCAGTTGCCGATAGGAAAGAATCTTTCGACGGCAGAAAGAGAGATTCTTGAAAGGATTGACCCCAAAAAAGATATTGACTGTCTTCATCCCCTTAATCTTGGAAGATTGTTTATATCAAAAAACAACATTGAGCCAATATTTTTTCCGGCGACTGCCAGAGGAATAATCAAACTTTTGAAGGAATATGAAATTGATCTTGGCGGTAAAAAAATCACTCTTGTTGGTCGAAGCCAGCTTGTTGGTAAGCCTTTAACTTTGATGCTAACTAACGAACAAGCAACTGTGACTCTGACTCACTCAAAAACCCCGAATCTCAAAGACGAAACAAACGCTGCTGATATTGTCATTGTTGCTGTTGGAAAAAAACACTATTTCAAGAAGGAATTCTTCAAAAACAAAGCGATTGTTGTTGATGTTGGTGTCACGCGAGAAGGTAAACAAGTCTTTGGTGATGTTGATTTTAGGGATGTTTTTGACAAGATCGCTGCCATTACTCCTGTGCCCGGTGGGGTTGGACCAATGACCGTCGCCTCCCTTCTTGAAAATCTTTTTTTTGCTTATCAAAATCAGGAAAAGTAGCTCGCTTATTGTTTTCTGGTAGTTTTTGATATTCCTTGATTGTTGAAGAGGTCAAAATTGCCAACATCATCAAAAAACTTAGAGTGTAAGCAATCACTGGCGCCAGCCAGCCAATTCTGGGGATAAGCCAAAAGCTGGTCCCGGTCATGATCAGAAAAAAAGAAAGATTACTAAGAAGAAGAGGTCTGGTTTTTTTGGCCGTGTGAATGATAAAGATCAAAGGCAGGTGTAAAAGAACAAAGATGACAAACGGCCAAGCTAAGGCTTTGGTGATTGAGGTGCTTTCTTGATACTTGGCCGTGAAGAAAAACTCGAAAATCCGATCTGGTATGAAAATCAAGGACAAAAACAAAAAAGCTGGAATAAGAAGATAAAAAAGACCATTGAGAAACTCTTTTCTGGCCTGGTGCCTAGTGCTAATTTTGGCAAAACTGGGCGAAAGAACCTGGGTGATGGCGATGATTGAGGCTAGGACCGTTAAAATCACCTTTTGGGACAGACTATAGTAGCCAACTTGGGGGCTTTGGGGAAAGAAAAAAGACAAAAGAAAAAGGTCGATCCGCGAGCCTAGATTATAGAACTGAGAGGCAACGAAGATGCCAAAAGTGTAGGAAAAGCGCAGTTCTCTTCTTAAAACCGCTGAAGTTAAAATTTTTTTAACAATTGAGAATTTTTTAATTATCAAGAAAATAAAAACAATCACTGGACTGACAATCCCAAAAGTTGCCATAACCGTCGCCACATTGATCAGGTTTAATTGATAAAGACCAAGGATGACCCCAGTCTTAACCAAGTTGGAAATGTTGATTGTCAAATTTGAGAAGAAAAAATTGCCAGTAGCGTTTAAAGCGTTAACGATATAGTTTTGCCAGATGAAAAATAAAACTGAGATGGCGGTAAGAGCGAGCTGTTCCCAGGAGGCTGACGTTTTTAAAAGATAACGGTCAACACTTGGGAAGAAAACAATCAAAAGACCGACGATCAAAAGCGAAAGAAGAGTTTGAAAGTAGAAAATTGTCTTAAGAAAAACATACACTCGCGACGTTTGTTGCTCGACAAGAACCGGTAGGTATGAGTAGATGTTGGCAGCGGTACCAAAATCGAGGATGTTAGTTAAGACATAAATCACACCCAAAAGCACGCTCAGGATTCCATACTCGACTGGGTCCATCACTCGAACGAGTAAAAAAGCTAAAAGAGCGGTAAAAAAAACATTAAGGTAGTTTCCAAGAGTATTGATGAGGATGTTTCTTGAAGTGGGTTTACTCAAAGACGCAAAGAGTTTTTTGATCATTTATCCAAGATAAATTCTATCAGAAAGCATTTTTTGGCTTGGCAAAAAACCTATTCTTTTGATCTTAGCCCTGTTTTTGTGTTATAATTTTTTTTAATGTCAAAAAGAGTGGCTTTAGTTACAGGAATTTTGGGTCAGGATGGCCCCTACCTGGCAAAACTGCTCCTTGAAAAAGGCTACCGGGTTTATGGAATGATTCGCCGCTACTCTAATCCTAACTTCTCCAATCTAGATTATCTTGGAATTACTCACGAGGTTGAGTATGTCGAGGGAGATATGACTGACGAGGCCTCGCTTCTTAATTTGGTTCGAGTCATCAGACCGACTGAGATTTATAATTTAGCCGCCCAATCATTTGTCGGCGCCTCTTTTGAGCAGGCAAAACTGACAACTGAGGTTAATGCTTTGGGAACTCTCCATTTTCTTAACGCCGTTAAGTATTTTTCACCAACAACTAAGTTCTATCAGGCCTCAACAAGTGAGATGTTTGGTCTTCAAAACAAAGATGGCTTTCAAGATGAAACCACTCCCTTTCATCCTCGTTCGCCCTACGGTGTCTCCAAGGTCTATGCCTACTGGATCACAGTGAACTTTCGAGAGGCTTACGGTCTTTTTGCTGTTAATGGAATTTTGTTTAATCACGAATCGCCGATTCGCGGCCTTCAGTTTGTCACGCGCAAGATCACCGACGGCGTTGCCCGAATCAAGTTTGGTCTGGCAAAAGAACTTCGGCTAGGTAATCTTGATGCCTATCGCGACTGGGGTTTTGCCGGCGATTATGTTGAGGCAATGTACCTTATGCTTCAGCAGTCACAGCCAGACGATTATGTTGTTGGGACCGGAGAAAGCCACAATGTCAGGGAGTTTGTTGAGCTTGCTTTTAAATTTGCTGGCATTGGTGACTGGAAAAAGTACGTTGTTGTTGATCCCCAGTACAAGCGGCCGGCTGAGGTTCCAAATTTGAGAGCCAAAGCTGACAAAGCGAGAAAAATTCTTGGCTGGCGGCCAAAGGTGACTTTTGAAGAGATAGTCAAGATGATGGTTGAGGCCGATATTAACCGCTATCAAGACAAGATAACCACCAACCAATCAAGTCAATGATAAAAAGAACGTCTTCCCTGGAGCTTCTTGTTTCTTCCGATAGTCTTGGGATTTTTGGAACCGCAGAGCAGTTTTTGTTTCTTTGGGAAGAGACCTTTAAAAGAGGCGTTTTATCCGGGGTAGAACTAATTGGCTTTCGGCCTATCAGAAGAATAAAGAAGTTTATCGAAAAACTTGGTCAAAAAAAAATCAAGGTTCTCTCAATTCATGGCCGAACCGGTCTGAGATCCGAGGGTCAGTTGACCAGTACTATCCTTTTAAGGATCCTTGATCTTCTAATCGCTAGCTACAACGAGCTTGTCTTCAATTATCTTGAGATTGATCTTCTTCTTCACTCAACTTATGCTGGCAGTCCCCAAGTGAAAGAAGAGATCCTTAGTCACCCTCCAAAGAGACTTTGGATCGAAAACGCGAAAGCCGATAAAGACTTCCGGGAACTTGACCAAACTCTAAAACTGGTTGATTTTTTCAGAAAAAACCGGATCGATTGTCGGGCGATGCTTGATCTGTACCACGCTTTTGCTTTCAAAACTCACCGGGAGATTGTCAAAGAATGGTTTTCCCTTTTTAAGCGTTTGAGGCCCTATCTAAAAAACTTTGACGGGATTCACCTACCTGTTGGAACAAGAATCAGCGACTCCTTGCCAATTGATCTGATCGATGAATCCAGGCTAAGTTTCTTAAGAGAGGAAATCTTGTCAAAAGCAAGCCGGGTAGTTATTGAGAATCAGCAGGCTGGAACTGGACTTTTGTTCTCCTCTACCTCTTCTTTGACTTCTCAAAAGCAAAGGAATCTTAATATACTCAGAAAATTGTTCTTTATCTCCTGAAAGCATAATTGTAGCAAGGGAGTTTAATCAGATTTTGAACCTTCGGGAAATTTTTTTATTACCTCTCAGTCAGATTTTTAAGAAAGGAATAGTGCTTTGATTTTTTTAAGATTTGAACAATTAAAGACTGCCCTCTGTCTTCGATCGACTTCCTGAAGATTATCTCAGAGAAGCCGGAATGATCTATTTTCTCTTGGCTTCACTTCTCATCAAGAATGATCCGGAAGTTCTTGAAATATTAGTTAGGCAACCTTCGGATGACTTTGGTTACAAAATGACAGTTATTCTTGCCGTTATCTTTATGGGGGGATTGATTGCTTTTTGACGCGAAGATGTAAAAGAAGGTGAGTTTCCAGATTGCGATAAAGTAAATAGAACTTTTCCTGAAAACGTTTAACTCGACATCCCGTTGTCTGACTAGGGACAAAGATTTTCTTATTCAGTTAAAAGAGCTTCAGATGATAGTCTGATTTTTGAATTCAACTTTGGGGAACCGGCACCCTCACCAATGACCTATTTTTCTTTTAAATCTTATCTTTCTGAAAATCAAGATGTCTCTCCTTCTAAAAAGCATGAAGTATCTGCAACTCCAACGTCACCATCTTTTAGTCCTTCTTCTGAGTTTAGTCATTACCTCCCCAAACTTTCTCCCAGTCTTCTTCATCAAGCCTTAGACGAAGTTCAGATTCCAGAGTTAATTGCGTTGAGAAAAAAAGACGAGTCAAAATCAATAAAGGCGTTGTTCGAGCCTGCCGAGTGGCCGTGGTTATGCTTGACAGAGAAGATGTCGTTTCTCTCTTAACAGAAGATGGATTTTACAAGGCTCCGCATTCAGAGTTAAGATATGACCTAAGAAAACCTTAAGTTCTTGGACCAGGAGATGTGGTTTGTATTTTTGAGTCTGATCCTGAAACCTACCCCTAACACCCACTTCACTAACGCAAAGGCCTCATCGTTAAGCATTCTCAGAGGTAGAGGGCAAAGAGACACCTCTAGGGAATTTTAAAGATACTTCCTTACTTTAGTTGAGTACTGGAAGGCTTTTTTTGGCCGAAGGATAATCTCTTTGGGTAACCCAAGACTAACGGCAAGTTTTCTAGATAGATATTTTTCGTAATTTTTGCCTTCAATTTGGTTTATCTTAAATTCTGGCGGAAGTTTCAGACAGAAATCAATCATTTCTTTTTCAAGATAGGGATTAATCAAGGTGATATCAAAAAAATCAGCGATCGCTTGGTCTCTTTTCTTGTCGATCTCAAGAAGATAAAGATCGCTGGCAATTTCTTGATTAAGAAACTCAAGAGGTATTTTCTGGTACATATGGTAGCCTGCCAAAAGAACATCTGGACCCTGCCCGGTGAAAAGATAACTTATTCCTGACGCCTTGACTTTTTTCAAGAGGAAAAAAAACAAGTAGCGATCGAAAGATGAGTTAAACTGGAGGGAACTTTGGCTTTCTCTAGAATATCTTCAACTTTTTTTCTCACCGTGTTTACTTTCTCTTTGTCAAAATTAACTGAGATCAATTCCTGGTCTAACTTCTGGTTGAGAAGCTTAGCATACACGAGATCGACGGCATCTTTTGAGTGGAGAATAAAAAAAACAGCTTCATCGAAGAACTTAGTGGTAAAATAAGCAACAATTGACGAGTCAATACCTCCGGAAACGAGAACGCCGACTTTCTGATGGTCAATTCTTTTTTGGTGCTTTAAAAACAGATTTTCCAAAATTTGATAATATTTTTCAACAAAGTTGACCTCGGACATTTTTTTATTTTACCCAAGAGTCTATGTACTATCCGCCAACTTTTCCCAGAGAAAAAGAATTGACTATTAAAAAGCTCTTTTTAGCTCTTCTTGATAAGGATATTTGCTCAAGAAAGGCGCTTAATCTCTCAATCCGTGAGTTTCTCGCTCAGGAAAAAATTTCCGATTTTTACCCAAAACTTTGGCATCTGAATTTTATCTACAAAAGACACTTCGAAGACAACCTGAAAGAAAGGCCCGCCTTTCTTGATCTAACTCGAGTAGTCTCAGTTCGCTCACTTTCTGGAATCGTTCCTCTATCGGTCTTTACCTTACCTAAAAACTCATGTCCATTTCATTGTGTTTATTGTGCCTTGGTTAATGGTGCTCCAAAGAGCTACTTTCCCGATGAGGCAGCTGTGATGAGAGCGATCAGAGTTAAGTATGATCCATACGGCCAAACTTTTGATCGACTAGTTCAGTTTTATCTCTCCGGCCATCCAATTGACAAAATGGAGGTGATAATCCAGGGTGGAACCTTTTCTTTTTACCAAAAAGATTATCGAGAATGGTTTATCAGGCGGGTTTTTGATGGTCTGAACTCGGAGATTGAGAAAATTATCAAAACAGGTCAGCTGGCCTTCTCAAAATCAAAAGATCTAGAAGAAGCGAAGACAAGAAATGAAACGGCAAGATCTCGGCTGGCTGGGCTGACTATTGAGACCAGGCCAGATTTTATTGATGAGGAGGAGGTATTTTTTTTGCGAAGATTAGGCGTTACCAGAGTCGAACTTGGCGTTCAATCAACTGATGAAGAGGTTTTAAGGCTCATCAATCGAGGTCACCAAGTCGAAGTAGTGGCGCAAGCAACAAAACTTCTTCGGGATGCTGGGTTTAAGATCACATATCACTTGATGCCTGGTCTTCCCGGAAGCAGTTTTGAGAAAGACATTCAGGTCTTACGTCAGATCTTCACTGATGATCGATTTAAGCCCGACAACATTAAGTTCTATCCAACACAAGTAGTTAAAAACAGTCCCCTGGCTAACTGGTATCAAGTCGGCAAGTACAAACCAATTGACGAAGCTTATCTTTGGCACCTGACGGGAGTATTTACTCAAGAAATTGTCTCACCCTGGGTTAGAATTAATCGGCTAGCTCGCGATCTAACCAGAAATGATTTGGTGGTCGAGACCTTTCCTTCAAATTTTCGCCAGAACTTGGAAAAGCACCTCAAGGAGAAAAATATTAAATGTCCGTGTATTCGCTGTCGGGAGATCCGCGATAAAAAAATCACTGGCCAGCCAAAAAATAACATCATCCCCTACTCTGCTTCTGATGGTCAGGAGTTCTTTATCGAAATTGTTGATGAGGCGTATAAACTTCTTGGCTATCTGAGGCTAAGAATTCCCTCTTTTGTCATCCAGAAGAAAAATTTTTTCATCACCCCACTTGATCACTCGTCAATAATTCGCGAACTTCATGTTCTAGGCCCCCTAACGCCACTTTCCCAAAAAGGGATCATTCAGCATCAAGGCCTAGGCAAGGTTCTAATTGAGAAAGCAATCGAGATAACAAAAAACTTTAATCTCAGAAAAATTAGTGTTATCGCCGCTGTCGGTACTAGAGAATATTACCGCAAACTTGGTTTTGAAATGCGCCAGCCGGGTGAGTACATGACAAAGGTAATTGCCTAAGAATGTTTTGTTATAATTGCCAAACTAAATGGAAAGATGGAAAGACTTGGTAAACATAATATCTATGCTACAGTTATTAGAGGCACCATCAGAGCCCCAGACAAGCCGGCTGTTCGACAGATAAATAGCTTTGGCCAAAGATCGGATCAGGGACTAGACGTTGACTGGGAAAAATTCTGGCAGAGTCTTTGTCAGGGAGCGATTCCAGAAATTGAAAGAAATTTGGGAACACAAGATGGAAGAAGAGAGTTTGTTGTCACTTCAAACATCTCCCCGCACACCCCGGTTACATTATCCGATGAAAAAGGTAATACAAGACCAGCTCATCTGCTAATTTGGGTGAAAAATTACCATCCAAGTTTAGGAACAATACCCGGTGTTGCCTCCTTGACCGATGAGCAGATAGTCAAGATGCCAAACTACGTCACTGCTGCAATTGAATATTTGGGTAGGTTTCTGGGAGATTCGAAATCAATTTTTGTTTATTTCATGGGCGGTTTTACCGACAGGGGCAATCTTATTTTCTCCAATGCCTGCCAATCTAACCCCTACTTTCACCTTCATTTATCTGTTTTGAAAAAAGGCGAGAACGATTTTCAAGAAGATTTCTTAGAACCAACCTTCGTTGAAAGATTGAAATATCATGGCATCTTTAATCAAGAGATCTTCGATTTGTTTGATAAGTTAACAAAAAAGATCATTCAACAAGAAGATCTTCCAGAAAAAGACTCAATTAGCCTTGAATCAACCGCAGAGGGAGCATTAAGAATCTCTTTTAATGACTCAAATGGAGATCCAATAGATCGCTATCTCTGGAAGTTAAGATATCTTGCGAGAGCTTATGAGGATTTTTACCAAAAACTGCTTGGTTTTTACAAGAAATTAATTCTTGAAGGAAAATGGTCTTCTTTTTCATCTCAGGATTTAATAAATTTTTTTGAGGGTGAAGGATTCGATGTTGATTTTTATTCAAAGCTCACGGAGATACTGAAAGCTACCATGCCATCAAAAAGATTTATCATAGATCTTATTAAAGATCCAAATAATCGCGATCACATCCAGAACCTAGTTAAGTTTTTGAAGAGATTAAAAAATAAACGCCGTCAAGTTGCTGATTCGAATATCAAAATCGGAATTGAAAGATTTTTTAGTTTTACTAGTGAAGAGGTTGAATTTTTTTTATTCGTAATGAGTGAAGTCTTGGAGAAAAAAGGATTTAATCGGCCAAATTTGCTTCTTCCTCAAAGATTCTCCTGGGCAGCGATATTTTCCAGTATAAGAGAGAATTCGGATGGAAAGTTGGTTTTTGACTATGTTGATGTAAGACCGATGTTTATGACAGCAGGAGGAAACGTGGCTGAGAAGATTTCTGGATCAATAATAAGAAGAAGTTCGGTTTAATTTTTTGACTTTTCGATTGATTGAGGGCTAAGCTAATTGTTTTTTTCTAAAAACTTTGCTATAATAATTTTTAATCTGACATAATTAAAAGAAATTAATCAAACAAAAAATGAAAATCGAGCATAGACAATCTAATAAATTGGAGGAGATTTTTACTAGATTTTGGGCATTTAGTGTTGTAGCTGCAGCTTGTTTAAGTCTTGCTAGTTGTGGTGGAGGTTGTGACGTTGAACCGACACCAACTCCCTCACCTACTCCCACGGCTACTCCCAATCCTCCTGAATGTGTTGTTATCTCAGCCGAAGTTCCAGATGCTCACGGCGCCTGGGTCATATTAGGAAAACCAAAGGAAGTAATTTTTGGAAATTATTTTGGTCCAGATGCCGATGTTCCCAGAGAATTAAAATTAGTTGATCATGATGGTGACGGAGCGCCAACACTTCCAAGATTAGTTCACTACGGTGATTACTTTTGCAAAACCAGACGATAATTTGATCAAGTTACCTTGGAATCTCTTCACCTAAATTTTTCTTTAATTCATTGAGGAGGTTTTTGAAATAAAACTGACTACCTTCGTTAAAAATCTCTTTATTGATAAAAAAAATAAAAAATTTGATACAATAGCTCTTCAGTCATATTCGTCGGATGATAACCAAAAATAAAGTCTTCATCATTATACCGGCCTACAATGAAGAAAAAGTTGTCGGCTCAGTGATTGACTCGATAAAAAAAGAAGGTTGGAGAAATATTATCGTTGTTGATGATGGTTCAAATGATGGGACTTTAGAAATTGCCAAAAAACACAAAGTTATTGCTCTTAGGCACATCATCAATCTTGGTCAGGGAGCCTCACTTCAGACTGGCTTTGAGTATTTTCTTAGAAAAACCAAAGGCGAGCTAGTTGTTACTTTCGATGCCGATGGTCAGTTTGATCCAAAAGAGATAAAAAGGGCAGTTAATTTTTTGCTCAAGAATAAGCTTGATGTTGTTCTTGGTAGCCGATTTCTTGGCAAAGCGGTTAATCTACCTTTGGCAAAGAAGATCATCTTAAAATTGGGAATTTTTTTCACTCGAGTTTTTTCCGGAGTGAGATTAACAGATACTCACAATGGTTTTCGAGTTCTCACACGAAAGGCTCTGGAAAAAATTAAACTTAATCAAAATGGCATGGCTCATGCTTCCGAGATAATTCATCAGATTATCTCGAATGACTTCCGTTTTGATGAATTTCCTGTAACTGTTTACTACGATCGATATCATAAAATCAAAGGCCAAAAACTTACCAACAGCTTTAGAATTGTTTTTGATCTGATTTTTGATAGAATTTTCAAGTAAACTAATTCATGCTTCCATCCCAGATTTTCTTGACGGTAATCATTTGCTTCATAATCATAAAAACCCTCATGGCTTTCAAAAAAGAAAAGATAATTGATAAAACTTTTTATTTTTTTTGGCTTGGTTTTTGGTTGGTTGTCTTGGTTCTTGTTAACTTTACTCAAATTCTTTCTTACCTTGCCCAACTTCTTGGAATTGGCCGGGGTGTTGATTTTGCCGTTTATGTCTCAATCATTTTCATTTTCAACTTACTCTTTGTTTTTTTTCAGAAGATAAAAAAAATAGAAAAAGAAATAACGAAGATTATCAGGGAAATTGCCCTAAAAGAGTGAGAAATGATTATCATGAAGTCAGAAACGGATGGATTTCTAAAATAATACCTAAAAATGGTTCTATTCGGCTGGTCATTACCTAAACTCTTCTTTTTAATTTTTCTTGCTTTTTTTATTTTTCAGTACTCAAATATTCTGGATATAAGATATGCAAGTGACGATATCTGTCGATTGGCTCATATAAATAACAAGGGTTATTTAGATTATGTGATGAGTGAGTACTTTAACTGGGATGGAAGATATTCCTTCAAAGTCATCTTTGCTTTGCTGGTTTTTTTATTCAGAGACCAATCAGCGATAATTAATGCCCTTTTGCTTCTGGGTTTGTTGTTTGCTATTTTCTGTAGAGAGATTTTTAAAAATAAGATATTTGACTTTTTTCGAATTGGACTAATCTACCTTGGCTTTACTATTTTGATTCTTCAAGAGAGTTGGTTTAGGAGAATTTTTTTTAATATGACTCTTAGTTTGACTTATTTTCTTCCAGCCATTCTCTCTTTTTTGATTTTTGGATTACTAAATCAGAAAAAGAAAATTAGAACATCGACTTTGCTTGTCAAGTCGTTTATTTTGTTTATCATGAGTGGCTTTCATGAGACATTCTCAGTAATTTTGGTGATTTTCTTCTTCGTTACTTTACTTACAGATCTAACCATCAAAAAAAGGCTTGATATAACAAAGTTTATCTTTTTTTTGAGCGCACTTTTAGGTTTTTTAGTGATGTTTCTGGCGCCAGGGAATAATGTCAGAATAAGTTATCATAAAGGCTTTGATTGGTTTGACAGTGGGAAATTCGCCTTTTTTGAGTTTCTAACCAAACTCTCTAACCTGAGTTTTGATTTACATTTCTTAGGATTAATTTTTTCACTGGCGTTGATAGTTACTTTAGGAATTGATAGAGATAAGTTAATCACTCTCATTCAATCTTGGAGTAGTCGTTTACTAGAGATTCTCTCGTTCTTCGTTATATCTACGTACTTGACAGATTTTCTTTCTTTGAGAATTATGGGTTTTTCGGCAGATGCCCGCCACGCCTTTTTTTTTGATTTTTACCTTTTTATTCTCAAATTTCTTTTTCTTTTCGATATTTCGGCAATTATTATTCTTTTTGGAAAAATCTTTTTTTCTCAATTTAGAAAAGAGCTAAAGTCATTGAATACCATTGTCCTGGAAAAATTTGTTTTTGTTGCTCTAGTTCTTTTGGTTCTAATGTATTTTGGAAAAATCTTTCTTTCAACAAGAGAGTTTTTTAATCACCAAAAATTTTATGCTGATTACTTTGATAGATATATCTTCAAACGTTCCGATGAATTTTCTAAAGCACAAGGATTAAGAAAAGTTGTTCTTCCCTCTTATCCAATTGATCTAGAACACTTCAACAGTAATCCAAACCACTGGACTTATGAGTGTCTCTCTGAGTACCTGAAAGAGAAAATCGAGCTTAAGAGAATTTATTAAAACCTATGAAAAAAAAACCCTTAGTTTCGGTGATCATGCCAGTTTACAATGCTGAAAAATTTCTTTCTCAGGCAATAGAGTCAATCCTCAATCAAACCTACAAAAATTTTGAATTCATCATCATTGATGATTATTCTACAGATAACAGCAAAGAAATTTTAAAAACCTACTTGAAAAGGGATAAGAGGATAAAGGTTTTTTTCAACAGAAAAAATTTAGGTATTGAGAAAGTTTTGATGAAAACAAAAAAAATCTTCAGAGGAAAATACTACGCAAGAATGGATGCTGACGATATTTCAAGAAAGGACAGATTAGAAAAACAGATTGATTTTTTGGAGAATAATCCTGACTATGTCATTGTTGGCTCAAACATCAGAATCATTGATGAAAATAATAAAATCCTTGGCTTAAGAAAATATCCTGAAACACATCAAGAGATAGTAGACTATCTATACCTCGGGAACCCATTTGCTCATCCTTCTGTCTGTCTTAAAGCTGATGTTCTAAAAAAAGAATTTTATAATGAAAAGTTTAAAAACGCGGAAGATTATTATCTTTGGTGGAGAATTTTAAAGCTTGGCAAAGGATTAAATCTTCAAGATTACCTTGTCGACTACCGTTTCCATTCCAATCAAATTAAATTAAAACAACTTAAAAATCAACTTAAAGCATCAATTCAAATTCAAGATCATATCTTTAAAAAATCAAACAATGTACCTTTTATTGCTCGTATCAATCATTTTCGTTTAAGATTAACATCCTTCTTACCAAGTAGATTAATCTACTCTCTATTCAGAGCCATCATAAAAAAATAAGAGATATTTTTCTTCTATATGAAAAATTTGATTTTCTTCGACTTCTGTGGAACGATTACATCGACCAACAATACTTACGATTTTTTATTTTTCTATTTCAGAAGAAGGAATGGATTAAAATTCTTAATTTTTCTGATCTTTGACAATCTGAATCTTTTTAAGAGTCTAATCCCCTTCTTAACCAAAACTAGTTTCGAAATTTGGCTAAGAAAAAAGATCTTTTGGTTACTGAAAAATGAGGACTACGATAATTTTATGAAAGAGGCTGAGAATTTTGTCGATTTAATTATTAAAAAAAAACTGTTTGATCAGGAAAAAGTAAATTTGATCAGGGAATATTTAAAAAAAAACAACAAAGTAATGATACTTTCAGCTTCTATAGATCCCGTGATTAGGATTTTTTTTAAAAAAATGAACTTGGCTAACGTTGAAATTTTATCGAGCAGAGTTGAATTTAGAATTATAGAGAATAAAAAATTACTGACAGGGAAAGGCAGGGATTTCATTTTTAATAAGGACAAATTGCTTCTAAATTTCAAAGAAAAAGAATTAAAAAAAGCGATTTATTATACCGATAATGATGAGGACAAGTCTTTTAAAAATTTGGTAGGAAAGTTTATTTTTTTGAGACCTCTGTTAAAAAAAATTAGTACGCCTTCTCTTTTTTCAGTAAAAGCGAATAATTACCTTTTTACTTATATTCCCACACTTTACTATCTTTTAAGCAGGTCTTATTCTTTGATGTTCTTTTTTTTAAATGAGTTTTTTGTTTTTTTTGTTTATTTCAAAAATTTATTTTTTGTCTTGGAAAATTACCTAACCTACTTGATATTTTTTTTACCAATATACGAGATTAGTAGCCTTTACAATGATTACATCTCTGCGAAAAAAGAAAAAAAACCTACCCTAAGAATCGAAAAAGGTCTTCGATATAACTTTTTACTTTTTATTCTAATCAGAATTGCCTTCATGTTAGTTCTTTTAGGGATATTTAAGTTTGATCTGAAAGCAATATTGTCAGTTGTTATCAGTGTCTTAGTTTCAATTGGCGGAATTGTTCACTCCTTGTTTTCTGTTGATAAGAGAGTGATTTCAATAGTTTTTTTGAGAATAGCAAAATTGTTTCCTTTTTACTTTTTTGTATCATCTTCAATATCAATTGACAAATTCATGTATCTGGTGTTTTTAATTCAATCAATGCCTATTGTTTTTTATATTCTTGAAAAGAAGAATATTTTCTCATTGCGGCTAGTAAAAAAAACCTTCTTAGTTTTTGTTACTATCAATTTGGTAACCAGTCTTTATTTCCTAGATTTAGGCATTTTCTTCTCGTTCTTAATTGTTTTATTTTTAAGATATTTGAGTTTTTATGAATATCTAAGAGCGATTTAGATCGTTTTTGGTGAATTTCGAGAGTTTAAAATTGAATAACTTAGTTTTTTTTATTTAGTAATAAAATGATTATCGATCATAAGAAGGTGCTTTTTCTAACTAATGATCTTAACCTTCAAAAAGGTGGTCAGGAGCTCGTTAGTAAGTACTTGATAGAGGTTTTCGGTGAAACGAACAAGCTCTTCATTTGTAATCAAAAATTTTTCCTCGAAGGAAATCATTACGGGTACATCAAATCTGATTGGGAGATTGACTTTACGAGAAAAGGTTTTATTCGAGGAATAATTGAGTTGGTCAGTAAATTAAGAAAAATATCAAAAAAACAATCCTTCAATGAAGTTGTCATCTCGGCAACTCCCTTTTCGACTCTACTTTATTTTTTTTTCATAAAAATGTACTTCTTATTTAAAAGATCAAAATTTGTTCACTGGTGCCACGTAGATCCGCTCTCTTCTCTTTTTCTAGGTTCAAGAATTCCATTTGTTCTTTATCCTCTAGGCCTTCTTCTCTATCGAAAATTTGACAAAATTGTTGCTACTAATCCTGACATGGCTGAAAAATTTCGTAAATTCTACTTTGTTCCAAAGAAAAAAATTACAATAATTACTCTTCCAATAAGACCTGATTTCAAAAAATTAATTAGTGAGAAAATCAACTTCAATTTTTCAAAACCAGTGATCATTACAGTAACTCGACTCACTACAGTACAGAAAGATCCAGTTACCCTTCTAAAAGCTTTCACCCTAGTCAAAGAAAAATTTCCAAAAGCTTCTCTTCTTTTTTTGGGTGACGGACCAGAGAAGGAAAAACTGAAAAAAATTGCTAAGGAGCTTAGGATTGAGAAAAACACACAATTCTTAGGTTTTGTAAAAAATCCTCTTGCTTACCTAAGAAGATCAGATGTTTTTGTTTTATCAAGCAAAAGCGAGGGGACGTCCGTGTCTCTTGTCGAAGCCCAAGCCTGCGGTATTCCAATAGTTGCTACTGACTGTCCAGTTGGACCAAAATGGATCTTAAAAAACGGAAAAGCTGGAATTTTAGTTAAAGTTGGTGACTGGGAAGATATGGGAAAAAAAATTATTAAACTCTTAAGTAATAAATCTCTAGCTAAAAAATTAGCTCAAGAAGGATTAAAAGCGAGTTCTCGGTTTAGTTATGATAATTTCAAGAAAAAGTGGTTAAGATTGGTGGCATAATGAAGGATTTTTTAAACTACAATCTCTTCCCTAGTTTTCCTAAATAAAAGTCAAGGTATGCTCTTAATAGGATTGGAAATAAAATTATCTTTCTGTAAACAAAGATGATTGAAAAAATATTAGAGAAGAAAAAAAACAGTGGAAATAAGGGAATTTTAAAGTAAAAATTTTCTTCTATCTCTTCAATCTTTTTATTTCTCTTTTTCGAAATCTTTTTGAACTTTTTTATCAAAATTAAAATATTTCTTACTATGTAGTAGAACTTTTTTACATCAACTTCTTCTCTGACAACTTTAATACCAAAAAAATTTATTTCTCGGTAGTTGACTCTTTTAAGAGAATACGCTTTTGCTGTTTTTACAAAAACCAATCTAGTATCCTCAAATGATTTGGTCAAAAAAAAGTCTATCTCCTCTCCTCTGATAAAGTAATCTTCACATAGAAAAGACATCTTATCTTTTCTGACTAAAGTAAAATTAAAAGGATTACCACCTCTTATTATTTTCTTGTCTATTTCATCTGGAGATTTGATCACCCTTTTTTTTTCAAAGTCAAGAAATGGAAAAACAATTTTGTTTTTTTCTTCTATGTCCAAAAAAATCGGGCTTAGTATATCTCCAGTTTCTCTGTTACTTATCAATTCTTCAAGGCATTTTTTATCAGCGACACTGTCATCATCAGTAATCCAAACATAATCCCAATCCTCAGCTTGTATGGTCATTAATGCTAAATTTATCGCATTTGCCATTCCAAGGTTATCTTTGTTGAAAATAACCTGAAATTTCTTATCTTTTTTTATTAAATTTTTTAAGTAGTCGCGTGTTCCATCAGTGGAAAAGTTGTCAACGACGATAATCTTTTTTACGGGGAATGTTTGATTCTTTATTGAACTGAGACACTTTTTTAATAGGTTAAGACGATTGTAAGTGACGACAATTGTGTAGATGATTGGTTTACTTGGCTTTTTCATAATTCTTTCTTGATTCTGTCGAAAAAATTGAGAGCATTTTCGAAAGCCTGGTCCATATTGAAATATTTGTAGTTAGCTAGTCTGCCGATAAAGTAAATTCCTTTTTTTTCAAGTTTTTCGGCTAGAGATTGGTATTTTTTGTAGAGACAAAGATTTCTTTCATTTGGCACGGGATAGTAGGGTTCACCACTTGATGAGGGGTATTCATAAATTATTGTTGTCGTTGCTATTTTTTGTCCAGTTGCATGTTTTGGTTCGGTGATTCTTGTCCATGGAAATTCTGGCTCAGGATAGTTTATTACAGCTGACATTTGAAAATAGTCTAGATTTAGGTTTTGATACTCAAACTTGAGAGATCGATACTCGAGTGCTTTACCCTCGCTATACTGAAAAAACTGATCAATTGGTCCAGTAAAGAAAATTTTTGCTTTGGGATTTAATTCGGATTTTACTTTGAAATAATCTGTATTCAAGAGAACTTTAATCCTTCTCGATTTTAGCATATTTTTAAAGATCTGAGTATAACTAGGGTCTGGCATAACTTGGTACTTGTCAGTAAAGTAGCGGTCATCAAAGTTGTCTCTAACAGGTATTCTTGCCAATACCTCAGGTCCAAGATCTTTTGGGTCTTTCTCCCATTGCTTTTTTGTGTAATTTTTGAAGATCATCTCGTAGAGTCTCTTCCCTACTCGGCTGAGAGCAACCTCTTCACTGTTTTTTGGATTGTTTATCTTTACCTGTTCTTTTTCTAGCCAAGATCTCATTTCTTTCTCATTTTTGATACTAAGTCTAAAAAGTATATTGACGGTATTGATATTTACAGGCACTGGAACTAGCCTGCCTTTGACAAGAGCTTTGACTCTATGTTCATATTTTCGCCACTTTATGAAATTTGAGACATAGCGAAAGACTGTGTCACTGTTTGTATGAAAGAAGTGAGGTCCATAAAGGGGAACTAATACTCCAGCTTTGTCGTAAAAGTCAAAGCAATTTCCGCCAATATGATTTCTCTTCTCGATTATGAGAACTGGCTGTCTTAGTTCATTGGCAATTCTTTCGGCGATGGTACTTCCAGAAATGCCAGCCCCAATAATAACACAATCAAATTCTTCTAGCATTCTGAGGGCCAATTGCTAATTCTAGCATAGTTTTTTATAATTTTAGTCCATAAAGATTTAACTCTACAGTAGAAAAGCTAAGAAAAAAACTAATGAAGAAGTTTTGCCTTGTTACTATAAACTTTTTTTTACTTTTTCCTCTTAATTTTTTAATCGGATCAGCTTTTTTATTTTTTTTAGGCTTTAACTTCGGTTTTCCCTTTGACTGGCGCAGTAGCTTAGTTTTTTACTCTGTGATTATATCTGGGCTTTTTTTTCTTGAAACAAGATCATCACTTTTTGAAAGGAAGTTATTTTATGGATTACTCATCTTTGTCATTTTCTTTTTTCAACTCTATCTTTTTTACTCAAGTTTTCGCACTGCACTTTTTCCCCATCATGCCCACGATGCCTCAAATCATGCTTTTTTTGTCAAAAGAATTAGAGAAACAAAAAAAGCGGATACTTCTTCATTGCTAATTGAGGTACCCGTCAAAGAGTTTTTTATTGGTGGTGATGAGACAAAAAAAGATGTCGAAAAAAAAGAAAACGATGAAAAAAAAATAAAACCTTGGTATCCTCTTGGTCTTCATACCGGCGCTGCTCTTATCTGCGATCTTCTCAAAAAAGAAAACTGCTTAAGGACACCATGGTATCTTGCTTGGGTCTTTGCTTCAAGTTCTGTTGTCGGTGTTTATTTTGTCGGAAAGCTTTTTTTCGGAGATAAAGTTGGCTTGATCGCGTCGATGATCACAACAACCTTTTATCTTTTTCCTTACATGCCTTTTGGCTGGGGTGGTTTTGGTATGGTCGCTGGTTTATTCTTAACAAGTTTCGGTTTTTTTGCCTGGAGTGCTTTTTTAAGACAAGGAAAGTTTGGTGATCTAATTCTGGCAACACTCATTACGGTGGCGATTTTCTATGTTCATACGACAGAGATTTTGACTTTGTTTCTGTTGGTGCTTATTGGAAATTTCAAACCAATAGTTGAGACTTTAAAAACAAAACAGAGTGTTTACCTAGTACTTAGTTGTTTTGTCATTCTTGGCTCGATTTTTCCTGCTTATGTTGTTGGTCATCAGGTTCAATCTGAAGGTGTAAAAATTGTATCGCCTGCTGATTTTCATTTTAATCTGGAGGATTTAAATTTTCTTCTTAAGTATCATCTTCTAGATGTTAATAATAATTTTTTCTTCATCTGGCTTTTTTTTGGAGGGCTGATCTTTTTTTTCGAAAAGAAAAAGATCCTTCATCCCATTTTGGTCTTGGCGATTTTTTTTCTTATGTTTGTTGTCTTTTCTAGATATTGGGCTTGGTTTCAAAAACTCATTGCCTTCTTTTATCCCTGGGGCAATTTTGAGAGAATTTTTTACACGACTTTCTTGATGTTTCCGTTAGTGGCTAGTCTAGGATTTTTTTGGTTTCAACAGCGGCTCAAGAATTTTGGGAGAATTATCTTCTTTTTTTTGCTTTTAGTTTTGTATTTAAACACGCTCTTCTTTACGACCAAGTTCATAAGTCACCTGAATCAAGTTCTGAATCCAGTAACAGCGGATGACATTAGAATTTTTGATTACATAAACAAGAACAAGAGTAAATTTAAAAGGGCTATTTTTTACAATAATCCATTTAACGACGCGGGAGCTTGGTTATACGAGACAACTGGGGTGATTACATTTTTTCCAACTGCCTCTTCTTCTGGATTAAGTCAAGAGGGGAAAAAGTTTCTTTATCTTTTCTACGAAAAAAAACCAGAAGAAATTTGTCATAAGCTAAAGGAAAGAAAAGTAGATTTTCTTTTTGTTGGCTCAAAAACGATACCTGAAACTGATCGGTTTTTTGATGATGGAAAAATTATTCAAATGAAATGTTTAAAAATCCATAAACAAGATGGTAAAGCAAAAATTTATGAGGTTTTGTGATTACTGATCCATGATCAAAATTTTAGGTTATTTAATTTACTTCTATCTCTTTTTTTGCTGGCTCTCTTTTTTTCTAATATTCTTCCCCCTTACAGTAGCCTCGATTGCTAGTTTACTTTTGATGTTATTTTTTACAATAACTCTTAAACCAATCAGCATAAATAATAAAGGATTATTTCTTATTTCTTTAATATTTACTTCTATAACTATTTATACCTTTGTCTCAGGAAATCTTAAATACAACAACGGGAAAAGACTGAATATCTTTAGTTACGGTGCAGATCCAGTTACTCACTTATCTATGTCAGAAGGTTCTTACCAAAAGCAATATCCAGAAAGATTTGATTATCCCCGGTCATTCAGTCTTTATGCCGGTTTTGGAATGAATTTGGCTAAGATATTTGGATTTATCAAAGAAGAATTTTCAGGCAAATCATTATTGTATAAGATTAACATCTTTGCCCTGAAAACATATTTTCTTTTCTTTTTAATCTTACTAATGACAACAATTTATATCATCTCATTACTTGAAAATAAAAACTACTTTACCAAAATTTTCGTTGGTTTGTTGTTTTACTTTTTTTTTGGTCATTTTTTAGTGAGAGGCTTTACTGCTGGTTTTTATCCTCAGGTTTATAATCTTGTCATAATTTTTGGTTTTATCTACTTTTTAAGATTTTTTGATGATAAAAGAAAGACTCTGTTGGCTTTTTCCTGGCCTCTCTTTGAAAGTTACCCCTATACCTTCCCGGGAATTTTTTTAGCTTTATTGGTTTATTTTTATAAATTTTTTCCAAAAAAAGTTCTTCTAGGTCTGTTTATTATCTTAATTATTTTCTTTTTTAACTTTGCTTTTCCCTACCTTGACAAGCAAAACCCCTTAAAACTTTTCAATATTTCCGGCGGCATCGAAAGGTTTTTTCTAATTGATACTTTTCTTTTTTTGACAGCTTTTTTTATTTTGATTTATGAGATAATCGCATCAATCTTCTCAAGATCAAGAAAAAAAGCCTTTCTTGAACTGGCTATTTTTGCCAATTACTTCTTGTTCTTTGGTTTAGCTTTTTTCTTGTATTTTACTGGTAAAGCTGTCTACTACTCTTACTACAAGACCTTAAATACCTTTTCTTTGATTGTAATCTTTTTTCTTTTTTACCTTATCTGCCGCAATTGGGAGAAAAGTAAGGTCTTTTACTTAATAGTGTTTTTTTCAATGATAGTTTTTTTTTATCCCCCCCATCGGTTTGATGAGATATTTAATGGAAGATACTCTCTTCTTTCAAAAGAGAATTTAAACGGGATTGTTATTCTTCTTGATGACAAAAGTCAATATCAAAAAGGAGATTATCTTCTTGGTTTTTTTTCCCATACTGAAGGGATTATCAGCAATGTTATCTTATCAAGAAAATTTTTGGTTGATTATGACTACATCTATCAAGCAGAAGGATACAAGATCAATCCTGAGGCCTACCTTAAAGTTCTCGAAGACAAGATAAAAAAACATAAGAAAGTAATCATTTATGATCCTCTTGTATATTTTCGCTATAATTGTCAAATTGACAAAATTCGCCAAATTATCAAAAAAGCGCCAGAGTCAAAGGTGGTTTTCTATCCTCAAATAGCCTCAGAAGATGACCCAGTATGTCTTAGATAAAAAAAGATTGATAAAAGTCAAAAAGCTCTTTAGCAACTTTTTTTGGAGAAAATCGCTCAAGTTTTTTTTCATCTGAATCTTTCGGTGAGAAATTTTTGAGTTTTCTTGTCAAAATTTCTTTTAGCTCTTGAGAGATTCTTTCCGGGTTAAAGAAAAAAGAGGTTGAAGGAGCGATCTCTCGAAAAGTATCAATTTCAGAGCAGATTATTGGCACTTTTAAGATAGCTGCTTCAACTATCTGGAAGCCAAATCCTTCAGCAAAGGATGGATAAATTAGCCCAGCGGAGTTTTTTAGGATCGAAAAGAGATACTCATCTGAGAGATAGTCAAGAATTTTCACCGGTGATCTTTCCAGGGAATAAAGTCGATCAATAATTATCCCTTTTGCTTTTTCCTTTATATTTAGCCATCCTTCCCCTCCAATAAGGATCAGTTGATGGTTAAAAAGCTTTTTTTTGGAATGTAAATCAAGGAAGGTATTTATGAGAGCGATAATGTTTTTTCTTGGTTCAAAGGTGCCGTAGAATACAAAGTAATTTTTGGGCTTGAGATTAATCTTCAATGTCTTACTGATCGTTGAGAGGCTGACCGTTGATTTTTTTATGATTTCCTCTTTGTTAACGATGTTGTAGACAGTCTTTATTATCTTCTTCGGAAAGAACTTTCTTGCTTGTTTCTCTGTTGATGAAGATACCGTTTGAATGCCATCAACATATCTTTGAGTGAAGTACATTTTCCTTAAAAAGATTGTTTTTGTCTCTTCCTGATGAAATTGAGGGTGAGTAAGGGGCGTAAAGTCATGAAAGGTGATGATGTTTTTCTTATTCTTAAAGAAGTAAAAGCCAGTCTCTGAGTGGTGAATTACTCTGATTTGGTTTTGATTAAAAAAGCTATCCAGATAATCAAGATGACGAATAAAACTTTCTTTCTTGGCCATGGTCTGGGTTAGTTTGTAGCTACGGGAGAGAAGTTTTTTGAAAAAAAAGAGAGGTTTATTTTTCTTGTAAATATCTTTCTCAAAGAAAAGCTCAAGATTGACTCGTTCCGAAAAATTTAGTGACCCGGAGATTTCCCCTTTTGGATTGGAACCGATGTGAATCAAATTAACATTTTGAAGTTTTTTGAGTTCATCAAGAAGGTCAAAATATATCTCTAAATGAGGACTGAGGGTAAAAAGAAAAATTTGATGAGGGAGATTGTTTTCCCTTAAAAACAATGACAGAGATTTGATTTGGTTATACAAACATCGGTAGATGCCCGATTTGGTTCCTAGAAGAGCGTTGGCATCAAGAAGAGGCGTAACTTCAAAAGCGATATTAAACTTGATCATAAAGCTTTATAAATTCTATCACAGCCTCTTGCCACAGAAATTTTCTCCTGAGGAATTTTTTTGGATCAATTCTTCTTTTAAGAATGAATTCTAATGTTTTAAGTTCTTTTCCTTTCTTGGTGTAGGGGTAGTCGTTTTTGAATAGTTCTTTTAAAGAGGAGTTTTTATAAAGAAGCACCGGTGTTTGACAGTAAGCCGACTCAATTGGTGGATAGCCGAAGCCCTCATACTCAGAAAGATAGATTGTCGCTGACGCTCGGGTATAAAAAAAAGGCAGATCTTCATCTTTAACATAACCTAAAAAAATCACTTTTTCTTCCAGCTTGAGCTTTCTCACCAGAGAAAAAACTTGTTCATTTTTCCAGCCGGCCTTGCCGATGATGAAAAACTTAAGCTCTTTAATTTTTTTTTCGGTTGAGGTGCGGGTTAGCTCATTAAAAACGGAAATTGCCTTTTCGAGGTTTTTTCTTGGTTCAATGGCACCAACATACACCAAATAGTTACCTAGCTGAAAGCCGGAAGGAAGGTATTTTTTTATGTTTTTTTCTTCTTCTTGGAGCGATTTTCTTCTAAAGTTAACGAATCTTTCGTCAACACCAGGATAAATAACAAAGATTCTATTTCTATTGACTTTAGGGTAGAGATTAATGAGATCTTTTTTGGTGTTTTGAGAGTCAACAATGATTAAATCGTTATACTTGAGTGTTTTATCAATTTTTCTCTGGTGAGCCTCAATTACCTCTTGGGTGTGATACTGAGGATAAAGTTGCCAGGTGAGATCATGGATAGTAGTGATTCCTCTAGTCTCCGGCAGTGTTGGTGGTCTCAAAAAATCAGAAAAGAAAATCAACTGACACTTGCCAATAAACCACTCAAGAGGAATGAGGTTAAGTCTCCCCCAAATTAGCGTCAGTACTCTTGGGGGAAGATGAGTGATAAAAACCTGACCGCCGAGTTTTTTTAATTGACTTAGCTTTTCAAGAGTTTCCGGTGGTTTTCTTAGAGATGAGTAGAAAATGAAATACTGGTTTTTGTCGTCATGAATTAGTAAGTTTTTTATTAGGTTATAAGTATAATTGGCCACCCCTGAGCCTTGATAAACCATCATTGTTGCATCGATCCCAATTTTCATAGAAATTATTTTAACAATTTGGAAGATGACAACAAAAAGTTAAAATATACAATTAAGCGGTATAATTTCGGTACTGATGGCCTCAGTCAGTGTCATTATCCCAACTTACACCAATCAGGAAGGATTGGCCAGGCTTTTAAAGTCTTTTCTCAAAACAAACCTGCCCGTCATTATTATCGACAATCACCCTCAAAACAAAAAAAAAATCGCCACCTTGACAAAAAGAAGAAGGAACTTGATTTATCTTCCTCAGAAAAAAAATCAAGGTTTTGCCACTGCGGTAAATATTGGAGTCAGGCTGGTTGAGACTCCATGGCTTCTTATCCTCAACGATGATGTTGATCTAAAAAAAGGAAGATTTCTAACTCAAGTCCAATCTTCTTCTAGATTCTCGTCAGAAAGGGTGATTCAGTTTCTTGTTGAGTATGCAAAAAAAAATCGTCTTGATGCGATTAGCCCAGTTCTTGTAAATTCTCAAGGAGAGATTGAGAATGCCGGCTATCAACTTCTACCTTGGGGCAAGATTAAGCTTATCAGGAATATTGATCAACAAATAGAAAATTTTGACACTATCGATGGCTTAACCGCTGCTTGTCTACTGGTGAAAACTAAAGTTTTTAAAGAGCTTGGGGGATTTGATGAGCGGTTCTTTGCCTATCTAGAAGATGTAGAGTTTTTTCTTCGGTTCAAAAAATCTGGTTACAAGTTTGGTGTTGCGCCGATAATGGTACTTCATCACCAGCAAATGACCTCAAGAACAATGGGTCTTTTTAAGGCTAGACAAGATTTGGTTAATTGGTGGCGGTTGTTTTTTGCTCATCCGGACAAATTTAAACTTGATCATCATTTTTTTCTTGAAAGGGTAAAGAATCTTTCAGGTCTGATTAAGGCAATTTTAAGGAAAGTTTTTTGCTAAAACTCATTTGACTTTTCAATTGTCTATAAGAAAAAAATTTTCATCTATTTATTGATTTAAATTAAAATAAAAAAAGGATTTAACTTTTTAAGTTTTATTCCTTATTTTTTCTTAGCCTGTTTTTTGCCAATGTTGATGATCTTTCCCTTGTCTCAATTTTTGATAAAATTCATTTTTCTTTTCAGTATCCTGTTCTTAAGGTCATATTCATCGGCGATTCTTTGCCTTTTTTAGGGATTTTTTTCTGAAAAGTCTTCAGATCAAGAAGCAGAGTTTTTTTATCTCATTTTCCCTATTTACTCATCATCTTTTTGAGATGGCTAATTTACAACAAGGTTCATAACGACCTTACCTATTACCTCACTGCGGGTGAGTACACAAAAAATCTTTGAAACCAGGATCATTTTCCCACTTACTCCATCTATTTTTACAACGCTCTTCCCCTTTTCTGTAACTTCTTTGTTAATTTTTTGGGTTTAAAACTAACTCTTCTGTTCTCTTTTATTGGCCTAAGTATTTCGATGATTAGCTTGAATTTGAGATTTTAAAAGTTTCTAAAAATCAGAACTCAGAATTGGCTTTAGATTTTTCTTTATCTCTTTCCCATTTTTGGCCTAACCTAATGGCCCTACATGGCAGTTTTATGGCCGATTTTATTTCTCACTAGTTTTTGTTTTCGAGGCTTTTTTTTCAGTTTATCAACAGATACAACAACAAGACTTTTGCTGTCAATTTTTTTTATTGCTGGTTTGGTTAAGCAATCTTCGATCTTCTATGTCTTGCCTGTATTTTTTTATCTAATTTTGATTAATTTTAAGAAAATTAACTGGTTTGGGTCACCGATTTTGGTTTAATGTTTGTTCCCCCCTTTTTTCTACCGACCTTATCAAGAGACGGGTAATTTTTGCCGGTTTGTTTTTTAACTTTATCTTTCACTCAACTTTCTGCCCGGAAAAAAGCGTTTTGCGATTGCTTTGCTCTTCCGGCGGAACGACTGTTTTTGAAAAAGTTTATCTGGCCGTTGATTGCTCAATTCTCTCCCCGATTTGCTGAGGGATTTGCATCAAAGATATGTTAAGATCTACTTCACTTTATTTTTTGCCGTTCCAACTTTCTTTCTGTTTGGCTTTTTTTCTTTGAAAAAATTTTCTCTATTTTCTCTTGCTGGTTACGTTTTATTTTTGGAGTTTTTTATTGGCTATGTTCGCTGGGTGATCTCACTTATTGCCAACGCCTGGGTCTGGATCGTTATTGTTGAAAGAGGAGTTAATCTAAAAATGATCTCTAGTCCAACTCTAACAAAAAAGACTCTTTTTTATACCTCTTGTTTCTTGGGCTCTCTCTGTCATCTATAAAAACCGAATTTGGCTGGCGACCCTATCATAATCCGCCTTTCTTTGCTGAGCTTTACCGAGAAGGTTGGCGGCTAGTTGGTAAAGATAAATATCGAGACATAAAAGAAGAATTTGATAACGAAGTCAAGAACAAGAGGACGATAGGCATTGTCTATGGTGAGAAAACATATTTTTATAGATTGATGGCAAATTTTTTTGGAACAAAGCCAGTCTCGGTTGATCATCTAGCTGATTCTCAACGCTTTCTTGGAAGCCCAAAAGTCAGTTTTCGCCTTAAGACAAGGCTAAAAAAGTTCTTGAACAAAGATAAGGTCACCTTGATTTTTGATACCTTAAACGTCCCAGAAGAGAATGCCAGGAAGAATTCTTGCTAAAAAAACTATCGCTGTCGAAGAGTCGGCAACTTCAAAGACATCCCCCAGATCCAGTTTTCAAGTTTTAGTTCAATTGTCAAGTACGAGTGCCAAAAATGAAAATATCACCAAAATCTCGATAAAGAAAGTATTCTTTTTGATAAGAAGGAGAGGTTTTTAGTAAGTTAATGATTGCCTGTCCATCCTGTGCTTGAGTTTGATGACACTCAATCGCTTTAATTTTCGTCTCTATAACGTTGCTAATGTCAACTTCAAGATCGGTTTCCTCTCTCTTGTAACCCTCAGGAAAGTAAATGAAGTAATCTTTGATCGCTTGCCTTTGATTTGATTCAAGACAATAATAAAGGATCGCCAGCTTTTTTTTCTGTGCCACAAACGAGGTAACCATCGAAACAAATATGTGATCAATGTGGCCTGAGACACCTCTTGGCTCATAGGTCAATAAAAAATTGATTTTTTGATTGTCAATAATTTTTTCAATTTTTTTTGAGGCTTGATGGTAGAGACTGTTGGCAAGATGGCCATCGATGTAGTTGAGAAAAAAAACTTTTTTTATCCCTAAAACCTTGGCTGACTCTTGAGCCTCTTTTTTTCTTAGGGGACCTAGGTCGTTTTGTTTTTTTCCGGTTATTTGGTTGATTCCTGACTCGCCCTTAGTTAAAAAAACTTCAAAGACTTGGTTTTTCTGACAAAGTTTAACAATGGTTCCACCTGGGCCAAACGCCTCATCATCTGGGTGAGCAAAAACAAGCAGAATCCTTTTATCTTGAGGCAAAGACATTTTTATCTTTAATTATAGCAACAGCCCAAGGATGATGATAGCCAGAGGAACCAGAAAGATTAAAACATTCGATCGGCCGGCCTGCTGGATGGTTGGCCGAGAGGTTGGACTGGTGATGGGTCTGAACTCTTGAGTGGATTGGGTTGGTGTTGGCGTTTGAAAGATCCGGGCAACTATAATCTCGGTTGGGGAGGGTGTTAGTGTTGGAGAGGGTGAGAAAGTAGGTTGAGGGGTAGGTGTTGGTGAGGTGTTTCTTTGAGTCAGTCTTGTCGGAGATGGAGTTGGTGTCAAGGTTAGTGATGGACTGACTCTTAATCTAAAAGAGACAGTTGAGCCGGAATTTGGTGTCGGTGATGGTGTTAGAGTAAAGGTTGGTGTTGGAGTCAGTGTTGGCGTTGGAGTTGGGGTTCTAGTCGGTGTTGGAGTTTGAGTTGGTGTTGGCGTGAGTGTTGGCGTTGGTGTTTGTGTCGGTGTTGGGGTCGTTGTTTGAGTCGGTGATGGTGATGGTGTTTGGGTTGGCGTTGGTGTTGGAGTTTGATTGGGCGTTGATGCTGATGTTTGAGTTAAAGTTTGAGTTGGTGTTGGGGTGAATGTCGGTGTCGGTGCTGAGGTGGGAGTTAGGGTGGAAGTTGGGGATGGCGTGACGGAAGATGATGGGGTCGGGCTGGGCAAAGAAAAACTTACCGTTCTTGATCCACCATTGAAAACTTCCCTTCGAGAAAAGATCCCTGAAAGTGTAATTGCGCCGGAGCAACGATAAGAGAAAGGCTTGCACTGACAGTCTAGATTAGTCACTTGGCAATTGTCCTCGCCAGGAGAGATTTGACAGGTCGCGTTTTTGGAGGCCCCTCGGCAAGGAAGACCACCGCTTGAGCAGTTCCCCTGTCCAGTTACTTCGCAGATAACCGACTCACCCCCAAGAAGATTTCGGTTTGCTCGAAAATATACCGTAAAAGTTCCTCCGCGACACTCGACTGGAGATGATGACGGTGATGGTGTCGGCGTCACCTGGCATCGGTTCCGGTAACAGGATCCGCCTTCTTGAGAGTAGAGATAGACCCATCGACGATTTCTGCACTGGTAGACCTCAATAATAGGTATCTGATCTCGGCAGTGATGAAAAACTTCACAGAACTGACCTTTATTGTTGCAGAGACTATTTTGGCGGCAGTTACCACAACGGTTACCGCTTTGCCCAAAAAGTCTTTGATCAATCTCTCTTTGAAGACTTAGAAGGAAAAAAAACAATCCTAAAGATAGAAAGATCAGTGAAAAAAGAACTTTGATCTTCATCAAATTATGTCTTTGTTGAGAAGATACTCATTGATAATCATTTCTAGTGGCTTATTTGTCCTCTCCCTTTTTTCAATGTAGAAAAAAACAAATGAGTATTCTTCAAGCTGGTTGCTTTGAGGGTTTTTTGTTCTAAGAGGGTAGATCTTTGTATATCTATTTATTTCTTCACTGGAAATAATGTCGTAGAGATCCGGGTCATCAAAGAGGGGGCTGCGATGATCATAATTTTCAACTCTCTCTGAAGCAAGCTCGTCGTTGTTCAAGAGGGAGATTTGTTGATCTTTGTTAATCTGTTCTTTGAGTTGCTCAGGAGAAAGATTACTTCTCTGGTAGAAATTAATTTTCTCCTCAGCTAGTTTTCTTAGGATTTTTTCTTTTTCGGAGTTACCTTGATCGATGCCCAAGGATCTAAGATTGTCCTGGGGAACGTTAATAAAGCGAACTTTGTAGTAGTAGAAAGTGATTTTTCTTAGATTATTTTGGTGATTGTCAAGAAGAGAATTCAAGGTTGCTTCAAACTGATCGCCGTTGAAAATAAGCAGATTAGGTCGGCGCTCCTGAGTGAGGACCAAATAGCTGAAGATCTTTTTGTTTATGACTTCAATCAGTTCTTCTTCGCTTAGAGATGGAAATTTACTTTTGTAGTAATCATAAATTTTCTCCTTGTCAACGTTAATCTCACCGATTCGTCTGGGAACAAATCTTAGCTCCTCAAGCTTTCTTACCCTTATTGGTGAGGCGGATGACATCTGATTTGCCGCCTCTGTTCTTTGGCTGGTTTCAAAAAGGTACTGTCGGCTAAAGAAAATAACTAAGGAAAAAACAAAGACAAGCGAGGAAAAAAGAAGAGATAAGTTGATCACTTTTTTAAGAATTCGGCGCCGGTGAAGTTTTTTTATATCAAGCGGAGTGTAGTTCTTTGTCATAAACTGGTTTTAAAATTCACCAGAGGTTGTTAATTAAAAAAATTATAGAAAAAGGAAGAGTTTCTTTTAGTATAATTTTTCATATCTTGACCCCGTAGTTCAACGGATAGAACGAATCCCTTCTAAGGATTAGATGGCAGTTCGATTCTGCCCGGGGTCGCCATCTCGATGATCAAGCTAACCAAGATCATCGCTACTATTGGCCCATCTTGCGAGAGTGAAGAGGTTATTCGAGATCTGATTCTTGCTGGCGTCGATATTTTTCGCCTAAACTTCAAGCACAACACTCCTGATTGGCATAGAAAAGTGGTCAAAAAGATAAGCGCTCAAGCCAAGAAACTCAACTGGTATGTTGCCACCCTTATTGACCTTCAAGGACCGGAGGTGAGATTGAAGATTTTAACTAAGGATAGCCAGATAAGACTTTCGAGAGGAAAAAAGCTCCTTGTTGGTGATGAGGTTGATTTTTCTCACCCCAGTGTCCTAAAGGAGATTAAAAATGATCAACTGATAATCGTTGATGATGGTGCTTTTCTTTTTCGAAGTTTGTGGTCTAACGGTAAGCTTTTTTTAGTCAGCGAAAGAGATGGTGTTCTTGAAGATCGAAAGACAGCAAATTTTCCTAATCTTGACTTGAATCTCTCCTCTCTGACTGAGCGAGATTTGGAGGGAGTGGCTTTGGCCTGTCAGGAAAGGATTGATTTTATCGCCCTTTCTTTTGTAAGGTCAGCTAAAGATATTCAGAATCTAAAAAGAAGAATCAGGCATGTCAGTCAGTTTCTCCCGAAAGTGGTAGCCAAAATTGAGACTGAAAAAGCCATAAAAAATATCGACGAGATCATTGAAAGCGCTGATGGAGTGATGGTGGCCCGAGGTGATATGGGAGTTGAACTACCCATTGAGCAGGTGCCCTACTACCAGAAATTAATCATAAAAAAAGCTAAGGAGCAGGGTCGATTTGTTATCACAGCGACCCAGATGCTCAAGTCAATGGTCAACTCAACTATACCAACTCGGGCTGAGGTTTCTGATGTTGCTAATGCCTGTTATGACGAGACCGATGTCGTTATGCTCTCTGAGGAGACAGCCACTGGCAGATATCCGGTTGTGACGGTAAAAAAAATGAAAGAGATTATTCTCTTTAACGAAAACAAATTTCCAAAAAAGTTTAAGATTACTTCTGGCAAAATCTTGGAAAAAGAAGAAATCATCGCTGAGAATGTCGTTAGTATCATTAATTTACCAGTTGAAGAGTCAAAAAAAATTCAAGCCATAATTGTTTTTACTGAGACCGGCAAAACTGCCAGAGTCATCTCTTCTTTTCGACCCCATCTGCCGATTATTGCTGTTGTCCCGGATGAGAAGACTGCTCTTGGTTTGATGGCACATTATGGCATTTATCCAATTGTCTACAGCGAGGATAAAGGCAAAGAGATCACTCTTTCCTCAATCAACAAGGTCATTAGAAAAGTCAGATCAGTCGGGTTTGTTTTTCAAAATGCTTTGGTGATTCATGGAAACTTTTGGCGAGTGAAGGGAAAAATTTCGGTCATGAGGTTTTACTGAGTGATATCTAGGTACTTCTTGACCCCTCGGACGGCTTCTCCAAAAAATATCTGCTTGCCTTGGTCAAGGACCAAAACCTTTTGACAGAAGCTTTTGGCCAAATTTAGATCATGAGTGACAAGGATGAGGTTAGTTTTTTGTTGTTGGAATTTTCTTATTCTTTCCAAGCATTTTCTTTGGAACTGAAGATCACCAACGGCTAAAATCTCGTCGACAAGCAGGATATCTGGCCGTTTAGCGGTGGCAATGGAAAAAGCTAGTCTCAGATACATTCCTGATGAGTAATGCTTTACCGGCTGGTCAATAAAATGGTTAAGCTCAGCAAAACTGACAATATCAGGCAAAAGCCGGTTCAAGTCTTTTTTTTTGTAGCCAAGAAGGGCACCGTTAAGATAAATATTTTCTCTGCCGGTCAGTTCAGGATGAAAGCCGGCGCCAAGCTCAATCAAGGGAGCAATTTTCCCTTGAATATGGAGTTTCCCGGCCGAAGGTTGACTGACACTGGCGATAATCTTAAGAAGAGTTGACTTACCTGAGCCGTTTCTGCCAAGAATGCCAAGAGACTCGCCTTTGGTTAATTCAAAATTAAGATTATCCAAGGCGATTAGCTCGTCGCTGGTCTTTTTTCTAAATATAAAGGCTGGTAAAAACTCCTTAAAAGTCTTTTGCTTTGCTAATCGATATTTTTTGGTGAGATTTTCAGCTTTGAGAATGATTGAATGACTTGCCATAATTAAGTTTTGGTTTTGAGTTGATCTTTAAACGTAGTCGGCAAACTCGCTTTCCATTCTTTTGAAATAACCCAGAGCCACAGTAAAGAAAACTGCCGAAAAAAACATCAGACTAGTAAAGATCTTAAAGTCTGGCGGCTGGGAGTCAAAAATCGCTCTTCGGTAGCCCTCGATAATTGCGGCCATAGGATTTAGATCGAAAATAAACTGGTAGCTTTCGGGAAATATATCTCTTGGATAGATAATTGGGGTAAGATAGAACCAAAGATTGATCAGCAAACTGAAAAGATACTGAATGTCTCGGTAAAAAAGATTAAGACATGCAAGCCACAGGGACAAGCCAGCGGTAAAGATTAATTGAATCAAGAAAAAGCCTAAAACCCAAAAAAACTGACTTTCTGGTCTGATCTGAAAAATGACGAAGAAAACGATGGCGATAAGTAATGAGAAAAAAAAATCAACCATTTTTGCGATAATGGTTGCGTAGACAAGAATCTCTCTTGGAAAGGCGGTTTTGGTAATAAGAGAGGCATTGGTAACCAAGACATTAGCTGAGGCAGTGGTGCTTTGGACAAAGAAAAGCCAGGGTAGAAGGCCGACTACCAAAAATATTGGATAGGGAACCTGATAGGTATTGAGCCGGAAAATCGTTGAAAAGACCAAGAAAAGAACTAACAGTTGAAACGTCGGATTGAGAATGATCCAAAAGAAGCCGAGGATCGACTGTTTGTAGCGCTGGCTAATTTCTCGATAAACGAGGTTAAAAAGAAGCTCCCGATATTCGAAGATGGCTCGAAAGTTTCTAATCATTCTGTTTTTATTATTTAGATTTTTATGAGCTTATCCAGAAAAACAGCCAAGATTCCAAAACCAACAAGGCCAAGAGAGACTTTTATCAATAAATTTCGCCAATTAAGAATAGAATTTTGGGACGCTTCCAGAAGACTTTTATCCTCGCAAAACTTGGTCAGAAAGTAACCAATCACCGGTAGAGCCGTGGCGTTGAGATAATCTACCACCAAGGTGATTTCAAAAAGAGATTTTTGGCTAAAAAACAAAAAAAACCAGGCAATGGTCAGCTGGAGAATGAAAAAAAAGAAGAAATGCCAGGATTTTCCTAGATTATTCTCTTCAGTCTGGCCGTAGCCAAACATCTCAGAAAAAACCAAGGCTGAAGAAAAAGGAACAATCAATAGTCCAAAAATCGATATTCCCAAAAACCCCAAACTCAAAAAAATCTGGGCCCACTGGCCAAAAACTGGAATGAGCGGATAATGAGCAAAAGACAAATCAGGGTTGTTGATTCCTCTCTGAAACAAAGTTTGATTGATGCCTGCTGCCATCAGCCAGATAACAAGTATCGTGAAGAAGCTACTTAGATAAACTCTTTTTCTTTCCAAAGAGAAATAGTGAGGATTGAGTTTTTTTTTGGCAATAACCGAGTGGCTAAAAAACAAAGACCAGGGAGTGATTATTGTTCCTAAGATAGCCAAAGTTACGAACCAATAATCAACCGAAAACAAATGTCCATTCTCAGGTCCAAGGAAACTTTTCCGGGCGCTTTCAAGCCAGTTAGGGCGGGCTAAGAAAGCCGAGATTACGTAACTGAAGGAAATGATGAGGCCGAATAAAAAAAATTTTTGGACTTTTCTAAAAGAAGATTTAACAATAAAAATGAATAAAAACAAACTGAGAAGAACTGTCGCCGGTTGCCAGGGAAGCTGAAAAATTTGAAAGCTCGCCTTTAGGCCAGCTAGATTTTGAATAACGACTCCTTGATTAGATAGAAAGAAAAGGCAAAAAACAAAAAGAGAGACGCTAACCCCATAGCGCTCTCGAATCAGATCGCCTAGACCTTTCTTGGTAACCAAGGCAACGCGAAGACTCATTTCTTGAACAGCGGCCCAGATTAGTCCAATCAGAATAATCAAAAGCTGGGAGCTCATACCAAATTTGGCAACGCCGACGGTTAGGGTGGCGATGGCGCCAACATCGCTGGTGCCAATAAGTCCAAGAAGTCCTGAACCAATAAGCAAGAAAAAACTCAGAAATCTAAATCTTAACTCTGTCCAAAAAGAAGCGATTTTTTCGATCATCTGGTTATATTATAATAGATTGCCTTTTAATGAGAATTAACATTATTACTCTTGAAATAGTTTATGAATTTGCCAATAAGAAACTTTGCCATTATTGCCCATGTTGATCACGGAAAAAGCACGCTGGCTGATCGCTTTCTTGAGATTACCGGCGTTGTTCAAGCTGGCCAACATGAAGATCAATTTCTTGACCGAAACCCGATTTCTCGGGAGCGAGGAATCACTATTAAACTTGCGCCGGTGCGAATGAAGTATCAACTCGACAAGGAGTATATACTCAACTTGATCGACACGCCCGGTCATGTTGATTTTTCCTATGAAGTCGATCGCACCTTAGCATGTGTTGAGGGAGTGATCTTGCTTGTTGATGCGTTTCAAGGAGTCCAAGCTCAGACAATCGCTAATGCCTATAAAGCAATTGAAAAAAATTTGGTGATCATACCGGCGATAAACAAAATTGATTTGGAGAAGGCTCAGATTAAAAAAACTCAGGCTCAGCTCATTGACATCTTGGGGGTCAGCAAGGACTCAATTCACTATGTTTCGGCTAAAACTGGTCAGGCGGTTAAAGAACTTCTTATGTCGGTGATAAGAGAAATTCCCCCACCCGCCTTTGCCGATAAGTTATTTTCTGGATCTTTTCAGGGACTAATTTTTGACTCCTACTACGATCCTCATCGCGGTGTGATTATCTTTGTAAGAGTGTTTCTTGGCCAGATCAAGGCTGACCAAAAAGCAAAGCTAGCTAACCTGAAAACCGTGTTTGAAATAGATGAGGTTGGTTACTTTACCCCTGATTTAACTCGCAGTGATGTTCTTAACCCAGGCGAGATTGGTTATCTAGTCACCAATCTTAAAGATATTCACCAAGTAGCAGTTGGTGACACGGTTATTGGAGAGAAAGATGATTCAACTCTTGCTTTGGCTGGCTATAGGAAAGTTAAACCAATGGTCTTTGCCTCGATCTTCCCGACTGATCCGGTTAATTTTCAGAGTTTAAAGAAAGCTCTTGAAAAGCTCTCTCTTAATGATGCGGCTCTTAATTATCAGGGAATCTATAGTCAGGCTCTTGGTGCTGGCTTTCGAGTTGGGTTCTTGGGGCTTTTACACGCCGATGTTGTTCGGGAACGACTTGAAAGAGAATTTAATCTCAGCATCGTTCTGACGCCACCAAAAATTGATTATCAGGATACGCCCAATCGTGGGGTAAAAAAAGAACCTTGGGTGAAGGTGACAATCTTGACCCCAGAGTTATACCTGGGGAGGATTATGCAACTGATGCAAAACTATCGATCTCAGTTCCTGACAATGGACAATAAGAATCAGATAATTCTAAGCTATGAGATGCCAATGAGCGAACTGATTAGTGATTTTTTTGATAATTTAAAGACAGTCTCCTGTGGTTATGCCTCCCTCGATTGGGAGGTTATTGGCTACCGAAAAGTCAAAGCAGATGAGTTAAGAATCTTGATAAACGGCCAGCCGGTGGCAGAGTTTTCAGAAATTGTTGTTGAGGAAAAGGCCTATGAGAGAGCAAACTTCCTAGTCAACAGGCTAAAAGATTTAATACCTCGCCAGCAGTTTGAAGTGAGAATTCAAGGAGATTATCGAGGGAAGATTATTGCATCAGCAAAAATTGCTCCTTTCAGAAAAAATGTTCTTGTAAAATCGGGTAAGGTTTTGGGGACAGGCGACATTAGCCGAAAGAAAAAACTTCTAGAACGCCAAAAAGAAGGAAAAAAGCGATTAAAGTTGATTGGCAGGGTCGAGGTGCCCAAAGAAGCTTTTTTAAAGCTTTTCAAGAAAGAAGAGTGAGGAGTGACAAAATTATTCCTAGACCTCTAGCCAGTGAATATTTGGGTCTTTTTTCATAAAAGTCAGTTGCCGTTTGGCGTATTGAACCTCAGCCGTCAACCACTTTTCTATCGCCTGCTCCAAAGAAATTTTCCCTTCGAGATACTCGATTAGTGATTCGTATCCTATAGTCTGCAAACCTGGGTCGGTTTTTCGGTAGCCCATATCAAGAAGCTTTTTTACCTCGTTAACGGCACCTTGATCAATTCTTTTCTTCACTCTTGCTTTTAGGGTCTGGTAGACATTGTTTTTAGTTTTAAATCTTAAACCAATGAAAATTGTTGGTTTGATCTTTTGTTCTTTTGTTTGGGTGACGTTGGTTGGTTTTGAAGAAGAAAAAATCTCGATTTTTCTGATTAATCGGCGAGGATTGTTCCGGTCGCTTGAGTTCATTGACAGAAAGGTTTCCGGGTTCAAGCGGCTTAGAATTTGCTGAAGCTCGCTGACTGATTTTTTGTTCAGGTTTTTTCTCAACTGTGGTTTTGGGCTAGCTTGAATGTTAAAGCCGTAAAGGAGATGCTTCAAATAAAAATAACTTCCGCCAACGAGAATCGGGGCTTTCCCCTGTTCATTAATGATTTTAATCACTTCCTTGGCCACCTGAACAAATTCAAACGAAGAAAACTGATCTTTTGGCGAAACTAAATCATAAAGCCAGATTTTAGTTTTGAAAGGTTGATCTTCGATAAATGTTTCAATTTGATAGTAGCCAAAGGTTAATTTGTTTTCTTTTTTGATCAAATAAAATTTTGATTTCTTGTAGTCATTTAGGTCTTTGCCAGTGATGATGTCAAGATGCCGATAGAGCTGGCGGGAGTCGAAATTAACCAGCTCTCCGTGATATCTTTTGGCATATCGAAGAGCTAACTTTGTCTTGCCCGTTCCAGTTTGGCCGGTGATGACAATCATAATTTTTTTATTTTATTAAAACTACTTTTGCTTCGTTTTTTGCTTTCATGAAAGTTTATGAAGTATCTATCCTTAACCTTCTTTAAATTGCGTTGCGCCGGTGGCCGGTTTTATTCTCAAGAAGATTGTCTTTAGTCTTAGAAGAGGAATGGTTGAGAATTTAAAAAAGAAGTTAGTTACCAAAAAAGCCAGGAAGGTTAAAGCCGCTAAAGTTGTTAAAAGAGACCCCCTGGGGTAGAGAAAAAAGTGATTGATCTAGATTTTTTACCTTGCATTTGGCTTTAAGACTTGTTTCTAAAGTGCTGAGGTTGGTTGATTCGAGTGCTTTAGTAGTGAATTCAAGATTCATTCCTGGCAGAAGGCCAGTCATTCCCTGAACGGATTCCGGCTTTTTATCCATTTTAAATTCTACCTTAAAGCCACTTTTTTCACCTTCTTGCCAATAATAGAATTCTTTTTGATCAAGCCAAAGACCATGAAGTTTTTTTTCCTGAGAATCGACAAGAACAAGTTTGATGTCATCTTTTTTGAAGTAAAATTGAGCTTGGTTGTTGGCGGTTTTTGATCGGCAAACTATTCCTTGACGAATTTGTTGAGATAGAGGTTGTTTTTCTGGTCTTGTCTTTTCTTGAGATGAGGTTTTTTCTTGAAAAGAAGTCTTTTTAATACTTTTTTCTACAGTTGATTTTTCTCTTTGTTTTTTTTCCAAAGGAGATTGACTAACCAAGGAATACGCCTGACTAATAAATTTTTTTATAAACTTATCAAAAATGAAAGAACCAGAATAGCCAATAATAAATGCAAGAAAAAAAATAATTAAGGCTTTTGAAAAAATTTTAAATATTTTCATTTTGTTAATTTTGTTTTAAATCTATTAAATAATAGCATCGGCTGAGAGAATTTTCAATAAATCAAATTCAAAATTCAATCTATTTTTTATAACTTAATTCTTTCCTTTTAAGTTATCTTTAAGACAAATGGAGTATTTTTTTGCTGGTTTTTTATCAAGACTGATTTTGGATATTTTCAGTCTAACAAAAATAGGTGGCCTCCAAAGATAATCTAAATTAAAATTATCGGGTACAGTGAGGAGGGAGATTTTTTTGAGCATTATAAATGCCATAAAAATCGAAAATTAACAATGAGAACAAAACTAATTGTTAAAAGATAACCAAATCATGAGACACTTAAAAATACGCAAAAGTGTCCGAAAATAAGTTCTTGATAATAATTTTTCATCATTCTTTCAAATATTAAATCTCTTTTTTTGTTAATCTCTAAAATTTTACATAAAAATAAAAAAATTTTAAAAAAACTAATTTTTTTATCTTTAAAAAAAATCGGCATAATTTTTTTACGATTTTTAACTTTAATCTATTTTGATCTAAAATATTTAATTAAATAAAAAATAAATTTTTCTTGGTTGAAAATTTAAAAATTACTTTTTTTGATTTTTTTTAAATAATGTCACAAAAAGAAGAGTTTTCTAAATTTCCTGACCGCCAGTTCGAACTTTTCCTAAAAAGTAAAACTGGACCAGCTATTATTTACTTTCCTGGAATGATGGGTGGAGGCAAGAGTCTAACTGAATTAAGAAAATATTTACAAGATAATTTTCCTCAGTCATTAGTCCTTTCTTCAGCGTCGACTTTTGAGGGTGTAAAACTAGGTGGACCAAAAAATAGATTTCATATCCTTGCAAGTAGAGATTCTTAAGAAAACTCAAGGCAATCAATTACTTGTCATGGGTCACTCGCTCGGTGCAATCGAGGCGCTTGATTTTACTAAAGGAATCTTAAAAATAAAAGATTCTGAAGGTCTACTTTCAATAGACTTGATTTTTATCAGCCCGCCTGGAATTAAAGGTGAAGGACTAACCTCGATAGCTGAACTTATGAAAAAAATCTCATTTTTAGTCAATCCTGATCTAGTAGCGATGAAAGAGCAACATGTCTTTTATCCATTGCCGAAGGCATTTTATGAAAAAACTAAAGATATAATTCACCGCTATCAATTAATTTCTTTTAGTGAAGAAAAAAGGCAATCCCGAAGAAAATGGTTTGAAAAAGAAATTATCCACAATCTTGAAAGAGATCCAAAAAAGAGAGAAAGAATTCTTATGATGATCAGAGCAATTGATGATAAAATTATCAACGATAATTCACTGAGTCCAACAAATAAAGATCAGCTTCTCCAAAACCGAGCCAAGATTATTTCTCCTTACCTTCAAGAGGTCTTTCAAGGGAAGCATCGCCCAGAGAGTCTACATCAAGAAATTTTGGTTTGCTATGAAGAATTAAATTTAAAACAAAAGTCATTAAAACAATGGCTTTTCTATTTGGCAAATTTAATCATTTACATTGGTAAGACCTTTGAGTTTACATATAAAAACACTCGAACTTCTTTGGAAGAACTTTTAGGATTAGCTCAGAAAAAAAATAGTAATTTAAGAGTCGTTCTTGTTTCTTCGGAAAATGATGTTATTGTGACACCTAGTGAACTTGAGAGTTTAGTCGATGACCTAAGCTCATTAGTAAGTAATTATTTTCTTTTTGAATCAGCAGCCCACTCGAGTATTGGTTACGAGCCAAGCTTTCTGACGAAATTAATTTCAAGGTTAATTTCTAGACCATCGTAGCGCTAACTACTTTGTCTTGAGGATTAGAAAATCTCATCAGAATCACACCTTTAGCGGTCCGAGAACGAGACGGAATATCTCTGAGAGGTATTTTAACAATCTGACCCATAGCAGAGGTAATAATCAAGGTTTCGTCATTGGGGTCAATGATTGAGGCATAGGCGATCTGGCCGATTTTTTCGTCAACTTCAGCGATCTTGACACCTTTGCCAGCTCGATGTTGGCCTTTAAAGTTAGCTAGCGCGGTTTTTTTGCCAATGCCTCTCTCACCGATAACTAGAATTTCTTTAGCAAAATCTTCTTCCGAAAAGACATCAGCGGCAACAACAAAATTATTGGTCTCCAAGGTGATTCCTTTAACGCCAATTGAGGCTCTGGCGGTAGGCTTAATTTCTTCTTCTCTAAAAACAATTGCTTTTCCATAAGCAGAGACCAGAATGACATTCTTCTTGCCGTCGGTGAGCTTAACCCACATTAGTTCATCGGTCTCTTCTAGTTTGATGGCAACAATTCCGCTTGAACGGATGTTGAGATACTCCTCAAACGGGGTTTTTTTTACGTTGCCAAGTTTTGTCGACATCAAAACATAAAATTCCTTGGCTCTAGCGAGAATTTCTTTGTTGTAGATGAGAATCGAGGTGATTTTCTCTTGGGGTTTTAGGGATATTAAGTTTATCAAGGGTTTGCCTTTGGAAGTTCGAGAACCTGACGGAATCTCCCAAACTCGCGTCTGGAACACTCGACCAACATTGGAAAAGTAGAGGATGTAATCATGAGTCATGGCCGTGGTGATAAGGTAAACGTTGTCGCTCTCTTTGGTCTCAATCCCAGAAACTCCTTTCCCACCTCGACTCTGAACTCGGAATAACTCTTTAGGTGTTTGTTTAATATAACCTTCTCTTGTTAAGACGACGATCACTTCTTTGTTTTCAATGAGCATCTCTTCACTGAATTCTCCCGGTTTGCTAGCAACAATTTCAGTTCTTCTTTCGTCTCCGTATTTTCTTTTTAGGTCCAAAAGCTCCTCTCTGATTACTTGCAGAATCTTAAAAACATCCTGAAGAAGACTCTCCAGGTAGTCGATGGTTTTTTTGAGTGTAGTAAGTTCTTCTTCCACTTTTCTTCTCTCCAATCCGGTAAGTTTTTTTAACTGCATGTCCAAGATAGCCTGGGCTTGGATCTCTGACAGCTTGAACCGGCTAATTAAGTTTGCCTTCGCTTCTTTCTCGTCGGCAGCTTTTTTAATTAACTCGATGATCTCATCAATATGATCAAGGGCGATCAGATAACCTTCGAGAATATGAGCTCGTTCCTTGGCTTGTCGAAGATCAAACTGAGTTCGCCGGGTCACGACTTGAATTCGGTAACGCAGATAAATCTCCAGAATTGATCTGAGAGAGAGAGTCTGAGGGACACCATCGACTAAAGCAACCATATTCACGGGGAATGTGGTTTGAAGTTCTGTGTGTTTGAAAAGGTTATTGAGAACTTGTTTATAGGAAGCATCTTTTTTTAGCTCAATAACGATGCGAACTCCTTCTCGATCTGACTCATCTCGAAGATCAGAAATACCAACAATCTTTTTCTCGTTAACAAGCTGAGCAATTTTTTCGACAAGATCAGCTTTATTGACTTGATAGGGCAGCTCTTTGACAATGATGGCAGTCTTGCCGTTGTTGAGTTTTTCGCTTTCGACCTTGGCTCGGACCATAATTGAGCCTTTACCAGTGAGATATGCCTGTCTAATATCTGAAGCGCCATATATGATAGCTCCCGTCGGAAGGTCAGGACCTTTGATGCAATTAAGAAGCCGATCAACGTTGATATCAAAGAGAAGTTGATGAGAGTTTGACCCATCTCTCTTGGTGTTGTCGATCATTAAGACTAAAGCATCGACAACCTCGTTGAGATTATGAGGAGGAATTTTTGTTGCCATGCCGACAGCAATGCCCTCAGCCCCCATAAGAAGAAGATTGGGCAGCTTGGCTGGAAGACAAGCCGGCTCTTTTAAAGACCCGTCAAAATTATCCAACCAATCGACTGTTTCTTTCTCGATGTCAGCCAGCATCTCCTCAGAAATTTTGGCTAGCTTAACCTCAGTGTATCGCATCGCTGCCGGCGGATCGCCGTCGATTGATCCGAAATTTCCTTGCCCCTTGATTAATGGGTATCTCATCGAAAAATCCTGAGCCAGACGAGCCAATGCTTCGTAAACAGGAGCGTCACCATGGGGATGAAACTTGCCCAAAACCTCGCCTACGACCTTGGCTGACTTGGCAAACTTAGCGGTGGAGTCAAGACCCATCCGAGACATCGCATATAGAATTCGTCGATGAACTGGTTTGAGACCGTCACGAACATCCGGCAGGGCGCGTGAGACGATAACGCTCATCGCGTAATCAAGATAAGCCCGCTTCATCTCGGCCGTTATTTCAGTTGGCTGGACTTGACTCATTTCCAAATTTAGTTCAAATTCTCAATGATTGAGAGATGGTCTCGAAAGCCTTTTCTTTTCCAAGAAAATTTCTTGTTTTTACCCACTTACCCGGCTCAAGTTCTTTATAGTGATCGAAGAAATGCTTGATCTTATCTTTGGTTGATTGATCGAGACTATCAATATTCTCGATCTTGGCCAAGAATGGGTCAACCTTCTTTGTTGGTACCGCCAAAATCTTCAGGTCCTCCCCTTCTTCATCTTCCATTTCCAACAGACCAATTGGTCTGGAGGGGATGACTGTACCGGGATGAACGGGGAAACTGGAGATAACTAAGACATCAACCGGATCACCGTCCTTTGCTTGCGTTCCCGGTATAAAACCATAGTTAAAAGGATAAACTATGGCGGTATAGGAAAATCGATCAACAAACAAAGCACCGGTTTTCTTATCCAACTCATATTTGATTGCCGAACCCTGAGGAATCTCAACAACAACATTAATCTCCTCTGGGGGGGTTTTTCCGGGAGAAAGTTTTTTGATATCCATATGATCTGAGAAACTCAAACTTTTAACTAAAGATCAAGATTGGCCATCTTGGCATGAGTGATGATAAATTTTTTTCTTGGTCCAACCTCCTCACCCATTAACATTGAGAAAACATAGTCAGCTTCTTGGGCATCAGCGACAGTTACTTTTTTCAAAAGACGATTTTTTGGGTTCATGGTTGTCTCCCAAAGTTGATCTGGATTCATCTCTCCGAGACCTTTATAGCGCTGAATGGTGATTTTGTTTGACGGAATTCCTATATTAGTTAGCGAATCGACGATTTGATTTTTTTGTTCATCAGAGTAGGCATAGGCTAATTCCTTACCAGCTTGAATTTTGTAGAGAGGTGGTTGAGCGATATAAAGATGGCCATTGGTGACAATTTGAGTTAAGTGGCGATAAAAGAAGGTAAGAAGGAGAGTTCGAATGTGTTCGCCGTCAACATCGGCATCGGTCATAATGACAATTTTATGATAACGAAGACGTTTGTAATCGATGTTTTCCCCAATTCCCATATTTAGAGCAATAACAATGTCTTTGAGTTCTTTGAAGGAAAGGACTTTATCAAGATAAGCTTTTTCCGTGTTAAGAACTTTACCTCGAAGAGGCAGAATCGCCTGGAATTGTCGATCTCGACCTTGCTTGGCGGTCCCACCAGCCGAGTTTCCTTCAACTAAAAAAAGCTCCGAAAGGGCTGGATCTTTCTCCTGGCAGTCAGCTAATTTTCCTGGAAGAGTAACTCCTTCTAGAGCTCCTTTTCGAAGAACTGCCTCTTTGGCAGCCTTGGCCGCCAGTCTAGCTTTTTGAGCCAGAAAAATCTTTGCCAGAATCTCTCTGGCAGTCTTTGGATTTTCTTCAAAATAACTCTCTAAAAACTCAAAGACGGCCTGCTGGACAAATGTCTGTATTTCTGAGTTGCCTAGCTTGGTTTTTGTCTGACCTTCAAATTGGAGATTTGTCGAGGGCATTTTTACATAAACTACCGCTGTCAGGCCTTCCTTGACATCTTCGCCCGTAAAGGGCTCAGGGAAGTTCTTTCCCTCAAGCTGTTTTTTGACGTAATTGTTTATCGCCCGGGTGAGAGCGGTCTTAAAACCAGTTAGGTGAGTTCCACCCTCAGCAGTGTTGATAACATTAACAAAGGAATGGACGATTTCGCTGATCGAGTCGGTGTACTGAATTGCCACCTCAACTTCTCTATCAGCTTCTTGCCTTCTAAAATATATCGGTTCGTGAAGAGTTTTTTTTCCTCGGTTTAGATCTCTCACAAGCGACAGAACTCCGCTGTCAAAAAAGTAACCAAGAGTCTCATTTAGTTTGCGATTAAAAATTTTGAAATAAACATTTCTAATTAAGTATGCTCGTTCTTTTATCTGTCTTCTGAGCAGCTGATAATCAATCTCGATGGTTTCTTTAAAGATCTCTTTATCAGGCAGGAAACTAATTGCAGTTCCTTGATTGAATTTAAAGCCAAGAAGTGATTGAGAAACTTCTTTAACGGGATAGAGCGGGGCGCCTTTTCGATATTCCTGACGGTAGAGACGGTTGTTTCTTTTGACCTCAACGATCAAATGATCTGAAAGAGCGTTAACCACAGAGGCGCCTACGCCGTGGAGACCGCCGGAGACTTTGTAGGCCCCCGGTTGAAATTTACCCCCAGCATGAAGCCGAGTCATGACAATCTCCAGAGCCGAGAGTTGATACTTGGGTAAAATCTCGACTGGTATACCACGGCCATCATCGACAACAGTAAGATAGTTGTTTTTTTCTATATGAATCTTAATATTGCGACAGTAGCCAGCCAGCGCTTCGTCAATTGAATTATCGATGATTTCATTAAGACAATGATTGACCCCGGCCTGGCTGGTCGTGCCAATATACATTGCCGGTCGTTTCCTGACCGGCTCCAATCCCTCTAAAACAACGATTGACTCAGCACCGTAGTTTTTTTCATTATCTTGATTCATAAATTGATTTTACTAAAAATACGCTCCAAAGGACAGGGAATTTTCAGAGAAGTTCGAGGCGATTTACTTAAGCTCAACTTTGGCGCCGGCGCTCTCTAGTTTTTTCTTAGCTTCTTCTGCTTGCTCTTTCTTAACATTTTTTAAAAGCTCTTGCGGGACTGATTCGACCATCTTCTTTGCCTCCATCAAGCCTAAGTTAGGCAAAAGCTCGCGGACTGCTTTAATGACGGCGATCTTGTTGGCGCCCGCGTCGGTTAAAACGATGGTAAAGGTTGATTTTTCTTCTTCTTTTGCCGCTGTGGCAGGTTGAGCAGCAGCAACTGGTGCCACTGTCGCCATTGCCGGCATGGCTGATATCCCAAATTTTTCCTCTAGGTATTTAACAAGCTCAGCCATCTCTAGAGTTGTTAGTTCTTCAAGCTCCTTGGCGATTTTTTGAAGTTTATCGTTTAGATTTGGTTGATCTGACATTGACATTCACCTCCTTCTTTCGATAGCTAACTTTTAACCTGAGACTTTTCCTTAAGGACAAACAACAGCTGTCTTAGCGGATACCCAAGAGTGTGTCTAAGTCGATAGGCCGGAGATTTTAAAGAAAAAATCAGTTTGACCATCAGATCCTTTCTTCCTGGCAGTTGAGCGATCATCTCTAACTGCTGGCTTGAATAAATTTGATTGTCAAGAAGGCCAAACTTAAAATTTAAGGATTTTCCCTTTTTCATAAACTCAAACAGCGTTTTTATCTCCTCACTCCAGTCAGTCTCAAAAGTAACCAGTGCTGATGGCTCTTTGAGGGGAAAAAACTCTCTTTTGAGTTTTTGAAAAACTGGATTAGTTCTTGATAGTAAATTCACTGTTTTTTCAAAGAGAGTGTTTTTGACTACTTTTAGCTGACTACTTTTTTTTCTTAACTCGTTTCTGAGTGACTCAAGGACCTGATGAGGCGTCTGGCCAAATTTTAGAAGAACAAAGCTAGTCTTTCCTTGGAGAGATTCAAGAAGAATTTTGACTTTGAGTTTTTTTCTTTGGTTAACCATATCGTCCTCGCCGGGAATTTGTCTTACATTCCCAGTTTTTTCTTGGGAAAAGCCCGGGTCTTTGGATAAAATTATATTATATCAAATAATTAAATCTCCGATAAGAGTTCACTTAGAGACTTAGTTCTTCTTTCTTCTTTCTCTTTTTTCTCTTTAGTCTTGGGTTTAACTTTTTTGTGATATTCTTGGGCTAGTTTCTGTTTTCTAAGGAAAGCGTTTATTTGACCTTTGGTGTCAATAAATTTTTGTTCGCCAGTATAGAAAGGATGACATTTGTAGCAAACTTCAACAGTAATGTTTTTCTTGGTCGATCCGGTGGTGAAGGTGTAACCACAGGCGCAGGTGACGATCGCAACCTCGTAAAATTCGAGGTGAATGTTTGCCTTCATAGACGGTTAATTATAACGATAAAAAGACAAAGATTCAATGGTCCCCTTGATAAGCGAAGATCTTCTCCCAACGGCCCTCTTCGATCACTTCGGTTAGGATGTAAAAGCTTTTCCCAAGTCGGTGGTCAGTAATTCGATTTTGGGGAAAGTTGTAAGTGCGGATCTTTTCAGCTCGGTCGCCGCTGCCAACATTTTTAACATAGGAGGCGGTGAGGCCTCGTCTTTTTTCTTCCTCCAGCTGATGAAGTTTGGCCACAAGAAGGTTATAGGCAATCTTACGATTGGCTTCTTGATATCTTTCCCGAGAGGCGGTAGTGACAATACCTGTTGGTTTGTGAACAAGCCTGACAGCCGTTGAGACTTTGTTCACGTTTTGACCACCATGACCTCCTGATCTGAAAAACTGCCACTCTAGATCATCGGGATTAATCTTGATATCAGACTTAACAATCTCTGGCAAAACAACGATAATGCAGGTGGAGGTGTGAATTCGGCCTCTTTTCTCTGTTTCGGGCACCCGCTGGACGCGATGGACGCCGGTTTCATTTTTGCAATAAGAGAAAACCTTATAACCAGTAATCTGAACAACATCATCGTCTATGTAAGCAAAGGTAAACCCTTTTCTTTGAGCAAACTTGACATAAGACAAAAGCAATTCTTTCATCCAGATTTTTGCCTCATCCCCACCAACGCCGGGTAAGGCTTCTATCGTCACCTTATTTTCGTTGATTACCATTGGTTAATGACAAATTAATAATCTCAACCACTTGGTTGAGACTGACCAGCTTTTGTTCGCCAGTGGTCATTATCTTCAATCTTACTAATTCTCTTTGAATCTCTTCTGGGCCAACAATAATGACAAAGATGATTCCTTTTCGATCGGCGTATTTGAGTTGTTTTTCAAATGAAGTGTCGGTTTCCAAATAAAGCTCGGTATTGATTCTTTTTTTTCTGAAGAAATCAACTAGTTGCAAAGAATAGCTGAGAAGCCTAGAACTAAAGATGGTGACAAGAAGTTGGGTGTTGGTTTTGGGTGAGGTTTTTTTTGAAGTCAGATCAGTCGCTTCGATCAATCGATCAATACCAAAGGAAAAGCCGACCGCCGGGAGAGGTTTTTGAGTCAGTAATCCAAGCAACTGATCGTAGCGGCCACCACCGCCGAGAGAGATCGGCAGGCTTTCTTCAACGGCTTCGTAGATTATCCCGGTGTAATAGTCCAATCCTCGAGCCAAAGTTGGGTCATAAAAAAAATCTTTTTCTTTTTGATAGCCCTTGTCTTCAAGCAATTGAAAAAGTTCTCGAAGTCGCTCAGAGGGTGGCTGATTTTTAATTTTTTTCATTAGTTGCTGCGCTTGATCAGGGCTTAAGCCCTTATCAACTAGTTCATCGATTACCATCTCTTCACCGATTTTTTTTAGCTTATCAATCGAAGTGATCAATCGGTTATCAATACCACTAAAATTTCTTCGGTCGTTGATGGCGATTTTGACTTTATCTAGACTAAGAGAACGAAAAATAGTCAGAGAGAGATTGATAATTTCAAAATCAGCTAGAAGTGATGAGGTGCCAACAATATCAACATCTGCCTGAACAAATTCTCGATAACGGCCTTTTTGGGGATTCTCAGCACGCCAAACCGGTTGAATTTGGTATCTTTTAAAGGGAAAAACAAGCTGGTTAAAGTGTTGGCCAATAACCCGAGCCAAAGGAATTGTCTGATCATACTTCAGGCCAATCTTTCTTCCGCCACGGTCCTTAAAAAGATAGATTAGCTTATCCGCTTCCTGGCCATACTTACCCAAAAGGGTTTCGGCCAGCTCAAGTGCCGGTGTTTCCAGTGGATCAAAACCAAACCTTTCAAAGATTTCTTTCAGTTTGTTGATGAGCCGTTGTCTTTTTATTGATTCCTCTGGTAGAAAGTCGCGGAACCCTTTCAATCTCTGAATCATACCCAAAAAGAACTTTTAGATATTATAACTAACGCCGTAATTGAAAGAGGCAATTTTGAAGATGTTTTCCTAATTTGTTTCTTCTAGGGTAATTTCGAAGGTCTTAATTTCGCCATTCCTCCAGACTTTGACGGAGATTTTCTGACCGACTCTTTTTTCAGCAATAATTCTGGCAAGTCCTTGATTGTCGTCAGTTCTCAGTCTCTTGCCATCGATCTCGACAATGATGTCATCTTCTTGAAGTCCACCTTTTTCAGCTGGTGATCCTGGAATTATCTCGACAATGTAGGCACCCTCCGCCACCTCGTTGATTAAAGCCGTTTCTCGATCGATCATCTGATATCTAACTCCAAGAAAAGGTCGAGAAAAGTTCATTCCTTCTCTTTTAAATCTCTCTAGAAGCTCTTTGACGATGTTGACTGGAATAGCAAAGCCAATGTTTTGCCCTTGACTGGAAATGGCAGTATTGATTCCAATCACCTGGCCTTTTGAGTTCAAAAGGGGTCCGCCAGAGTTTCCCGGATTAATCGCAGCATCGGTTTGGATCACATTATCAAGCCTTTCAACATATCCTTCAAACGGGCTACCAGCAGTGATGCCTCTTCCTAGACCGGAGATAATCCCTGTGGTGACGGTGTTGGGAAACTCACCGAGCGGAGTGCCGATGGCAATCACGAGCTGACCGAGCTTTAGGTTGTTTGAGTTGCCAAGTTCAAGCGGCTTGAAGCCTGACCCGTTTATCTTTAAAATCGCCAAGTCGTTGAGAGGATCGCGGTAAACTCTCTCGACTCGGTACTTCTTGTTGTCAGAAGTGAGAACTTGATAAGTTGCCGAAGTGTCTGCAACGACGTGCTTGTTGGTGATCACTAGACCGTCACTGCTGACAATAAAGCCACTGCCGATGTTTGTCTCGATTCTTTCTCTTCGGCCGGGAATTCTCCGAAAGGGAGAAAAGAAATCGAATGGATCAAACTCAAATAGATCTCCTCGAGAAACGACTTTGTTTACGCCGATGGTAACTACTGATGGTAAAGCTTTCTCGACAACATCGACAATAACAGACTCTTCATTGACAATAACTTTTTTTTCATTCTCTGTGTTTGATTGGCTTCTCTGCTCTGGGGTTTGGTTGAAATTTTTAAGATAGTTTGACCAATTGATTTTTTGACCAAGAAAGAGAATAGCACCAAGAAGTGCTAAAAGTACGATAGCTCTTTTCATTTAAGTTTATTTTATCTTTTTTTCAAAAATTTCTAATGCTTTTTTTAATTGATCGTCTTTATCCTCGGTAAGAGTGTTACCTTCTTCTAGTTGGTTTTCGATTTTTATTTCTGGTTCAATGCCCTTCTCGTTAATCCAGTCACCATTGGGAAGAACCCATTTGGCGACCGTTAGATGAAGACCTGCTCCCTTATCTAGATCGATCGCTTCTTGAATCGAACCTTTGCCGAAGGTTTTTTCACCAATAAGAGTCGCTCTTCGATGATCACGCAGAGCGCCGGCCAAGATCTCACTGGCAGAGGCGGAGCCCTTGTTTATCAGGACGACTAAAGGTATGTCTAAAAGTTTGCCCCGTCTTTCAACTAAGTAATTAACAGACCGGATTGTTGTTGATCTTTGACTGACAATTAATTTTCCTTTAGGGAGAAATTCGGAAGCAATGTAAATTGAACTTTCAAGGTAGCCGCCAGGATTGTCGCGTAAGTCAAGGATAAGCCCTTTGATCTTATTTTTTTGCCACCGATCTCTTACCTGAGGAACGACCTTGTCCCACTCGTTGTTAGTTTTTTCGCCGAATTGGTTAATCTTGATAAGAGCGACCCGGTCCTTGAATATAAGCTCAAGTGATGGAACATTGATCTTGTCTCTAACGATCTCAACCTGAAACTCTTTGTTTTCTCTTTCGAGAGTTAGTTTAACTTTGGTTCCTTTTGGTCCTCTAATTTTTGAAACAGCATAGTTTAAAGTCCAGTTTTCTGTCCTTTCTCCATCGACGGCGTTGATATAATCGCCCGCCTTGATCCGGGCTCTTTCTGCCGGAGAGTTTTTGAGAGGAGCAATGACAACAATTCGATTGTTTTTTAAACCAAGCTGGGTGCCAATGCCCTCAAATGTTCCTCTTAGGTCATTTTTTGTTTGTTTGTTTTCTTCGGGAGTCAGAAAGAAGGTGTAAGGATCACCCAGTGAGGCCACCATCCCCTTTATAGCACCGTAATACATCTTCTCAGTATCAATTTTGCTCTTATCGACATACTTACTGTTAATATTTTCCCAAACCTTGTTGAAAAGCTCAAAGTTTTGAGGGTAGTTGCCTGCTGGCAATCGCTTCTCTGACTGGAGGTTTATCGGCCAACGATTGGTATTGTTTTTGCCGATAGTGTATCCAAGGACAAAAACAAAAAGTACAAAAGCAACATTGAAGAAAAGACTGATGATTCTTTGAGGCTGGTAATTTTTGTTCATGAATAAAAATAAATCTTATCAAACAAATCGATTGTCGTACAGTAAAGAAAATTTCCCTGGAGAACGACTCTAAGATCATCAATTCTTCTGAGCCGAAAGGTTGGTAGCTCAGAGGCTTCCGCTAAAGACTCAAGAGTGACAAAACCTTTGACACCCAAAGCCTCAAGCTTTGCTTGCTCAAACGCTGAGATTTTTTCAGCGACAATAATTTTTCCGTCCACACTCTCTTTTTTAAGTTCGAAAAAAATTGATGACCTAAAAAGGAAAATCTCTCCGCCAAAAGTGATTGCTTTTTCCTTGAGCGGAAAAGACTGACCGGTAGAAACTCTGACTTCTAGGAAATCTCTTTCGATATTCTCGATCTCGCCTTTTACTGGGGCCAAAAAGACATTTTTTTCGCTTGAGGAAAACTCAATTCTCAACACACCTTGGTTGTGATCTATCTCTTTTATTAGGCCAGTGACCGGCGAGAGGATTTTTTTGGTGCCAAAAAGTTTTTTTTTGAAAGCGACAAGATCCCCTTGGTTGACTTTTTCTCCGACAAACTTTTTTAGGTATTTGAAGATTTTCTCTGGTTTTATCCCCAACTGCTGGGCGATGTTGAGTGTAATAGTTCGTTTTTTTGGGCTTTTGAAGATTGGTGTCTCAAAACTAATTTGATCACCTCTTTTTACAAGAAGCTCCGCCGTTTCTGTAACAGGCAGCCTGATGATCATCAAGATAAAGTATAGTTGGAGTCTGTTTTATTTTAAACCTTGATAGGAGACGTAGGGAATTAGAGCAAGAAATCTAGCGTACTTGACTTGCTTAGTGAGGCTTCTTTGGCACTTGCAACATAGCCCGGTTTTTTTTCGGCCTAGAATTTTTTTTCTTTGGCTCAAAAATCTTTCCAGAGTTTCTACCTCCTTGTAACTAGGCTTGGTTTTTAGCTGGCAAAAATAGCATTTTTTAAGATTCATCTCTTTCTTTTTAATTAAACTCAAAAATCAGCTCTAGAAAGGGATATCATCCGGATTAATTTTTTCTTCAACTGATTTCTCTCTAGTTTCTGATCCTTCTTTTGCGCTTTTTTCCTGAGCTGATTCTTCTTCCTCTGGTTCGACTGGCGGTTCATCAAAGAATACCTCTTCTTCTTCAGCCGATTCAGTTGACGAGGTTGCTGATGAGGTCAAAGTCTCTTCCTCAGAAAGAGATGAGCTGGTCACCTCGACTGTTTTTTTATCGTTATTAAAGACAACAAAATCTTCGAGTATAATTTCCGCTAGTGAACGCTCCGTGCCGTCCTTACCGGTGAAGGTCCGATAGGTAAGTCTGCCTTCAAGATAAACTCTTTTGCCTTTGGTCAAGATCTTGGTGCAGAGTTCGGCCAGCTTCTGCCAAGCGGTGATTCGATGATACTGAACATCATCTTTTCTTTCACCTTTTGAGGTAATCCAAGTCCGGTTAGTGGCAACTCCAAAAGTGCAGACAGGTGTGCCACTTGGAGTATACTTTAGTTCCGGGTCTCGGGTTAAATTGCCAATCAAGATCACCCGGTTTACTGATTTATTGGCCATGGTTGTTTTTTGAAATTGATAACATCAGGTACCGAATAATCCTTGGCTCAAAGTTTAGCTTTTGTTTTAGCTTTTGATTTTGATTTTTATCAAGGGAGACCAGCAAGCTAAAATAAAAGGCTTTTTTTTTCTTTTCAATTGGATAAGCAAGGAGTCTCTCGCCCCATTTTTCTTCTTTTTCAATTTTCCCGTTAAACGAAGAGACGATTTTCTTCACTTCTTCTAAATCTTCTTCATTCTTAAGAAGAAGAGTCAGCTCATATTTCATAGGTTTATAATATAATACAGGTAATGCCCGGAAAAATCAATAGGGCGGCTCTAACAGCCTCGATAACTAGGGTCATCTTCGCCTTTGGAGATATCATTGCCGCAAAAGCCGTTGGTTTCTTAATATTATTTTTTTTGATTCTGACTCGGTTTCTTGGCCTTGACTGGGGTCTTCCCCAACCTCTTCATCCTGATGAAAGAAATATGGCGGTGGCCGTACAGTCTTTGAAATGCGACCTTAGCCGGTTGAGCTTTGATGTGGATTTTTTTTCTCAGTGCCTCAATCCTAATTTTTTTGCCTATGGTCAGTTTCCTCTCTATCTGGCCTACTTTTTGGCCTTGGGGCTAAAAAGCCTCAGTCACGATCAGGAGACTTTCATCAGCTTCGAAGAAGCAACCCTCTCACTGAGAATTTTCTCAGCTACCGCCTCCCTTCTAAGTAGCCTGGTTATCCTAAAGATTGTTGAGATGGTCACTCAAAAGAGAATGCCTTTCTGGAGCCAGCTTTTAATTGTTTTTTCTCCATTTTTAATTCAGTCGGCCCATTTTGGAACGACCGAATCACTGTTGATCTTGTTTTACTCTCTGCTGATTTATCTTGGGATTTTAATTTTGACCAGAAAAATATCTCATAAAAAGTTCTTCTTTTTATCGGCTGTCCTTCTTGGGCTAAGTCTGGCAACCAAAGTATCTTCGCTAATCTTTGCTTTTATTCCATTTCTTTTTATTCTTAAACGAGAAGCTGCTGAAAAAAAGGAAAGAAAAAAAAGATTTTCCTCTATTGGGCCGGTAAGAAAGCTGGGTGCTTTTTTTATCATTGCGATTTTATCTGGTGTTTTTACCCTTCTTTTTTCACCTCATTATCTTTTGAGTTTTGAGGATTTTTTTTCTGCTTTAAGCTTTGAGACTAAGGTGGCCACTGGCCAGCTTCGAGTTTTTTACACTCAGCAATTTGAGGGCTCTCTGCCGGTGGTGTTCCAAATGGTAAAAATCTTTCCCTTTGCTTTAGGACCAATCTATATTGCAAGCCTGTTGAGGATTTTTTCCCTGGTAAAAGAGCTTCTTCTAAACAGAAAAGCGGTGACAATTACTGAGAAATTTCTTCTCTACTCTTTTTTTGTATATTTTCTGCCCCAGAGTTTTTTATTTGTTAAATGGTCAAGATTTATGGCGCCGGTTTTGCCAGTCTTGCTGATCTTTGGTGTGATTTATTTGCAAAACATAAAAATAAGAAGAGCTATTTGGCCAATCTTTGTTTTATTGACATGTCTGCCTGGAGTTATCTATTTATCAATCTATCTTCGGCCAGATGTTAGATTCAAGGCCTCTCAGTGGTTGTTTGATAATCTATCACCGAATACAGTCATTCTTACTGAAACTGGTAATGTCGTCGATCTGCCGTTATCTTTGCCTAATTCAAGGACTAGCAGAGGCGGTCATCTAAACTATCAGCTTATCTCTTTTGATTTTTATCATCTGGACTTTGATGAGAATTTAAGAAAGAAACTTGCCGACATTCTAAGAAGAGCCGACTATATCATTGTTCCCTCGCGAAGAGTTTTCGCTAACTATACTTGTCTTTGGCCAGTCAAAGAGAATCTTCTTGATCGAATTGCCTATCAACCTAGTCGATGTCAGAAGTTAAAGGATAAGTTTCTAGCCCTAAATGATTATTATCATCGTCTCTTCTCCGGCAGTCTTGAATTTTCTTTGGTGAGAGAATTTCGGCCGTTATCTTTCTGGTTTTTTGATCTAAACGACGAAGTTGCTGAAGAAACTTGGAGCGTCTTTGATCATCCGGTTATTAGAATCTATAAAAAAACATCAAAAAGCTGATTGTCCAGTCCTAAATTTTTTTCTAATTCGATACCTGTTATCAGAAAGATCTTCTATCAGATAGCCAAGAGTTTCAATCTTCTCTCTTATTCGGTCGGCTTTGAGGTAGTCTTTGACTTGGCGGGCATTTTTTCTCTCTTCTGCCAGATTAATCACCGACTGAGGGATATTTTCTAAAGTCAGTCTTTCCAAACCAAGACCAAAAACTTGATCGAAATCAAGAATCAGACTCAGTCTTTCATGAGGAGGAAGATTTTTATCCCTAAGCATCGCCCAGGCTAGAGAAATTCCTTGAGGAATCTGAAGATCATTGGCAATTATTCTTTTAAATTCTTGTTCATATTTTTTGGCTTTGACAGAGAGTTGGCTTTTTGATGTTTCATTATTTTTTTCGTGAAGGTTACTGACAAGGTTTTTTAACCGGCGGAAACCCTCCTGAGCAGCTTTGGCTGACTCCCAAGTAAAATTCATTACTGACCGATAATGGCTCTGAAGAAATTGGTAGCGGATTGCTAAGGGTTCAAGGGTTCTTTTTTTGATATCTTCAATTGTGTAAATATTGCCGAGTGATTTGCTCATTTTTTGATTGTTAACCATTAGAAAATGGTTGTGGAACCAGAATCTGACAAAAGGTTGACCAGTGGCTGCCTCTGATTGAGCTATTTCATTTTCATGATGAACTGGAATGTGATCAACGCCTCCAGCATGGATGTCAATAGTTTGTCCAAGATATTTCATGCTCATCGCGCTGCACTCAATGTGCCAACCCGGAAAGCCGTCGCCCCATGGTGAGTCCCAGTGCAGAGTGTGGTTAGCAAACCGACCAACTCGCTTGAACCAAAGGGCAAAATCAGTTGGGTGTTTTTTTTCTTTGTCGACATAGACCTCTTCCCTGGCACCAGGGAGTTTTTCCTTTAAGTTTTGCCCCCCAAGCTTGCCATAACCGGCAAAATTACAAGTGTCAAAATAAACCGCTTCTTTTGTTTCATAAGTGAACCCTTTCTTTTCTAAGATCTTAATTAGGTCAATCATCTCTTGAATGTGCTGAGTCGCCCGGCAGAAAACCTGAGGGAGAAGGATATTAAGCTCGGTAATCGTCTTGAGAAAAAAGTTGGTATAGAACTCGGCAATTTCCCAGACAGTCTTACCGGCTTTTCTGGCCCCTTTTTCGATTTTGTCTTCACCAGTGTCGTCATCGCCGGTTAGATGGCCAACATCAGTGATGTTCATAACATGTTTTACCTGAAAGCCGAGGTAAGTCAGGGTTCGTCTGAGAAGATCATTATTGACATAAGTTCTCATATGACCAAGATGAGTATAATCATAAACAGTTGGGCCACAGGTGTAAAAAGTGACCACTGAATTTTGAAGAGGTTGAAATTTTTCAATCTTTCTGGTTAGAGTGTTGAAAAGAAACATTTTCCAACAAGTTTTGTCGGAGTGGTGGGAGTTGAACCCACTGCCTCTTGGTCCCGAACCAAGCGTTCTACCGGTGAACTACACTCCGTCTCTCAGACTCACTGTTTTCCAAAAGAGGCTCTCACTTCCTGATGTTGGCGCTGAGCGATTTTTTTCGGATTAAAGATGCTTCTTCTTATTTTACCTTGGGGGATATCCTGCTGAGATGATTTTTTCTTCTCTTCTTCTATCTTTTGTTTCTTTTGTTCTTCCAAAGTTCTTTTCCTTTCTTCTTCCTTCTCTTGACTTCTTTTTCTTTCAAGTGATTGATGTTCCCAACCTTTAACTATCCTGAACAGCTCTTCTCTTATGACCTTCATTTGAGCCCTTTTTTGCTCCTGGTAGTTTGCTGTCAGTTTTTCAAGGTTTAAAGGGGTGTGATTGGTTGGCTGAATATTTTTTTTCTCTTTATCATGATCAACGGATGAGTGAGAAGGTTTTTCTTGAGAGAGAAGATAGTTTAGAGGATTAAAAGCTTGATTAATTGCCTTAACTGCTTGTTTGGCCGTTGAGTTAGTAAGGTCTTTGAGTTGCTCAAATGTTTCGTCAAGGATAATTCTTTTTTTCATTTTCAGAGGGTTCTAAAACAATCCAAGAATTGCCTTGGCTTTTTTAGAAAGTTTCTCTAAGGTCCAAGGTGGATCAAAAGTCAGCTCAAGTGTGATTTTCTCTTTTTCAAAGCCAAGTTCAGTCAACTTTACCTTAATTTCCTCCTCAATGACCGAGACCAACGGGCAACCGATTGTTGTCAAGGTCATCGTTATCTTAACTTGATTATCTTCTTCGATAATGACGTCATAAATTAGACCAAGATCAACAATAGAGATATGAAGTTCTGGATCAAGAACTTCCTCAAGTTTTTTCATAATCATCTCCTTCTTTGAGCCCATAGGTGTTAGGTATAATTAATTATAAAACTTATTCTTCTAACAATCAGGAGATGACTAGTCGACTTCGAGTCAGGTTTGTTCCTTTGGGCGGACTAACCGAGGTGACCAAGAATATGTATCTTTACGAGCTTTATGAAGACACTCGCCTTAAAGACATTCTTATCATTGACTGTGGGATCGGCTTTCCGAAAGAAAAAGAGTTAGGAGTTGATCTAGTGATTCCGGATATTAGCTACCTGGAGGATAAGAAAGACAAGATTAGAGCTATTCTTTTGACTCATGGCCACGAAGATCATATCGGTGCTTTGCCGTTTCTTTATAATGACTTGGGAAGACCGCCAGTTTTTGCAAGTAAGCTGACATCGGTTTTCTTAGAGAACAAGTTTAGGGAAAGAAATGATCAGGTTTTCATTGAAAGAGTTAACTTTGAAAAAACATATGACTTTGGTGGCTTCAAGGTGAACTTTATCAGAGTTACTCATTCAATTCCCGACACTACTCACATTGTCATTAGATCACCGGTCGGCAATTTTTATCATGGCTCAGATTTTAAGCTTGATCTGACGCCTCCTTATGGCCCATCGCCAGACTTTTACCAAATAACCAAGGCTGGATACGAGGGAGTTCTTTGTCTTCTGTCCGATTGTCTAGGTAGTGAGCGAGAGGGCTTAACACTCTCAGAGTCGGTTGTCGGCAGAACATTTGAGGAAGAGATGAGAAAAACAAAAGGCAAGTTTATTATGACAACTTTTTCTTCAAACATCTCCCGAATACGCCAATGTGTTGAGGCGGCAATTAAATTTAATCGTAAGATTATTTTTCTGGGCCGATCAATGAAAGAATCGACGCGACTGGCCTCAGAAATTGGTTATCTGCCGATCCCTAGGTCGCTTATTGCTAGCGAAGAGGATTTAACTCGATTACCGCCAAACCGCGTTTGTTTAGTCGTCGCTGGCTCGCAGGCTCAGTACGGCTCGGCAATGACAAAACTAGCTGATAGACAAAATCCATACACCAAAGTTGGACCAGGCGATAAGGTGATTTTCTCATCTGATCCAATTCCGGGCAATGAAGATGAGGTTTACGAGTTAATTGAGGAGCTCGTCTCTCAGGGAGCGAATGTCTACTACTCTGACATTGCTGACCAACTTCATTCCTCCGGCCATGGAAATCAGGAAGACTTGAAATTTCTAATTAGATTTACTAAGCCTCAATACTTTATTCCAATCGGCGGGACGATCCGTCATCAACATCAGTACCGAAACCTTGTTGATGAACTGGGATTTGACCGCGACCGAGTCTTTTGTCTGATCGAAGGCGAGACCGTTGTTTTCTATCGGGGTGCTGCCAGTCTTGGTGAAACGATCCCAACCAGAACGATTTACCTTGATGCTTATGGAGTTGATGAGGTGGCTAGCGTTGTCCTTAGAGACAGAAAAACTCTATCAACGGAGGGAATTGTTATCGTTGTCATTGTCGCCGATAAACAAGGATCATTGATCACCAGACCGAAAGTATTCTCGCGCGGTTTTGTTTTTGAGAAAGAACAAGATTTTTTCTATCAAGAGTCGATTAAAATCATTGAATCGGTAATGAGAAAAAAGTCAGGAAGGCTATTTGAGATAAACAACGTCAAAAGAGAGATTATCTCTTTGCTAGAGGAGTTTTTTTTCAATCAAAAAAGAAAAACTCCCTTGATCGTTGTAGAGATTATTACTCTGTAAAATATCATAATCATCTCTTTTATGACTTCACTGCCAACGACCTTAAAAAAAATTGCCCTTTTTCTTGAGCGATTTCCAGGAATTGGTGAAAAGACTGCCAATCGACTTGCCTTCTTTCTTCTTCGGATACCTTCTAAAGACCTAGAAGAGTTTGCCGATAACTTGAAAAATCTCAAGAAAAAAACCATGATGTGTCAGCGGTGTTACAGTCTAACAGAGGAGACGTTTTGTTCTATTTGTCAGGACAAAGGTCGAGATTCTCGAAAGTTAATGGTGGTTGAGACGGTCATTGATCTTTTGTCCTTTGAATCGGGTAACATTTATGATGGTCTTTATCACGTCCTCCATGGTAAGATTGATCCGCTTAATCGCGTTGGAGCCGCCGATCTAAAAATCACCGAGCTTCTTTGGCGATTAAAAAATGAGGTGCAACTAGAAGAGGTGATTTTGGCCACTAGTCCGGATATGGAAGGAGAAACAACGGCTGCCTACATCAAAAATGAAATTGACAACCTGAAAAACCAAGGAATCATCTCGAAAAAGCTTAGATTAACTCGTCTCGCCTACGGCTTACCGATCGGAGCCAATCTAGAATATGCTGACGCTGTCACTTTGAAAAAGGCGATTGAGGGAAGAAACGATTTCTAAGAAATGAATCTTGATTTTATTTCTTCGGCAATTAGGGAGGCTACCGAGACTTCAATTAGCTTGTTGATTTTATCTTCGCTCTTAAGAAAAATTGTGTCGGTGGTGAAGATTTTTTCAATTGGACTATTTTCAAGAATTGGTTTTGCCCTGGCAGAAAAGTCATGATGGATGGCAACGACAAAGATCTTTCTGGCTCCTCTCTGCAAACACAGTTTGGCAGCGTTGACAATCGTGCTGCCAGAAGTAATGATATCATCAACCAAAAGACATATTTTCCCGGTAACATCGCCGAAGAGATTAAGAGCAATTGATTGATGAATTCTCTCCAGATCTCGTTTTTTTTCGACAACGGCAATTTCTTTTATTTTCCCTTGAAAAAAAGAGTCAGAAAAATCCTGAGCTCGCTCAATACCTCCTTGATCAGGCGAGACGACCACCACAGATTGATCAAATTTTTTTTCATCAAGACCTTCTTTAACTAAAAACTCCCTCGCTTTTTTGGAAAGGATTTTTAAGGCGCTTAGGTTTTTAAAAGTGATTGAAAATATGCCCTCGGTAGCTTCATCATGAAGATTGACGGTAAAAACCGCTTGATAACCGACAGCTTCAAGAAATCGGGCAACGACGTTAACTGAGACGGCCTCACCCGGAGAGTGTTCTCGGTTTTGTCGAGCATAGCCAAAATAAGGAATGACAGCGACAATCTCTCTGGTTCCACCTCGTCTCAATGCATCAGCAAAGAAAAACAATTCCATCAGGTGAGTGTCGGTGGGATTGGAAGTTGATTGAATGACAATCGAGACGGTGTTTTTAACATTCTCCTTAACTGCTACTCTCACCTCTGAGTTGTCAAATCTGACAATTTCAGCCTTTGAAAGAGGCAAGGACAAATAATGAGCAATTTTTTCTGCCAGTGGCTGGTTGGCTGTTCCTGAAAACAGTTTGATCATCGAATCGAAGTCTTTTGATTATCGCCTTTTTGTGCCAAGTTTTTATGTTCTTAACCTTGCTTAGTTGAGATCTCGAGCAATTTTTTTCCTGCCAGTTCTTGGGTTTTTTTTACTGCTTCGTTGATGGCATCGGTGATTCGATTCTCTACAATACCGTCAACCTCGATAGACAATATTGTTTGATCGCCCCGAATGACGACTCTGACGCCATTTCTCTCAACGATAACTTCTTCTTTTTGAAGCGCTTCCTGCAATTGTTTGGCTTGTTGTTGGATTTTACGGAGGTCGCTTGTTAAATTGCCAATGTTGACCATGGGTTTATTTTATCTTTTATCAGTTTGATTATAGAAGTCGTTAAGGGCAATTTCAAGAGGAAGAGAGTCAACCGGACTGTATTTGAGTTGTTGGTAAGCTTGAAGAAGAAGTTTCATCAACAGGCTAATTTCATTTAGGCGAAGATTGATTTCGCGGTTAACTTCAACTTTAAGACCCCTTTTTATCAGAAGCTGAACTCTTAACTCTTCTAGCAGGTCTTCGATTAGGTTCTTAAAATTACCGCCATTCTGGCTGAACTCAACCAACCAGGCGAAGGTTTTTTGAATATCTTTTTTTTCGACCAGCTCAAGAAGAATATCTTTTCCTCTGATTCCAAGAAAAGATTCTAGATCCTCAGTGGTGGTGATCTTTTGAATGGCGACTTCCTCCAAAATCTTGACGGCATCTCGGAAGGAATAATCACAATGCCGACTGATAATCTCATAAAAATTATCGGCTAGACTCAGGTTTTCTGACTTGGCGACTTTTTTGAGCATCTTAATCAAGTCGGATTTTGAGGCTTTTCCAAAACTTACCTGGACACAGCGGGAGGCAATTGTTTTTGGCACCTTTTCGGGATTGGTAGTTGCCAGAATAAAAAAAGCAGTTTTTGGTGGTTCTTCGAGAGTCTTGAGGAGAGCATTGAATCCTTCAGTCGTAATCATATGAGCTTCGTCAATGATGAAGACTCGAAATCGGCCTACCATAGGAAGAAAAGCTGTTTCTCGAATCAAATTTTTGATCTCGTCAATCCCCCGATTCGAGGCTGCGTCCATCTCAATAACATCAGCAAAGTTTGAGTTTTTGATCGAAAGACAGTTATCGCACTGGTTGCAAGGTTCGATATTTTCCTTTGAAGAGAATTCTTTGCTAAAGTCATTATTGAGACAATTAATTGCTTTAGCAAAGATTCTGGCGGTTGATGTCTTTCCGGTACCTTTTTGGCCAAAAAAAAGATAAGCATGAGGTAAATGATAAGATCTGAGAATTTTGATGATTAATTCTCTGACTTTTGAGTTATCTATTTCGGCGATGGTTTGAGGTCGGTACTTGAGATAAAACATTTAGAGATTTTCAACTAAATTGGTAAGACCATGAACAACTAAATTATCGATGACTTCATCGACTCTTTTGTTTCTTTCGGCGGCTAGTAGAACTGCCTGGGGATAGCAAATAAAAATTTCTCCAAGAAGAATTTTGCCTTCATGCTTTTCGTTGTAGAAAAATGACAAAACCGGTAGGGCAATTGGCTCTTTTTTGTAATTTTCGGCTAGATGTTTCATCTTATTCCTGCCGATAAAAGCAAGATTAACAATCACGTCTTTGTTGATTTTGTTTTCAGAAAAGAAATTAGCAACGGTTCTTCTTAATCTTTCCCGATTGATTTTGTATCGCCAGGATGAAAAGATATTAATCATAATTTCAAAATCAGGTGCCTCTTCGCAGGGCGCGTGTTTTTCTTCTTTCTTTCTCCTGTTCTTTTCTAATGATCGAAGGTTTTTTGTAGAACTGTTTTTTTCTAACCGTGGTCAAAATCTCTTCTTCAAGGAACATTTTTGAAAACTTTCTAAAAAGAGAATCCTTTGTTTCTCCCTTTTTTTTTACCACAACAATCATTAAGTTTTTTACCCTCCTTTCTTTTTTTGTAAGAGTAACTTCTTAACGAATCTTCTAACGAATTTTTTTAATTATATCAACTAACTGATCGATTGTTAGAGAGGAAGGAACGAAGTATGGATTTTTAGTTGAGCCGTTGAGAAGCATGTTACCTGAGGCATGGAAAAACCAGGTAGCGTTTTTGTCAATCTCAAGAATTTTTTTATAGAGATCCTTGAGGTGATATTTTTTTCCTGGGGTGGTTTTGATTCGAATGTTACCAATTTCGGGATCTTTCCTGGCAACGAGCTTAAATCCCCGCCTGAGTCCAAGTTTGATGACTTCTTCATTTTTAGAAAGGACAATTAGAGTTCTTCCCCATCGGGAGGGAAACTGCAGACCTTTTTCGATTTCTCTCTCAGCTTCAATTTTTTTCTGAAAGGTAATCACCAATGAATCAAGGATCGGAAAGAGATATTCAATAAGCTCATTACCCTTGATCATCAGCGTTCTTAGACCGCTATCAATCACTATCGGAAGGAGAAATTCATAACAATCAAGGTCGGGATTTTTCAACTTTATCTCACCAAAGTGATCAAAAAAGTTGACTTGTTGAACAAGCCTTTCGAGAGCAAGAAGTTTCTTGCCAAAGACAAATTTTTTTTCTTTGAGGTGATTGAAAACTAAAAGAGCAGCGCAGATTTTGGCGGAAGTTTGATGATGATCAAATCTACCAAGGCCAGTGTCAACATGAATAATCTCTGGATCTTCATCCGGGGAGATTTTGTCAAGGGTCTCCCCTGCCGGCACCAGCTTTATCTGGGCTTTTTGCCAACCAGGGAGAAATCTTTTAATGAGCCAACAGGCGGTGACAGCATCAAGATCGGGTGAGATATGAGTGACAATCGTCTTCATTTAATGAAAGAGAAATGATTTACCAATTGATCAAGAGATACCAGTTTGACTTTTTCTTCGGTTCGCCCTTTAATCTCAATCTTATCTTTAGTTTTTTGCGAGATTACCATTCTTACCGGCACGCCAATTAAGTCGGCATCATAAAACTTTTCACCGGGAGAAATTTCTTCCCGATCATCAAGAAGAGCCTCAACTCCTAAGTTTTGAAGCTTTTCATAAACTAAAAAAACACGGTCGCGAACTGGTTTTTCTTTAAGATCTAAACCGACAATAATGGCCCGGTAAGGTGAGACGGTTTCTGGCCAAATGATACCTTTGTCATCATGATGAACTTCGACAATTGCTCCCATGAGACGGGTCGTTCCAATACCATAACAGCCCATGATCGGGAACTTTTCTTTTCCATCTTGATCGACAAACTTGAGATCAAAAGCCTCTGAAAATCTTGTTCCTAGATCAAAAATATTACCAATTTCAATCGCTTTTTCTTTTTTTAGAGGATTTTGGCAGCGAGGACAGATGGTCTTGGATTGGCTAATTTCCTCATTTTGAGCAAAGGAACAACTCTCTTTATCACAATAGATAAGATCGACTTCACCGGATGGAGTAATAACATTGAACTCATGGCTAAATTTTTTAGTGAAAGAACCACCGGAGGCTTCGGTGATCTTAACTGAGGTTAAACCACATCGGCGAAAGATTTTTAAATAAGCCTGAATTACCTTTTGATAAAAATTCTCGAGGTCTTTCTTATCATGATGAAAAGAATAAAGATCTTTCATGCCAAACTCTCGGCCTCGAAGAATTCCTGATTTCGGTCTTTTTTCATCTCGATATTTTAAGGTGATTTGATACAAAGCCAAAGGTAGATCACGATAGCTCTTTATGAATTTTTTTGCCAGTGGCGTGATCGTCTCTTCGTGAGTTGGCGCCAGAGCATACTCGCCTCCCCACTGACTTTTGACCTTAAAAAGAACATCTACAGATGTCCATCGATCAGTTTTCTCCCAAAGTGAGCTAGGGTGAAGAGCGGGCATGAGAACTTCCTGAGCGCCGATATTGTTCATTTCTTCTCGGATGATGTTTTCAATTTTTGTTAAGACTATTTTCCCAAGTGGCAGGTAGTTAAAAATACCCGAACTTACCTGATCAATAAAACCTCCCTGAGTGAGAAGCTGATGACTAATTGATTCAAATTTTTTTGCCTCTTTTTTTGGTCGGCCAAAAAGTCTTGAATAAAGCATGATTTTCACTGGTTAAATTTTAAACCGTGTTTGTAACCCAGTCGATCTAGGACTTTACCGACAGTTTCTAGAGGTCCAGATGAATAGGTGTCAATAACGAGGTGATAATATTTTGGATCAAAAAAATCATAATCACCGTAAATTTTTCGCCAGGTTTTTAAGTTGTCGATCTCTCTTTCTTTGATCATCCCTTTTGCTTCGGCGATACTAACTTTGTCTCGATTAACCACCCGGTCAATTTTTAGTGCTGGATTAGAACAAATAAGAAAAACTCTCAAAGTGTTAGAAAAGTTTCTTGCCATAAAGCCAGCGAGCCATGACTCAATCACGTAGTGACCTTCTTTAAGGAGGCTTATCGTTCTCTTGTCGATATAGCGATGGATTTTTTCGTCAGCCTGAGAGGCTAGGGGGTGTTTATACTCCTTAAGATAATCTCTCAGGATTATTCCGCCAGAAGCAAACTTCCAACCCAAAGGTTCAAGGTAGGGTCTTAGATTTTTAAGAAGAGTGTTTTTTCCGGTGGCGACTCCTCCAGAGATGGTAATATTTTCCCAGTTAAGATTGATCTTCATTGTCTTAGAAAAATCTTAGGAAATCATTAATTGAAATAAAAATTGCCAAGGTAATGAGGATTAAAAAACCGACGAGATTAACATATTTTTCTATATTTTTGTTTACCGGCCGACCAGTCAGCCACTCGAAAAGAACAAAGATTAGTCTTCCCCCATCAAGAGCTGGGAAAGGCAGGATATTCATTAGCGCTAAGGACAGACTGATCAACGATGATAACTCAAGGAGGTTTAGGAATAGTCTCTCTCCTGACTCCTTAACTGTTTCATCAACAAGAGCGAAAATACCAATCGGTCCGGTAAGGGACTGAGTCAGTTCTCCGGGTTTCTTTTCTCTAAAAGCTGAGGCAATTAGCTGATTAAAAATTTTTAAATTGTAGTCAATAAGATTGTATGAGTGAAAAAATCCAGACAAAAACTTCTCGCCTGTCGTCTCGTACCTTAAGACAACCACATCAATCAAATTAACACCGATGATATGTCTTTTAAGTTTTTCATTATAGGCCGGATTTACCGTGACAATTTTTTTCTGGCCATTTTTATTGTTGACCAACACGAGTTTAATTGATTGATCTTTAGTCTGTTTGATGGTCTCGATAAATTGCTGGGCGGAGCCAATGCTTTTGTAATTTTCGTTTTTTAACCAATATCCAAGAACAATATCTTGAGGAACGATACCGGCTTTGTCGGCGGGCGAACCTTTTGTTACCTGGGTTATGATTACTTTTTTTTGCTCCTGGCCAAAGGCAAAAGTATGGTCTTTAAAGATTTTCGGGACGGGAGAAGATTTGAACTGATTAAGCCCTAGCAAAAGATACATCAAAACAACACCAAAGATAAAATTCATCAGAACCCCGGCCGAGATTATGACTACTTTCTGCCAAGGTTTTTTGAAGACGAAGGCTTTTTTCTTGTCTGAGCTAACTTCGTGATATTCCTCGCCATAGAGTTTAACAAAGCCACCAAATGGGAGAAGATTAAAAGAATAAATAGTCTCACCGATTTTTTTGCCGAAGATTCGAGGTGGCAGCCCCAAACCAAACTCTTCAACCTTAACGCCATTCTTTTTTGCCGCCAGAAAGTGGCCTAGCTCATGAATTATCACCAGAAGTGAAAGAATCGCCAGAAAGATAATAAATGTCATCAACTATTTTTTAAATCTCTAAAAGCTATATCTCTAGAATCTCTTTCTCTTTTTTATCTTTAATCAATTCTATCACTTTCATAAGTTGGTGATTTTCTTGATCGAGTTCTTTTTCTAAGCGAAATTTTTCATCTTCACTAATTTCTTTTTTTTCAAAGAGAGATTTTATTTGGCGTCTTGTCTCATCTCGGAGATTTCTTATCTGGTGCTTTCGTTCCTCGATTTTTTGACCGGCTAATTTTCGATACTTTTCTCGCTGTTCCGTCGATAGAGGCGGAATTTTGACAAGAATTTTTGATCCTTGAATTGAGGGTGAAAAACCTAGAGGTGATTTTAAGAGAGCTTTCTCAATGTCTGAGAGAACTGTCGAGTCAAAAGGAATTACCGCTAAACAGTCTGGTGTGTCAATCGTGATGGTAGCTAGCTCTTTGAGCTTTAAGGTCATCGATCCACCGTATGTCTCAACCGAGATGTTTTCCAGAAGAGACGGATTAACTCGTCCGGTTCGAATTGACTTAAGATCTTCCTTTAGATTTTCGACGGCTTGAGTTGATCTTTTTCTAAAATCGTCAATTACTGAGCTCATGAAATTGTTTTACTCTAACAACCAGCAAACAATTCGATTGACTTTGATATTCTCGCCAAATTTAAGGACGGCCTCCTTAATCAGATCAGCAATCTTTTTTGAAGAGTCACGAATATACTCCTGAGCCAAGAGATTATCAACGCTTTCCGGTTTCAGAGAGGCAACTTGCATGGCAATTTCTCGGCCTAATTTCTGAAATTCTTCATTTTTGGCTACAAAGTCAGTCTCACATAAAAGCTCAATTAAAGCACCAACCTTTCGGTTATGGTGAACATAAGCAAAGATTCCGCCATTAATTGTTCCCCGTGTTTCTTTTTCTCTTATCTTATCAGCTCCCCACTGAGTCAAGAGTTTTTTTGCTTTTTCTAGATCGTTATTAGCTTCCTCTAGAGCCTTTTTACAGAGAGAAAAAGAGATGCCTGTTTCTTCTCTTAGTTTTTTTAGCTTGGCAATGTCGTACATCTATTTTTGATAAGAGTTGATAACTTCCTTGGCTAAATACTCAACTGGTGGAGCTGAGTCATCATTGGCGGGAATTGGATAATCAACTAAATTAGGGTTGGAGTTAGTGTCAACTATGGCAACGGTTGGGATACTTCTTTTGATCGCCTCAATAAGAGCATTTTTTTCCTTTTTGATATCAATAATGAAAAGAGCATCGGGTCTTTGAGTCAGGCTAATGATACCGCCATAGATCTTTTCTAGTTTTCTTAGTTTTTTTTCGAGTTTCAACTGTTCGTGTTTGACAAACTTATTCCACTCGCCAGTTTCTTTCTCTTTCTTAAGATCAAGGAGTTTTTTTATGTTTTTGCTGACGGTTTCAAAATTAGTAATCAGTCCTGGTGGCCATTTAGTCGTCACATGAGGGAGATTTCTTTCTTGGCTAAGTTTTGCAATTGTAGAAGAGATAATTTTTTTGGTGGCGACGACCAAGATTGTTTTTTTCTCTTGAGCGAGTTTTCTCACAAACTCTTTGGCTTTTTCAAGAAGCTGAATGGTCTTTTCTAGGTCAATGATCGAAGAACCTTGATTGATTGAGTAGATATACTTTTTTGCTTTTGGATGGATTTTGTTTTTTCGGTGACCAAGATGGGCGCCAAGTTGAAATAAAATCTTCACTTTTTCTTCAAGCTCCTCGGCTGACATATTCCGGAAATTTTATCAAGAAGAGGTTGATTTTTCAATTAAATTTCTAATAATTTAAGAAAAGCGCGGAAGGGTTCTTTTGTGTCTTTGTGTTCTAGGGCCATCTCAACTACCGTTTTTAGATATTCAAACTTATTGCCGGTATCGTAATATCGCCCGTTTTCAATAACAACGGTGTAGACAGGGAAGCCTTCGTTTTTGAGAAGATTTATAGCATCAACAAGCCATATTTCTCCTCCTTTGCCTGGCGGAACCTTTTTTAGAGCTTCAAAAATTTCTGGCGGAAGAATATAGGCACCGTGAGTGGCGATGGTAGAAGGTGCCTTATCTGGATCGGGCTTTTCGACAATCTCGTTTATTCGGTAGATATTTTTCTCAATATAGGTTAGGTCGGCGATTCCGTAGCGACTGAGATCTTCTTTATTCTTTATCTCAACTCCCGAGATTATAATTCCGCCTAGGCGCTCGTAGACATCAATCATTTGTTTTAATCGAGGTGGCTGAGCGTAGATGAATTCATCCCCCCAAAGGACGGCAAAAGGCTCATTGTCAATAACAGCTTGAGCCGTCAGGACGGGTGTGCCGTTGCCGTATGGCCCCTTCTGGCGAATATAGATAAACTCGGCCATTTGGGAGATTCTTTTGATTTCTTCAAGTAGCTGAAGTTTTTTTCCTTGAATAAGATTCTTGACTAAATCTTCTGAAGGCTCATCAAAATGATCCTCGATGGCTCTCTTGTTGCTGCCAGTGACGATGATGATGTTTTTGATCCCTGAGTTGATAATCTCCTCAACAACATACTGAATTACCGGCTTGTCAACCACCGGCAGCATCTCTTTGGGCATGGCTTTTGTTTGAGGAAGAAATCGTGTACCAAATCCTGCTGCCGGAATGACGGCTTTCTTGATTTTTTTCATCTTAGTCAAATTTTATAGAAATGGTTTTTCTTAAATAAATTTGATTATCAACAACAGCTTGAATATTGGCAGTGCCTTTCTGATTTGAAGTTAAAACAAAGGTAGCTTTTCCTGATTTATCTGAGGTTTGGATTTGAGGTTCTACTTTTCCTAAGTTGGTAATCAAAGAAACCGTCCGGTTTTCAACAGACCGATCTTTCTCGTTGCGGACAAAGACGTTAATGGTCACTTTTTCTTGGCCATCTGATTTTGCTGATAGCGGCCAGGCAAAGATAAGTGATTTTTCTGCTGATGGTTGAAGCTCTTCGGAAGCTCGGGTAAAGATTCTGATCTGCTGATTAAAAAGAACATAGGTGACAAAAATCGAAAAAAAAAGAAAAAAGAGCGTGATTAAAAGACCTAGTTTTTTATCCATTGGACGATATTTAAAAAGATTAGCAATCAATTAGCTTTTTGTCAATTTATTCTCTTTTTTATAATAATCAAGATGCTCAAAGCCTATTTTACTGCTTCGACCTTATTCAGCCAGGAATTATCGAAGAATTACCGGAGGATCATTTCATTGCTGAGAAAACACCGGCTTAAGATTCTCTCCGGCGAGCAGTTAGTTGACGAAAAGTTGCTTGATCTCGATAAGAAACTGTCCCCAAAAGAGATCTTTAAAAGACAAAAGTCACTTATTGAAGAAAGCGATTTTCTTGTGGCAGAAGTAACCAAGCCTTCCCATGGTGTTGGTGGCGAGATTGTTTATGGGTTAGTCAAAGAAAAGCCAGTTCTTGGACTTTTATATGAAAATACCCAAGACTTAATCTCACCGATGATTCTTGGTAATCCATCAGAGAATTTTTATCTAGAAAGATACGATCTTGACAAAGTTCCATTTATTGTCAGTGATTTTGTTAAGTTTGTTAGAGCAAGAAAATCAAGAAAGGGCAAGCTCATCGTTATTGATGGTAGTGATGGCTCAGGGAAAACTCTTCAAAGCCATTTGCTAATCGATTACTTGAAAAAGAGACGTTATCCAGTGAAGTACTTTGATTTTCCTCAGTACTACAAAACTTTTCATGGCCAAACAGTGGCGAAGTTTCTTCGGGGTGAGTTTGGCAAGATTGACGAAGTTTCTCCCTATTTGGCATCGCTTGCTTATGCCCTTGATCGTGTGTCAGTCAAAAACGAGATGGAATACTTCCTAAACAAGGGAGGAATTATTATCTGTAACCGCTATGCCACCTCCAGTCTGGCTCATCAAGGAGCAAAGTTTTTGGTTAAAAAGAAAAGAGAGGAGTTTTTGAAATGGCTCTATGATCTGGAGTACAAAACTCACAAGATCCCAAAAGAAGATCTAGTTGTTTATCTCAATGTCCCCTGGAAAAAAACTCTTCAGCTTTCGCGAAAAAAAAATAACCGCGATTATCTCCAGGGAAAAAAAGATATTGCCGAGGCAGACCTGGTTCATCGGCAGCGCTCAGAGCAGATGTATCTTGAGCTTTGTCAAAGAAATCGTCACTGGGTAAAAATCACTTGTGTTGATAAGGAAAATAATCTTCTTGCTCCTGAGACAATTCATGAAAAGATCATCGTCCTTTTGAAAACAAGGAAGATAATTTAAATGACAATTAGTGGTTGATCTTTGTTAGCAAGAATTATCTTGGCAATTTTGTCTTCAATCTCAAATCTGATTAATCGCTCCATGTCCCTGGCGCCATACTCGGGGTTATAGCTCATTCTAATAAGATTTTCGAGTGTCTCTTCCTTAACTTTGACTCGAACGTTGTAAAGAGAGAAAATTTCTTTTTCTAGGTTATTGATGATTTTTTTGGCAATTATCTTGACGCTTTCGGGAGAGAGTTTTTTGAAATTAATGACGCCATCAAATCGATTTAAAAACTCAGGGGGGAAAAACGACTCGTCTTTGGCATTGGATGTGGCGATAATGACGAGGTTTTTGCAGTCAACTTTCTCGCCTCGGCCGTCGGTGAAATAGCCCTCGTCGGTGATTGTGAGGAAAATGTTGATGAGTTTAAGATCGGCTTTTTCTAGTTCATCGAGAAGAAGGACGCCGTAAGGTTGATTTCTAATTGCCTGAGTCAGTAACCCCGGTTCATTGGTTGAAGGATCGCCAATAAGCTTGGGGATGTCATACCTGGATTGATAATTTGACATATCAAAGCGAATTAGATAGCGGGTGGGATTCAACGATGCCTCTTCTTGAGCGCTGGTTGATGAGAAAAAAACTTTGGCGATGGCTTTGGCAGTTTGAGTCTTGCCAACGCCAGTTGGGCCAAGAAAAAGAAATGAGGCCAGGGGCTTTTTTCTCTTTCCGATAAGCAAAAAAGCCCTTCTGATAGCAGCAGAGAGCTTGTTGATTGCCTCGTCTTGGTCAATGATCTCATCTTTTAAGAGAAGCTCGAGCGAGAGAAGCTTTTCTTTCATTTGAGAAGAGAGGGTGACTGGAATATGAGTTTTGTCATAGATTACTTTACCGATGTCTTCAGGCCTGACCGTTGGTCTTTGATCTTTATCTTTTCGGCGATTTTTGACATAAACGCAGGCAGTATCGAGAATGTCAACGGTTTTCTCTGGGAAGGGAATGTGGGTAATGTAGTACTCACTTTTCTCAATGGCTGATTTAATTGCCTCAAAAGAGATAATCACTCGGTGATAATTTTCAAGCTCGAAAAATTTCTCAAGAAGAATTTTCATTGCTTCTTCTTTTGAGATTTCAAAAACATCCACTTTAGAAAAAAGATTGTTGATAGCTTCGTTTGGGAAGATAAACTTTTGGTAGAAGAAGGGTGTTGTCACAGCGATTATTTGAATCTTGTCTGAGCCAGCATACTTTTTGAGCGAAACTTCCCAGTTGAGGTACTTCTCGAAGTTATCAATAAAAAGAATGATGTTTTCAGCATCAATTGCCTCTTGAAGCAACGACTCAAAAAGAGTCATCTGATTATTTATTTTTTCCATATCAATCTTGAGTATTCTTTTGTACATAAGATTGATGGTGGTTTTGCCAAGATAAATTTTTTTGGCTAGAGCATCGATAATTGTTTTTTTGCCGACACCCTCTTCTCCCACAATCAAGACATTGGCAGCTTTGTTTTTTGAAAGATGCACCTCGATCTGATTAATCTCTTTTTCTCGATCAATAATGTTGTTGATGTCGTAAAGGTAGGAGGGAGAGGCTAAATCGACAGCATACTGATCAAGAGTTGGAGTGTAGCCATATGACCAGTCGCGAGCCAGTGGTGGGACAGTCATAAGGTTATCTTGTGACCACCATTTTTTCTTGACAAGATGATTTTGGTAGAAAGTCTCAAACCACTGCTCAACCAAAGGGATATTTTCCGGCGCCAAACATCTTTTTTTTACAAAATCGTCTTTAAGTAATCTCTTCTCTTCTTCGGGTGTTTTCCTGATCAGGTAGATAAAGTATAAAATCGGACTAAGGGCGACCAAAGAGATCAGAAAAAAAGGAATGGCGATCACGGTTAGGGAGTGAATCAAAAAGTAAAAAAAGATGATTGAGAGTCTCATCACAAAACCAATTGAGCGAGAGATAAAGTTGAAAAGCAGCTGATCAAAAAACTCCGAGAAAGTAAAGCCAGGCGTAGTTTTTTTGGATCGAAGGTTTTTCCAAGGATGAAAGAGGGTCTTAAAAAGGGTGGGGATGGAAAAGAAGTAAGGAAAAAAAATGATAAGGTTGAAACTTGCTTCTTTAAAAGATTTAAGAAGATCAAGAAGATAACGAGGAAAATTTTTTTTCATTAGAATAAAGTATAGATAAAAAAGGATAAGATTGAAAGGATTTAAAAGAGTTTTACTCATGAAAATTACTTATCTGTCGTATTACCTGCAAAGCGGGGTTTTACAATTTATCAAAACTGAAAGACTTTGTTACTCACTTTGAATTTTCTGAGTAGCAAAAAAATGACTTAACCAGTGAGAATGATTTTAAAGTCTAAAGGAGAAAAGACCGCCTAAGATTGGATAATTGAATACTTAATAAATGAGATGTTTTTTCTGCTACCTTCTGATTTTTCAAAAAAACATCTTTAATAACATTTTTTATTAGCTTTTTTGTCCCTAACCTTCGGTCTTTCCTGTTAGTCCTTCTTGCCTTTTTGTCCCAAACCTTCGGTCAGAGGATTTAATTTCGATGCCTTTTTGTCCCTAACCTTCGGTCCTTCCCGCAATGGCACGAGCCTTTTTGTCCCTAACCTTCGGTCTTGCTGGCAGGTTAATTCGCCTTTTTGTCCCTAACCTTCGGTCATAATAAAAGAGCAGGAAAGCCTTTTTGTCCCTAACCTTCGGTCTTTTTTGTTTTTTGGATTGGCCTTTTTGTCCCTAACCTTCGGTCAAAGGTGGTAAGAGGTAATGCCTTTTTGTCCCTAACCTTCGGTCCCTTAAAAAATCTAAAAAGCCTTTTTGTCCCTAACCTTCGGTCGATTACCAGTTAGATTTTGCCTTTTTGTCCCTAACCTTCGGTCTTTTATTTTTCCTCCTTAAGCCTTTTTGTCCCTAACCTTCGGTCTATCAACTTGATTTTTATTGCCTTTTTGTCCCTAACCTTCGGTCTATGGTTGACACGGTTTTGCCTTTTTGTCCCTAACCTTCGGTCCGGGGAAGATGGAGTGTTGCCTTTTTGTCCCTAACCTTCGGTCAGCCAAGTTTGGTTTAGTCGCCTTTTTGTCCCTAACCTTCGGTCAATGTTCTGTGAAGAAGAGCCTTTTTGTCCCTAACCTTCGGTCTCGCCAATTGCCCTTTGCTGCCTTTTTGTCCCTAACCTTCGGTCGGCTTTCTGGTAGCTGATGCCTTTTTGTCCCTAACCTTCGGTCTCCCTGTCTGTTTTTCAAGCCTTTTTGTCCCTAACCTTCGGTCTGAAATCAGACCTTTTGTCTATATGATAATCCAAAATCACTTGAAAATCAAGAAAAATCTGTTTATAATTATCTTATAATATATAGATATTTTTATTTTAACAATTTTAATTTTATTTTGTCATGTCTTATAATAGAAAAAAGTATCTTTGGCTTCCCTATCTTAAGGCAGTCCAGATAAAGCCAAAAACTGTTGCTTTCATTTACAAAGGTGGCATCACGGAAATTGATTGGGTGAAGATTCATTCGATAATGATTTATGGTGATAGCTGTGATCTGCCAGTGGAGTTAGTTGACAAATGTGCCTTTTACAAAATACCAATTGTCTTTCATCGACGCAATCTCGCCCGTGCTAGTCTGATACTTCCTAGTCCAACCGGGGAAACCCAAGATCTTCTTGGCTACCAGGTGAGGGTAAGAGACAATCTAAAGAAGAGAACCTATATTGCCAAAAGATTAGTCCTGGCGAAGTTTAAGGGAATGACCTGGCTTGTGCCCTCAGCCTGCGACTATTTGTTTGGAGTGGCCAATCTTCAAAAAATCAGAAACATCGAGGCCTGGCATGCCCGCCGGTATTGGCAGGAGTATTTCACCAAGTTAGGTCTAGAGAAAAAAAGACGGGAGAGTAACAATGAAGTTCAGAAAGCTCTAAATGCCGTATCCAAGTTTGTGGTTGGAATTGTTCTTCGCTGGGTTCTCTATCATAATCTAAGTCCTTATCATGGTTTTCTTCACCAACCAACCGATTATCCGGCGCTTATTTATGACCTAATTGAGCCTTATCGGGGCTATTTTGATAGAGTTGTTTTTGAAGCTTATAGAGAAATGCAAGAAAATTCTAAAGACCGATCAACTTCTTTCGTAGCCATGGCGATTGAAAAAATCAAAGATTTTCTCGAGAAAAAAATCTATGTTCACAGTACCCGGCAGATAGCAACTTTTCATGAACTTCTTCACGGGGTGGTTTTATCTCTTCGAGTCTATCTTCTTGGAGAGACAAGGCGCTTTGTAGTTCCTCTTCCTGATCAACCCAAAGGTGGTCGCCCGATTAAAGCTTTCTATAAACTCTATGGCCGGACGGCAGGAGTGACTGATTTTTGGGAACAAGCTAAGAAATTAAGTCTTCAGGTGTCAACTTCTTCAGTGACAAATTAACTCCTGATTTTCTCAAGTGAGAGAGATACGCGAGGGTTTCTTCAAAGAGATTAATATTTTCGCTTTGGAGAGGATTTTTGTCTCTCAGATAACCTCTTAAGGCCATAACAAAGGCAGCTTGAAGATCAGCATCAAAAATTTTCAGACAATCTTCGAAGGGACAAACAAATATCGCTGAGTTTCCGCGGGTTTTTTTTATTTTTTTTAACTTCTTAGAATTAAGCCTCAAAAAAGCGAGCAACACCTCGCTTTTTTCAAGTGGAGGTCGAGCAAACCTTCTAACTACCTTTAGGAATTCTTTTTCATCACTCTCGCTCTTTTTGAAAAGATAACCGGCAGTGTGATTTTTGTTTGAGGTGTAGCCAAGAAGAATCCCTTCAGGAGTTTTTATTCGTATTATGTTTTTAATTCCATTCTTATTAATTCTTTCGCAAATAGAAACGCTTTTTTCTTGAAGATAATTAGTTATTCTGTAAAGACTTCGACCACAGGCACAGCAAGTATAACTCGAAGCAAAGGCGGAAAGATTCTTTCCCACAGTTAAATTCTTGAATGATTTTAATCCTAATCCCCAAACATGCTTGATAGTGGCTCTATCAGCATCATTATCGCCGGGAACATCAGAGCGTTTGATCGAGTCATAAATCTTCGTGACTCGACCGCTACCTGTTTCGAAGTTGCTAATTGAGTATTCATAAACAATCGGCGATTTATATTTAATAAACAAATCATGAATTTGATTGCGAATCTCTTTGATGGCGTTCTCTCTAATTTTTTGAAGAAGAGAGGTGATGGTGATGAATATCCCATGTCTTGACCGGCGCTGAATTTTTTCGTAGGCATCTCTAATTTTTCGGATGTTACTGCTTTTTAGGTACTCGGCTTTGATAATTTCAAAGGGGTTTCTAGAAAAATCCACGAGAGCGAAGGCGACACCATACTCACCAGCATCAATCCCTAAGTAGAGATTGGAACTATAAAGAGTGGTAGTTCTTTTACCTGTGATGGTAAATGGAATGGCATAGTAGAGTTTTTTTCTTAAGTGAGAAGAGTTAGTCGTGACAGTTTCTGTTTCTAAATCAAAATTAATCTCGTGAGCAATCTCCAAAATAATTGATGGTCCATTGATCTCAATCTCTGCTTGCTCCCAAGATTTAGGTCGGTAGATAAGCCGGTCAAGAAATTGAGTCTGGTAGAAAGAAGAAGAAATTTTGAAATTCAGATTGTCTCGAAGGCGGGTTATTTCTATAGGCTTTATCTCATTTTTATCAATTAAGAAAGTCTTGGTTTTTTCTTTAGAAGAAAGCTCTCTTTTAGCGAAACTTTCGTCAAAAACAACAAAGAATTGATGACGTGAGCTAACAACTTCTTTTCTTTTTTTATTGAATTCTTCTTGGCTCATGGGATCAGGAAGATGAAGAATAAGAGGAAATCTCTTGTTACTGTTGATGATCTGAAGAGTGTAGCGGCTGATCTCGATCTTTTTTGAGTAAAGATTGAGAGCACCTCGCAGATCGGACAAGAAATACCGATTAAAGAGACTATTCAAGACTTTTTTTTCCAAGATTACTCTTGACCCCTCGTTGCCTTTATGATGAAGGCTCAGGAAGTCAAGAACTCTATCAAAAACTTTTAATTGATGAAGTATTTTAGGATCTAGATCTAAATTGGACTGCGAATTGAAATTAATTAATAGGGCTAGAACCGTTTTTGAGGTTTCAACAAAATCAAGAGCCAGTTTTGGATCAAAGTAAAAATCTTTATTTCTTGAGCTAAGATCAATCAAAAAATTTGAAAATTGATTTAAGATCAGCTTAATTGATTCAAAAGGATCCATGTTTGTCGAAAGAGACAGAAGTCTTCTGGTTGAGGAAGCGTGGGGGTTTTTAAAGAAAATATATTTTTCTGGATGGCTAAAGATTTCTGAGATGTTCTCGCGTTGATCAATAAAAGGGGTGAGAATTTTTTGGTATTGATTTTTGAAGACTTGAGTGTTGAGAACTTGGTTGGAGATTTTTCTGAAAAAACGCTCAACAATTTCTTCAAGAGAGATTTCTCTCACTTCCTCTTCTAAAGAGTCAAAGGACTTAAGCTCAGTCAAACCGTTGTATTTATCAAGGATTTGGCGAATGATCTTCATTCCTTCATTAATTTTCTTAGGGGTAAGCTTGACCCTTTCTTCTAGTTGAGCCCTTTTTGACTCACCATAGAAGTCAATTGGTTTTTTAATTTGCTCAAAGAGAAATTTGAATTGCCGATCTTTTGAGACTGAATCATCTTCATTTTTCTTGAGATATCGCTGAAAGTAATAATTAGCTTGGGTTCTTACCTCTGCTAGATAATCCTCGAAGAAAGGAAACTTTTTTGGACTTTCTAAGATGTCGGGATTGTCTTGAAGCAATTTCTGAAGATTTAAGAGCCAGTCAATAAAAGTTTTTAGTAATCTTATATGCAATTTTTTCTTTTCGTCGATTCCTTTTTTAATTTTGTCTTGATGTTTACTGAGTGAGGATATTAGTTTTTCTAGATTTTGGAGAAACTTTTGATAGACTTCTCTTGACTCAAGTGTTCGATTGACAAAGTTGCTATACCAAGATTTTATTTTTCCACCAAAAACCATTCGGTACTCTTGCCAACCTTGAGTGACGAACTTAGGCTGACCGATTTTTTTGGCTTTATCAGCAAGATAATCAAGAGCCTTCATAAGAATCTCTTCCTCCTGGGAATTGAGTTTTTTGTCTATGAATGAACAAAGGCGCAAGTAAGCCTCAAAATTTGCCTGATAATCTTCAATTAGAGATCTATAGAATCGGCCTAGATAGTTAGAAAGAGAGTTAAAATCTTCAGCTAGTCCTAGAACAACTTCGCCTTGAATCAGAATTTCTTTCTCCGGTAACGAGAATATCTTTCTAAGAAGATTAATTCGATCGTTGATTAATTCTTCGATTGGAACCTTTGATCGATCGTCTAATTTTACCAGCGTGGGAATGATGAAGTTTGTCAGGTCGCCAACTTTTTCCTGAGGTTGGATGTCTTTTTCCTGAGATTCTGGGGATATCCTCTGAAAATTTAGATTAAATTCATCTTTCCAAAATTTAAGCTGGTCTTTGCCTTCTAAGACAAGCTTTTCGCCATCTTTGAAGAATTTGTCAACAATAGTGTCAATAAGTTCCTTTGCTTTCTGGTCTGTGATAATCATCTTTTCCACCTTTTTTCCAGGATCTTGGTTCGTTTTGTAGTCATCTTTTAGAATGTCAATGAGTCGCTGGCGAAATTTCTCTCGGCTAAGAGTTATTCTTACTGGATCAGAAAGAATAACTTGCTCGATAAATTTACCTTTATCAAAAAAAGTTCTTATTCTCTCGTCGGCCTGAGTGAAAATTACTTCAGCCGGTGAAGGAATATCAAAAACTTGGCATAGGAAATGAATTAATTTTTTTCTTGTAGGTTGAAAAATAACCCCCGAGCGAAGGGAGTCGACCCAGAAATCAAAAAGGTTATATTCGTCCTGAGTTTGAAGATAATCAGCCACGCTGCCAATTCCACGGGTTTTCTGATCATCAAAGACAATCTTCTCAAAAAAATTCACTAGGCTGTCTGGGCTAAGAGATGGAGGCGAAATTAGTGGGTACTTGATTGTTCTTGTGATCTTGCCTTTTGCAAGGTTGACTCGATTTAAGTGAACTCGATATCCTTTCATTTCTTAAAAGCGCGCCCAGGCAGTCTGACCTCATGTGGTCGAAAAGGCAACCTGATGAAAACTTCATCAGGGAAAAACCACCTGAGCGCGGTGGGTTAGGGACCCAGTAAGATCATATATGATTTTATTTTTAATTTCAATATCTTCATTCTTTTGAAGAAAAATCGGGATTGTCGATGGTAGCCCACGATAAAGGTTAATGAAAAAAAAACGCTAATCGTGCTTGAGAGAAAATAGTTTTTTTATGCCATCAGAAAAATTTTTATAATTAATTTTCTTTATGTAATTATCTGTTATAGATACCCCGAACCTAAAATTGACTAATTAAAATCAGGAACGTGATTATCTATTTGTAATTGGACAAAGCCAATAAGAAAAAGAATAAATCCAGCTAGAAAATTAATTTACTCAATTCTCGTATCCTTATCTTAACAAGGACACTCATCAAAGCAGCAAAACAAGTCCTTGATATAAAAACCATTTTGGAGATATTCTTTTTGGATCTTTTTTCTTTTTTTTAAATTTTTCCTGATTTTTTTGACAACTACCGGAATGCGCTGGTGAAATTTATAAATAAAACAAGAGATTGCTCCTTCATGCCTAACTTCTGGGCCAACTAAGAACAGGCCCGGCGTTCTCGTTGATTCATCATCTTCAGTCAAGGTAGGTTTTGAGGTTTTTTTGTCCCAGTCAAATAAGTTCTTTATCAATAACGATTGGTTTTTTTCCTAATTTCGACAACTCAATAAAAGCGCCCATTCCACTCTCATAACCACCAATTATAACTTCCCAATCGCCTTTTACTTGTTTAAAAGATTTAATCGATGAATAACGAAGGCAGTAATTACTTCCTTCAAAAGAAGGAATTTTCGGGTAAAAGAACTCGCCGGCAGACCAAATAATTATCTTGGCCAAAAAAATTGCTTAAGTTGTCTCGATCGAAAAAATATCATTTTCTTCTTTCACTGTCATTACTCTAACTTTAGTCATTATTTGAAGATTAAAAAAATTGCTACTTTTTTTAAATAAGTGGCATATTCTAAACCGCTCGGATGCTCGGTTTGCAGAATAAAAGCTGGGGAAATCTCGGGGCTGACAGCGTATAAATCGATCATTCCAAAAAAATTCCCAATAATAAATGAGAGATAAAACTTGTTTCTTTAGGCCTATTCATAAATGAAGCCCCGACTTGGTCCTTTTCAAGAATTAAAAAGTTTTGAAAATTTATCTTTTTTGGTAGAATCCCGATGCCTTATTACTGAAGCATCGGCACCGGCAATAATTATTTCTGTTTTAGGCCTTTTCATCTTCTTTAAAATGCAACTAAGTTGTATTCATTATGCTGTATTAAATGCCGATTAAAAGTCAAGAGACAGCTATTTTAAAGTTTAATATTGACAATTAATAAAATTTTGAATAATTTTTTTAATAAAAATGATCAAAACTCCAAGAAAAAAAAAGAAAAAACCACCAGGTAATTTTATATCTCTCGCAATTTATTCAACTCTCTTTTCAGTTAAATTAGCTAAATGTAATCTTCTAAATAAACTGATATTTGCAAAATTTTCTTTGTTAAATATAACAACCTAAAAATAAATTTCTCTCTCAAGATGAAAAAATTAAAAATTGTTTTACTTTACAACAATCGTCACTCATATCCTGATCCTAATGACTACCGAAATCAGCTTGAGGCAGATTTTGATGACCCGGAAACAACTGAATGGCAAATTAGATATTTGAAAAGGAGTGGTTTTGAGGTAATTCCAATTGAAGCCAATGAGAATGCTTACCTTAGGCTTTACAGACTAAGAAAAAAGATTGACTTGGTTTTTAATGTTTCTGAGGGTATTTACGGTCTAGACAGGGAGGCTCAGCTTCCAGCGATGCTCGAGATGCTTCAGATACCTTATCTGGGTTCACGTCCTTTAACTCAGGCAATTATCCTGGACAAGGCAAAAACTAAAGAAGTTCTAAGTTTTCATGGGATTCCTAACCTACCATTCCAGGTTTTGAGAAGGTCTGATGAGATAATAGACACGAGATTGAAGTTTCCTTTGATTGTCAAACCAGTAGCTCAAGGTTCATCCGCTGGGGTTACCAACGAAAGTGTCGTTTTTAGCGTAGAACAACTTCGCCATCAAGCCAAGAAGATAATTGAAACTTTTTTCCAGCAACCAGTTATTATTGAGCCTTTTTTATCAGGGAGAGAGTTTTCTGTCCCTATGATGGGTAATCCGCCAAGAATCTTGCCGATTATTGAGCCAAATCATAAACTTTTGCCTAAAAATTATCTCCCTCTTGATTCCTTGGAGGTTAAGTGGCACTTTGAGGAAAAGGCGGGCTCAGAAAGTTATCTTCAATGTCCAGCCAGGCTCTCCCGAAAATTAGAAAGAAAAATTAAAGAGATTTGTCTTCAAACTTGGAAGGCTTTAGAGATTAGAGACTGGTGCCGAATTGATATCAGATGCGATAGGGAGGAAAATCCCTATGTTCTTGAGGTAAATAGCCCACCTGGGATCATCCCTCCCGAAGTTTCGCGATCCTCTTACTTTCCCCTCTCTGCCAGAGCCGCTAAAATTAGCTATCAACAGCTTCTTGAAGATCTAGTCAAAATTGCTCTTGAGAGATATAGAAAGAATTACTTGTAATCCTTAATTTATATTCAAATGGTCTCGGATTTCATTGTTTAGTCTTTCATTGTTAATTCCCTTACAGCGTATTTTCCTTGATCCATTTCTTGTCCTATCTGCTCTTTACTCTTCTCTGCTTTGATAATGAATCGATAGCACTGTGCTTTTTGATGATAGTTCTATTTTTCTACTATAAGATTAGATATCCCTAATGAGAAACGATTGTCTTGGCTAAGTTTAGGATTGAAATTTTGTCAAACAGTGATGAAATTTAGCTTTCGCCGATCAAGAGACTTTGTTTTATCTCAACATTCAAGGCACTACCTTTTACATTATTTTTTCCGGTGAAGTTACTTATTTCTATATCACTTTTCTCGATCTCTGATATTTAATTCCCCGTAAGGTTGTTAATCCAAACACAGCTTTGATTATTAGATTTCTCCATGTCTCCTAAGCAAACTGAAACCTCAAGAGATGCTCTATCTGGAGAAATAAAAAATTTGTCCTTTAAATTTTTCAAATTAATTTTTCCCGAGCTAAGACCGATTTTGTAGATTAAGTTTCCCAGATAACTTTCAAGAGAGGGAAAATGAATAAAAACCAAAGGGATAATTAAGAGTTTATTAATTAGTTATAGTAATCTGAGATTTAGATTTAACTTTTGCTGCCTTAAATTTTCACTCACTCTTCTATTTTGATCGATGTTGAAACCTATTTTTTCTAATTCTAGAAATTGATTGTCATCAAGATTAAAAATAAGATAACCATTTTTACTAAAAGAGAGGCACGTTTTATACCAACAAGATTTTCTTCATGTGCTTCTATTGGTCCAAAGCAGGAGATCTTTCCGATTTTAACTAACTCTGTTTTATTTCTTGCATCTGAAGGTTACCTTTCTTTTTTTTAGATTTTCTAAAATCAAAGTTATACCGGATATTTTAACATATTATAGGATAATACCAAGCCTAGCAAATTTTTGATGCCAAATAAGTTACTTGGATTGATATCTCGTTTTTTTTGATTTTAGTGTTAGTTTAACTTAAAATGTGTGACTGCCATGAAGATCAATCGCTTATTTGTAATTGTTCTTTTGATTTTTTTTCTGATGATTTTTTTCTTGACAGGAATCAGTCTTGTCGAAAAAAACGAAAATGAAAATGGGAAAACAAATTTAGTTTCAACTGATAAAAATCAAAAATTTCAACCTTAGAGAAGAAGATTGAGAACTCCAACAACTATGTTTCGCCAACGAATGATCAATGAGTCTCAAATCTAGTAATTCCTGATCTTAAGAATACCTTGTACATTGGCTCTTATTCTGAAGGATTGGTTTTGAAGTATAATGAAAAATTATATTTCAGTAATTTTGATTCGAATAATTTTTCACCAACATCAATCTCTCCTCCTCAAGATTTTGACAAGATAACTGGACTAAGTTAATTGAAGGCCCACGAGAGCCACTTGGGGCGAATAAAATTTTCAGCTTCAGAGTTTTTTCGGGCAATAAACGAGCTCTTATTGTGGTAACATGGAGTCGAGATAAAGATGATCTATCTTCCTCTCTCTCTGATTATGAATACTATCGAGTGTTTTTTTACGATGTTAAAAAGAAAGAACTAAAATAAGTGAAGGATCTAAAAGTTATCAAGAATGGAAAAGAATACCATGTCCCCAAAATTGACAAAATTAGCAAAGATGGCAGATTTGTATCTTTTTATCTATTCAGATGCTGGGCTTGCGGGAATCACTTACCAGAGGTCGTGTTATACGATCTTTTAAGTGAAACAAAAAGGGAATCGGGAAAGTGATCGAATTTGATTGGCTCGGAAACGTCGACTACAAGTACAAAGAGTACATCACAAAATCCTGCCCTGAACCCCAACCAGGAGAATGTTTTGAAGATCCAAACATTCTTCCTTTCAATTTTGGTAGATTTTAAAACAAGAATCTTCGCGAATTGGTGTCTCTTCTTGGTCAAGTTATAGCTTTCATCTTAAAAATTCAGTCAATTCATGTGGGCACGGATAGAATCGAACTATCGGTCTCTTCTTTATCAGAGAAGTGTTTTACCATTAAACTACGTGCCCTTATTGTATATTATATTTGCTCTTTTTTGGATTTCAATATGTCGACTTGGTCTCTATATCAAATTTTTCACTTGTGTATAATAAGGTAACAAACTGAAAATGCTTTATTTTTCCGAAATTCAAGGGAAAAAAGTTTTAACTGAGACTGGATCAGAAGTCGGAGTTTTAAAGGATTTAATCTTTCTTGCGTCTGAGAATCCTTTAATAACCAAAATCGTGATTCAAGGAAAAGATAGACAATCTCAGGTTATAAACTCAGACTCACTCTTAAGATTTGACGCCGAGGTTATTCTTAGGGAAGATTTTTCTTCTTCTTCTCTTGAGGAGAATGAGCTTTTTTTAGTGAAAAACTTACTCGATAAACAGATTATTGACATTAAGGGTAACAAAATCATAAGAGTCAATGATGTTATTTTGGTCAAAAACAAAAATCGCTGGTGGATCGCTGGTGTCGATGTGAGTTTAGCTGGCTTGATGAGAAGAGTAAGGTTTTTGCCAATAGAGAAAATCTATTTTTTTCTTAAACGTTTTATCAACATAAAAATTAGATCCAAGTTTTTGTCCTGGGCTGATATTCATCCGCTTGATTTGACGCGGGGTGAGGTTCGACTAAGAAAAAAGGAAGAAAAACTAAAAAGAATTCCGCCAGAAGATCTCGCAGACTATCTTGAAAGAACGAACATTCTCAATGTGAAAAAAATCCTTGGGATTCTTGATTTGAAAACGGCTGCTGAGGTTGTCAGCAACTTAAACATTAACTGCCAAACTGATCTATTTAAAAATTTTAAACCAGAGACAGCGGCCAAGTTTTTGAGATACATAGATCCTGATGAGGCAGTTGATGTTTTGCTAACACTCCCCAAAAAAAGACGTCAAACAATCATTGACCTTCTTGATAAAAAAACTAAAAAAAGCATCTTGAAGTTAATTGAGTGGTCCAAAAATCCAATTGGTTCACTAATGACCACCGAGTTTGTTTTAGTGACCTCTGATTATACTGTTAGAGAGGTCTTGGAAAAAATAAAAAAAGAAACGAGAGATTTTTCGGTTCTTGATTATATTTATGTTGTTAACAAAAGAAATGAACTAGTTGGTGTTTTTAATCTTCATGAGTTGCTTCTTCAGGATCCGGAAACGACAGTTTATCGATTTATGGTTCAAAATGTCATTGTCATTCATCTCACTACACCTGAGGAAATCGCCATAAAAAAAATGCTCAAGTATAAGCTATACGCTTTGCCGGTAATTGATGAAAAAAAGCGAATTTTAGGTATAATAACATTTGATGATTTGAGTCTTAAACTTCTCGAGAAATTATAGATGAGAAAACTTGTCGTGATTGCTGACTGGGCTGAAGATAGCTTGAGTTGTGCGGAGGTGAAGATTGCCGTAAATGGATATCTAAAAGTACAAGAAAAGGCCGACATTTCTTTCGTGGCTTCTAAACCCTCAACAATTCACACGAGCTTTCTGGTTAATCAAATCGTTGAGGATGTTGAGATATTTAGTAGTCCCAAAGAAGTAGTTATTTTTCAAAACACAGATCCAAGGCTTAATTATAGCTCGCCAACAAAAAAAGCTGAAGGAGCGAAAGCCCTAATCTTAAGGCTTTACTCAGGGATTTATGTTCTTGGCCCAAACAGTGGTTATGATTTTTCTCTTATAAAGAAGAAGATTGAGAAGGTTTATCATTATACTGGTGTCAATGAGGAAGGCCAGTTTCACTCCAGAGATTTGTATGCAAGGATTTGTGCTCATTTGATGAATTATCTAGAGGACGAGCTTGAGCTAGAAGAAGCATCGATAGTCGAAATACCTGATCTAGAGGGATACTACATTGGCCACATTGACAATTTTGGTAACATCAAGACGACGATCACTTATGAAGACTTCAAAGGTAGATATGCTTATGGTGACCTCGTCAAAATAAAAATTAATAACGTCACAAAAGAAGCAAGATATGTTAGTAATCTCTTTGGTGGTTATCCAGGTGAGCTTGTCATTTATCCAGGCTCCTCAGGAAGCAAAGATAATCGTTTTTTAGAGATATCAGTTTGGAGATACTTCAACGAGGAGAAGGCTACCACTGGCTACCATGAATTTAATTATCCAAAGGTTGGCTCGGCGATAGAAATCTTCGATTAATCGATTTTAACTTTTGAGCCTCTTGTTTTATTCTCATCCAGAGAGCTTTTCTTTTTTCTGTAGATTTAGTCTATAAAACGGGTTAGGATTTTTTTCTTTTTTTAAAGAAAGGAGGTGATCCAACCGCTCCTTCCAGAACGGTTACCTTGTTACGACTTAACCCCCATCGCCGACGATATTCTCTCCCGACACAGCCGGGATTCAAATATCATCGACTTTGTTGGCTTGACGGGCGGTGTGTGCAAGAGGCAAGAACGTATTCACCGCGACATGGCTGATCCGCGATTACTACTAATTCCGCGTTCATGAGGTCGAGTTGCAGACCTCAATCCCCACTGGGAGATGGTTTGAGGGATTCGCTCCACCTTAGGGTGTGGCAAAGCCCGCTGTCCATCTCATTGTAACATGTGTGTAGCCCAGGGCATAAGGGCCATGCTGACTTGACGTCTACCCTACCTTCCTCCCTGACATAAGCCAGGGCAGTTTCCAGTGACAGATTTAACACTGGATAGGGGTTGCGCTCGTTGTCCCACTTAAGGGCACTCCTCACGGAACGAGCTGACGACAGCCATGCAGCACCTGTCCCAACCTGCTTGCGCCTTTCCCAACTTTCGTCGGGATAGAACGTCGGGATGTCAAGCCCTGGTGAGGTTCTTCGGTTCGTCTCGAATTAAACCACATGTTCCACTAGTTGTGTGCCTCCCCGCCAATTCTTTTGAGTTTTAGCCTTGCGGCCGTACTCCCCAGGCGGTCTGCTTAACGGGTTACCTTCACCACACCTTCCCGAATAAATCGGAAAAATGCAGCTAGCAGACATTCGTTTACGGCTAGGACTACGCAGGTCTCTAATCTGCTTCGCTCCCCTAGCTTTCGTGTCTCAGCGTCAGTTATCTCCCAGGAACTCGCCTTCGCCACTGGTGTTCCTCAAGGTATCAACGCATTTCACCGCTCCTCCTTGAGTTCCAGTTCCCCTAGAGATAACTCAATTCTATCAGTCTCTTGTCCCATTCTGCGGTTAAGCCACAGGATTTGAGACAAAACTTGATAGAACGCCTACACGACCCTTTACGCCCAGTAAGACCGGATAACGTTTGGGGCCCACGTATTACCGACGCTTCTGGCACGCAGTTAGCGGCCCCTTTCTAGTAGGGTACTGTCAATCTCGAATGAATCGAGACTTCCTCCCCTACCACAGCGGTTTACGATCTTGCGATCGTCATCCCGCACGCGGCGTCGCGCGGTCAGGCTTTCGCCCATTGCCGACAATTCCTGATTGCTGCCTCCCGTAGGAGTGGGGGCCGTGTCTCAGTCCCCCTCTGGCTGACCACCCTCTCAGGCCAGCTACCCGTCATCGGCTTGGTAGGCCGTTACCCTACCAACTACCATGATAGGCCGTAGGCCCATCCCTTTCCGGGCAGTTACACTCTTTATCCCAGCCAGAAGGCAGGGACACATAGACTATTACCCCACCTTTCGGTGAGCTATGGTCTGGAAAGGGGTAGGTTCCTACGTGTTACTCAGCCGTCCGCCGCTGAATCCTAATCTGCCTTTCGGCTTCATAGGACTTCGCTCGACTTGCATATCTCAGGCACGCCGCCAACGTTCATCCTGAGCCAAGATCAAACTCTTAAAAAAATTTTTTGAAATCCTAACCCGATTTATAGACTAAATGAGTAATATCTACCGACTTTTAAAGGTGCCTGTAATGAGGAATGGTTTGACAAAGAAAGTCAATAGAAATTTTACAAGCATTTGTTTAAATTGTCAACTCAAATGACAATTTTTGCTAGCTTTTCTTTATCTTGCGAAAGAGCAATCAGGCCTTTTATAGTTGCAGAGTAATTTTTCTCTTCTTGAACTACTTTTATATCAAGCTGTTGACTAAAGAAGCGATCAATTCCTTTAATTTTTGAAAGTCCTCCGGCAAGAATGATTCCTTGATTGTTTACTTCATCCACGATCTCCGGCGCTGAGTTCTCGAGAATTTCCTTTATCCCATCGGCGACTTGATTAAAATGATTAATAAGAGCCTCTCTTATTTCTGAACTTTTAATTTTGATTGTCTTTGGTAAGCCAAATTCAAGAGATTTTCCTCTGACAGTCGAGATCTTTTCTTCATTACAAAAATTTAGAAGATCAAGTTTAAGTTCTTCACAGGTCGCTTCTCCGAGGATTACGCCGTACTTAAGGTAAATGTAGTTATAAATTGTCCTGTTCATGCTTTCGCTTGCTGTTTTTAAAGTTTTCTGGCTTATAATTCCTGCACTTCCAACTATTGAGATCTCGATTAACCCTCCTCCTAGATCGACGATAAGAACGGGTTGATGAGAAAAAACATCAGCTCCGCAACCAGCAGCAGTGGCTAGAGATTTTTCAATTAGATAAACTTCATTAATTCCATTTTTTTTAAATGAATCAATAATAGCCTTTTGTTCAATCTCGGTGGCAATTGAGGGGACAACTGAAATGATACGAATTGGCGGTTTTATCAATCTTTTATTAAAATAGAGATAAACAGATTTTTCGAGGAATTTTTTTGATAAAGCAAGTTGAGAATCAAAATCAACGATCACACCACTGACTATTGGTTTAATTACCTTGATAAAATCAGGTGTTTTTCCAATGATCTCTCTTGCTTCTTTACCAAAAAAAATATACTCGTTAGTCCGGGTGTTTTTAGCAATGATTGTCGGTTCCTTAAGAATAATACCTTTATCTTTAATAGCAATCTTTGTCTCCGAAGTTCCTGGATCGAAATAAACCTCGAAGAGGTCGAAGAAGGGAATTTTTAATTTTTCCTTCAGAGCGATAAAATTAATCATAAATGATTGGTTTTATTGATAAGATAATTAATTTTTTGTTTAATAGCCTCTTCTTCTTTACACCTTTATATTTTCTTTTCAATACCTCTGAGCTTTTTGAATTCAATAAGATGCTTCTAATCTATGGCTTTGCAGCTTTAATTGGTTTTTTTTGGATAGTTAAGATGATTTTAACAAAAACTATTATCTTGAGGAAAACTTTTCTTGATTTGCCGATCTTTATTTTTTTTCTTTCTCAGATTTTTTCGACCTTAACCTCAATTGATGTTCACACCTCAATTTTTGGTTACTATGGCAGATTTAACGGCGGACTTTTGTCAATTTTTTGCTATATTTTTCTGTTTTATGCCTTTGTTTCAAATAATGTAAAACTTTATCCTCTTCTTAAAATCTCAGTAATTTCGTCACTCTTGGTTGTTCTATATGCCATACCCGGAAAGCTTGGTCATGATATCACTTGCTACCTCTTTTCTGGTGGACAGATTAATGATAATTCTTGCTGGGATAATCAAGTTCTTCAATTTCAACCTCATGTTAGAGCTTTCTCGACATTAGGTCAACCTAACTGGCTAGGGGCTTATCTTGTGATTAATTTTTTCATTGGAGTTTATTTCTTAACGAAATTGCTGAATGAGAAATTAAACAAAACAAGATTTATTTTTAAGTATTTGCTTCTTGTTTTGTATTTGTTTTTAAATTTTTCTTTTGTTTTATTTAGTCGATCTCGCTCAGCGATGATTGCTCTTTTTATAAGTTTTGTTGTCTTTTCTTTGGGTTATTTTTTTCTAGTAAAGAAGAAATTTGGAGTTTTTTTTCTAACTCTTCTTAGTGTTATTTTGATTGGAATTTTTTTATTCAAAACTGGAATTCCTCGAGTTGATAAGTATCTCACTTTTTCGTCCTTTAAAGCCTCCTTAGAAAATCTTCTTGAGCAAAAAATTGCTTTACCAGAAAAATCAAAGATGGAGAGAAAATCAGTGTCAACACAAAAAGCAAGCAAGGAGGAGAAAGTTAAAACCGAGGTTACTGACTCTGGCGAGATAAGAAAAATTGTCTGGCGAGGGGCAGTTGAACTCGGAAAAAGATATCCTCTATTTGGAACCGGGGTAGAAACCTTTGCCTATGCCTATGAGTTTGTCAGACCGATTGGACACAATTATACCTCCGAGTGGGATTTTATCTACAACAAAGCTCATAACGAATTCTTAAATTATTTTGCGACGACTGGATTTTTTGGCTTGATATCTTACTTGATAATGATTATTTTTTTTGTTTATTTTTCAATTTCTTTGATAATATTGAACCAAAGATCATTAAACCAAAGAAATGAATTCTTTTTGAAGAATAATCTTCTCTTAACAATTGCACTTCTTTGTGCTTATTTAAGCATCTTGATTACGAATTTTTTTGGCTTCTCGACGACAACTATTAACTTATTCTTTTATCTTATTCCGGGTGTTCTTATTCTTCTGGGTACTCAGAATCAAGATCTTGAAAATCAAAAAAAGAGAAAAATAGAACTTTTTTATCTTTTTCAGGTCTCTTTTAATTTTTCTTTATCACAGTTGTTTGGGATGAGTCTTGGTCTAGTTCTTCTTGTCTTTATATATTTCTATCTTTATAACTACTACACAGCAGATACTCTTTATGCCCTCGGAAATAGTTATTACCGAAGCAATTATCCTAGAAAATACGAAGTGGCCGCTTTTTATTTCAGTCGAGCAATCAAAATCAGAAGAGAAGCGGTCTATGAAGATAAGCTTTCTTCAAGTTTAGGTTTTCTTTCAGCGATAGCAGGTCTTCAAAATCAAGCTTCAACAGCGGCTCAGTTGATCAATCTAAGCCAGTATCACAATCAGCGCGCCATAGAATCGTCACCAAAAAATGTTTTTTTTCTCAAGACTCAGGCAAAAAATTACTTTAATTACTATATCGCTGAGAACAATCCCCAGTATCTAATGGAAGGAATAGAGACACTGAGAAAAATTAGAGAACTTTCTCCCACTGATCCTAGAGTTCCGTATAACTTAGCGGTCTTTTATTTTGAATTGGAAAAAAACGAAAATAACTCAAAAAAAAAGATCACTTACCGAAAAAAAGCTCTTGAACAGCTTGAAGTCTCACTTAAGTTGAAAGAAGATTATCAAGACTCACTTGAGTTACTCAAAAAGATCAGAGATTAAATCTTAAACTCTTAAGTTTATGGATTTACATTATCACTTGAGAGACCCCAAATGCAATTTACTTCTCTACTTCCACCCGGAGCTTTACATCTTCTTTGGCAATTAAATTGAGAAGGAGACGAGACTTCATAGGGTAAGACTTGCTGATCATTTTCAAGACAGGCATAGATTCGAAAGTATGTGCCATCACTTTGATAAAAATAATCTGGAGAGATTGGGTCAGTCGGAAGTCTTGACATGTATATTTTTCCTGTTGCAGGGTCTTTCAACTCTGAGCCAAAGGTTAGAGTTTGAGGATAACCCCCTTTGTCTTCATAATAAAGTTCCAGAGCTTTTTTGATCTGCTCTAGATCGCTTTTTCTTCTGGCGTCACGAGCTTTTTTTAAGGAGTTTAGGAAGTTTCCAGTAATCATTCCTGTCAAGGATCCAACAAGAATGATCACGATTAAAACTTCAATAAGAGTGAAGAATTTTTTTTGTTTCATCCAAAATCAAAAAGGGATGTTCTTTTTCAAAATGAATTGATTTCTCTAATAAGATTTAAATATTATCTGACACAGTAATAACACTCACTCGCTGGATTTCCCGTTGGGCAGCTAGCTTCTAAGTCGCCATTCTTTTTATACTTGGTGTTAGGATTACTTGCGAATGACTTTGAGGTTGGCTTATAACAAACTACTACTGTTGGAGGATCATTTTTGCCTGTCACGAATATACTCTGTAATTGATTGCCAGCCAGTTGAATGAAATCTGTCTTTAATTCGCCTGTCTGAACGATTCGGTTTATGGTATCAGTTAATGTGTTAGCAACAACTTCATTCAAGTCAGCACAGTTAGTAGATGTGCTCGTACACCAAGGCATCTGATTTTTTATCGCGTAATATCTAATCATCGCACCATGAAGTTCAGAAACAGTATTACGAACTCCTGTGTCAGTTCCCTTTTTTAGTTGCTCAAAAGGATCAAGAGCAGCCAAAAGACCTACTGCCAAAGCCCCAAGTAAAGCAATAACGATTAATAGTTCTATCAGTGTGAAAGATTCTGAAATTTTTCCTAATTTCATATCAATTTAATATTAAAAATTATTACTAAGAAATATTTCTCTTGTCAAGATCTAAAATACTTACTTAAAAGAGGTGGTTAGATTGTATATTGGAGTGATAACCGACATGACTAAAAATCCAACCCCCAATCCTAAAATAACCAAGATTAATGGTTCAATGAGGGTTGTCATTGATTTTATGGCAATTTCTGATTCAGTTTCGAAGTACTTTGAGAGTCTAAGTAAGGTATCATCAAGATTGCCAGTTTGTTCACCCACGACGGTCATCTGAACAAGAATCGGAGGAAAAACTCCTTCTTGTTCGAGAGAGCTGCCAATTGATTGACCTTTTTCTACTTTATGGTAGACATTGATAAAAGCCTCTTTAAAAATGAGATTATCGGTAGTTTCAATGACGATTGCTAAAGATTCAAGAATCGAGACGCCAGCACCAACGAGAATAGCAAGAGTTCTAGTGGAGTTAACAAGAGAGGATATTGATATTATCTTTCCAAAAAAAGGAAGTTTAAGAAGAGTTCCGTCGAGAAGTTTTTTACCAGCTTTTGATTCGAAATATTTTTTTAATAAATAACCTCCACATACAAGTGAGATAGCCAATACTGGCCAAAATTTAACCATGAAATCAGAAATGACAATTAGTAACTGAGTCGTAAGGGGGAGAGATATATTAAAATCTTTATAAAGATCAAACAATCGAGGGATAACAAAAGTTATCATTATGAACATCACTACCAGCATTCCAATGACGATAACAACTGGATAGGTTAAGGCGCCCTTAAGCTTACTTTTGAACTCCCTTTCTTTTTCTAGGTTATCAGCGAGTCGAAGAAGAATTTCTCCAAGTTTACCAGAAGCCTCCCCTGACTTTACTAGAGCAATATAGAGGTTAGAAAAATACCGGAAATACTTTTTTAAAGCGGATGAAAAAGGGTTGCCTGATTTTATTTCCTTGTCGATATCATCAATCATTTTTTGAATCTTTGGCTTTGTAGCTTGTTTTTTGAGAATTGAGAGACTTTCGACAATAGTCAAGCCAGCGTTTAGCATTATGGCAAGTTGTCGAGTAAAGTCAACAATATCATTGAAACTAACATTACTCATAAATAAGCTCAAGAGATTGCTCTGTTTATCTTTTTTTGCAACGACTGACAATGGAGTGTAATTGTTTTTTCTCAGATACTGAATGACCGTTTCGACTGAGCTTGCTTCAATTGATTTCTCAATAACATTTCCCTCCTCGTTTACTGCTCGATATCTGAATATCATATTTTCTTATTTAGGCTAAGAGATGGATTTTAAGAATTTTTCAAGTTCTCTGGGTCTAATAGCAAATGAAAAAGCGGTCTCCTTGTTTATTATTCCTTTCTGATACAAATAAACAAGATTTTTCTCAAGGAGAATCTGACCTTCTTCTTCGGATGTGATTAAAATGTTATCAATAAGTTTAGTTCTTTGGTCTCGAATTAAGTTTGAAATGGCAGGGTTATTTATCAAGACCTCAACGGCGGGAGTTCTTTCTTGTTTGTCGATTCTTGGCACTAATCTTTGAGAAATGACCATATTCAAAACTGAGGCCAACTGATGTCTTATTTGGTTTTGTTGAGTTGCTGGAAAGATGTCAATGATTCGGTCGATTGTCTCGGTAGCTGAATTGGTGTGAAGAGTTGAAAATACTAGGTGACCAGTTTCTGCTGCTGTTATAACTAAAGAAATTGTGTCATAGTCTCTCATCTCGCCAACCATAATCACGTCTGGGTCCTCTCTTAGTGCCGATCTAAGAGCTCTGGTCCAAGAAAATGTGTCGTTGTTGAGCTCCCTCTGAGAAATGATTGATTTTTGGGGAGGATAGAGATACTCAATTGGATCTTCAATGGTGATGATGTGTTTGGTATATTTTTTGTTGATTTCGTTAATGATTGCCGCCAAAGTGGTTGACTTACCTTCTCCTGTTGGTCCTGTTATCAGAACCAAACCTTGTTTTAAGTTAACTACTTTTTTTAAGATTGGAGGTAGATTGAGATCATCGATTTCTTTTATTAGAGGCGGTACAAGCCTAAAATTAGCACAGACATTTCCTCGAGCGAAATAAAAGTTAACTCTGAATCGAAAGTCTCGATAGCTTATGGCTAAGTCAATTTCTTTGTTGCTAAAAAAAATTTCTTGCTCATGATCCTTTAAGATCTCAGTGGTAATCTTCCTGGAAATTTCCGGCGTGATTAACTGCTGGTTTACGAGTTGATGGAGTTCGCCATTAACTCTAATCGCCGGCGGATAATTAGGAATAATATGAAGATCGGATCCGTTTTTTTGAATTAAAACATCTAGAAATTGATAATGGATCATTGCTGTTGCTTAAACCTCGGCGACTCTGAGAACTTCTTGAATAGTGGTAATTCCTTCAAGGGATTTCAAAAAACCATCTTGCTTCATGGTGATTAACCCCTCTTTCTTTGCCTGATCTTCGATCACCTTAGCCGACTCCTGTTGAAGGATTAGTTTATTGATAGTTGGCGTTACTTCAAGAACTTCAAAAATCCCAACTCTCCCTAAGTAACCGGTGTGATTACATTCATCACAACCTTCACCTCGGTACAGATTAATTGGTTCATTTTGATACTTTTTTGGTAGTAGATCACCTAGTGTTATTTTGATTTTTTCCTCTATCTGATTTTCTGGCCGATAGTTAACTCTACAATAAGGACAGACTTTTCGACAGATTCTTTGAGCGATGGCAGCTGTAAGAATGGAAGCGATCAAAAAGGGTTCGGCCCCTAAGTCAATTAATCTGGGAATTGAGGTTGCTGAATCATTAGTATGAAGAGTTGAAAAAACAAGATGGCCAGTTAAAGCTGCCTGAATGGCTAATTGAGTAGTTTCTTTATCTCTGATCTCTCCGACCAAAATTATATTAGGATCCTGTCTTAAAAAGCTTCTTAATCCAGTAGCAAAGGTCAAGCCGGCTTGAGGATTAATCTGAACTTGATTGATTCCCTTGATCCGATATTCCACTGGATCTTCAAGGGTCATGATATTGACACTAGGCTTATTGAGGCGACTTAGAATAGAATAAAGTGTGGTGGTTTTTCCTGAACCAGTGGGTCCAGTGACAAGAATAATGCCATAAGGTTTGCTAATTGACTCTTCAACATATTTCAATTGAGATCCTCTTAAGCCCAGCTCAGGTAAATCAGGAATTCCACCAGTTTTTTTCAGAAGTCTAATAACAACTTTCTCTCCGTTGACTGTCGGCAAAGTCGAGACTCGAAGATCTACTTCTTCGTTCTCGGTCCGAAAATTAAAGCGGCCATCTTGAGGAATTCTCTTTTCATCAATTTTCATTTCTGAGAGAATTTTAATCCTCGAAACAAGACCTTCATGAATTGATTTTGGTAACGAGAGTTTTTCTTGCAGAATTCCATCGATTCGATACCTAACACGAGTCCGATCCTCTTCAGGCTCAATATGGATATCAGAAGCTCGGCTTTTGATTGAGAACTCAATGATGGTTGACACTATCTTCGCTATCGGTGCCTCGCCGATTGAGGTTTCGATCTCTGACTGAACTTTTTTTGTCTTTGGAACGAATTCCTTGAGGGCTTCTTTTACTTCTGGCGATAATCCTTGACTATAGGCAACACTTATGCTTTTTTTTATTTCTTCTTCATCAGCTAGCGCCATAACCACTTTAAAGCCAGTTTTTCTTTCTAGAAAATCAATCAAATTAATGTCGTGTGGGTTTGCCGAGGCTATGTAGAGTGTAGAGTTTCTAAGGTCAATTTTGTAAGGAAGAATGTTATTCTTCTTAGCGATGATTTCAGGGATTAAGCCGACAGCTTGAGAATCTATTGGAAGTGTTTTTAGATCAACAAAAGTTAAGTTCTTAACTTCGGCGATTGTTTTTAAAATCTCTTCTCTTGGAATGTTTGCTCTCTCGAGGATCACTTTTTCAATCGGCGTATTTTTTTGAAGGGAGATTATCTCAAAGTGATCAGCTTCTCTCAGAGAAATTTTGCCTAAGCTGATAAGTTTTTCTAGTATCCTTTTATCAACGCTTTGAGAGGTCATAGTTAAAATATAATCAAAGTCTCTAATAGAAATCAATAAAAATAAATCCAAGAATGATGCCAATCGTTTTGGTGAACTTTGAAAAAAAGGAAATTCTCGAGTTTATAAGAAAAGATTTAGGATCCGACTTCATACTTTTTGAGATTAACAATGATAAAAAAAAAGTATCCATCAATGACATAAGGGAGATTGTAAAAGAGACTTCTACTTGCCAAAATAAACCCAGGGTTTATCTCTTTTATAATTTTTATTTAGCAAGTAATGAGGCTCAAAATGCTTTTCTAAAGACTCTTGAAGAGCCACCTTCAAAAACCCTTTTTATTCTTTCTGTTGATAATCAAGAAAAAATCCTACCGACGATCCTCTCTCGCTCGAGAATAATCATAAACAAAAGAAATTTTAAGTTATCAGAAGAAATTAAAGAGATTCTAAAAAAATTTGCCGAAAATGAAATCCTCGATTTGAGACTGAGTGAGAAAATATCAGTAGGGGAAGTTATCTCTTTCCTTAAAGAAAAACTAAAAGAAGAGAAGAATATTCTTCCAATTCTCAAGGAAGCTTTAGAGATAAACAATTTGATAGAAAAAAACAATTTGAATAAAATTTTGGCGCTGGATTATCTTCTAATTCAAATAAAAAGACTTTTTCAAAAAAAAGAGATCACTCGAGCATTCTCATGAAACTATTAACACCGTAAGCCCAGCTTCCCCGTGAGCGAGGAGTGTATTTCTTCATTATTGCCGTTGCTGTGATTAGGCCTTTATCAATGTAATCTCTCTTTATCCCTCGAGCGACGGTTTCAATTGCCTCTTCATACGATTTAAATCTAATTACCTGAGTTCCGTATATCCCCCATCCCCAACAGTTGTAAGAGTTTTCAGGGATATATTTGCAAAGATTTGATTCTTGCATGGCAATGGCCGGTAGAAGACGGTAATCTAGGCCGTATTTATCAGAGGCCTCTATGATTTTTTCAGCATAATCATAAAGGGGTGATTGATATTTTCTAAAAAATGACTTTAGGTTGGCGACCCGGCTATCGCCAAGTTCAGTTTCTAGGCGGTAACCATCTTGATTAGATGGTTGATAAAGTGATTGAAAATAATTTTTTTTCATGTCAATGTCGGCGATTATTCTTTCAATCACAGATTTTCTTTCCAAAAACCTAAAAATTCTAAAGCATAAAAAGAGATTGAGGCTTGACAATAAAGAGAAAAAAAGTAAATAAATCACCAGTTTTTTAATCATAGGATTAATCTAGCAAAAAATAATTGATATATCAACTTTCCTTTTGCTAAATCACTTTTTCAGGAAGACTGTTGAGTTTATTGAGTGTTTCTGGCCACTTGAAGCTCTTGAGAGAGTGAATATTGAGTCCCCATTTTTTTTGCTCGATAGAGGAAAAGAGATCCTCTTTTCTTTTTTCTGGTGATCATTGCCTGAAGCCAGGTAGAAGACTCGCTGATTTTTTTTCTGAGGTTTTTTAGCAGATTTAGAATGATCTCTAAAAATCTCACGTGATAGACGCCTGGTTTTTCTGGGAGTTCGTTGATTGTCTGTGATTCGATATCTTTTATGTTAGAAATTAGTTCATTTCCTTCTCTCTTTATTAAATCCAATTCGTTTTTAATGATAGCAAGAAGCTTTTTAATTTCTTCATTTACGATGACATTTTCATGATGCCGTCGAAAATCAAAGATTGTTTTTTCGTTTTTCAAAAGAGAACTTTCTTTTTCAGATTGCGGCTTTCTTTCTTTTTTATTTGATTCCTGGTAGTAACCAAAAAGTTGATCAACTATTCCCATTCCAATATCCGAGACAGCCTTCACACTCCCTTTTACTGTTTGAGAGGTAACATCCTTGATTGTCTCTATTGGGTTGGAGTATGAAATTTTTGTCCCGTTTTTTTTTTGAAAACCTTTAAGTGACATATGGAATAATTTTACAACAGGCTAATTAGATAATCAATAGTCTTTTGTTTTCTAATAAGAGTGGCGTAGTAGTAGCTATTTCTTTTTGCTTTTTCTTTCTCTTCTTCACTGGTGAGACTATTGAAAAGTTTATAAAGATCTTTTTCCTCAACTTGGATATTCTCTTCATTGGCAATTTTTTCAAGAATAAACTCTAGTTTGTAGGTCTCTTCAATCTCCTTTTTGAGTGAGTTTTTTAGCTCTTTTAGGCTTATTCTTTTTGTTCTTAAGTAATCTTCTATCGTCAAACCTACTTTTTTTACCTCATCAACTAGATTTACCAGTCGGTGATTGAGCTCTTCTTCTAAAATAACGTCGGAAATCTCTACTTCGACTTTCTTGAGTAAAACCTCAAAAATTTGGCTAAGAAGAGTAGTTTTTTTTTGCTCTGTCTCTTTTTCTTCTTCTTGGTTTTTTCCTGGAAGCCAGATTTTGGGAGCTTTTGCCTCATCAGCTATTTTTTTTATACTCTCTTTATAGTTTCCTAGTTTAACTTCAGGTTTTAGCGGGATGGTAAATCTAAGAAGCCAACTTTCACTTCCTTTTGGCCTCGTGAATTCTATTTTTGGATTGTATATGGGTAGAAAATTTTCTTTTTTGACTATCTCGGTGTAAATATCGGGTACGATCTTTTTGATCATTTCTTCGACTATTTTATTTTCAGGAATGTGTTTTTCTGCAATCGAGTCAGGGACGTTACCTTTTCGAAAGCCTTCAACTACCAAATCTTGTCTAAGCTTGTTAAAAGCTTCGGTTCTTTTTTGGTTGAGATAGTTTTTAGACAAAGTCACTTCAACCTCAACAGTGTTTTTGGGGATTTTTTTTAGATTGTAAGTATACATCGCCTAAAATTCTACAGGAAATTCTTCAAGATACAATAGGAATCTTTCCTCTTCTTTTTTGAATTCATCAATAAACCACTTAACTTTTGACGCCCAGAGAGGATTTTCAGCATAGATTTCTCCGATCTGTTCGATAGTCATCAGTTTCCATTTCTCTACATAAGTCTCTTTCAAGTTCTTTCCAACTTTTTCAATTGCTTCTTGCCAGTTTTTGAACATGGCATAACCACCGCCCCAGCCGAAGGGGTTGTAGGAGCCTGGAAAAACAAACTTACCAAAGGTTGATTCCACTCCTGAGATTGCTGGTAGTAAATAGCAATCAAGCTGGTATTTCTTACAAGTAAGAATAAAGATTTTTGTTTCCTCAACAAGTGGTGACTGATATCTTCTCAAAACGTTTCTGATAGTGATCTCTTTCCTCAAAAAAAATTGACTAAATTCGTTTTTCTTTTCCGGGATAACTTTTACTGACAACTGTGCTGATGAGTCACTTACCGCCTTTGCCTTTACTGGTTTTGTCCATAAAAAGATTAATATTCCTGTAATAAAAATTAGAAAGATATTTTTTCTCATAAAAAAAGATCCTAAAGCTTTTCTAATCACTAAGAAAAACCTTAGGATCTAAGATAATTATAGCATAAAACTATAAGAAATTAAATAAAAGATTAAATGAAGAAAATGTAATCGTCTAGATAATTCTTTCTCCGATTTGACTTTTTTTATGAAAAGTAAAAAAATATTATTTGATGAAAGATTTTTTCGCTAGATCAAGAAGAAAAAAAATCAAGAGTTTTTTTACTCTTGTGGAAATTTTAGTGGTCATTGCTATCATTGGAATTTTGTCGGCTTTGTTTTTACCAAATTACATGGCCGCAAGAGAAAGGGCCAGAGACTCACAGAGAAAATCCGATCTGAAACAAATCCAGAAAGCATTAGAAATGTACCGTCAAGATCAATTTCCTCCGGCTTATCCGACCTCCCTTCCGCCAGCTGGTTCAGAGTTTAAAAATAATATCATAAATGTTGTCTATATGAATAAATTTCCTACTGACCCTCTCCCTGGAAGACAATACTTTTATTCTTATGACAATTCCAGTCTTTCTTACACCCTGTGTGCTTGTCTTGAAAACAGGGCTGATAGAGATGGCGTAACTTGTTCTCCTCCATGTTCTTGCCAAGCCAATCAAAAGTGTTTTCTTGTTACTCAGCCTTGACTATGGGATTAAGATTTAAGTCCTTTACGCTTCTTGAGATGTTGGTTGTTATTGGAATTATTGGTATTTTAATATCACTTGGGGTTTCTTCCTACTCAACGGCTCAGAGAAAATCAAGAGATGCAAAAAGAAAATCTGATCTGAAAATAATTCAAAATGCTCTTGAACAATATTATTCAATCTGTGGCGGAAAATATCCTTCTTCGATAAATTTCAGCGGAACAATTACAGCAACAACTACTGATTGTCCTGGTTTAGCATCTGATGTCACTCTGATTTCAATGCCGACAGATCCGCTTGGCGGTAACTATCAGTGTGTTGGTACTTGCAATGCTTCTGCATATACAATATGCCCAAAAAATGTAGGAGGAGGGAGATTTTTAGAAACAGAGAATTGTAACTCAACTAATAAAAGCTGCTGTATTTCCAATCTCCAATGAAAAAGAGTTTTACTCTTATTGAGATTTTAGTAGTGGCAACGGTTATTGGTCTTCTTGCTTCGGTTTTGACAATCTCATTTTCTCAATTAAACGTAAGAGCCCGAAATGACAGGAGAAGAGTTGATATTGAACAAATAAGAAGCGCCCTGGAAATGCATAGATCTAATAACAATACTTACCCCCAAACACTTCCGACGTTAACTCCTTATCTCTCTGTGCCTTCAGATCCTAAAAGTCCTACCTATAACTATCATTATAGACGAATTTCTGATACTGATTATGTGATTGGGGCTTTTTTTGAAAACTCAAGCTCAACTTGTAGATACTCCCAAGCTTTATCATGTGGATCAGCCAATTGTAATATTTGCTTTGGACCCTATGGAGAGCGATGAGATCAGAAAAGAGTTTCACCCTTGTTGAGATTTTAGTCTTGATGGTAATTGCCAGTGTTTTTTTTGGTCTTTTTATTCCAAATTATCAAAGGTTTGAACAGGAGAGAATCCTTCAAAATCAAGCGAGAAATTTTTCGCAGGTTTTTGAATTGGTAAAAAAAAAGGCCTTCTCTTCTGAGCTTCATGACAAAAACTGCCAAAATTTTTCTGGTTATAAGTTGACCATAAAGTCTAATAATAATTATTCATTCAGTTTTGGTTGCCATACTAACTTCTATGAAATTCAGAATTACTACTTGAATCAAAATAACTTTTTTACTGAAGCCATAGGAAAAGAATTTTACTTTTCACCAACGGGAAGATTAATCGATATCGGTGGTGTAAGCACTTTAAGAATAAAAAATGAGATAATCAATAAATGTATTGAAATTAACATTAACGAAAGGGGGATAATGACAGTAAATTATTTTCTAATAAATTGTTAAGTGAAAAAAAGTTTTTCTCTTATCGAGGTTTTGGTATTTGCGGGAATCTTACAAATTTTTTTTATTGCCGCTCTATCAACAACGGTGTTTTTTGTTAGAAATCTTAAAAACGAGGAGTATAAAATCCTAGCTTCTTATTACTTGGGAGATTTATCTGAATGGCTGAGATACAATAAAGATATTGATTGGAATGGATTTTCAAAGCGATCTTCTCCTAGTGGAATGAGGTATTGTTTCAATAGCTTAAATTGGAATAATCAAGGAAGCTGCTCTAGTTATGGTCTTGGGAATCCACCTCTCTTTAAGAGGGAACTAGTCTTAACGACTATTAATCCTCCTGATAATACAAGAATAGAAGCTCATATCTTTGTTTCTTGGGATGATTCAGGAGTGGACAAGAGTGTCAATTCAAAAATTATTCTTACGCCTTTAGACTGAATTATCGTGAAATTAAAAAGGTCCTTCACGTTAATTGAAACTATTGTTGTTTTGTCACTTATTGGTCTTTTTTTACCGATAATCTTCGCTATTGTTTTTACTCTTGTAAGCCAACAGATGAAGGTAACAAGATTATCTTTAATCAAAAGGCAAGGAGATTTTATTTTGAATGAAATTTCATCTCTCATGAAAAACTCAGCCTTGTCAATTCACTCAGATTTTCCACCGAATGATCAAAACAATCTCTGTGATCGTGAAAACACAGTGTACGACACTGAATCGTCTTTGGTCTTCAGAGATAAAAATAATTACTGGTTCAGAATTTTTTTTGATAATAATCGAATCGCTTCTTACTCCTCAGCAACAAATGTTACCTATTACTTAAACTCTAACGAGGTCAGGGTTTATGATTTTTTTATGAGGTGTCGGAATAATTCTTCCTATACTCCACCTTTGTTTGTTATCTGGTTTAGGATCTGCTATCGAAACCCAAATACAAATGACTGTGCCCAGACAAATGAAGAAAAAGTTGATCTTCGATACGAAACGAGAATTAGATTGAGAAACAGATAGTTCACAGTCAAAATTGATATTTCTGAATCAATTTTCTATATTGAAAATATGGCAGGAAATTTCTTTTCTATCGAACTCAACAACCAGCGACTTAAAGTAATAAGTTTAAACAGGGTTGATAAAAACTACGAAATTGACAAAATTGGTTCGATAAAGGTTTTGCCCGATTACTTCTCTTCCAACTTAGAAAAAACGATAAACGATCAGGCAAAAATTATCTCCGAATTCTTCGCTAACCTGGAAATCAAGAAAAAAAACGTCGTGATTACCTTGGCGGACAATTTGGTTTATCATCAAATTCTTGAGATGCCCTTACTCAAGGAAAAAGAGTTAATATCGGCTCTTAAATATCAAGCTGATCAGTTTATTCCAATGTCAATTGAAGAAGTTAATCTTGATTTAGAAGTCATAAAGGAAGACAAAGAGAGAAAAAAAGTCCTAATTTTTGTTGCTGCTTGCCCTAAAAAGACAATCGAGAAAATTCAAAATACGATCGAGTTGGCTGGCTATTTTCCTATCGCCATAGAGACAACTCTCTCTTCTTTGGCTCGCCTTTTAGACTATCTTAGTAAGAAAATTGTTGAAAAATATCCGGGAACAGATAGTTTGCTGTTGATTAATTTCGAAAATGACTTTTCAACGTTAACATTCTTCGATCAATTTCCTTTTTTGATAAAAAAAAATCGAACAATTTTAATTGGCTACCAATTGCTATTGAAAGAGTTGATGATCAATTTTGATTTCTCAGAAGATAAAGCGATTGACTTTTTGACCAACTACCGTCCCGACCAAAACTCAAGTTTTCCCGTGAGCAAAGTAGTTAGGCCTCTCATTAGAGAGCTATCTGAAGAAATTAATCGATTTATCCTTTCGGAAAAACCTTCTATTATTTTTTTTGTTGGCCAGATTGGAAAGTGTCCAAGCCTAATAGATTTTCTTCAACAAAATCTACCTTCCATCAAACTAGAAATTCTCAATCCTTGTCATTTTCTAAGAAAGAACCCGCTTGCAGAGAGTTTATTAAGCGAACTGCCGAGTTATTTTTCAGCCATTGGTAGTGAGCTAAGGTAGCTAAGCTAATGAGAAAAAGAGCCATTAATCTAATTGTCAACAGGGAAGATTACCAAAAATACGAATATGGATTTAAACTCATTAGATACTTGACCATTGCTCTTTTTTTGATCATCTTAAGCTTTTTTTTTCTAATCATGTTTATTCTTGAAAATTTTAATGCCAAAATTGAAACTTTGAGAAAAAAAAAGATAGAATTATTAGCTGATTCAAACAGAAACCAAGAGTATCGGGTGAAAATAGCATATCTTATTAATCATTACTATAAATTAAAAGATTTTCTAAAGAATGATGCTAATTCTTTCTTTTATTATTCCCTCCTCAATCAAACACTGAAAGCCACTTCAGATTCACAAGTGATGATTCGGGAATTTTCTATCAATAAAGATCGCCAATTCAATTTTGTAGTTAGCTTTGCTGATTTTGAAAGTTTAAGAAACTTTTTTAGGTTTATCGAGTCAAAAGAGTTTCTCAAAAACTTTGAATCAATTACTCTCAGAGAATTTTTGGTGATAGGAAAGACTGAAAGAGATGAAGGAAAATTTCAGCTCTCTTTCCACGGCCAGTTTTTGCCCAAAGAAGTTCTTGAAAGGGATGTAAATAATGATGAAAATTAAGATCAAGCCATATCTCTTTTCCCTAATCAGGGAAAACTTAACGTACATTATTGGTTTTTTTGTGATCATATTCTTCTTTTTTTTTATTATCTTCATGGGAGCAAGGAAGGTTTTAGATTCATTTAAACAGATTAATAAATTACAGGAAGAGGTAAACAGGCTAAAAAATGATAAGATTGCCAATTTGGATCATAAAATCGCCGAAAAAGAAACTCTTGATGACTTGATAAAAACTTTGGCTCAGTTAATTGTTGAAAAAGAAGATTATTTCTCAATTGTGAAGACTCTGGACATTTTATCAGCCAAGACAGGATTCTACATTTCTAACTACTCAATTGACCAAGACAAACTTAAAACTGAGAAGATTAATCTTCAAGTTAGTGGTCTAGGGAGCAGTCAGGATCTTCTAAATTTTCTAAAAGAGTACAATTTTGGAGGTGGAAGATTAGTAACTTCAGACAACATAGACTACAAATCTGACATTCAGGGGGTGATAAAGATAAATCTTACTTTGTACAATAAAAAAAGAACCAATTCATCTGGCCAGAGCGACGCCTCATTTATCAACCAAAGAACTCAAGTTGAAAATCTTAATCAGATTATCTCCGAAATCAGGGAGATAAGATCAAAAATTGAGACGAGCACCCACGAGCACAAAGAAGACAACAAAGATAGTATTGGTAACTATGAAAAAAAAGAGCAATCCTTTTAACTAGTTTGTTTGGTATAATAAACTAAAATGACACCTCTGCCAAAAAGAAAACTCTCCACTCGCCGAATCGGTAAACGAAAGAAGACAAGATTAAAATCACTGCCTAGACTTGTCCTGTGTTCTTTTTGTTTTAAGCCCAAGATTCCTCATTTTGTTTGCAAAGCTTGCGGCAAGTGACTATAAATGGATCCTCGACACAAGAGACGAATCAAGATTGTCCAAGAGCTTTACCAAAATGAGTTTTTTCCTCAAAAAAAACTTTCGAAAAAAACAAAAGAAATCCTTACCTTCGAAAAAAAAATTGTTAAGATCATTGAAAAATACATACTTAGGAAATCAATTGAAAGTGTTTCCAAAATTGATATCGCCATTCTTAAGCTGGCAATTTTTGAGCTTCTGATTGAAAAAAAGGAGCCGGTGAAAGTGATTATTAATGAGGCTGTTGAACTTGGGAAGGAATTTGGCGGTGAAAAATCCTATGCTTTTATTAACGCGATCTTGGGAAAGGTTGTTGCCAATCAGAGAGAGATATGAAAAATTACCAACATTTTCAGGAAAAGATAAACTATAATTTTAAAGACACCCTTCTTCTGAGAAACGTTTTTGTTCATCGATCTTATCTTAATGAAAGGAAGAATTTTCCTCTGCCTTCTAATGAAAGATTAGAGTTCTTAGGGGATAGTGTTCTTTCTCTTGTTATTTCTCTTTATCTTTTTAAGAATTATCCCTGCCTTTGTGAGGGCGATTATAGTAGAATTAAAAGCCTGCTAGTAAAAGCTGAAACTCTTGCTGAGATTGCTCTTTCGTTTAATGTAGACAAATTGCTTCTTCTATCTAAAGGTGAGGAAAAGATGAATGGTCGAAAGAATAAAAACATTCTTGCCGACTCTCTTGAAGCTTTAATTGGAGCCGTTTTTCTGGATTCAAACTTTGAAGAAAGTTATCGTTGGGTAACTAACTTTCTTTTTAAAGACAAGCTTGAAAAAATTATCAAAAACCAAGATTATCAATCATTTAAAAGTCGTCTTCAAGAGAAAGTTCAGGCTAAATATAAAACATTGCCTGAGTACCAAGTCTTGAAAGAGGTTGGCCCAGAGCACCAGAAAGTTTTTCGAGTCGGTGTTTTTATAAAAGGAAAGAAATATGCTGAGGGATCAGGTCGGTCAAAGAAAGAGGCCGAAGAGGAAGCGGCTAAAAATGCTTTTGTAAATTTATAATGGATGTGTTATTATTTTATAATGGCAACTGCGATTCGGCTATTTCGAGTTGGAAAAAAAAATCAACCTTACTATCGAATCGTCGTTAGCAACAAAAGATCAAAAGCTAATGGCAAATACATTGAGGTAATTGGCAAATATAATCCCCTTGTTGATCCCCCTCTTATTGAGATAAATAAAGAAAGATTCAATTATTGGTTTGAATGTGGCGCTGTTTTTTCTGAAGGTGTAAGAAAACTCTTGAAAAACAAAAAAAATCTCTTCAAAAAGTAATCAGATTTTAGTTTGGAGAAATTTTTTGAATCTCAAGACTAGAAATTCTCCTTACAAGCGATGGAAATTTTTGGAGAAGGTTATTACTTATAAAAAAATAAACTGTTTTTTTTGTTTTTTCGATAAGTCTCAGATCTGAAAATGAGGCAATTTTTAACTCAAAAAAACCATGCTGGCGTGTTCCATATATCTCTCCTGGACCTCTAAGCTCAAGATCTTTTTGAGCAAGAATGGCTCCGTTGTTTATTCGGGTGATAATTTTTAATCTATCAATAGCGCTCTTAGTTTCCTTGTCGCAAAAAAGAAAGCAGTAAGATTGCTTGCTTCCCCGACCAACTCGACCTCTAAGCTGGTGAAGCTGTGCCAAACCAAATCTCTCGGCAGCCTCGATTATGATAATCGTTGCTTCAGGTATATCAATGCCTACCTCAACAACTGGTGTTGTCACTAAGATATCAAACTCATGATTGGAGAATTTTTTCATCACTATCTCTTTTTCTTTTTGTTTCATTTTTCCATGAAGAAGGACAAGTTTGAATTCTGAAAAGATTCTGGAGAGATTTTCGTATTCTTTTTTGGCAGCTTTAACCGATTTCATTGTCTCTTTATCTGATTGATCGATCAAGGGACAGATAACAAACACCTGAGCTTTCTCATCTTTTATTTTTCTCTTGATCCACTCATAGCAATCTTTTCTTTTTGTTGGAGGGATGTAATAGGTTTTAACGGGTAGACGATTTTCAGGCATTTTTTCGATAAAAGAAAAATCCAGCTCGCCGTAAAGAGTGAGAGCCACCGTTCGGGGGATAGGTGTGGCTGTCATTGTTAGAAGATGTGGATTGAGACCCTTTTTCTTTAACTCGGCTCTTTGTTTAACTCCAAAACGGTGTTGTTCATCAATGATTACCAATCCTACTCGATCATAACTTTTTTTCCGGGAGATTAAAGCCTGGGTACCAATGATAATATCACTCTCGAAAATCTTCTTTTCGAGATCTTCTTTTGATCCTGGAGTATCGATTTCACTGATGAGTTTATGATTTCTTGAGATGAGTGAGATTTTTGGCCGATAATCTTGATCAATCGTTGAAAAAAGACGAATAAAAGTTTGATAATGTTGCTGAGCTAGGATTTCTGTTGGTGCCATGAGAAGGGTTCTGAAGTGATTAAGATAAACAAAGTAGGCAGCGAGGATTGCAACCACTGTCTTACCACTACCAACGTCGCCTTGAAGTAGTCGGTTCATTGAAGATGTTTTTTGTAAATCACTTAAGATTTCCTCCCAAACTTTTCTTTGGTCGCTAGTGAGTCTAAAAGGAAGTTGGTTGATGAATTGACAAATTATTTTTTCAATCTCAGGCAACAAATAGAGACGATAGTCAAGTTTCTCTTTCTGCCAGCTTTTTCGAACGAGAGTTGAAGAGAGTTGAATAATAAAAAGCTCGTCAAAGGCAAGTCTTTCTCTTGCTTGAGCTATTTCTTTTTTTGTGCTGGGAAAATGTATTTTTTGATATGCTTCTTTTTCGCCTATCAAATGATTAATTTTTCTTACTTCTTCGGGAAGAATTTCGCCGATTTCTACACTTTCAAGAGCGATTTTGATTTTCTCTCTGATGGTTCTAGAAGAAAGACCCTTTTTTTCGACATAGATTGGGACAATTCTGCCTGTATGAATTGTCGGTTTACCAATTTCGTACTCAGTCGGTAGAAAAATTATTTTATTGGCTTTGATTTCTACTCCACCAGAGAAGCTGACGATTAGGTTTTTTTTGATCATGGTTAACAGAAAGGATTGATTATAGAAAATTGCTTCTACTTGACCAGTATCATCTGTGACTAAAAATTTTTGGATCTTAAGACCTGATTGAGAGATTATTTGTTGACTATCGACAACTTTGCCAACGATGGTTACTTTTTCTCCTGGTTGAAGAAGATTAATAGTTGAAATGACTGAATAATCTTGGTAGCGGAAGGGGAAATAATTAAGTAACTCAAAGTAAGTTTTTATCCCGAGCGTCTTTAATTTTCTAATAGTTGAAAGGCTTGTTCTTGGCAAGTTTTCGATTTTTTGGTCTTGTTCCATCGAGTGATGGTTTTAGACAATAAAAAAAGACAAGATCGATGAAATTAAAAAAACCATTAGGAGAAAAAAAACGATTATCTTCACCACGAGATCTTTTTTTGTCCTAAAAAAAAGAAACCTCATCTTGCAAGTTAATTATATCAACAAACAAAAAGGACTTTTTGATAATATTTTTTTTAAATGAGATACCTATCAAGACCGTCGGCACTGAAAAAGAGAAACCTCCGATACAAATTGATCCCCTCCTTTCTGATTATCTCTCTTTCTTCAATTTTAGTCTTTTTGATTTTTCTGTTTGTAGTTTTTGCTTGGTATGCGAAAGATCTTCCTTCTCCATCAAAACTGTCATCAAGAAAGAGCTATTCGACTATTTTTCTTGATCGTCACGGCCAAGTTTTGTACGAAATGTATCAGGAAAAAAACCAAATTCCGGTATCTTTGGCTGACGTTCCCGATCATCTCAGAAATGCGACCATCGCCATCGAGGACAAGAATTTTTACCAACACAGCGGCATCTCAGAACTAGGCATGATAAGGGCGATAATTAACACGTTTCTTGGTCGCGGTCTTCAGGGAGGTTCAACCATAACTCAGCAGTTGATAAAGAACGTATTGTTGACACCAGAGAGAAGTCTATCCAGAAAGATCAAGGAAATAATTCTTGCCTATGAGGTCGAGCGTCGCTATACTAAAGATGAAATTTTGATGATGTATCTCAATGAATCACCTTATGGAGGCACTTTTTGGGGAGTTGCTTCTGCCTCAAAGGGTTACTTTGGAAAGGAAGTAAAGAATCTAACCCTTCTTGAGTCAGCCATTCTTGCAGGTTTACCTCAGGCTCCCTCAGTCTATTCACCATTTGTTGGAAAAAATGATGTTTGGAAACAGAGAACTAAAGATGTCTTAAGAAGAATGAGAGAAGATGGTCATATTACAAAACAAGAGGAAGACAGAGCTCTTCAAGAGCTAAAAAATTACCGTTTTGCTTCGTCGCCCAAAATAACTATTTATGCTCCTCATTTTGTATTTTACGTCAAAGAAATCATAGAGAAAGAATACGGCTCGGCTTTAATCAATCAGGGTGCTAAGATAAAAACGACTCTTGATCTTTCAGTTCAAAGATTAGCGGAAAAAATTGTTAAAGAAGAGATTACTAAGCTGAAAAAATTTAATGTCACCAATGGGGCCGTCATAGTTCTTGACTCAAAGACAGGAGAGATTTTGGCCATGGTTGGCTCTTATGATTTTAACGATGAAAAATACGGTAAATTCAACGCTGCTCTTGGTTTAAGACAACCAGGATCAACGGTCAAACCAATCACTTATGCGGTTGCTTTTGAGAAGGGTTTTACCCCAGCAACCGTTCTTATGGATGTAAAGACAGAGTTTAGCACTGGATCGCCCTCTGATCAGCCATACACACCTGTAAACTACGATCAGAAGTTCCGAGGTCCGGTACAGGTTCGCTTTGCCCTCGGTAACTCAATAAATGTTCCAGCGGTTAAGATGCTGGCAATCATTGGTCTTAAAGATTTCATGCAGAAGGCTTATGAAATGGGACTGACACAGTTTGATCCAAATAGTCAAAACCTGAAGCGATTCGGCCTGTCATTAACTCTTGGTGGTGGCGAAACTACCTTACTTGATTTAACTCGCTCTTTTTCAGTTTTTGCTGATGGTGGTCAAAAGAAAGAGATCAGTTCGATTCTTGAGATTACTGATTTCAGTGGTAAGACAATTTTTAAGCTAGTAAAAACCAGAAAAAAACAAGTTATTTCACCAGAGGTGGCGTTTCTTATTTCTCATATTCTTTCGGACAATAACGCTAGGCTTGAAGTTTTTGGACCAAATTCGTATCTCAATATCTCCGGTAAAGTTGTCGCTGTCAAAACTGGCACCACCGATGACAAAAGAGATAACTGGGCAATTGGTTACACAAAAGCAATCACTGTTGGAGTTTGGGTTGGTAATAATGACAATTCAAAAATGGATCCTCGAATTGCTTCAGGCGCCACCGGTGCTTCACCAATTTTTCATAAATTAATGAAAGAACTTCTAAAAAAATACCCAGATGGAATCATGAATAAACCAGAAAAAATAAAGGCTGTTGAGATAGATGCCTTTCTTGGTGGATTACCAAAGGTGGGATTTCCTACACGAATCGAGTACTTTATCGAGGGAACCGAACCAAAAGATATCTCGCCTTATTACAAAAAGTTAAAAATTTCAAAAAATACCGGAAGGCTTGCTAATGAGATAGAGATAAAAAACAGAAATTATGAAGAGAGAGAGTTCATTGTGATCACGGAGAATGATCCCATCTCTATGGATGGGCGAAACCGCTGGCAGGAAGGTATTGATAGCTGGGCAAGAGAACAAGAAGACAGCCGTTTCAGGCCACCAACGGAAACCTCAGATCACGCCTCAGAAGAGATCATTGTTTCGATCAAGAATCCTCAAGATAGAATGACTCTCTCATCTAATAATCTTGAAATTAGGGCAAAAATTACTAGCGTTACCCGAATAAAAAACATCCTTATCAAGATCAACGATCAGGAGATTAAATCAATTAATCAAGATACAGACGAGATCAGGGAACTGATAAGTCTTCCTGACGGCCTTTATGTCCTCAAAGTAGTGGCTACTAACGAAAAAGAGAAGACGGGTCAGTCAACCGTTAGGTTTGGCATAAACCGTCTTTGGGAAGAGAAAGAGTCAACTCCAACTTCTCAACCTCAATAAAAATCAGAATTATAGATCAAATCAAGCACTTGTCTGCTTTGTTTTTTCAACAAATTTTTTGAATATTTGAGGAAAATCAACGGCGATCTTTGAAAGAATTTTTCGGTCAACTTCAATTTTATTTTTTTTGAGGTTTTGAATGAATTGGGAGTATTTCATACCTAAAGTTCTTAAAGCGGCGTTGATGCGGATTATCCACAATTGTCTAAATTCTCTTTTTTTTCTTTTTCGACCGGCAAAGGCGTATTCTCCTGCATGAAGAACGGCTTCCATGGCTTTCTTGAACTGTTTATGACGGCTCATCCAATAACCTTTGGCCAATTTGAGGATTTTTTTATGTCTTTTTCTTGTTTGGACTCCTGGTTTGACTCGTGTCATTTTTACTTTTGGACTATCATTTTTAACAATTTCTTTTTAAAGGTTCCTAGCACTTCTTTAAGTTTTTTAACTCTTCTCAACCAGCGCTTGCTTTTTTTACTTCTTAGATGGCGAAATCCTTGCGACCGGTGAAGGACCTTGCCAGCTGAAGTAATCTTGAATCTCTTGACCGCTGATTTTCTGGTTTTTTGTTTCTGTTTTTTTGCCATTTTCTTATTATACAAAAAAAGAGTTGATTAATACGGTTTATTTTACTTCTTTCTTATAACAATCGCTCTCAGTACCCTCCCCTCAAGCCGGGGCGGTTTTGAAATGTTAATATCACCGATTGAGTTAATAAATCTATTTATCAACTCAAACGCCATATCTTTCTTATCGATCTCTCTTCCTCTTAAAATGAGATTGATTCTCAATTGATGGCCGTTTCTGAGAAATTCTTTCCCTCTTTTGACTAATCTTTCAAAGTCAGCTTGTCCGATAAAAAGATTAAAGTTTATGTCCTTAGTGACTCCTTTTTTTGTGCCTTTTTTTGATTCTTTGGCTTTTTTTTCCTCTTGATAAACAAATTTATTAAAATCGATTATTTTAGCCACCGGTGGCTGAGCATTTCGAGCCACAAGCACTAGATCGAGATTTTGCTCCTGAGCTATTTTTAGAGCCTCTTTTTTTGATAAAATTCCCAACTGATTGCCTTTATCGTTGATAACTCTCAATGTTGGTGATTTTATTTGCCAGTTTATTTCGTAGAGTTTTTTTAGGTAAGATTTATGGCTAGAGGAAGCTTTCAATTTGAGATATTAGGCGATCGACAAACTCATAAAATTTTACCTGACCGAAGTCTTTGCCTTCTCTTGTCCGCAGAGAGATAATTTCCGGAACTTCATTTTTTATTGTTTCTGCTTCCTTTGCTCCAATTATAATCATGTAGGGAATTTTTTGCAAGGTTGCCTGTCTAATTTTTTTTTGAAGTGTGCCTCCATCATCTATAACAACGCTTCTTATTTTTTTTGAAACAAGATAAGCGTTAGTTGCTCTAGCAAGAGAGGTGAATCTTTCGGAAATTGGCAGAATGGCTATCTGAACCGGTGAGAGCCAAACGGGAAAAGCACCGGCGTAGTGTTCAATCAGCAAACCAATAAATCTTTCTAAGGAGCCAAGTGGAGCTCGATGAATCACCACCGGCCTTTTTTTCTTGTTGTCTCGATCGATGTACTCGAGATTAAACCTTTCCGGAAGCATAAAATCAATCTGAATTGTCCCAGCTTGCCATTTTCTTCCAAGTGAATCTTTAATGATGACATCCAACTTGGGTCCATAAAAGGCCGCATCACCTTCGCTTGTAATGTATGGAACATTTTCCTTTTTTAATGCTTTTACTATCTCAAACTCAGCTTTTTTCCAAAGATCATCACTACCTAAATATTTCTCGTGTTTGCTTCTTAGCCCAAGTCTTGAATAGTAATCATCGATCTTGAAAATTTTGAGGAGATACTTCAGGTAGTTAAAAACCGAAAGAAACTCTTCAACAACTTGATCTTCTCGACAAAAAATATGAGCATCATCCTGAGTAATATGTCTGACCCGCAGTATTCCTGTTAGCTCTCCAGTCTGCTCATATCGGTATACAGTTGCCGTTTCTGCAATTCTCAGAGGAAGATCTCGATAACTTCTTGGTTTTGATCTATAGATCATCATGTGCATTGGACAGCTCATCGGTTTTATTAAGTACTCCTCGTCATCAATTTTCATCGGTGAGTACATTTTTTCGCGATAGAGATCCCAGTGACCCGAGATTTGCCAAAGAGATTTTTTACCGAGATGGGGGGTGTAAGCATGAAGGTAACCTCGCTTGGTTTGTTCTTTAAGGATAAAATCTTCAATTATTCTTCTTATTGTTGCTCCTTTAGGCGTCCAAATGATTAAACCTGTGCCAATTTCTTCAGGGATAAGAAACAAACCCAGATCTTTACCGAGCTTTCTATGGTCTCTTTTTTTTGCTTCCTCTATTTGCCAGAGATAGTGTTCAAGCTCTTTTTTGGAAGCAAAGGCAGTTCCGTAAATTCGGGTTAGCATCTTATTATTTTTATCACCGCGCCAATAAGCACCGGCGATTTTGAGGAGTTTAAAATGTTTAACTTCTTTGCAGGGTTGATCGACATGGCCCCCTCGACATAGATCAATAAAATCTCCTGATTGATAGACGGTAATTTTCTCTTTCCGATGAACAATTTCATCAATTAACTCAAGTTTGTATGGATTGTCAGCAAAAAGTGTTCTTGCTTCCTTCTCTGAGACTTTTTTCCCCTCAATTTTCTTCCAGGAGAGAATAATCTTTCTCATCTCTACTTCAAGTTTCTGAAGATCAGCTTCGCTGATTTTAGTTTCTCCAAAATCAATGTCATAATAGAAACCGTTCTCAATCGGTGGACCGATAGCAATTTTAGCTTGTGGATAAAGTTTAAGAACTGCGGCAGCAAGAAGATGAGCCGCCGTGTGACGAAGTTTTTCTAGGTAAGTCATCCTCGCCATTGAGGTGCCCTTAGAGGGATTTGAACCCCCATCTACGGTTCCGAAGACCGTTGCTTTATCCATTAAGCTATAAGGGCGGATAGTGATTTTAAATTATAATATAAACAGTGATTGACTAATCAATGATTTTTTTTCTACTTTATTTTTTGATTCTGTTCCTTTTGCTGATTTTTTTAATTTCTCTTACTCTCTATATTGCTTCCCTTATTTACTCTACTCTTAAAGGTTCGCCTTACGTGTCAACTGAAAGTAAAAAAATCTCAAAGATTTTATCAGCTGTTCCGATAAAAGCAGGGAAAATTTTTGTTGAGTTGGGAAGCGGTGATGGGAGAGTGGTTCGAAAAGTCGTGAAAGATTTTGGCGTCAAGGGCATCGGAGTGGAGATTAATCCTATTCTTTTGTTTTGGTCACGTTTCCTATCAAGAGGAATAAAAAATCTGGAAATAAGCAAGGGTGATATTTTAAATTTTAGCCTCAAAGATGCTGATTACGTTTATCTATTTCTCATGCCAAAAATCATTGAAAAATTAAAAACCAAGATGGAAAAGGAGCTAAAAAAAGGAGTGATCGTTATCTCTCATGGTTTTCGAATAAAAGGCTGGAATCAGCGACTGATTAAAGTGATTAAGGATAAGCCATTCTGGACTTTCTACTATCGGAAATAATCATCTGCAGGCGATTGTTTAGATTTCAATGAGAGCTCCTTGAGGCAAGTTGTTGACTTCGATTGTGGTTCGAGCTGGCGGATGATCATTAAAGTATTCCTCGCAGATTTCGTTAACTTGGTGAAAAAATCTCAATGATGAGAGGAAAATTGTAATCTTAATGACTCTTTCTAAATCGCTGCCAGCCTCCTGTAGAATATTTTTTAAATTTTCTAGTACCTGTCGAGTTTGATTGGCAATTCCTTTCTCAAGTTGACCGGTTTTTGGGTTAATACCGATCTGGCCGGAACAAAATATCAGGTTATCAGTGATCACCGCCTGACTGTAAGGACCTATTGGTAAAGGAGCCTTGTTAGTAAAAACAATGATTTTTTTCTGGGCATTTTGTTTAAATTATTTCTTCTTTTCTCCTTTTAACATACGAAATCCACTCCTCAATAACCTCGAAAACCATCTTAAAGGGAGCTTCGATTAAAAAATCAAGAATAAAGATCAAAAAGTTAAGCTTGGCGATCTCAGCAGAGAAAAATTTACCAAGAGAGAGAATGGGCATAAAAAAGAAATCAATAATTGGAGTTAAGATACTATCTTTTTCTGACAAAGTTAGTTCTTTAGAAATCTGGCTTACTCGAAAAGAAAAAAAAGTTACCACTGACACAAAAAAGATAAAAATTGCTTGGCTGATTAAATTAAATTTTAGGAATGTAAGTATTTCGTAGATAAGAAAAAGAGTGACAATAAATGTAAGTGAGTAAAAGATAGTAAAGCCAAAAATCAGGGTTGGTTTTTTTGGAGTCGATTTTCTTGGAACAAAAGCAATCTTAGTTTCAAAAGATGAGTCTCTGTCGATGATTTCGACAATTCGCTGGTAGATTTTTTTAGTGTTTTCTTCGCCAGGAACCCGAAAAAAAGCTAGGATAGCAACCATTAGCAAAGGCGGAAAGAGGGTATTGATAGCAATTGATTGATAGTTGATCTCATTGTAAAAGTACTGAGAGAGTGGAAACTCTAAAATCAGCGCAAAGATCATTTTGGTCAATAGGATGTAAATAAAACTTTTTATTCCAAGATTTGTGATTCGTTTACCTATTTGCTGGTACTTTAACCGACAGGTTTCATCAACCTCGCTCCATAACTTAGATCGATCTCTGAGAATTTTTCTGATCTCATTTGGTTTATTTTTAATCATCTCAAAAAGAATTAAGAAGGGAGGGAGTTGTTTTTTGGTGAATTTATTAATACTTTCAACATATGGATTGTTGATCAATTTTTCAATTTTTTTGAAGATTTCTGGTAATTTTGGAGTGATTTTTTCTAGTTCTTCAAACGAGTAAGAATAAAGAGGCTGATAGAAATCAATGAAAATATGATGACGAAGGTATGCTCGATCACTTCGACGATAGATTTTTTCCAAGGAAACAAGAAAGTAAACGTCTTTTTCTTCTTCTTTCAACCCTTCTATTTTGATTTTTTTTCTTAAAACTTGATAGATAAAGTAAGTGAGAATTGATTTTCTTTGGGATGACTCTGACTTGAGAAACTCCTCAATCTGACAAGTAAGAAGATCAATGAGAAAATCATTAAAAAATCTTTGAAGAGATGTCTCTCGGCCGGGAATGATTTTTTTCTTTAAAAAAATATACTTGTCAATTATTTCCTGAACTCTGGCGATATCATCTCCGCCAAAGTAACCATTATCAAAATATCTTGCCCACAGAAGTTCTCGAAGCAGATTTTCAGCTTCTCCTTTTCCTTGAGGATTTAGGGAAAATCTTCGTCTCAAAATTCTCTCGATGGCCGCTCGCAGTACTAGATGATCTTCTCTAAACTCGACCGCATTTCTTACTTTTTCATAGACTAAAGCGAAGAAAGAGACAGTTTGAGAAACATGGATTGCCGAAAGGTCATCGGGTCTTGATCGTTTCTTTATCTCTGACAAAGCGGCAAGAAGAACCTCAGTGTAAGAGGAGAGGCTAATCTCTTTCTCTTCGGTCATAAGAGGATCGATATATTATATCAAACCAATGCTGTTTTTACTCGATTTCCCCCCCCAGAGAGATAATCTTATTTTTAAGAAGACTAGTTTTCTCTCTCATTATCTGATGATTGTCGGCCTCGACATTTAATCTTATTAATGGCTCAGTGTTGGAAGCTCTGAGATTGAATCGCCAATTTGGGTAATCAACCGACAGGCCATCAAGCCAGTTGATTTGACCATCGGAAAACTCAACGGCAAGCTTCTCCATAACTTCTTTTCCGGTTATGTTTTTTTCAAGTTTAAAGTTTGTTTCTCCAGATTCAAATGAAGTATAGTATTGTCGCCAAAGCTTTGAGAGGGGTTTTTTGGCTTGTGAAAGTATCTCAAATATATAGGCAATGACCGAAATAGAACTTTCAGCAAAGCCGGTATCTCGGAAAAAGAAATGACCAGAAGACTCGCCGGCAAAGATGCCGTTGACCTCATCAAGTTTTTTGCTGATGAAAGCATGCCCCACTTTAGTCAAGGACAACTTTGCATTAAGACTTTTAACAAGGTTAGTGACATTTCTGGTGTAGCGGATATCAACGACAATGGTCTCATTTGGTTTTTTTTCCAAAATTTTTTTGGCAATAAGACAAGTGATGATCGTCGCGGGGATTATCTCGCCCTTCTCGTCGACAAAAAAAACTCGGTCACCATCGGCGTCGGGGGCAATTCCGAAATCAGCTTTTTCTTGAATGACTCGTTGCTGTAACCAGCGAAGATTTTCAAACTTGAGAGGATTGCCTTCGTGATTTGGAAAATTTCCATCTAGTTCTGCAAACATCATTACCGGTTCGACTTTTATTCGGTTAAAAAACTCTCTGAGATAAAGAATCGCCATTCCGTTAGCCGTGTCGGTGACCACTTTAAACTTCTTGAGCGATTTTTGATTGATCTTTGATAGTGCTTCCTCTACTTCATTCCTGATTACTGATTTGTTTTCAATGATACGGCCATCGTTGGTTGAGGTAGAAAAACTCTCTGAGAAAAAAATTTCCTTAATTTTTTCTATTCCTGAACCAGCGCCGATCTTTATCAGTTTATGACCGTCTCTTATGACCATTTTGACACCGTTATGTTCTTTTGGATTGTGAGAAGCAGTGATCATCATTCCTCCATCATACCCGTAGCGAAGAGAAGCGAAGTAAAAGCTAGGAGTTGTTGTTAAACCAATATCAACACCAATAACACCTTGATCGATGATCGCTCTTTTTGCTTGACTTACTAATGGTGGACTGCTCAAGCGAATATCGTAGCCAAAAGCGAGAGTTATTTTTTCTTTTTTGAGAAAACTTTTGATGTAAGTGATTACTGACTTGATAATTTTAAAAAAATCCTTTTCGTTAAAATCGACCCCGTAGACACCTCGAATATCGTAGGGTTTAAAAATTTTATCGGTCATGGAGTGATTATAAAAAATAACAGGCAAGAATCTCAAGTGATTTTATGATCGAAAGGGGTGTGGCCGAGGTTTTTTCTTGAACTTCGATTCGATAAAGTCCTTTGTAAAAATCTAATAGGTCATCTTTTTTCCATTTTTTTGCCTGATTAATTAGTCTTTTTTTTTGCCATTGTTCCATTTTAGGATCGAAAATCCCATCTTTGGCTAATATTAAGGCCCGAATTCGCCTCACCAACATATTAAAGATGTATGATTCATCATAAACCATTCTTATTTTGTTAAGAAGTTCAAAAAAATTTTTCAGATTTTCGGGGTAGACTGACTCTTGGAGCTTGAAAATGTTTTCTGAGAGTTTGAATTCTTTGATCATGACACCTTTGGGAAAACGAAGTAATTTTGAGGCAATGCCCTCTTCAAAATCGATTAGTTCAACTTCTTTTTCAATGAAAAGATGAATGATTTTATCTATACTTGTGCGTCTTTTTTTTATCACTTTTTCATAGAGTTCCTGAGTAAAAAAAATTTTTTTTGGCGAAAAGAGCATTGGTGAATCGATTAATTCACTAGCCTTTTTTATCTCTTCTGGATTTACCTCAATAATATGATAGCCTTCAGAGGCGTAAGTCTTTTTAAGCTTGTCGAAATAATTAAAGGCTAAGACAGAATCCTCGCCACAAATTACCGTGATCATCTCTTGACTTGAAAAGTCATCTAGTAAATGATTTTACAAAATCAAGCACCAATGACAAATCGGGAAATTAGAGAAGATTAGGAAATTTCAAAAAGATTTGTAACAAAGTATATCTCAACAAGGCTGGACGAGATTTTAGCTCAAATAAACAGTGTCCTTTCTTTGAGTGAGGATCAGTTTGTCTACTCATGAAGGTATTTATCTTTTAAAATCAATACTACTAGAAGAAATGTGAGTGAGCAGATTTTTTTGTGATCGGGGTGGAGGAGTTTAGAACTTAATCAAGTGGGTTCGTGATAATGAAATTAATTTTTCTTATGAAATGGTTCATTTAGGAGAGTAGTTGTCGTTTCTAAAATTCTAGGTGATGGGAATAATGGATTTGGTTAAGAATGACTCATTGATCCGTTGATTCATAGATTTATCAGGAAAAATTTTCAGCAATATTTTTCCAGATCAGGTTGAAAAATGGCAATATGATCTTTACTTTAGTAGTTTTAGGTGGCTAAATTCGAAAGGATAATATGAAAACAGTAAAGTTAGATTATTTGCTGGATAAGAGGAGAATCATACTTAAAAGAATAGGCATATAAAGACTTGCTCTTTGAGTTTATGTTCTTAATTTTTAAAAAAGACTTGTTCATGTTAGCCAGCACTAATTCGTGACTTCCATCATTTAAACTCAAGCTCTATCTTTTGAGTCTCTGATTCGTTATAAAAATTCTAAAGGAGAAGATAATTTAAAAAAAAATCGGTAATAGGAACCCTAAATTTCCGTTTTTTTCTGATTATCTAGCCTTTCTCAAAGGTAATAAGATTAACTAAGAAACAAATACACAAACCTGTCTTTTTGAGAGATTAACCTTCTTACTAAAAATTTATTTTGCTAGAATTTTTTTGTTGAGATGTATGATTTGATTTGTGTTGGCAGTATTAGTGTTGATTTATACTTCAGAGGGGATAACTTTACCTGCGATGATAAACGTTACCACCTAGCCTTAGGAGGAAAGTATTATGCTGATTTTTTTTTCGAGGATATTGGTGGTGGAGCGGTTAATGTTGCCGTTGGTGCTGCTAAATTGGGACTAAAAGCTGCTGTCTTCGGTAAAATCGGCGAAAATGGTTTTAAGGAGATGATTTTAAAAAAACTTGCTGATAAAGCAGTGGCAACAAGATTTTGTCAAGTGGAGGATGATTACTATAAAATCTCTGCTATTATCCTCAATAAAAACGGTGAGAGAACTATTATTCACTACGAAAAACCAACTCATCTTATCCGTCAATTTTTTCTTCACAAAGAACTAAAAAAGGCAAAAAATATTTATTTCTCTCCTCTGCCTCATCTTAGCCTGAAGGAGAAAAAAAGAATGATAACTTATCTGAAAGGTGATCAAACCTTAACATTTGTTAACTTTTCAGCAGTCGATTGTCGAAGGCCAATTAGTGAGTTAGTTGATTTTTTTGAAGCTCTTGATATTTTAATAATTAATGCTCATGAGTTTTCTCTCATGATAAAAAAGCCCTATGAAAAGATAGATTTTTTTAATCTTAAAATAAACCTTCCCTTTTTAAAGGAGAAAATTCTTGTGATCACTGACGGTGAAAAAGGTAGTTACGGTTACTATCGTGATCAATTTTTTTACCAAGAGGTGATTAAACCAAAAAAAATTGTCGATACAACTGGCTGCGGTGATGCCTACACGGCCGGCTTTATTGCTCAGTATCTAAGGACAGGAAATATCCCGATATCAATGCAAAAGGGCGCAGAGTATTCAGCTAAGAAGATTGCTCGACTTGGCCCCAACTAAAGATCGGTTAAGTAATCTGTAGGCGAGACCACAAGCGACCGCGTCAGCTTGATCATCTTGCCTTACATTAACTTTAAATTCAAGACGAATGATTTTTTGGATTGATTTTTTATCAGCCCGTCCAAAGCCACAGAGAGCCTGTTTGATTTGAAGTGGTGTGAGAAACTCAACTTTTATACCCTTCTGGGCCGCAAGAAGAAGAACAGCGCCTTGAACCTGGCTGACAGAGATGATGGTTTTTTTATTCTTAAAAAGGAAAAGACTTTCCATTACTAGTACTTCTGGTTCATATTCTTGGATTATTTTTTCAAGACGTCTGTAGACAGTTCTTATTCTTTCTTCAAGTTTGTTTTTTTTATGCGTCTCTATCAAAGAAGAAAAAACCAGTTTATCTTCATTAATCAAAGCAATCCCAGTTCTTTCTAGGCCAGAGTCAATTGCCAGAATTTTCATCGAAGATTTTGATAACAGAAATGATGGGAGAGTCACCACTTAGTACCTCTCGGCTACCTCGATTACTCGAGATACACCTGAGGCCTATCAACCCCGTCTTCTTCGGGGAGGCTACCCCCCTTTGTATAGGGGATGGATTTCTAATCTTGGAGACCGCTTCACACTTGAGATGCTTTCAGTGTTTATCGGTTGAGAATATAGCTACCCGGCAATGCCCTTTTGGAACAACCGGTACACCAGGGATTCTCACTCCTAGGTCCTCTCGTACTGTAGGAGTCTCTCCTCAGAAATCCAAGCGCCTGCACAGGATAGAGTCCGAACTGTCTCACGACGTTCTGAACCCAGCTCACGTACCGTTTTAACGGGCGAACAGCCCGACCCTTGGGACCGACTTCAGCCCCAGGATACGGTGAGCCGACATCGAGGTGCCGAACCGCCTCGTCGATGTGGACTCTCGGAGGCGACTAGCCTGTTATCCCCGGGGTAGCTTTTATCCGTTAAGCCCCGACCGCGATCACCGCGAATCGGAGGATCACTTGCACCTGCTTTCGCACCTGCTTGAGTGGTCACTCTCGCAGTCAAGCCAGCTTATGCGCATGCACTTTCAGTCCGATTTCCATCCGGACTAAGCTGACCTTTGTGCTCCTCCGTTACCTTTTTGGAGGAAACCGCCCCAGTTAAACTGACCACCAGGCACTGTTGCCTTCTAACGAAGGCTAAGGAAGAAAAAAATTAAAGAGAGGTGTTTCATTGGCCCCCGACACAGTCGGGGTCCCTCCTACGCTCAACAATTAATTTTTTTCGTCCAATACCTAGTTTCAGTAAAGCTCCCGGGGTCTTTTTGTCCATGTGCAGGTAGGCCGCATCTTCACAGCCATTTCAACTTCGTCGGGCGGTGGCTCAAGACAGTTGTCAGCTCGTTAAACCTTTCATGCGGGCCGGAACTTACCCGGCAAGGGATTACGCTACCTTAGAACTCTCAAGGTTAGAGCTGTCGTTCACTGGAGCTTACGTCCTAGGCTCATCCAACCGAAGTCAGAGTCACCCAAGACGTTTGACTTACCAGCACCGGACAGGTCTCAGCTCCTATACTTCCCTTATGCAGGTTTGCAGGAGCCTGTGTTTTTGATAAACAGTCGGCTGACAAACTTTCACTGCGGCCCGACTGACGTCGGGCAGGGCATCTTACCGAGCTTACGCCCAGCTTTTTTGCCGAGTTCCTTGAACCACTCTTACCCGTCTGCCTTGGTGTTCTCCACCAGTCCACCTGTGTCGGTTTGCGGTACGGTCAAGAAAAACTCTCTCTTAGAGGCTTTTCCCGGAGACTTACCTCGCCCACCTTTCCTGACTTTGGGTCAGGATTGCCATCATTGCTCACCATCTTGACTCTCGTCAAGATGATTTACAATTTAGCCCCCCATTTAGGAGGGGTGGGTTAGCAAATCTCGTCACCTCTAAGATAATAACGAGTTTTTCATGGAAGCGGAATATTAACCGCTTTTACATCTCCTAACTCCGGTTGAAGTTAGGATTAGATTCCGCCTAACCCTCGGATAATTGATATTGCCGAGGAAGCCTTGGACATTCGGCATCCCGAGTTTTCATCGGGAGATTCACTACTCATGTCAGCATTCTCACATCTGATGAACTCCACCCTGATTTACATCAGGACTTCACCGTCATCAGATCGCTCCTCTACCACCCGACCTTGTCAGAATAAACTGACAAAATCGGATCTCCATCTTCGGCAGACTATTTAGGTCCGATCATTTTCGGCGCTAAACTTCCAATCCGAGATCCCGGATTTATTTTGGTGAGCTGTTACGCACTCTTTAAAGGATGGCTGCTTCTAAGCCAACCTCCCAACTGTCTTGGAAATTTAACGACCTTTTCACTAAATAGACATTTAGGAGCCTTAGATGGGAGTCTAGGCTGTTCCCTTCTCGTCGAAACCAGCTTATCCCGGCTCGACTGACTCCTCCGCTTTCTTCTGTGGCATTCGGAGTTTGATTGATTCGTCTTGCTTAACGCTCGACGAACCATTCAGTGCTCTACCTCCACAGATAAAGGCGGAAGGCTATACCTAAATATATTTCGAGGAGAACCAGCTATCTCCGAGTTCGATAGGCATATTGCCTCTAACCACAGATCGTCCCATGCCATTTCGCCGGCAACGGGTTCGGGCCTCCCCCTCCAGGAAGGAGGGTTCACCCTGTCCATGGTTAGCTCACTCGGTTTCGGGTCTCTCTAACAGCGCCCTAAACGCCCTATTAGGACTCGCTTTCGCTCGGCCTCCCCCCGATTTAGTCGGGGTTAAACCATAAGCGCTCGTTAGAGAACTCGCTGACTCATTCTTCAATAGGCACGAGATCATCCCGGAAAATTCGGGACTCTCTCTGTTTGCTAGCTAGTGGTTTCAGTATCTATTTCACTCCCCTTTCGGGGTTCTTTTCACCTTTCCCTCACGGTACTAGTTCGCTATCGGTCAGTTTGGGTATTTAGCCTTGGATCGTGACCGACCCAGCTTCCCACAAGGTTTGCCGTGCCTCGTGGTACTTGGGAGTTCCACCAGGGTTTTTCTCCGTTTCGAATACGAGGCTATCACTCTCTCTGGCAGGCCTTTCCATACCTTTCTTCTACAGAGAAAAACTCCCTTCTGTGGTCCCGCAACCCCCTAACATGAAGTTAGGGTTTAGGCTGTTCCGCTTTCGCTCGCCGCTACTGACGGAATCTCATATGATTTCTTTTCCTCTGGGTACTGAGATGTTTCAGTTCCCCAGGTGCCCGTCCTGAGATTAATTCAGGACACCAATACTTTCGTATTGGTGGGTAACCCCATTCGGAAACCAACGACTGATGGTGCCTGTTTAGGGGCTCGTCGTTGTTTTCGCGCCTTTACACGCGTCCTTCTTCGGCCCAAACTGCCAAGGCATCCACCTCTAGCTTTGATCTCTCCCATCACTTCTATCATCAAAATCTCTTCTTTCCCGAGCTTTAAATGTGCCGTGGACTCGACCGGACTCGAACCGGTGACCTTCGCATTGCAAATGCGACGTTCTGGCCAACTGAACTACGAGCCCAGTTATTTTTACTTTCAAAAGTAGAACTTTGGCTTGTTAGGAGAGCAATAATGTCTCCAATAGCCCTTAATCAGGAAAGTTTTCTTCAATTAGCAATCAAATTTTGTTATGTCAAAATAGTAGCAAAAGAAGAATTTTTTGTCAAGGATTTATGAAATCTCGTTTACTTCAAAACTTACCCGGTGATCTCGTTCTCGATTTCAAGTAGGCGGTTGTACTTGGCGACATTTTCACCATGAACTGGTGGACCAAAAGAGACTAGTTCGGCATTTAGAGCTACTCCTAAGTCAGCTAAGTAGCTTTCGTTGGTTTCATTAAGATCTGAGCTAATGATGTAAGTAACATTGTTCTCTCTTAAAAAATTGATCATCAGCATTGTCTCAGTAACGGTGCCAATCTGATTTGGTCTAATGATTACTGAGTTGAATAAGTTTTTGTTTATGTGCTTCTCAAGAATAGACTTAACTGAGCCGATTTTATCATCAACGGCAAGGTAAGTTTCCTTGTTTAGGACTTGATACAATTTATTCCAGTTTTTGTCATCATTATTGGCAAAACTATCAATCAGTACCAGAATCGAGTATCGGTCAATGATTTCTTCTTTCAGAAACTTGTAGTAATCATCCGGTGTAATTGAGTCTTTGTCTTTGATTTGATAGCGAGATTCTTTGAAAAAATCATTAGCACCAAAGTCAATGCTTAGAAAAACATCCCGCCCAAGAATAAGATGCTTTTTTTCAATCGAGTTTTTAAAAGCTCTCAAAACATCAGTGTTGTGGAAGAATTGAAATTTATAGACATGTCTTATCTGATGGTATAAATCTACCCCAAGCTCATAGGCTGTGGAATACGAATAAGATGAAGATGGAATTATTTGGAACTTCCTAAAATTGAGGTCAACTTGTCCATGCCGACCGCCTCTTAAGAGAGAAAAGATTGGTGAGGGAAAAAACTCAATTTCTATCTTTTTTTTTGTTATCTTTTGATAAAGCTGGTTCAAGTATGCGTAAAGAGGCAGATTTTCATTTAATGCGGCGGCTTTGGCAACGAGGATGGAGATGGTCATTAATGTGTTAACACCAAGTCGGCTCCGGTTTTTTGTTGAGTCAGCCTTAATTAACCAATTATCAATCTCAACTTGTTTGCTTGGATCGACGCCTTTGAGTTTGGGTCCGATAAGATGGTTGATATAATAAACCGCTGTCCTGACGCCTTGTCCAGAAAATCTTTCTGGTTCGTCATCTTTAAGTTCAAAATTCTGGTAGTCATAAAGCCTTTCAAAAGAAGAAAAGCTAGTTTCAGCAGTTTTATCGTCATCCAGTATGATTTTTCCTTGAATGGTCGGGTAGCCTCGAGAATTGATTATCTCCCGAGCGATGATCTTTTTGATTCTAGCCATAATATACAAATTTAGTGAGGATTTTTCTTCTCAAGTAGTTTTTTTTCCGCCTCAAAGATAAACTCTCGGGTTCGCTCAATAGCGTCGGGAGAGACAGAGATGCTTGTTATTCCCGCCCTAACCAATCTCTCGATTATCTCTGGATAGTCAGACGGAGCCTGACCGCAGATGGAGGAAGTAACACCGTACTTCTTGCAGGTTTTTATGACATACTCGATCACCGAAAGAACAATTGGTGTTCTCTCGTCGTAAATTGAGGTGACTGCCTCATTGTCTCTATCTACTCCCAAGATCAGCATCGTCAGATCATTAGTACCGATTGAGACCCCATCAACGCCAATTTTCAAAAATTCTTCTATGTTGAGAGCAATCGAAGGCACTTCGACCATTATCCAGAATTTAAATTCTGGGTAGCGGAATAGCCCAGCCTTTTCAACGATTGATTTTACTTTGATCAATTCCCAATTAGTCCGGATGAAGGGAATCATTAAATGAAGATTCCGGAAGCCGTCTTCCCAAATTTTTCTAATAGCGTTCAGTTCAAGCTCAAAAACTTCAGGATTACTGATGTAACGAAAAGCTCCGCGAAAACCAAGCATTGGATTTTCTTCCATCGGTTCAAACTCTTTCCCTCCGAGTAAATTACGGTACTCGTTTGTTTTGAAATCAGTTGCCCGATAAATTACCGGTCGGGGTGAAAAGGCCGCAACAAATTTTCTTAGCTCTTTTTTAAGATGATTGACGAACAAATTTTCATTTTTCTCTTTTATGAACTCTTTTGGGTGTATTCCCAAATCAGCGATAACAAATTCGGCTCTCAAGAGGCCAACACCATCGACATGTTTTCTTACTACCTCTTTAATTTGATCTGGTTCACCAAGATTGACATAAACTTTGGTCGCGGTGATTAACTTTTTGTTTGATGAAGTTTTTTTTGATGATGTGGGTAAAACTTTCCCAAGAAAGATCTCACCTGTATTACCATTTACGGTTATGAGAGACTCAGATTTTATCACTTTGGTAGCTCCTTCTGCCCCGACAACCGCCGGTACACCAAGTTCTCGAGAGACAATGGCAGCGTGAGAGGTTCGACCACCTCTTTCGGTGACGATGGCGGCCGCTTTTCTCATCGCCGGGACATAGTCAGGATTAGTAGCAGGCGCCACTAGAACATCACCATTTTTTACTTTTTCAATATCTCTAGGTGAGAGAATTATCTTGGCGTATCCAAAAGCTATTCCCGGTGAGGCAGGCAAGCCAGTAAGAAGAGGTTTTTCGGTCAAAAATAGTTTTTTCCCGGTATCATTTTTAGCATCTTTAAGAGTTGTGACCGGTCTTGATTGAACAATGTAGATCTGGTCATCTTCAATTGCCCATTCAATGTCCTGGGGGAAGTAATAGAACTTTTCAATCTCTAAGACTAGAAGAGAGAGTTTTATAATTTCTTCATTGGTCAGTTTCTGTTTTTTCCCCTCCTCTTTTTTAAGAGAAACTTCTTTATTTTCGACATTGGCTTTGGTGAGTTTCTTTGGTTGATAATTGATTTCTTTTTTTAAAATGACAAAACTTCGCTTGTCGATCTCGTAATGATCAGGGGTGACTTTTCCTTGAACGATGTACTCTCCAAGGCCAAAAATTGCTTCAATGACGATTTTATTTTTGTTGTTGGTGACGGGATCGATCGAAAAGGCGATGCCTGATTTTTCAGACTCAATCATTTTTTGGACGATAACCGCTAAACCCACCTGATCATGATCAAAACCGTGATGGTGACGGTAGTAAATGGCCCTTTCTGTAAACAAAGAAGCAAAGCAATCTTTGACTCTTTTGAGAAGATGATTCTCACCTCTGACATTTAGATAAGTCTCTTGCTGGCCAGCAAAAGAGGCACTGGGTAAATCCTCGGCTGTCGCTGAGGATCTAATGGCAACTAAAGGTAATTTGTAAAGAGACCTTATCTTCATTATTTTTTTAATAATGGATTTTTTTTCACTTTTATACCATTGAGCTTCTTTCCAGGACAGAGTTTCATAAAAATGAAGAATTTTTTTTGCCAGATTCAATGGGAGATTAGTTTTTAGAATTAAATCCTGAATGTTCTTTGAAGCCTGCTGAAGTTCATTTGGATTATCGTAATTGACCGTTTTTAGAATTTGAATAATTTTTTTTCTGATTCCTCCAGCCTCAAGAAACTCAAAATAAGCGTTAGCCGTGATAATGAAGCCGTAGGGGATAGGAAATTTGGCATTAATCATCTCTCCCAGATTTGCGCCTTTTCCCCCAACCCAAGAAATATCGTCTTTATCAACTTCTTCAAACCAAACAACTGATTTCTTCCCCATGTTTTCATGATAGAAAAAATGTCAATTAAAGTCAATTTTTTTAAATTGTATTTGTTGAGAACAAATCTCATTGTCAATTTTGTGTTAAAATTCTGATTCTTTTTCAATTGGTTTATTAATACGAGGAAAGATCGACTTTGTCTTAGGTATAATTTTTTTATGATTGGCAAGATAAGAGGCCTTCTCATCGAGGTGACGGGAAATATCGGTTTGATTGAGACTTTCCCTGGTGTTTGTTTTGAAGTTTACCTAACTCCACGGCTTCTCAGTCGTCATCAACTTAACTCAACAGTTGAGATTTACACTTACCTTCATCTCAAGGAAGATCAAATCAATCTCTTTGGCTTCGAAAGTCGGCAAGATTTTGACTTTTTTAAAAACTTGATTAGGATTTCCGGTATCGGACCAAAAACCGCCTTTAACATACTGTCATTTTATGGCTCTGAAAAATTAAAAGAGATCATTAAAAATAATGATATTGAAACTCTTGGCCTGGTGCCGGGTTTATCAAAGAAAACCGCGATGAAAATAATCATCGAGCTTAGTTCAAAATTAAGAAGCGCGCCGAAGGTTAATCATTTAATTCTTTCCGAGGAAGATCAACTTGTCGTTGAGGCTCTTGTCTCTCTTGGTTTTCAATCCAAACAAGTAAGATCAATTGTTGCAAGACTACCTCGGGATCTAACTCTTGAGGAAAAGATAAAGGAAGCCCTTAAAATTAAAGATAAAGAGTCAACGAGTTAATTCCTATGAAGCCTCAAAACGAGGAAACCCTCAGGCCAAAAAGACTCAGCGATTACATTGGCCAAAAAAAAATTGTTAAAACCCTATCAGTCTTTATCGAAGCGGTCAAAAAGAGAGGTTATTCTAGCGAACACCTTCTCTTTTATGGACCACCGGGAATTGGAAAAACAACACTTTCTTACGTTGTTGCTAACGAGTTAAGTGGCCAATTGAGGATTACTTCTGGGGCAACAATTACCAAAACTGGTGACCTGGCGGCAATTCTCTCAAATCTTAAAGACAATGATGTTCTTTTTATCGACGAAATTCACCGTCTGCCAAAATCTGTTGAGGAGATGCTTTATCCAGTTTTGGAAGATTACTACCTGGATATAATCATCGGCAAAGGGCCATCAGCAAGAGCTGTCAGACTTAACGTCCCCAGGATAACGATTATTGGGGCGACAACTAAGCTAGCTTTACTCTCAGCCCCCCTCAGAGAAAGATTTGGTCTTATTTTGAGACTTGATTATTATCAAATCGAAGATTTAAAAGAGATCGTCAAGCGGTCAGCAAAAATTCTAGAAATTTCCATCACTGACGACGCTGCCTATGAAATCGCTCTTCGCTCTCGAAGAACGCCCAGAATTGCCAACAGAATTCTTCGGCGTGCTCGCGATATTCTTGAAGTTGAAAAAAGCTACTCAAAAATTGACAAAAATCTACTTGAAAAACTTTTCTCACTTCTTGAGATCGACGAACTAGGTTTAATGGATATAGATAAAAAGTACCTTCGAATTCTATCAGAGAAGTTTAACAATCAGCCGGTAGGTGTTGAAACGATAGCTTCCGCGCTTTCTGAAGATGTCAAAACAATTGAGGACTTCATTGAGCCCTACCTTTTTCAAATCGGCTTTGTCAAGAAAACTGCTCGAGGTCGTCAGATTACTCAAAAAGCTCTTAAACATCTTCGGGTAACTCTTTTCTGAGCCGCCCAGAGGATTTGAACCTCCAACCGTTCGCTTACAAAGCGACTGCTCTGCCGTTGAGCTAGGGCGGCTAAAGTGCCGGGAGAGGGACTCGAACCCTCACGGTCTATTCGACCACAGGATTTTAAGTCCTGCTTGTCTGCCAATTCCAACATCCCGGCTTTTTTATAAAAAAATTATACTCAAAAACTAATTATTTTAAGAATTTAAAATTCTTATCCTCATCAAGAACTCAGTAGTTTTTGGATATTTTTTAGGCTCATTTCTTGCCCGCTTTATATAGTCGGCCAATGATCTAAGTAAGACTAAGTTTTTCCTTATGTGAGTATCTTCAAATGAATCTGATAACCACTCACGAAAATGTTCTTTAATCTTTTTTAGAGCTTCTTCTGGTGATCGATGTCTAGAACGGATTGTTCTTAATTTTTCTATTAACCAGTTATTTCTTCTGATAAAGTCCTCAGTTTTTGCATTAATTGATAGCCTTTGGATTATTGAATCTTCACTAAATTTAGACTCTTGAAAAACTAAATTAACTGCCTCAATAATGATGTTTCTTTCTTGATTAAATCTGATTAATGCAAGTAATTTATTCTTATAGATTAACCTTTCAAGATTTGACACTTCATTTTAGGAAACTGTTTTCTGAAAAGCTCAATAACATCATTAAGATACTCCCAAGGATTATTAACTCTAACTTTAAATCCTAATTCGTCAAAAAATCTGACAAGATCAGCTAAAGACAAAGAAAAATAAAAAGAATTTCCTTGATAGTTTTTTCTTTTCTCGGCTAGAAATTGTCTAAATTTTTGATAATTAAAAGGTAGATCATATTTTTCAAAGAGATTTTCTAGATCCCTTTCAAAATCTTTAAAATTAGGTTTCACTTTAAAATTATTTCCCAATTCTCTTAACAGAAAAAAAACTCTAGGCTTTACTTCTTCTACTTTGTAATAGGTAGAGGTATTTTCTTTTTTTTAAATTTTCAAGTCTTATTCTTGAGTCGTATCCCTGTTTTCTTGCTCTATCACTTGTATAGATTCTAATATCAGAACAGAATTTAAAGTTAGTTATTTCACTTAGAGAGAATGACAATTGAAAATCTTCTGAAATTTCTAGATGAGGTATCCCTCCGACCTTTTTATAAGCACCAACTTTAGCTACTATCTGAGGTGCGCCAACCTCGATTTGAGTGTTCAAGAGTGTATTCAACCATTGGCCAAATTCAACTTGATATTGATATTGAAAGGTGCTAGAGAATAAATTTTCATCGCCTTCTAGAATAAAATAGTTTAGATTCAGGAATAATGTTTCGATTTCACTTCTTAAAAATTGATTAACAATTTTCTCTACATATCGAGGTTCAACTAAGGTGTCTGCATCAAGAAGAGCGACAATTCCCTCATCTCCTTGGCCATTATTTTTGAATCTTTCTATAGCTTCGTTTAAACCAATATCTCTAATCATTCCAATATTTTTCTCAATTCCGTCAGTCGATAAATCAATCATATGAATTTTTATTTTTTTTCTTTGGCTTTTTTTAAAATATCTTTTTGATAGCTGGAAAGTTGTTTTTCTAAATCTTCTGCCAAAAAATCATTATCGCTTTTTAGATATTGACCGACAGACAAGATGATCTGATTTTCTTGGTAGACGGTTGATTTCAGAAGAGCATCTTCAGGAGAATTATTAACTAAAAAAATAATTTCATAAAGATTAGACGAAACGGATTGTTTAGTGAATGATTCAATGAACCTAAAAATATAACCATTACTGAACTCAGCACAGACAGGGACAATTATCGAAAGTTTCATTTCTTTACTAGGTGTTTCTACAATTAATCCATTTTGGTGAAATTCTCTTTCTTTTGATTGGATCATTTTTATTAGAATTAATAAATCACAGTTAAGGTAAGTAAGAAAGAAATTACATTTTATATAAAGTTGAAAAAATAAGAAATGAATTTTGTTTTAAAATAAGGATTGAACAGAGGAATTTTTTATTTTTTTTGAATATTAAGTGACCCCGAGGGGATTCGAACCCCTGATTTTCTGGCTGAAAACCAGACGTCCTTGGCCACTAGACGACGGGGCCATAACTGGCCTTTTACTTTTAATTATATCAAACATTCTGTCTCTAAAGAAAATTTTAGAGACAATCACTTCTCGCTTTCTAACTTTCTTTTCAATGACTCTAAAATCTCCTTGGCAACATCTTTTCCACCTAAACCAAAAGCTAGTCCACCAGCTAAAGAAATCATGGCGACAATTCCGGTGAAGAGGATCTTCACAAGATCTTGAGCGACACCTAGTTGATCGAGAATGATTAAAACAGTAAAAAAAGTAATTGTTGACTTGGTGAAAACGGCCAGAGCATTGGCTGATTTTGCGCCTAAAGTTCTGGCGCTATGTTTCACTAAATCTCCTCCCAGATTTGATGCCACAAGACCAACGAAAGCAATAATCACAGCCACGATCACATTTGGCAAGTAGTACAGGAAGTCATTCAAAACTGATATTGCCCTTGACAAGCCCCAGATCTCAAGTGTTGGAATCAAGAAAACAACCACCAGCATCCACTTAGCTATCTCAGCCAAAACCTGAGTCCAGATATTTACCTGACCCTTTTGAATCAGTTTGGTTTTGTGAAAAAAGTCATCAATCCGAAAAAAATTGAAGATTGTGATCAATAGATGCTTAAAAATAGCTCCAAATATAAACCCCATTGCCAGCACTAACAGGCCACCAACAAGTTTGGGAACAAAGCTGGCAAGCGAGCGAAAAAAATTTCCAAGGACTAAATTAACAATATCTATCACTCTCTCTCACCCCCTTTCTATCTATGGCATGTTCTCAAAAAAACTTAATCAAAGCGGGTCTTTTTTTGGTTGATAATTGATATGATTCCAACTTTCATTTTAGAGTGATTAACTCTTGAATTCAATAAGAAAAGATATCAAATTTTCCTTATTCGATCTAATTTCATTTTTTTAACGGCTTCAAAAAGGTAACTCTTACTGAGACTGGATCTTGTCATAACTTCAATGAAGTAAAGGGTGTTGTTTTTAAACGCGATAATATCAACCTCTCCTATTCTTGACCGAAAGTTTCTTTTGATGATTGTGAATTGATGTTCTTGAAGATAATGACAAGCCAAATTTTCCCCTGTTTTTCCCAAGTTGTTGCTCGCTCTTAATCATTCAGTAACTTTTTTTGATTTATCCCGGTAGAGTTTTTTTCTAATCTCTCTTTCAGAAAGATCTCTAATAAAGTATGTCTTAGCTTTTTTGTAAGAGGTTCTTTTGATAAGAACGATGTCAGCAAGAAAAGGAGAAGAAAGAGGGAAAATTCGCTCAACCCCGATTCCTGATTTGCTAATCTTTCTTACTGTGATAGTCTTCGTTTGAGGTGAATTGCCCCGAGTTTTTATCAGAATGCCTTTGAAGATTTGAATTCTTTCCTTGTCTCCTTCCTTAATCTTGTAGTGAATTGAGACTGTATCGCCAATATGAAATTTTTTGTTGTTAAAAAAAAGCAGATTAGACATAAAATTTATTATACCAAAACACCAAACATCGAATCGACTTAATTTTTCTTGGGAAAACTAGTTTTTGGACTTATTATTTTGATAATTTACTGCTTCTTTGAGGAATCTAATAAAAACAGGATGAGGCTTAAGAGGTTGGGATTTGTACTCAGGATGAGCCTGAGTTCCAAAATAAAAAGGGTGAATTGACCTTGGTAATTCAATCATTTCACAAAGATTCTCAATCACCGAACGAGCACAAATCACTAGCCCAGCTTTTTCAAGTTGAGGTAAAAATTCATCATTGACTTCGTATCGGTGCCGATGTCTTTCTGAGACAATTTCTCTATTGTAGATTTCCCAGGCCAGAGTGTTTTTTTTAACCTTTGCCTGCCAACTTCCCAACCTCATTGTTCCTCCGTAAGCTCGTCGTTTAATTATCTCTTCTTGTTGAGGCATAAGATGAATAACTTTGTGAGGTGTGGTTTGATCGTTTTCTTCTGTGTTAGCATCCGACCAACCAAGCATATCTCGGGCAAAGGCAACCACTGCCAATTGCATTCCATAACATAGCCCTAAGTATGGAATTTTATTTTGCCGCGCCCATGAAGCTGCACGGATCATCCCTTCGGCACCACGATTTCCCCAGCCGATCGGAACAATGATTCCATCCGGTCGGCCGATGACTTTTATTCCTTCTTTCTCAACTTTCTCAGCATCAACCCAGACCGTCTTAACCTCAGTGTCAGTTACCCAAGAGGCATGGTCAATGGCATCAAACAAGGCCGCATAAGAGTCTCTTAGTTGATAATCACCAGTTCCAAAATACTTACCGACGATCGCAATCACCACGTGATCAGTCTTCTTATGAAAAATTTTTTTAACCAGTAACCGCCACTGACTCAAGTCAGGCTTTTTTACTCTCAATTTCAGCCTTGATAAAATTTTTTCAGCAAAGTTCTGTTTATCAAAAATTAAAGGCACTTCATAAGGGTTTCTGACATCAGGATTGGAGATGATGTTTTCTGCTTTTACATTACAAAAAAGAGCGAAACGTTCAACTCTTCGCTTATCTAAGAAACTTTGGCAACGGGCAACTATGAAGTCTGGCTGAATCCCCATTGAGTTAAGAGTTCTCACTGATAGTTGGGTTGGTTTTGTTTTTGGTTCACCCAAATGAACAGGTGTGGGGACGTAGGAGACATGAATGTGAACCACATCTTGGGGATGAGCTAGAGTTAATATGCGAGACGCCTCGTAATAAAATACGTTTAGATACTCGCCTGCGGTTCCGCCTAGTTCGACAATAATAATTTGAGCTCTTTTTTTCCCCCCTAGAGTTTGAATACGCCGAATTATCTCATCGGTGATATGAGGCACTGCCTCTACATCCTCCCCCTGATACTCAAAGCGTCGCTCTTTCTCAATAATGGTTTGGTAAATTCTTCCCATGGTGACAAAGTTGTCTTTTCCCATTTTCTCTCCCAAAAATTTTTCATAGGTCCCGATGTCCATGTCTGCTTCAGTGCCGTCATCACATAAGAAAACATCACCATGCTCAATTGGGTTGATCGTTCCGGCGTCGAGATTTAGGTAATTTTCAAACTTCAGCATTGCTACTCGGTAACCTGCTTGCTTAAGAAGAAGACCAATTGAGGCTGAGGTAACCCCTTTCCCAATTCCAGATATCACGCCGCCGGAGATAAAGATGTATTTCATTTTGTTATTGAACGTCCTTTAAACTCCACGATTGAAAATCGCACTTTGGATAATTTTGACAACGATAATATCGCTTTTTAGTCCGCGAAAAGTGAATAGATATTTGTCCTTGACACTTTGGGCAGTGTTTGTTATTCAGGATTCTTGCATACGCTTTGGTAAACTGACAGTTTGGATAATTGGCGCAGGCAATGAACTTACCAAATTTTGACTTCTTGATTACTAATTTTCCTTGGCATTGAGGACACTGACCAAAATTTTCTTCTTTCACTTCGATTCTTCCCTTTTCTATCCTGACCTGTTTCACGATTTGACTGAATGGATGATAAAACTCTCTTAAAACAGAAATTATGTCTTTTTCCTCCTGGGCGATCTTATCTAGGTCTTCTTCCATTAGAGCTGTGAATTCAAGGCTGAAGATTTTAGGAAACTTTGCAGAAAGATAATCAGAAATGGCTATCCCTAAAGGACTAGGAACAAAGTAGCGACCATTTTTTTCGAGATAACTTTTCATCTGGATAAGGGTGATGATTGGAGCATATGTCGAAGGCCTTCCGATACCTTTTTCTTCCAAGGTTTTGATTAAAGAGGCTTCATGATACCGAAGCGGTGGCTTCGTCCAGAACTCTTCTTCTTTTGCTAAAATCAGCTTGACCTCTTCACCAGTTTTGATATTAAGGAGAGGTTTTTTATCTTGTGATGAAGTGACTTCATTACCAAAAATCTTCAAAAAACCATCAAAGACAAGTTTTTCTGTCTTACCTTCAAAAAGATAACCCTTTGTTGACCTGACTCTTATCGTTTGATATAAAACCTCGGCTTCTCTCATTTGAGTGGCAAGAGCTCGATTGAATATTAGTTGATACAGTTTTTTATGGTTTATTGGCATTTGATTTACTTTTGGTGAGGATTCAAGTCTTGTTGGTCTGATTGCTTCGTGAGCTTCTTGGGCTAACCGGCTCTTTGTCTTGTAAGCTCTTGGTTTTTCGGAGAGATAACTCTCTCCAAAACGACTCTTGATGTAATCTCTTGCTTTAAAAACAAAGGCGCTGGCAAGGTCATAAGAATCAGTTCGGTGATAAGTGATTAAACCATTTTCGTAAAGAGATTGGGCGATTGACATTGTTGTTTTGGCCGAGAAGCCTAAAATATAGAAAGCCTCTTGTTGAAGAAGAGAGGTGGTTAAGGGGGGAGGGGGAAATTTTTTTCCTACGGTTTCTTCGATTTTCTCAATCTGATACCGATCGTCAAGGATGTCCTTTATAATAAGGTGACAATTTTCTTCATTAATTAAGGTTTTAGTGTATCGATACTCACCGTCAAAAAGGGAGAGAGTATTTTTTTCTTCAAAGTTCATGCCATTTTTAGACACAAGCTTAAGCTTCAGGGGACCAAAATTAAAAGAACCATATATCTGGTAGTACTTTTCTCTCTTAAATTGATGGATTTCTTTTTCTCGTTCAACTACAAGTCTCAAGGCAACGGTTTGAACTCGGCCGGCTGAAAGCCATTTTTTACCAATCTTTTCCCATAAAACAGGCGAGAGTTCATAACCGACTATTCTGTCTAAGATTCTTCTTGAAATCTGAGCTTTAACCAGGGGAATTCTCAGTGTCTGCGGATTTTCAAGAGCTTCTCTGATTGCTTTTTCAGTTATTTCGTGGAAAATGATTCTTTTTAGGTGGTTTTCTCTGAGACTGATTTCTGGCCATTTTTCATTAACTTTATTGAGAACAAAAGCGACATGATAACCAATAGACTCCCCTTCTCGATCTGAATCAGTTGCGATAATTACCTCTTCATGCTCTTTTGATAGGGAGATAATTTTTTCTACGATTTTCTCCTTTTTGGGATCAATTTCATACTCTGGTTTGAAGTCATTTTCATAGTCAATAGCTAGTCTCTGTTTGGGAAGATCGCGGAAGTGGCCTAAAGTTGCAAAGACGTAATGATTCTTTCCTTGGAAGATCCTGTTAAAAGTTCGGGCTTTTGTTGGTGACTCAACAATTATTAGCGCCATTGACAAATTCAATCTAAATATATCCTTAAGCTTGAACGGTTTTTTTTCTTCTTTTTAGAAGTTTGCTATCAATAAGCGCTCGCCTCATGGCAGCCAATGCCTCTTGACGAGTTTTTTCGTCGGTGGCCTGGGAAAGGATATTTTTTGCCCGCTGAATGGCCTCTTCGATCATTTTTTCACTTAACTCTTCTTGACCATAGGCTTGTGAGACAATAATCGTCGCCTCCTGACCATCGGTTTCAAGGTAGCCAGCACCAATTGAAAAGTATTCTTCTTCGTTGTCTATTTTTATCTTGATGATGCCCTCTCGAAGTAAAGTAAAAAGGTTGATATGTCTTGGGAGCACAGTAATTTCTCCGTCTTCAGCTGGAGCTGTGATTGAGTTAACTTCTTTTTCATAAACAATTTTTTTTGGGGTAATAATTGTCAGTTTTAATTTGTTCATTTTTATTTAACTTCATCAATTGTTCCTTTCATGTAAAAGTTAATCTCTGGCTTGTCGTCATGCTTCCCTTCAAGAATTTCTTTGAATCCTCGAATTGTCTCATCTATGGTTACATAACGACCTGGTCTACCAGTAAAAGGTTCAGCGACAAACATTGGTTGAGTAAGAAACCGTTGAATCTTTCTGGCGCGAGAAACAGTGATTTTATCCGCCTCAGATAACTCTTCCATGCCTAAGATAGCGATGATGTCTTGGAGATCTTTATACCTCTGAAGAATCTTAACAACGCCTTTGGCGACTTGATAGTGTTCCTCACCGACAATTGATGGATCTAGAGCCCGGGAGGAAGAATTCAATGGGTCAATAGCTGGATAAAGTCCCTGTTCAGCTAGGGATCTTTCTAGAGTAATTGATGCATCGATGTGAGTAAAGGTAGCTACAGGTGCCGGGTCAGTATAGTCATCCGCCGGCACGTAAACGGCTTGAATCGAGGTGATAGAGCCGCGCTTAGTTGAGGTAATTCTCTCCTGGAGAGACGACATCTCAGTTGCCAGTGTTGGTTGATAGCCAACGGCCGAAGGAATTCTTCCTAAAAGAGCCGAGACTTCACTCCCTGCTTGAGCAAATCTGAAGATGTTGTCAATAAAAAGAAGAACATCCATATTTTTTTCATCGCGAAAGTATTCCGCCATCGTCAAGCCAGTTAAGCCCACCCGGAGGCGGTTTCCTGGGGGTTCGTTCATCTGGCCAAAAACTAAACAGGTGTTTTCAAGAACTCTTGTCGCCATCATCTCATGATAAAGATCGTTACCTTCTCTTGACCGTTCGCCGACGCCAGCAAAGACCGAGACGCCTTGATGTTTTTTTGCAACATTGTGTATCATCTCCTGAATGAGAACAGTCTTGCCAACTCCTGCACCTCCAAAGACGGCGACTTTTCCACCTTTGATAAAGGGAATCAATAAATCAATAACTTTAATTCCAGTCTCAAAAACTCTCTTCTCTACTCTCTGCTCGGTTAGAGACGGTGGTTTCCGATGAATTGGATATTTCTTGTCCGAGATGACTGGTCCCTTTTCATCGATTGGCTCACCAACAACATTAAAAATTCTCCCAAGAGTTGACTCGCCGACAGGCACCTCAACCGGTTTGCCGGTGTTGACAACTTCAAGATTTCTTTTGAAATTGAAAGTGTCGCCTAGGGCAATAGTTCTAACTCTTCCTGGCCTTAGAATCGTTTGAACTTCAAGAAAGAGAGTTCTCCCGTCTATATTGACTTTTAGAGCATCATAAATTTTTGGTGTTTCTTCCTGATCAAACTCAACATCGACAACAACTCCTCTGATAGAAACGATCTTTCCTTTAGTCATTGCTATTGAGGTAAATTTTCAACTGAGATTTTGGCTGAAATCATGTCGAGAAGTTCGTAAGTGATTTTTTCTTGCCGAACTTTGTTTTTTAATAAATTGAGGCCGGAAACAATTTCGCTTGCGTTATCGGTTGCGTTTTTCATAGCAATCATTCTGGCAGAATGTTCAGAAGCCTGAGATTCAATGATTGCTTCTCGAATTTTTTCCTCGACAAGGTTCTTTATTGCTTCTTCAATGACTCGCTTAGGATCAGGCTCGATTAGGTATTCCTTGTTGGTTAATTGGCTTTCAATGTTATTTTCTATGGTGGCGATCGTTGCTGGGAGAAGTGATTCTTTGCTGGTTTCAAATTTGAAAGGATTGATAAATTTGTTGTAAATCAAGAAAACTTTTTCATAGTCACCCCTTAAGAATCGGTTAGTAGCGTCAAAAAAAACAGCTGAGACAACAAGACTTGGCTTAAAATGAGAGAAGTCGGCAACAATCTTCCCTCCAAGCTTGGCAATGAATAAAGCACCCTTTTTTCCAATGACAAGAAACTCATCTTTCTTGAAATCTACTTCATTCAGAAGCAATCTAAAGATACTGAAGTTAAAGAAACCACAAAGACCTTTGTTAGATGAAATAACGATCCAAAGAGATTTTTTATTATTAGTGTGAGAAATAAGAAGAGGTGAGACTGTTTTTTCAGTAAGTGAGCTGGCGGTCTTCTGGATCACCCTTTTTAGAAAGGATCGATAAGGTAAACCTTCAATTGCCTCCTGTTGAGCTTTTTTCATCTTAATGGCCGAGACTAGTTGCATCGCTTTGGTGATTTTTTTGACATTGTTGATTGATTTGATTTTTTTTCTTAAGATTCTTAGATTCATAAAGCTTCATTTATTAGCTTTTTTAACTCAACTTCATCTTCTTCCTCAATCACATTTTTTTTGTTGACTCTCTCTAACCATCGTCTACCTTTTTGATTTAAATAGCTTAAAATTCTCTCCTCACTTTCTTTAACTTTTGTAACTTCAATTTTATCAAGATAACCGTTAGCTGCTGCATAAATTATGGCGACTTGATGAGCTAAAGAGAGAGGCTGATTTTTGTCTTGGACAAGGATTTGAGTTAGTCGAGCCCCCCGGTTGAGAAACTGCCGCGTTTGTTCATCAAGTTCACTTTCAAACTGGGAAAAAGCTGCCATTTCTCGATACTGAGCAAGGTCAAGCTTTAGTTTTCCAGCAACTTTTTTCATCGCCTTCGTCTGAGCTGCTCCACCAACGCGAGAGACAGATAAGCCGATGTTGACTGCTGGTCTTATTCCAGAATTGAAAAGATCCGTTTCAAGGAATATCTGACCGTCGGTGATCGAGATGACATTGGTGGGAATGTAGGTTGAAATGTCACCTTCCAAAGTTTCGACAATCGGCAAAGCAGTAATCGAACCACCACCATATTTTTCATCCAAACGGCAAGCTCGTTCTAGAAGTCTTGAGTGAAGGTAAAAAACATCTCCTGGATATGCTTCTCGCCCAGCCGGTCGACGAAGAATTAAAGAAAGTTGTCGATAGGCCCAAGCATGCTTTGTTAAGTCGTCGTAGACTATTAATACATCTTTCCCCTGATCCATGAAGTACTCTCCAATGGCGGTAGCGGTGTAGGGGGCTAAGTATTGAAGTGAGACTGGTTCAGAAGCTGAAGCAGAGACGACGATAGTATGATTCATGGCCCCATTTTCTCTTATGGTCTCAATAACCGAGGCAATTTTTGAATTTCTCTGACCAATTGCACAGTAAATGCAGATAACATTTTGACCTTTTTGATTGATGATTGTGTCAACAGCCAAAGTGGTTTTTCCGATTCCTCGATCACCAATAATCAACTCTCGCTGACCTCGGCCAATGGGTACAAGAGCGTCGATTACTTTGATACCTGTCTGAAGTGGAACATCGACAGATTTTCTTTTGATCACGCCTGGGGCAATTTTTTCTACGGGATAATTTGTAGTTTGAGTGAAGTTTTCTAGACCATCAACAGGATGGCCTAAAGAGTTTACTACCCGGCCGATCATCTCTTTGGAGACAGGAACCGAAAGAGTATAGCCAAGACGAAAAACAAGATCGCCACCCTTAATTCCTAGATAGTCGCCTAGGATAATTGTTCCATTTCTTTCTTCGTCGATATCAATGACATAGCCCTTCACTTGATTTTGAAACTCAACCACTTCCCCATAACCAACATTTGATAAACCGGAGATAATTGCTACGCCATCCTTTACCTCAAGCACCTGACCATAATCTTTGATAATTGGCGCTGTTCCGATTTCCTGAATTGTTGATTTTGCTTTCTCAATCAAATGGTCAAGTTTCTTCATAGAGCTTTTTTGAGATGTTATTTAGTCTTCCTTTTATTGAAAGATCAATAATTCTGTCAGCAAATTTAATCACCAACCCGGCAATTAAGGATTTATCCACTTGATTGACTATTTGATAGTTCTTCAGCGAAGGGATTTTTTCGACTAGTTTATCTATTTCTTGGTGACTCAGTTCATAAGTTGAATAGATAACCACCTTCTTCATTCCTTAATTAATTGACTTTAGATGGCTAATAATTCTCCGATTTATATTTTTTTGATCTTTATCATCAAGAAAATCAGCAAGAGCTTTAGTCAAGATCATTGAAGCCAGCTCAACAGCTCTTCTGACGGTTTCTTTTTCTAGTTGGTCTCTTTCTCTTCTTTCAATCTCTTTAGCCTTTATGATAATTTCCTCAGCTTCTTTTTGAGCTTGACTAATCAGTTTTTCTCGTTGATCTTTGACTTGAGTTTTCATTTTCTCTAAGGCTTTTTGATAGTCAATTTCTAGCTTTTTCTTATGTTTTTCTATTTCTTTTTTTATTCTATCTTCTTCTTCCTTGAGAATTTTTTCAGATTTCTCTTTTAATTGCTCTCTTCTTTCTTCCTCATCGAGATATTTAGCAAATGGTTTAGCAAGATATCGCCTGAAGATAAGAAAAAAGACAAAAAAATTTATAATTTGGGCAATGATTAACTTGATGTCGATTCCTAGACCGCTCATTCTTCCCTTTTAGACAAATTTAATTATCAAAGCAATTACTAAAGCATAAATGGCCACTGCTTCGGCAAAAGCAATTGCGAGAATCATGTTGGTTGTCACCTGAGAGGCTGCTTCTGGATTTCGACCGATTGCCTCAACCGCTTTGCTGCCAATTAAACCAATGCCAATTCCCGGCCCGAGCGCCCCGAGGCCAATCGCCAAAGCAGTTGCCAGTAATTTCATTCCTTCTGGATCCATAGTCAAAAATGTAAAAACTTCTAATGATGCTTGACAATTGCATTACTTATAAAAACCGCTGACAACATTGAAAAAACCAATGCCTGAACAAAACCAACAAAAACTTCTAAAACAAGAAAAGGAAAGGAAACAAGCACAGGAACAAGAAAAGCCATCACCGTAAGAAGAACTTCGCCGGCGAAAATATTCCCAAAGAGTCGAAAAGAGAAAGAAATCACCTTTGATAACTCAGAAATTATCTCGAGAACGCCAACGAAAAAAGTTACTGGGTTGGTGAAATTTAGAAATTTTTTTAGGTATTCTTTGAAGCCAACGTGCCTAATTCCCTCAAATTGAATTATAAAGAAGGAAATCAGCGCCAAGGCGAGAGTTGTGTTCAAGTCAGCATTGTTACCACGAAGAAGATGGTGATAGTGCAAATCACCATCTTTGCTTATTTTTACTAGGACACTCCCAACACCCGGCAAAAGTCCAGCCCAGTTATTAAGAATAATGAAAAAAAAGAGTGAACCTAGCAAAGGAAAAAAAACTCTGGTTCTGTCTTTTAGGGTTGATGAGAAAAAGGAAAAAATAGTCCTGAGAAAGAAATTTACCAGATAGTAGAGCTGAGTTTTTCTTCTTGATGAGACAGCTTGGTGGTAAGATTTGGCAATGAGGAAGAAAAAAACAAGAACGATAAAACTAAGAAGAAGAGAATTTGTTATTGAAAAATCTCCAATTATAAAGATTGGCTCCGCCTTAATACTAATTTTTGGCATTTCGGAAAAGATTTTAAACTCAAAATCGTTCGTTGCTGGTTGGGAGTTTTTTTCAGCTCCTAAAGCGGGAATGATTAATGAGAAAGGATTATTCATTCTTTAGTTCTAGCATTACTTTTTGTAAATTATAAGCCATTCCTATCAATCCCATCAAGAGTCCAATTTTAGAAAAAAAATGATCAGTTTTCAAGAAATAATCAATAACTAATCCGCTTGTAATTCCAAGAATAATCGGTACGACTAAATAGTACCCAATGCTTGACCACTTAATTATCTTTAGCCAGTCCACTGAGTAAATAGTTTTTTTTTGTTTAGTTTGGCTATGTATTTTTAAATTGAAATCTTGATCAATATAAAAATACTTTTTCATATTTTCATACTTGAATTCTTTCCAAATCAACCGCCTGATCAATGATGACACTTAAGTGACTATTTCGATCAACAATTTTCCCTTTTAGAAGAATTAACTTGTTAATATTTAAAATTGATCTTAGCTTGAGAAAAGTCTTTGGGAAAACAACACCCTCAATGTTGCCGGTCTCATCGAAGATTTGAATCACTGCCATTTCATGATTATCTTTCTTTGTTTCGAAGATCTTTCTACCGCTTATAATGCCGGCTAGAACTAATATTTTGTTTTCATCTTCAGATGTAATCTCGCCAATCTTTTTTGAGATTTTGCTTTCAACAATGGTTCTAAATTTAGCGAGAGGGTTTTTTTCGATCAAGAAACCAATAACCTCTCTTTCCATGGTCATTAGTTCTTCATCAGAAAATTCAGGTAGAATCTTAAAATTATCAATTGGTTTTTTTAGTGGCTGACTGGCTTCAAAGAGACCAAACTGACCGAGAGCACTTTTTTCTTTAAGAGCTTGAATTTCTGTAATAATCTTTGGGTAATAAGCCAGAAGAGTTGATTTGTTAGCAAATCTAGAAAGGGCACCAGCTTTAATCAAACTTTCAACAGTTTTTTTGTTTACTTTTCTTAAATCAACCCGGTAAAGAAAGTCCTTGAAACTACTAAACTCCCCCTCTTTCCTTGCGGTTAAAATTGAATCAATGGCCGCTTGACCGACATTTTTTATTGCTGAGAGACCAAATCTAATCGAGTTGCCTTCAATTTTAAAACCACTCTCAGACTTGTTAATGTCTGGAGGTAAAACTTTGATTCCTATCCGCTGACATTCTTCAATCGCCTGTGACATTTTCATTTCCCGCTGAGGACCGGCAACCCCTTGAAGTTCAGCTGATAGAAGAGCAGTCATAAACTCAACCGGAAAATTGGCCTTAATGTAAGCAGTCCAGTAAGCAATCAAAGCGTAAGAAGCTGAGTGTGGCTTGTTGAAGCCATAGGCAGCAAATTTTTCCATAAAACTCCACAATGATTCAACAAGAGATCGCTCGTAGCCTCTATCTAAGCAACCTTTTAAGAATTTTTCCTTCTCCTTTTTCATCATATCCTTTTTTTTCTTTCCAATCGCCATTCTTAGGTTATCTGCCTCACTCATTGTGTAGCGAGCGAGACGATGGGCAATTTCCATTACTTGTTCTTGATAAACTAAAACACCATATGTTTCCTCCAGAATCGGTTTTAGATCAGGATGAAGATACTTGATTTTTTTTTGATTTCTTTTTCCTTCAAGAAAATTTGGAATCAGATCCATCGGTCCGGGCCGGTACAAAGCGATCATTGCCGAAATGTCAGAAATTTTTGTCGGTTTCAGCTCCTTGGCGAGTTTTCTCATTCCCGGTGATTCAAGCTGAAAAACACCAATTGTCTGTCCAGAAGAGATGAGCTCATAGGTTTTTTGGTCATTAAGGCTTACCTGATGAATATCAATTTTTTTTCCGGTGTTTTTTTCGACATACTTCAAGGCTTCCTCAATAATTGTTAGGTTTTTTAACCCCAAAAAATCAACTTTTAAAAGACCAATTGCCTTTTGGTCAGAGACTGCATTTAGATCGAGACAATACATATCATATTGAGTGATAATTCTTCCCTCTTTAACATCTCGTTGAAGAGGAACATACTCGACAAGTGGTTTATCAGAAATAACCACACCAGCAGCGTGAACTGAAGCATGCCTTGGCAGACCTTCGATTTTTCTGGCAATGTCAAGAACTTTTTTAACTTCAGCTTCACTTTGATAAGCCATTTTAAGAGCTGTAGATTCTTCAAGGGCCGCATTAATGGTCATCGGAAATCCCTGTTTACCTGGTGGTATCATTTTAGCAATTCGATCACCCTCACTGTAAGATAAACCAAGAGCTCGAGCAACATCTCTTACGGCCAATCTTGCTTCCATCGTCCCAAAAGTAATAATCTGCGCCACTCGATCTTCACCGTACTTTCTTCTGACGTAAGCCAAAACTTCCTCACGTCGAGTGTCGGCAAAATCGACGTCAATGTCAGGAGGAGTTGGTCGCTCGGGATTCAAAAATCTCTCAAAAGGAAGATTGTAATCAAGAGGATTGATATCAGTGATACCAAGGACATAAGCAACCAAACTGCCAGCAACCGAACCTCGACCTGGTCCAACAGCAATACCATTGGCTTTCGCCCAGTTTACGAAGTCAGCAACGATTAAAAAGTAAGTCGCATAGGCCTTTCTGTTGATCACTTCTAACTCATAGTTTAACCGTTCATTGACTAGCTCTTGATTGTAGCCAATCACTCGATGTTTCTTTTCCTCGACAATTTTTTTTAGGTAGATCTCCGGTGGTTCATTGTTAGGAGTGTCATATTTAGGCAAAATCCACTTCCCTAACGGTATTTCCAAATGGCACTCTTCGGCAATCGCCAGTGTATTATCAATTGCCTCTGGTAAATCAAGAAAGGTTCCTCTCATCTCCGCCGGTGATTTAAAATAAAAGTCAGGAACTTCGATCATGCTTAAAGGGCGGTTTTTTTCGTGAATGGTGTGAAGGGTTTGAATGCAAAGTAGAATTTCTTGAGCAAAAGCATCCTCTGGTTCTAGATAGTGGACATCATTTGTCGCAACAATTGGCACACCAAATTTTCGAGAGAGTCTAATAAGTTTTTGGTTGACTATTTCTAGATTGTTCATCTTTGGGTGGCGCTGAATTTCGAGATAAAAATCTTCACCAAAGATACCCAGATATCTTTCAAGAATTTTTTCAGCAGTGTTGTCTTGGCCTTCAAGAAGTAGGTTTGGAATTTCTCCTTGAAGACATCCAGAAAGGGCAACTAACCCGTGGTGGTGCTTTTCAAGAAGTTCAAAATCAACTCTTGGTTTGTAATAAAATCCTTCTAAATTAGCTTGGGTGACAAGCTTTATCAAATTTCTGTACCCTTGAAAATTCTTTGCCAGAAGGACTAAGTGATAATAATTATTTTCACCCGGGCCGTTTTTGTCGAATCGAGATTTTTTTGCCTTATTAACCTCAACGCCAATGATTGGTTTAATCCCAAGTTCTTTTGCTTTCACATAAAATTTAATCGCGCCATAAAGAGCTCCATGATCAGTAATGGCAACGGCAGGCATTTGATATTCTTTGGCTTTGATAAGAAACTCATCGATTCGACACATGCCATCAAGAAGAGAGTAACCGGTGTGAAGATGAAGATGAACAAAGGCCATCTTTTTTGATCTGGGCTATAATAATAGCTAATCTTAACAGAATTTTATTTGAAAAATGTTAAGTATTTTTCGAGCTTTTCTAATTAGAAAAGAAAAGTTGAATCCAGACACTCATTATTTCAGATTTCAACTTTCTGATCCAAAAGAAATTAATTTCATTCCGGGGCAGTATCTGATTTTAAGAATTGGCGATAAAAATCGCCTGTATTCGATTGCTTCCGCTGCTGACAAAAAAAACCTCATTGAGATTCTAGTTAAAATTTATCCCGGTGGCCTAGCTTCTGAATTTTTACTAAAGCTGACTCCAGGAGTGGAAGTTATCTTTAGCGGTCCATCGGGCGTTTTTCGCCTAAGGGAGAATCATCTAAGAAAAATATTTCTAGCGACTTCAACCGGAATTGCGCCATTTTTATCGATGATTAGATCCAAAAAACTCAGATTTGAGACAGACTACAATCTATTTTGGGGGCTAAGGCTCAAGACTGATACTTACTTTGTCAATGAGTTATTAAAAATCAGAGAAAATTCTGGAGGAAAATTTAATTTTCGAATCTGTTTATCACAAGAAACCCAGCCAGTTGACCCAAAAATCTTTCTTCCAGGAAGAGTCCAAATCGGTTTAGAAAAATTAATAAAACCAAAAGACTTCCCTCTTTTTGAGTTTTATCTCTGTGGCGGTAGTGATTTTGTTGAGGATCTAAGAAATTACCTTGAAAAAAAGGGTGTTAACAAAGAACGGATTCTTTTTGAAAGATATATCTAAACGATTAAGTTCTTTACTTATCTGAAAATTTCTTTTTGAAACTGACTAAAACAACTGGTGTTTGCTCGTCTGCCTGACCCATAGGATTATCGCCGAAAATTTTCTCAATTTCCTTATCGGTAAAAGTCCTCACAGTTTTCGACAAAACTTGCTGACCAAGATCATTGGCGTCGATGATGACAACTCCAAGAAAACTTTGCTGATACTTTCGGGGAAGTTTTTCTAGGAGCCGCTGGTGAATTCTCGCTGCGACTTTCTCTGGTTTTTTTGGCGCCAGTTTTGCTGAAACATTTGAAGGATAGAGGGAGTATTCTGTGGGGCCATCAATCGCAGCAATTTCTTTGCCTAGAAGACGATAGAAAACACCCCTAATTCCAAAAATTCTAGCCAAGCCAGCAATGAGAGCGGCAAAAATTACCAATAGCAAGCTTTTTTCTTTTATTGTTAACTCCATTGTCCAAGGACTTCCCAAGCCAATTCCGTAAGGTGTCTTCTTGACGAAGCGGTAAAGAAGATTTGCCCAAAAACTTGGTTTTATCTCCCAAACAAAATAAGATCTTCCTTGAGCGATGGCAACCACCTTCTCGGAGATAGCAACGAAGAAGCTCTCTTTTTTGGGACTGATAAGTTTTCTTACTGCGACAATGACTTTGTTAGTCAGTTTCTTTTCAATACAGTCACCTTTCTTGATCAGTTCAGTTTTTATTGGATACCTGAAATAATCATCATTGTCGATCTTTAGACATAGATTTTTTCCTGGATTTGGCTGTCCAAGTTGATAAACACAAGTTTGCTGAGGTTCTTTTTTATCAAAAAACTCTCTCAGCCAGAGTTCAAGATTAATGAGTCGCCAAAAAATCATTGTATCGTCAACTCGGCCTTCAATGAATTTTTTGAATGCTTCAAGGACATTTTTCTGATTGAAGTAAGGGCGCTGAGTAAATGACTGAGAGAGAAAAATAGAATAAATTTTGTTTTTCATTCTTAAGAACCACTGATACTCCGGCGTGGTGAAGCCAATTTTATTTCTTCGTTGATTGATCATTGTAGGTAGAATTCCGTTTGTTGCTTGACGAAGAATATATTTATTCCAGCCATCTCTGATAATAGCCTCATCAGGAAGGGAAAACAAATAGCGAAGAAGATTGACATCAAGAAACGGTACTCTCCCCTCAATCGAGAATCTCATGCTGTTTTTGTCTTCGTATCTAAGAAGGGCTGGTAAACTGTTATAAAAAATATCCTCAATCAATCTTTTCTTCAAACTGTCGCCAGTTGGCTGAAAAATTTCCCGATGGTGCTCTTTGAGAAACTTGGGATTGAGTAACTTGTCAACATCTATCTCTTCTCTTATTTTCAGAAAGTTAAGCACCTTCTTATTAAGATAGCGAAACAAAACATCTCTAACGCCGACTATTTCTCGAAAAATCTTGGGAAGATTTGTATTTGTTTTGATTAGTTGCCTTAGATAAACCATGTAATAAGGTAAATATCCAGCCAACATCTCATCGGCACCTTGGCCATCAAGAAGGACTTTTACATGTTTAGCAGCCTCTCTCATCACTTGATACTGGGCATAGGGACCAGATGAGATTGTTGGCTCCTCTTGAGTCCGAATAAAATCAGTCACATCCCTGAAAAAATCTTCTGGTTTTGGATAGACCTTAGAATTCTTTATCTTTGGCCTAAGGTTTCTGACAACACTGTCGATGTATCTCTCTTCATCATTGATTTCTCCTGGAAAAACAGCCGAGAAAGTCTTCTGGATTTTGCCCACTGACCTGGCCTCTTTGTTTTTTTCTTTTAGAAGTTGATTAACGACGGTGACGACCGTCGAGGAATCAAGCCCACCTGAAAGACATGTCCCAACTGGAACGTCAGCAATCAATCTCAGTTTTATTGCTTGGTATAGTTTTTCTCTAAATAAATTAACCTCTTTTTTGGTTAATCTAGAGATTTTGAAAAGAATATTGACCAGTTCTTCTTCAAGAGATGTATATTTCTTTATCTCAATTTTAGAAGGTGTCATTCTCATCAAGTAACCTGGCATTAAGCGATAGACGTTTTTGAAGAAAGTTTCTTCGTTGTCATCGTGAACTCGAAACTTTAGATATCGATAGATAACTCGGTCATTTGGCTCCTTTATTATTAGTCGACTGTTGATTATGGGTTTAATCTCTGAGGCGAAGATTACCTTTGTCGGTTTTTTCTCCAAAATGGTGTAATAAAGAGGTTTAATTCCAAAATGATCCCGCGCCAGAATTAGTTCATTTGATCGTCGGCTGAAAAGGGCAAGAGCAAACATACCGTTTAATTTGTCAAAACACTTTTCTTGCCATTCTTCATAACCATGAACGATAATCTCAGTATCACAGTTGGTCATGAAGCGATGACCTCTTTTTTCGAGATCCTTTTTCAATTCCTGATAGTTGTATATTTCACCGTTGTAAACAACAACCAAGGACTTGTCCTCGTTGTAGATTGGCTGATTGCCTCCTTCGATATCGATGATTGCCAGACGTCGGTTAATGAGTGTTACTTGTCTGTCTGAATAAACTCCCTCACCGTCTGGTCCCCGGTGAATAAGCCACCGAGAGATTTTTTTTATCAACTGATCATCTTCAAAACCAAAGAAGCCGGCAATTCCACACATAAAATCCGCTTCAAATCAACTATCTTGTTATCAAGAAATTCTATCAAATATCATGACTAGAGACTCACTAAATTTAGCAAATTGTCACATTCTCTCTGCAATTGTTTTTTTTCCCTGTCTGGTTTATAATCAAAAAAGCAATTCATTTGTTAACCATAATCGAAGTAAATTTTATAAATTTGATTAATTTGCTTTAAAGTGTCTTTGCCTTATCTAAAGTAGATGAAAAAAAACAAATCACAACGAAAACCAAATTACAGAGAGTTAATACTTGAAACCATCAAAAAAAAACCAAAAGATTTACTCCTTGGTGTGATTATCTTTTTTTTGGTGGCGCCGCCCTTAATAATCTCAGTGACAAGGAATTTTAATCAAGAGAAAGTTTCTCCTCCTCAGTCAGCAAAGACGAAAAAAACACAAATTCAGGCTCAAAAAAAAGATCAACCTTCAAAATCAAAAATCTACATCGTTCAGCCAGGAGATGATCTTTGGGGCATTGCTCAGCGCTTTTATGGTTCAGGATACAGAGCTTACGACATTGCCAAGGCTAACAATCTTAACCAAGACCTTCCTCTTTTTGTTGGTCAGGAACTAGTCTTACCTGATTTGCCATCATTAGCTGAAGCAGGTTTGAACTTTTCAATTAAAGCCAAAAAAATAAAGTATGTCGTTCAACCCGGAGAGTCTCTCTCTTCAATCGCTCTGAAGTTTTACGGTGATCTCTTTGCTTGGCCAAAAATTGCCGAAGCCAATAATATCACTTTTCCAGATAACCTTGAAGTCGGTACCGAGTTGATTATCCCCTAATCTTGCTTCAATAACCTCACCTCAAGTAAAATTTAAAAAAACCAAAGCTGGGATAGCTCAATTGGCAGAGCAGCGGTATCGTAAACCGTTGGTTCCGAGTTCGAGTCTCGGTCCCAGCTCTAAAATGAGGAAACATTATCCTGGTAGTCCCTCAAGAAAAAAAATCTTCTTTCTAGCTGTTGTTTTTTTTGTATTTCTTCTTTTTGCCATCAACCTGGGATTTCGACTAACAATCAAGGCTTCGCTTTTGGTCTTTAATTTTTTTTCTAGTCAATCGAAGTTTTCTGTAACAAATCGAGAAAAAGATACCATCAATTCAAATGCTTCTTTGATGGTCGATGAAATACCTCAGGCAACCAACAGTTCTCGAGTTATTGTTCAATTCACGCCAATCAACCTCGACGAAGTTTCGATTTATCTTAATAACCAAGAGGTTAAAAAGCTAAAAACTCAAATAACTTCAACAGTAACAGAAGAAATAGGCGAACTAAAAGAGGGAAAGAATGAAATTTATCTTGTAGGCAAGAACAATTCTGAAAATATTGAAAAAAAGACTAATCCAGTAACAATCATCTACAAAGCAACAAAACCGAAACTTGAAATCATTGAACCAAAAAATGAGCAGACAATAAACTCAGATCAGTTGATGATAAGAGGTGAAACTGAAAAAGAGGTATTCGTAAAAATTGATGGAGTGCCAGTGATTCTTGATGCTATAGGAAGATTTCAACATTCAGTGAGGCTTAATGAAGGTGAAAACATTCTGACAATTGAGGCAACTGATGTTGCCGGCAACAGCGAAAAAAAAACTCTCAAAGTTATCTATCAGAAAGAAGATTAGAAAAGAACAAAAACAAAATAAAAGGATGAAACAGGATATTATCAAAGAGTGAACTTACCAAAAGAAAAAGTATAACTGGTTTCTTACTTTCAAATCGTCTCCAAAACCAACTGAGAAAGTGGAAGAAAGCTAGCAAACCAACAATGCCAGCAGATACCAAGATCGTTAAAGGAGTAGAAGAAAAATTTGAGGCGGCATTTGATTGACCTTTATTTCTGACAAATCTAAGATAGTTATAACCATAACCAAAGAGAGGCTTACTAAAGAAAAGTTGACTTCCTTCCCGATAATCATTCAGTCGGGAAAAGATGGTGTAAAGACGAGTCAGTTTCCCTCCCTCGCCAGCTGGTTTGGGAATTAAGAATAATAAGACAAATATCAATAGACAAACTATGCCAATGATTTTAAAAGATTTTCTTTCCACAACTATTAGGTAAACCAAGCTAATAAAAAAACTCAAGATTAACCCCCGAGAAAAACTGGCAATAAGTAATACAAAATAAGCACTTTTCAAGAAAAGGTTTTTTTCACTTAAAATAACCAATCCAAAGACAGCGGCTGCGATCGATGTATCAAAAAAAACCCCAAAAGCTCGATTAAGGTGAGGATCCCAGCCCAGGTAGATTAGGTTTCTCAAGTCTGGGTAAAGAAAAAACTGTGTAGCCGTCGTAAAAAACGTAATCAGATAAAAGATCTTTAAGCCAAGCTCAACACCTTGAAAGTTTTCCTTTTGCTGTTTTAGCCAGAAGCTAAGATAGATGTAGTAACTCAGATAAAAAATAAACCTTAAAAGATACAAAAGAGCCACCAGTCTTTGAAAAGGGTTAAATTCAAAAAAATTAATGAGATAAGAAACACCCAAAACTACAGGAAAAAGAAAAAAGTTTCTGTCTTCTCTCAGAAAAAAAAATAGAGGTGAAAGTTTTAATTTAAAAAAAAGAATCATTAGAAAAAGACAAAGAGAGATTTCATAAAGATAAAAATTTATCTGCCGGTCAAAAAGAGTGATTCGAAAAATCTGGCCAAAAGAAAAAAGAAAAAAGTTAAACACCAAGAAAAATCTCATAAACCTTAGCGAAGCGTCATTTGATAGAGTTTAGCTCTAACTAAAAAAGAATGAAAACTCATCAAAAATGAGTATACAAAGCCTTGTTCTCCATCAAGGAAACCACCCCAAAAAAAATAAGTCGTGAGAAATTTACCCAACGGGTAGCTTATCATTTGAAGGGCACTTCCCTTTTGACCTTGCTCAGCCAGTTCTTTAGCTCTTAGAGTCGAGTAGTAATCTATATCAATGATAAATTCTTTGAGAGTGGGATGAGGATAATGATTAAGGAAGTTTTTGAAAACGATCGTCTTAGTATCCAGGTCAGGGAAGAATCTAAACTCCTCATGAACCCGACCTGAAAACTTACCCAATCGTTTGTTGATAAGCCTCAGTAAACCTTGAACTCGGGCCTTGAAAACTTCTCCAAACTTTAGCTCTTTTCCCCAAAAAAAGTCTCTTCGCTTAAGGTAAATTCCACCTAGTTGTTGTCGGAAAATGTCTCTGGAGAGAAAAAACCTTTTTATTTCTTGTTGAAGATCCTGGCTGACTTCTTCGTCAGCATCAACAAAAAGGACCCAATCAAATTTTGCCCTTTCTAGAGCAAAGTTTCTTTGAGCAGAAAAATCGTTCTCAACTCTTCTTTGATAAACCTTGACTTTTTTAAGACGAGGAATTCTTTTTAAAGTCTCATCCTGAGAAAAATCATCAACAATGATAATTTCATCACAGAAAATGACTGACTTTAGACAACGATCAATGTTTTTTGCCTCGTTTTTTGTCAAAATTGCTGCTGTTATCTTCATCGCTTTATAATAATTTTAGTTGAAAAAGCTTCATCTTTGATTCTATTGTAATCAGGAAAAATTCAAAATTTGGTGACAGTCTTCTGAAATATAGAAGATATTTCAGAAAGATCAAGAAGTTTGTGATTGTTAGTTCTTGTTTGGGATTTTCGTTTTTTCTGATAGCTCAGTAAGAGTTTTTCTTATCTCTTCTTTTATCTTATCAAGATCTTCTTGGGCTTTGTTTATGAAACCTGAGGCCTTGGTCAGAGTCCCCTTGACTAAACTTAGATTGTCTAATTTTTTTATGATTTCTTCAATTAGATTGTTAATAAGTGCCAAATCGATTGTCCCGGATCTCATCTCTCTTACTCTTAGCGCCAGCAAAAGCTTGGCTCTTACTAGTTTGTAAGCGACCTCAAGAAATACAGGATCAGGATCAATTTTGTCTAAGACGCAAATCGTCCGGTTGTTAGAGTAATCTCTAAAAACACCGATTGTTTGATTGACATCTTTAATAACATTTTTTCCGCTTAGGACAGCCACTGAAGCCTGGGCGTTTCTATTCTCTTTGGCTCTTTCCAGCTCTTCCAGGAGTGCCGAGAGGTTCATTTGTTTGTCTTTGGCTTCGAAAACCATACTCAAAATAGCGCCACCAGTGCTGGCTGAGTTTAGAGTGACAACAATATCGCCAACTTTGCTATCAAGCATCAACCCAGAGGTTCGGCCTGTTGGCAGACAGGTATCGCCGAAAATCGAGGCAATTTTTTCTATCTGAGCAAAAACTAAGTTTTCGTAATCTAATCCTTTCTGTGTTCCCTTTTCTCTCTCTTCCTCGACAGCTTTTCTTGCTACCTGACTAGCTTTTATCTCTTTCTCAATGGCAATTAATCTTTCCATCATCTCTTTCTTAAAAGTAGAAAGCGGGCTTTCAGGATTATTGGGATTGAGTAGACTGACGACTTTTGAGGCATCGGAGTCAAAATATTCAGCTAGAATTTTTTTGATCTTGGCAGTGGCACTGCTGTTATTTTCTTCATCGAAAAGATCAGAAAGTCGACCTCCTTCGCCTAAGTACTGTTCCAAAACTCTTGACATTAAACCACTCTGAGGATCAAAATTTTCGGTAAGTTTTTTTTGAATAAGTTCATCGGTCTCCTTAAGCCTGTTCTCAAACTCGTTTTTTAGCTGAATAAACTCTTTGTCAACCTGACTGATGAATTTTTGAAATTCCTTTTCGACATAGTCAACATTGGTCGTTGTCTCAATATTCTTGAGAGCAATTAAGCCAATTTTCAATGCCCTAATGATAATTTTTTCTCTTTCACTTTCGTTATAATTAAGGATTAAATCAATAATTTCTTTGTCAGTAATGGTGATTATTAGTTTATTCAGTCCCTCGTTCACGATAAATTAAAAACCTCTAAAATTTAATATATAAAGAAAATTCCAATGGTTAGTTAAATTTTATGATATAAATTAATTAAATTTTACGGCATAAAGAAGTAAGTTTGAAAATAAAAATATCAGACTTAAATTTTGTGATAAATTGAAAAACTTAAGAAATGACCATAGAGAATCAATCCTATCTGATCATCTACTTGGGGATTGGCTTGATTGTTTTGGAAATTATTCTTGGAGCGGTGGCAGGCTTTGATCTCTTTTTTAATTGGGGTAATTCTGATAATCTCTGGAGTCGTCGGAATTCTGACAAAAAATTTATTTGCCCTTGTGTCTTCAATCAGTGCTCTCTCTGTAGTTTACTTTTTAATTCTTAAAGGATTTATCAGAAAAAAATTAGTCATCGAAACAAAAAATACAAATGTCAGTAATCTTATTAACAAAAAAGGCATCATTACTAAAAAATTACTCGAACAGAGGCCGGCCAGGTAAAAGTTGAGGGTGAGATTTGGAGAGCCATCAGCGATGAGTTAATTGACAAAGACGAGGAAGTGATAATAAAATCTGTTAGTGGGGTCACTTTAATTGTGGACAAAGCAAAATGACAGCGGTATTTGTTTTTTGTTCAATTTTGGCAATTATTTTTCTTGTTTCCTCGGCGAAAATCATTCGACAGTACGAAAAAGGCGTTGTCCTTAGACTTGGAAAATTTCATTCGATTATCGAACCAGGATTAAATCTCGTAATTCCATTTTTAGACACGTTAATAGTTGTTGATGTTCGAGAACGAGTAATTAACGTTGAACCTCAAAAGGTAATCACAAAAGACAACGTTACCGTGACAGTTGATGCCGTAATTTATTATAAAGTTGTTGATCCAGTTAAAGCGACATTCGAAGTTGAAGATTTCAATGCAGCAGCGACGACATTAGCTCAAACTAATCTCCGAAATGTAGTTGGTGAAAAAACTCTTGATGAAACTTTGGTGGCGAAGGATGTTATTAATAGTAGTCTAAGAGACGTTCTTGATGAGGCGACAAATAATTGGGGAGTGAAAATAACCCGGGTTGAGGTTCAAAAGATCGATCCTCCACCAGAAATAGCTGAAGCAATGAGTCTTCAAATGAAAGCTGAAAGAGAAAAGAGGGCGTCAATACTTTCATCTGAGGGAATAAAGCAGAGTCAGATCCTTGAAGCCGAAGGAAGAAGAAATGCAGAAATTCTTAAAGCCGAAGGCGAGGCAAAAGCGAAAATTATTAAAGCTGAAGCTGAAGCTCAAGCAATCCAAAAAGTTGCTGAAGCTGCCAATGCTTTTTTTGATGAAAAAGCTAAGGCTTGGCGGAGACTTGAGGTTTCTTCAGTGGTTCTAAAAGATAATACAAAATTTATTATTCCAGCAAATAGTGAAATTGTTAGTGTTTTGAATCTGGAAGGAGACTCGAAGGCAGATCAAGTTATTCCAATACAAAAGAGAAATAAAAGGGACTCATAAATTCTCATTTCTAATGCTAAATTGACCGATTTTTAAGTTTTTTAATGGAAAGTTTTTTAAATATTTAGTTTATACCTTTCTTGTTCTCTTTTTGGATAAGGCTAACTTTAATAATTCTCTTTTTGCCGTTAGTTCTATTTTTCAAAATTATCTCTCGTAAAGATTCTGTCGATAATTCAATCAGCTCCAAAAACAAACTTCTTAAATTAGTTACAAAATTTCTCATAAAGGTTTTTTTTACAACAATTGTTTTGATATTAATTTTCCCTCTTTGGCTTTTTGGTTATCTAGCTTTCTTTTTTGGTGTTAAAGAGTTTCTCGGTCTAAATCCCCAGTTAGTCGCTATCAGAGGAACGGGATCAATGTATCCCACCTTTCCGAAAAGCCAAAAAAAGGACCCTAAAGAAAAAGCCAAAGAACTTGTTGCTTATGTTGAAATGTTTCCTTACCCTCAGGGTTTGTCTTTGCTTGGTCGACGTTACTTCAACTATCGGCTCAAACGAGGCGATATTGTCTATGTTGAAAATGAAATAATCAATAAATCATCTCAGCAAACTTATGGAACAGCCTCAGGTTGGGTAAAAAGAATCATTGCTTTGGAAGGTGATACAGTAGAGTTAAAAAGCGGAATTGTCTACCTTAATGACCAACCACTTGCTGAGCCTTACACCGCCAAACCACGCTCCACTTTTGGGCAACAATTTCTTAGAGAATGCAAGAAGATTACTGTCCCTAGAGGAAAAATTTTTATTATGGGCGACAATCGAAAAGGAAGTAGTGATTCTCGAGAGATTGGTTTTGTTGATATTGCTGATGTCAAGTTAGTTCTTCCTTTGGAACATCAGATGGTAAAGTTTACTAAATATTGGCGTAAAACTGACAATGATTTTCAAGATGAAGCAAAAATTAGACTTGATAAAAGGAAGTATCTTGAGCTTTTGAATCAAAAAAGAAGAGAACTTGGCATTTCACCCCTTAGATATCAAGAAAAGCTTGAGATTTCAGCCAAATTGAGGGGTCAGGCGATGATTAAGTTCAATGATCTTTCTTTTGAAGCCACAATAAGTGGTTACACAATGAAAAAAGCAATGAACGAGGCAGGCTATGACAATATCATCTGGGGCGAGACGTTGGTCGAGGGCTATTTAGAAGTAGAAGAGCTCATTGAATATCAAACTCAGTTTCCGCGAACAGTTAAGTTCTTAATCGATCCCAAGTTTCAGGAATTTGGAATTGCAGAGATTGAAGGGAAAATCAATAACTGTCCAACAAATCTTATAGTCAGTCATTTCGCTGGCTATGTTCCACCAAATTATCCAAGAGAAGTTGTCGATGGTTGGGAACGATTTCTAAACGGCCTCATAGAGATCAGGAACGAAATGAATACCATGAAGCAAAATCAAAATTTTTATGAAAAATACCAGAAAGAAATTGATGATATCCACCAAATCCTCGAACAAAGAATCCAAAAACTAGCTCCAATTGTTGAAAAAATCAGAAAAAATCTTTGGTTAAGTGAGGAGGAAGAAAAAATTCTAAATGAGGATAGATCAATTCACGAGAAGAACAATGAGTTGCTTGAAATTTTGTATGAAAAAATTCATTCAGAAGAACAGAAACAATAATCTCTCCAAAAGAGAACTAAAGAGTTCGTGTTTGGTTGTGTTTGCTTCTCATTCATATTTATTTTATTATTGATTTGTTGCGGATTCTTCGCTTAGTTAGTAAAATTATGTATCAAGACTTGAAACTAAAACTGAAAGGTTGTAAAATTTACGAAAATCAATTTGGTAAAAAATTAGTCTATCACAAAGAGTTATGTCAAGTCATGAAAGATTACCTCAGTTACTAGGAGCTTTACAAGCTCTAAGAGAGGCAGAAATGTTCCCTCCTGGATCAAAAGAAAGAGAAGAACTTGAGAAGATGGGTTTTTATGGTATTTCTACAAGTAGTTACTTTGACGAACATCCAAACCCACCTCCAGAGAAAGGGGGAATCGGAAGATTAAACTCTCGCAGAAAAGGGAGTGGCCGTCCAACTCCTCAAGAATTAGCAGATCGTGTCGCAAGAGAAATGCTAGCTAGTGGAAGGACTCCTCAGGAGATCGGTCAAGTAGTGGCAAGAATCTTGGGTTTCAAGGGGTAAAGAAAATTAATTTTTTATTAGAATCTTCTCGAACATACAGATTACATTCCTACACTCTTTCATGAGCATTATACTTTTTTGATGTTTCTTAATAAAGAAAATAATTGAAGATTAAGTATCTATTTAATAAAACTAAATTTAGATTTTGATTTTTTATTTATTTTATTAATAATCTAGTTCCTCAGACAGGTTTTAAGTTTGGTTGCAAAATCATTGAAGTTGTCGAACCAAAAATTCTTGTAATTTTCTAGAACACTTGCAATGCTTTTTTTGTTTTTAAGAATAATTTAACATTTATAACTAAATCATCGAGTAAAAAGTCCTTAGTTTTTTTCTTGTTTTTGGTCTTGAATATCCTGGAATATCCATCGATTTTTCTATAGCCATCTGTATGTTCTGTTCCTTTTGGATCAATAAACAAAATTAAATATCGTTTGCCTTTTTGTGCCCAAAAAATAAAATCTGGCTTAAAATTGGCAAGATTGTTTTCTTTTGGATTATAGTAAGGTATTGAAACTTCATCTAAATTTTGATCTACTTTTGAAAACATCCACCAGTCAAATCTAGAAAAAATGTTGTCAGGTTGAGCAATATATTTTTCTAGCTCTTCGATAAATTTTACTTCACTTTCAACTCTGATAATATTATTAAGATAATCGATTTTTTCTGCCTCCGAAATAATCACCGGTAAATAATAATGATTAGCCAAATACTTTATTTTGATTTTTTTATTTTTGATCTCAAAATTTTCTGATTGTTGAAACAATGTCATCTGTTTTTGAAACTCGCTTAATGGAATTTTTCCATATTGCTCTCTTAACCTTTTTTCTCTTTCAGGATAATATCTGACTTCTTCAATCTTTCTTTTAATTTCCTCGTATTTCTCTCCATTGATAAATCTAATTTTTTTAAAGTGAACAATCTCATTCTCTAATTTTTTAAATTTATCAAGCTCTTTGTTTTTAACAGAAAAATAATCAAAAATCCGACCTAAAATTAGCTCTGGATCAGCAAGAAAATTATTTTCGCCAAGATCATAGTATTGATCTTTTCTTTCAAAACTTTCTTTAATTTTTTTTAAAACCTTTACTTGACAATCATATTTAATCAAAGCAATTTTTTCGCCTAAAAATTTATAAAAATTTGAGGTAATATCAAAATCTTTGCTATTAATTAAGTATTTTTGTACATCTTTTTCCTCTGCTAAAATTCTCTCGGTAGTTTTATAAATCGGCACTAAAAGAAGATGTTTCCTTACTTCAGGATTTAAAACAAAAACATCGCCCAAACTCTTATCTTGTTTTTCTGCTTTTAGTGTGGCAATTATCTCTTTTAAGTTTTCTGCCTTAGTGCCAAAGACAAATAAACTTTCAATTGGTAAAATTAAATCCTTTATTTTTTGAAATAATTGTTCATTAATTAATTTAGCATTTAATAAATTTTGAAGTCGCTTGCGTTTAGTCTTCTGTGGCTCTATTCTTACTCCTCGACCAACTGACTGTAAAACAAATTTTTTAGCATCGCTTCCAACTCCAATATTAACAAATAAAATAACATTTGGCCTATTAGAATCCCAACCTTCATAAAAAGTGCGAGAACCCATCAAGATATTTATATAAGAATCGTCTTTATTTATCGCTTTAAAATAACTTTCATTTTCAAAGCTTTCGTTTATCTCGTATCCTTCTAATTTATCTTTAAGCCATTCTGAAATATCACCAATCTTGATTAAGGCAAAAGGTTTTTCGGCAGTCATCAACCTAAAAATAAATTCCTGTTTATTGCTAGGAATTTTTAATACTTCAATTTTGCCCGGTATTTAGTGTTAAAAACATATTTTAAAATATCTTTATATTGCAATTTTAAAATCAAATCAAAATCAATAAAACATTCCAATTCTTCAAAAATAAATTTATTATTGCTACGAAACTCTTTGATTAGTTCCTCTTTTGCTTCTTTAAAAAGATCAGCTCTAATTTCATTATTGGCTACTTTTTCTAATTCTTTAAAAAATAATTCTCAATCAGATTGTTTTATATCGACAGAGTTAACAAGGGTTATAA
>JANWUX010000003.1 GCA_025057905.1 Patescibacteria group bacterium
ACTTAGTGGCTTGCTGAAAATTATTTCTATTAAATTATAAAAAATTACCATTACGACAATGATCTCAAACATACAGGCATAAAAATTAATTAACTTTTAGATATCAATTAACAAAATAAAGATTTTACCTAATTACATATTTCAAGGATAATATGGATTAAAAATTTCGCGTCATCCCTTTATGTTCCCAACCGGCCGAAAATATGCCAGTGGTTGACAAAAGCCAGCTTTAGCAACTGAGCTAACTACTTGAGAAATATCTTTGTAGGCAAGACCCGCCTCTTCAGCTAAACCATAAAAAGATACTGACTTCACATAAATTCCCTTATTTTTCATCTCTTGCCAAAGTTTTTCACCTTTTATGATCTTTTTTACCTGAGTTCGAGACATCGTTCTTCCTGAGCCGTGCGCTGTTGATCCATAAGATTTTTCAAGTGATGATTCCCCGCCAACTAAAAGATAGCTCCCTGTTTCCATTGAGCCTCCCAAAATAACCGGTTGTTCCGGAAAAGATCGAGTCGCTCCTTTTCGATGAATTAAAAATCGACCTTTTTTCCTTGAAAAAGGTACTTTATGAGATTCAAACTTAGCGATATTATGGGCAACATCATAAACAATACTCATTCCTAAATTCTCTGAAGATTGATCAAAAACTTTCTCAAAAACTTTCCTCACCTGATGAGTGATCAACTCTCGGTTAACAAAAGCAAAATTTGCTGCTGAAGCCATAGCGGCAAGATAATTCTTTGCCAGTGATGAAGATAAGGGTGCACAAACAAGTTGTTTGTCTTTTAGGGAAAGTTTAAATTTGTGATAATTTTGATTGAAAATCTTTAGATAATCACTGCAAACCTGGTGGCCTAAACCTCTTGAACCGGTATGAATCATGACTACGATTTGGTCTTCGGTCATTATTCCTAATTTCTCAGCCTTTTCAAGATCAAAGATTTTCTCAACTCTTTGAATCTCAAGATAGTGATTCCCTGAACCCAATGTTGCCAATTGTGAGATGCCTCTTTCAATTGCCTCATTTGACAAACAAGAAAAATCTGCTCCATCAATTCTTCCTTTCTCTTCTATTTTTTCTTGATCCTCATCCCAACCAATCCCTTTTTTTAAGATATAAGGAGCACCACCTTCAACAATTCTTTTTAACTCTTGCCTATTTATCTTCCAAAAACCCTTCTTTCCGACCCCTGGTGGTACATATTCAAAAAGAAGATTTACCAATTTTTCGATGCTTTTTTTTACTTCTTGATAATTTAGGTTCGTTCTTATTAATCTCATGCCGCAGTTGATATCATAGCCAACTGCACCTGGAGAAATACAACCCGCTTTTTCATCTACAGCAAATACTGTTCCAATTGGGGCTCCATAGCCTGAATGAGCATCAGGCATAATCACCACTGGGCCAACCAGACCCGGTAAATCAGAGACATTCTCTGCCTGAAAAAACACTTCCTCATCCATTTGACTTAAAAGTGATTCTTCGGCAAATATGTAAATCGGTTCGTTAGTATCTTTTTTGTCTAACTGCCAGCACACCTCGCCATCAAGAGAGAAGAAAGTAAAGTTGGATCTTTTGAAAATTTTCATAGATCAAAAACCATGACTACTTTGTAAAAATCACCTTTCTTTTCAACCTTAAATTTATGCATCGTCAAGGCTTTTATATCTGTGTTGATCTGAAGATCTTGATCAATTTTCTGGCCAAAAAGGCTAGCCCTTAACTTCTTTTTAACTTTTTCTTTATCAAAAGAGAAAACTCCCTCTTTAAATATTAAACTAAAAACATCCTTTTGATAGATGAGATTTTCAACGAAGTTAAAGACTAATTGAGAAAAGTCATCCCCTTCAATCGCAATCCTTTTTTCGATCTTTTTTTTTATCTGGTCTGCGTCAGCAATCAAAATACAAGCAAATGATTTAACAATATTAGAAAACAAATTTTTTTTACTCCTTCCGTAAACTTCGACTAAAACATCAGCGATGTTTTTATCTTCAAAAACTTGCCAGTTTTTCATTTTAGTTCAATCTAATTTTAAAGATTACACCTTTAAAAAGTCCTCTTTAATTTGGAACTTACTATAATATATAATATAAAGATCAAGACTCAAAAAAAGGCAAAGAGATTCTAATAATTGTCCACCAGATAAATTAACTCTGTCTTTTCCTGATCTTTTGGAAGAAAATGGCAAATCCTTCGAAGACCAGAAACTGCCAATGAATTGCTAGCTGTTTTGCAATCTCCAAGAAGCCAACAAGATTTTAGGATTGAAATAACAGATGAAAGCAGATCAAATTTAAAAAGGGAAATCAAGAATTCAGTCTAGGCTGTGAGATTTATGCCCGGGCAAACAGATATCTTTTTGGATGGGAAGCAACCGTAGAAGGCGATACTTCAGAAAAAGGTATTATCGTGCTTCATCTTTTAGTTCCTCCGTAAACTGATGGGTTGTTTTTATTACTAAACTCACCAAGTGAAGCCGATTATCCCGATGTTGCCGTTATGACTGTTTTGATGGTAATAAGGGAGAAAAAATTCCTCTTGCGGAAACAGTTAATCAATTAGTTTCTCAAGTTATCCCAGCACGGATAAGGAAAAATTTATATATGGAAAGATCTTGACGTTCATGCTCTTTTTGTTTCTCCAGCATTAATCTTCTCCGAGAATAATCAAACTACTTACCTGTCACCTGATGATTTAATGAACTTAGTTATGGTGGGATTTATCTTCTGAATATTAAAAGGAAAGAATAAAGTAAGATCCAATTTCTCCTATACCATACCTATTTCTTCTGAGTTTGATGATATATTTTTAACTCAAAAAGTCTAAAAAGATTTGATCAGATTGAAGTACTTTCTAGAGGTGTTGAAATTCCGACCTCATCGGCTGCAGAAGTTGGATACAGCCGAAAAATAAGAAGATGAATATTGATTGATTTTGAGTTCAATTGGTCACGACACCAGTTTTTTGCAGAATAAGAGCAAGAAGAGATATACCGCCTCTTCAAGGAACTTTTGAATGGTTAGGTTAGCCTGGTTAAATTCACAAAGAAAAATCAGTCAGAAATACTCAGCAATATTCTGTAATTACTACGGTGGACAAACAAAAAAGATAGCAAAAGTAATTAATGGTGTTCTTTAATTATTCCACCCCTGCCCATCTTATGGCGTAAGATTTTTCTCCTTAACTGAGGATAGAAAAAACAAAAAAAGAATAAAAGTAACTCTATTCGTTCTTTTCTACTTGCGAAATATCTAAACTAAAAAAACGTTATATCTTTAATGCCAAAACTGGCCAATTAAAAACGATCTTTTTTTCTTTCTTTTTCGTTAAAAGCTCAACTCCATTTAATAACTTTTCTCGGCCATATTTTTTATAAATTAAATCAACCCCTTGATAAAGTTTTTCCAGACGCTGATTTTTCATTTGGTCTTCAAAAAAGCTCATCTGGTAAGAATGATTCGATAACTTACATAAAACCACCCCGGTAGCTCGATAACTTTGCTGTTGATTAAAAATTCTCTTTAAACTCTGGATAATTAAATCTTTAACCTCAAGCAAATAAGCCGTTGGTTTTGGTAATTCAATTTCGATTGATTGATAATGGAAGTCGCTAGTTTTTAAAAAAATAATAATTTTTTTGGTTAATTGATGATAACTTCTTAACTGAAAAAAAGCCAGGTTTAGATTATGAAAAAGATGAGAGGTTAAAATTTCAAATTTATTAGTCAGCGGGTAAAAAGTATAGCTACGAGTGATTGACTTTTTAAGTTTTTCTTCTGTAACCAACGGCAAAACACTTTCTCCTTTCAATTCATACCAGATTTCCAATTGCGGTTTGTGAAAATATTTTTTTACCCACGTTTCACTTTTTTTAGCAAAATCGAAGGCTGTCCTTATTCCTAATAAGCTCATTTTTCGAGCCGTTGATGAACCGATTCCCCATACTTTCTCAACGGAAGTTTGACTAAGATAGAAATCAATTTTTTCTTGAGGAATAAAAGTCAATCCCTTAGGCTTTTGATATTTGGAAGCAATTTTTGCTAAGACCTTGCTTAAACTAATTCCTACTGAGACAGAGATATCAACTTCTTTACTAATTCTTCTTTGAATAAGATAACCAATCTTTTCATAACTAAGATTCATCAAATAACCTAAATCAGTAATATCTAAAAAGGCCTCATCAATTGAATACTCTTCAACGCTATCAGTAAATTGGTTTAGGATCTCAAACATCTTTTTTGAGATTAATCGGTAAAGAGGATAGTTTGAATGACAAATCATCACCTGGGGGAATTTTTCTCTTACTTCTTTAATCCTCATTCCCCGATCAACACCAAGTTGTTTAGCAAAATAGCAAGCAGATGTCACTATTCCCCGCTCCAACCCAACAACTAACGGTTTATTCTTAAGAGACGGATTAACAGCCTTTTCACAAGCGGCAAAAAAGGCATCTGAATCAATATGAAGAATAACTTTCTTAGAGTTCATTGCTTTAAAAAAATTTAAAAAAGACTAAATTTAATCGCTTAAAGAGCAAATTTTCCTATCTTGAGAAAAATCTCATTCATGATTTAGGGTACATCACTTGATTTACCTCGATGAGAATATCTAAATTTGTCGTTCTTAAGTTTGTTAGTACTTTCTAATCACACCAATCACGACACCACCTATTACTAACTCATTTTTTGGTGAAATAGGCGGATATTTTTTGTTAGCTGAACGAAGAAATACTTTTTCTTCCTCTCTAAAAAAATACTTCATTGTCCACTCACCATCTATCTGAGCAACCACAATCTGACCATTTTTAGGGATTAAACTTCTATCAACTAAGACATAGTCACCAGGCATAATCCCGGCGCCAACCATTGAGTCACCAGATACTCTTACCATAAAAGTACTTTGAGGGTTTTTGACTAAAAACTCATCTAAAGAAATGGTCTCTAAAACCTCCTGCTCGGTTGTGTTAGGAAAACCGGCTTGAATTGTCCCGAGAATTTTTATGGGTTTTAGTCTTTCTCCGGGAATTAATCTACCTTGTTCGTCTTTTTTTAAAAATCCCTCTTTAATGAGAAGATTGCAAAAATAGAAAGCTGTACTCTTTGATCGCAAGTTAAGAAGACTAGCCAACTCAGCCAAGCTTGGCATTCTTTTTTTTCTAAGATAGAAAGTCTTAATCTTCTCTAATCTTTTCAAGAACTTGATATTCTTCCTCATATGATTAAATAATAATAGAACATTCGTTCTAAATCAAGGAAAAGAATAATGAAATTGACGAAAAATTAGCCAATCTTCAACAAGCAGAAGACAGTTATTATATTAATGCAAATTACTTATTAGAACTTGCTAACCGTTCATATGAACTTTTCTTAAGTTCGAAAATTGAAGAAAAAAGACTTCTTATTAAATTAACACTTTCGAACTTAAGAAGCGATGGAAGAACTCTTTATTATAACCTTCTAAAACCCTTTAATTACCTTTACGAATTCTCAGATCGTCCAATTGGGCTCCCCCGCCAGGTCTCGAACCTGGAACCTACCGGTTAACAGCCGGTTGCTCTACCAATTGAGCTACAGGGGAAAATTTCACTTTTTAGATTTTACAGAATTGTTTCATTTTTAACAATATAAAAAATCCCGCCAATCATTGGCGGGACTTCTTTACTTCTCCCTTAAAGGAAAAAAGATTTGTTTACTTTGTTTTTACTGGAATCTTTTTTGCCTTAGCCGCTTCGGCGATTTTGGCTGAAACAACGACAACACCGTTTTCTACCTTGGCTTCGAGAGTGTCTTCTTCAATTGGTCTGGGAATCGTGGCGGTGTAGTCAAAAGAAGCAACTCTGTCCATTCGATAAACAACTCTTTTCTTCTCTTTCTCTTCTTTTTTGTCTTCGACTTTGGCTCTTATTCTTAAAACACCATCTTCAAAAGTAACATCTACTCTTTCAGCCGGCACTCCCGGAACAACGGCCTTAACATAGATTTTATCATCTTCTTCATAGATATCTAAACCTTCAGTCATCTTTAGTTCTGGCATTTCCTCTTCATCTTCCCAGGTGAAGAATGATCTTAAGAAAGAACGAGAAAGCGGATCAAATCTCATTATTGCCATATTTACCACCCCCTTTCATCATTAGCAAACTTATAATTTAATTGCTAATACATTAGCAGTATATAAACAAGGATGCTAATTTGTCAAGAGGTAATTATGAGGATCTTAAAGGTTATTTTGTTTTTGTTTCGTGAAGTATACTACTGCCAAAACACCAGAGATTACTAAAAAAAGGCCAAAAACTGTCAAAAGGAGAAGAACTATCGGATTATTTGTCTGATTGATAGGTTTTTGTTGAGCTTTTGGATTTAAATTTTCAGCCAGAGATTGTGATCTTTCTCTCGATAGGTTATTTTCTTGACTCTCTCTTTTTCTATTGTTTCTAAGATTATCTGATTCTTTTGCTATTCGACTAGCGGCGCTGAGAGTAGAAATTTTGTAATCATAAAAATTAGTCCTTTTGCCACTATTAACTGATTGAGAAATTAGTCTTACTTTATCAACAAAAACTCTTTCCTTTGTTATTGGATTTTGATAGATAATGTCGTAGGGCATCGATGGTAAAAACTCGCTCGGAATCGAGTAGTAACCTTTTTCGTCAGCTTCTATTTCGAAGTATGGCTTTTGTGAGAAGGGTAATTTAATAGTAACCTTGGCTTTAGAAATAGGTTTGTTATTTTCATCGTACGCATACCCTTCTAAATAATTGAATATTGGTTCTAATTTTAAAACTGATGATAAATTTTGTTGAGATGAATTTTGTTGAGCCAGAGTGGTCTTAAAAAATCTTCCGATAACATTTTTTATAGATCGATTAATCAAATTTTCGGATTTGGTCAGATCAGTTTTTGATACTTCAATCAATCCAAAAAATTCGCCTTCCTCAAAACTAAAAGTATTTACAATCAGAGTAAAGTTTCCATTCTTGTCTGTTCTTAAAGAAGTACTATTATTCTGATTTGTTAATAATCGATATCTCTCTATATCATTACTACCAGAGAAACTTTCTGACTCTGTATAAATCCTCACGCTGTCGATCCTTCCTTGGTTTACTCCACTTGATCGATTTTTTACTCTTAAGCTGTAAGCTCTAATAATCGAAAAAGGGTGAGAAGATCTTCCTTTAATGATTACCCTTGAACCTTGCTTATCGAGATCATGAAAATACTCCATAATCTTTGGCCGATTGTCCTGAGAAGAAAAACCTGGCTTTAGTCTCAGTGGAATATCTCTTTGTTCTATTTTTCCTCTCTGTCTTATTTCTTCACCTGTTTGTGAAGGGTAGATGTTAGTATAAATCAGATTAAAATTTTGATTGATCTCATCTCGCTCAATTACTGGGAATTCATAACCCTCAGCTTCGACTTGAAGTCGATAGTCACCATCAGGTACGACAAAATTGAAGAAACCATCTTCACGGGTGAATTGTGGATTGACAATCGCAAAAATATCCCCTCCCGGCGTTACTATCCTATAATTCCCCTGACTATCCTTTCTCTCCAAAGTTACCCTTGCTTTTGCAATCGGTTCAAGAGTCTTCGCATCAAAAACTCTTCCATATGGATCCCACGAAATAATTTGACAATCAGATCTGTTGACAACATTACTAAAATCAAACGTCCCAAGTTTTTGGGTGTTGTCGCCCGACTGATTAGTTACCACAGTAGGTGCTGGAGTGAAAAAATTAACAGCTAAGAATCTTCGGCCAATTTCTTGAGGTGTATAGCTCTTCCAAGTGAAGTCTCTTACCGTCCCATTATTATCACTTGTTGTTGGGTTGGCAATACTCATTCCTTGGAATTCATAGTTGTGTATTCTTCTTAGCTCGGCTAAGTTGTCTTGATTAAAGATTTGTATGTCTAAATTGGAGTTTCCAGTAGTACAAATCTGGCCAGCTCTTTGCTGATTATTACCTGGTACTGGAAGACACTCAACAAAGAAAGTTTGGCTATTGGGCAGAAGTCGATTATTTGGATCAACACTTAAGGTAGCAGTGTGTTCTTCTCTATTACCATTTTTTATGAGCAAACAAACCCATCTTTGGGAAGGAGCTGGTGTTTGAGAGAAAATTATCGAAACCCCTAAAAAAAATAGAAAATAAACGAGTAGAGAAAAATATAAAATTCTTTTTTTCATTTTGAAATCTTCAACCTTATAATTTGAAGATATTAAAAAAATAAATTTTTGTCAATAAGGAAGAGGTGCTTTTCGACACTCATTGCCATCTAAACTTCAAGATTTTTGACAAGAGAATAAATGAAGTGATTAAGGAAGCCAGAGAAAACCAGATAAGCTACGTCGTTATTCCTGGAACAAATCTTGATAATTCCAAAAAAGCAGTAAAGATCGCCATGAATCACCAAAAAGTATATGCAGCGGTTGGAATTCATCCTCATCATGTAAAGGAAATTCAGCAAATAAACCAAAAAGATCGGCGGAAGAAAGTAGATCAGGTATTAAATCAGATTGAGTTATTAGCTAAAGAATCAAAAGTCGTTGCCATTGGTGAAATTGGCCTAGATAAACATCAGTATCAAAAAACTAAATACTCTCAATATCAAATTGACAATGAGTTCATTGACCTTCAAAAAACTTTCTTTACTAGCCAGTTAAAGCTTGCGTACAAATTAAAAAAACCAGTTATTATTCATAACCGTCAGGCAACCCGAGAACTGCTTAATGTTCTCTATGAATACTCTTCATTTACTAATAACCTTGTTATGGTTTTTCATTGTTGCCAACCGGATAAAGATTTATTAACTTTTGCCAACAAATATAGAGTCTTTATCGGAGTTGGTGGTGACGTCGTTTATGAACCGAAAAAAAAGCGCTTTGTAGAGAAAATTCCTCTTGAGCTCTTAGTTCTTGAGACCGATGCACCTTTCCTGTCTCCTTTTAAGAAGGTAAGAGATGACTATTTTCCAAATGAACCAAAGAACCTTAAGATTGTTGCTCAAAAAATTGCAGAAATCAAAAATATCTCTTTCAGGAAACTGGCTAAGATTACGACAGAAAACGCTAAAAAACTTTTTCAGATAAGTTAGCTTAAGTTAAAAATTGATCTCAAAACCTCAATTCCTTTAAAAAATAATTCTTTGTCAAAGTTCTCATTTGGCGCGTGGATATTGCTTTCTGGATTAATAAATCCAATCAGAATCACTGGTTTTTTATAGAGACGGAAAAGAATTTCTGCGCTCGCTATAGACCCACCAGATCGATCAAACAAAACTCCCTTTTTAAAGTATTTTCGCAGGACTTGAGCTGTCTTTTTAATGAACTCATTGTCAAGATTGACATAGAGGGGATTGCTGCTATGAAAGATTTTTATTTCGTAGGCGATCTTTTTAGGTATTTGTTTTTTAATAAAATCAAGAACTAATTCTTGAATTTCTCTTGGGTCCTGATCTGGAACGAGGCGAAATGAAAATTTAACTGTTGCTTGTGAAGGAATGATTGTTTTAATTCCCTCTCCGGTAAAGCCAGCGACAATACCGTTGACGTCAAATGAAGGATAAATCTTCGCTTGAACCTCGCCTGATTTTTTTAATAGTTGAATTTCACCTTTAGAGATCTTTCTGACTTTATCGTAAAATCGCGGAATTTTGATTTTCAATCTAGTAGATTTAATCTTGGATAAAAGATTGGCCACAATCTGAACTGGATTATCAACAAGATTGCCAAAAACACCAGAATGTAAGTCGTTCTCAGCGGTTTTAAGCTTTAACTCAAAACCAACAATTCCTCTTAAGCCATAAAAGATCTTCGCCGTCTCTTTATCTCTAACCTCCATATCAACAAGGTAAAAAGCATCAACATTCTTAATATCGTCATCTTTCTGAATTAATTCTTCAAAGTTTGGGCTCCCGATCTCTTCTTCACCTTCGAAAATAAAAATAAGATTATTCTTTAAGCTATTCGCCTTGACTAGCTCTCTAGCCGACACCAAAAGTTGAAAGAGATGACCTTTATCATCAGCAATCCCTCGACCAAAATAACGATTATTCTTTTCACTTAGCTCAAAAGGAGGACTTTGCCAATCTTTCAGGGGGTCCTCGGGTTGAACATCATAGTGAGCATAAAAACATAAAGTTTTTGCCTTTGAGGCGATAGTTTTTTTTCCAATTAAAAGAGGCGAAGATTCTTTTTTTTGGTAAATATCAACCTTAAAATCAAGAGCCAAAAGCTCTTTCCTAATAAATTCGGCCGCTTTAAGCAGATGAGAAAATCTGTTTTTATCTGTTGATACTGACTCAATCTTTATGAAGTCAGATAATTTTTTAAAAATCTCACTTCTTTGCATTATAGGCTAAAAAATTATATCATAAGAATATGAGAGTCTGCCCTTCGATCCTTGAAAAAGAGGTAAGTCAATATTTTAAAAAAATTGAAAGATTAGCGAAATATTTTTCTTGGTTTCAATTAGACTTTACTGATGGAAAGTATGTCCGCAACAGGACAGCATCAATTGATCGTTTTCTCATCGAGGTAGAAAATTATCATTGGAAGATAAAAAATCTCTATTTTGACTTTCACTTAATGGTTAATGAATATTCATCAATAATAGAAAAACTAGAAAAAACATCTACTTTTCTAAAAATAAAAAATGTTTTTATTCATTTCAATTTACTTCCTGACAAGTCTTTAATCAAAAAAAGGTATCATTTCAATGTAGGTTTGGTATTAAATCCCGAAGATAAAGTGAGTGTACTTGTCAAAAATTATGATTTAGGAAAGGTAGATATTCTTCAAATAATGTCAGTTAAGCCTGGCCGGCAGGGAAATCCTTTTATTAAGGAAACTCTAGCAAAAATAGCTAAGCTAAGAAAGATCAATCCTAAAATCAAAATTTTTTTAGATGGTGGAATAAACGATAAAACGATTCATTTTATCCTTGATCAAAAGGACCGTCCAGATGTTATCTGTCCAGGAAGCTTTTTATCAAAAGTTAAAGATGACTATGAATTTAGCCACCGGGTTATTTTTTTGTTGGAAAAAACGAAGAGCAAGGAAATTTTGCCAAAATTATGAAAATTAAAAAAATTAAAGCTATTGAAATTCTTGACTCAAGAGGCCGACCGACCATTAAAACTTTTGTTTTTCTAGATAACAATGTCATTGCTGCCTCAGCGGTTCCCGCTGGTGCCTCTAAAGGTTTAAACGAGGCTTTGGAACTTAGAGATAACAATCAAAAGAGATATCACGGGCTGGGTGTTTTAACAGCAATCAAAAATGTCAATGAAATCATTGCTCCAAGATTAATCAATCTCGATCTTAATGAAAACTCCTTTGAGAAAATTGACAAAATGATGATAGAGATCGATGGTTCTGAAAATAAGTCAAGGCTTGGCGCAAACGCGATTCTTTCTGTTTCACAAGCACTTCTTAAAAGTTACGCTCTTGGGTTAGGAAAACCTCTTTGGAAAATCATCAATGAAATCTACTTTCCGGAAATTAAACCAAAATTTCCTCGAATAATGGTCAATATCATCAACGGTGGCAAACACGCTAACTGGAATTTTGACATTCAAGAATTTATGATTGTTCCTATCAGTATCCTCCCTAGTCACTCAGTAAGAATCGCTGCTGAGATTTTTCACCAATTAGGCAAGAATTTAAAAAACAAAGGACTTTCAATCTTAGTCGGCGATGAGGGTGGTTACTCTCCCAATCTTTCTTCAAATGAAGAGGCATTTGAAGTTATCACCAAAGCCGCCTCTGATCTTGGCTATCAGAACAACCGAGATTTTAACCTAGCGATCGACAGTGCCGCTTCTGAATTCTATGAAGAAGGTTCTTACTTTCTAAAAAAAGAAATGATAAAAATGACTGGCGATCAGCTAATTAAATATTACCTAAATCTAAGAAAAAAGTATAAAATTCTTTCTTTCGAAGATCCTTTTGATCAAAAAGATTGGCAAAAATTCAGGAAGTTTACCAAAGTAATTAACTCAATTGTCATTGGCGATGATCTTTATACTACCAATCCAAAGATAATTGAAAAAGGGATACAAGAGGAAATGACAAATGGTCTTTTAGTAAAACCGAATCAAATAGGAACAATATGGGAAACAATTCAGGCAATTAAGTTGGCTCAAGGAAATAACTGGAAGATCGTCATCTCTCATCGCTCAGGAGATACAGACGATGTTTTTATTAGTGATCTAGCCTTTGCCTGTGCTGCAGATTTTCTAAAAACTGGCTCAACCTGCCGAGGCGAAAGAGTGACTAAATATAACCGGTTAATAGAAATTGAGAATCAGCTAAGCTAGAAACACAAGCTTGCAATATAAATCTAGAAAATATATCATCTTACTAAGTTTTAGAAGTCTAAACCAAAATGAAAAAAAGAAAGTTAATCAGACTATTTATTTTAAGCTTTTTTTTTATTTATTTTTTTTATAACCCCCAGAGAATTTTTGGTCTAACTTTCGATCTTATTGGCCCAGAACGTGAACTAGTAAGAGGACAAGAAGCAAAGTTCACAATCAATGTCAACACTGAAAATAAGGAATATGATAAAGTTGAGGTGGGGATGAGATATGATACTCAATTTTTACAGTTTCTCAATATCGTCCCCGGAAATACTTTTTCTTCAGTTACTTACTCACCTCTTGATTCAGGAAGATTCATTATCACCGGAACAAACAATCCTCCATTCAAAGGATCAGGAGTCTTGGCATATGTCACTTTTAAAATCATCGCTTCCGCCCCAGGTTCAGCTCAAGTCTGCGCACTATTTGCCCCCCAAACACCTTCTCCTCAACCATCTCCTCAAACAACTCAATCTCCTCAAACAACTCAATCTCCGCCGTTAATCAGCCCAACTCAGTTGCCAAAATCTGGTGAAGCATCAAGTATGAATAAAAACTTTCTCTTTGGAAGCTTTCTTTTTGGTCTAGGCGGCCTTGGCTTTATAATCTTAAAGAAGATGTAAAGAGACTACATTTTCTTGGGAATACATTTAAAAAATGAAAAAAGCAACAATTTTTTTTCTTCTTTTTATCTTTTCTATCTTTGTCATCTTTAGCAGAAACCTAAATGTCTATTCTCAAAATAACCCCTCCAATCAACAAAATCAAAGACTCCCGACTCCAACAATTCCTGTTGCCCATGGATGTCCTACAGAACTTGAGGGAGTCTATCAGCTAAAAAATCAAAGTCGAGCGGCTCAGGGAATTGCTGAGATAGAGAAATGTACTACAAATTACCAAGAATTCCTTTCCAATCCGTACCTTTATCATTTCTGGACCCGAGATGAAGAAGTAACTATTGAAGGAAAAGCAAAAGAAAGAGCAAGGCAATTCATTTACTGGGTCATGAATAATCCGGGTATTGATAATCACCCAGTTCTTTTCAAGATCTGGTCTTCTGCTAGAAATATTGCTTACTTACTTACTCTAGTAATCGCAGCAGTTTTAGGTCTTCTCATAATCATCAATCAGCGAACAAACTATGATACAGGAGTGAGAGTTCTGCCATCAACAATAAAAATCTTTCTCTCCCTTCTCTTCATAACTTTCTCAGCAACAATTGTTGTTTCTATCATTCAACTTTCAGAGATACTGATGAAGTTTTTCATAGAGAATCTTGGGGGGAAGGATCTTTTCAATATTTATTTCAAAGGAAAAAGTGTCGAAGAAAATTATTCTGATTTTTATGGAATAAAAGATCTCAATATCCCGGCTCAAGAGGCAGTAAGAACTCAGCTTTTTGTTTTAAAAATCACTGAGATCTCCTACTATTTTTTGGGGATAATGATTATTTTGAGAAAAATTATTCTTTGGTTTCTACTCTTTGTTTCCCCTTTTTTACCGATTCTTCTGGTTTTGAACTTTGCCAAAAACGTTGGCCTAATCTGGATCGGCGTTTTTTTTCAATGGGTTTTCTATGGTCCGCTATTAGCTCTGTTTCTTGGAGCGATGGCCCAGATCTGGCAAGCTGGAATTCCATTTCCCTTTGATTTTTCTAGAGTCGGTACCGCCATTGGCTATGTTTACCCAACAGCAACTAATATCCTTTGGGGCGGACCGGCACAGAATTTGAGCGAACTCAATAACGCAAATTATGTAGATACATTTGCAGAGTACATAATCAGTATTGTATTTATTTGGACAGCCGCCATTTTTCCTTGGTGGTTATTGAGAAGTTTTAGAGATTACTGCTGTGAAGGGATAAATTCCATAAAGAATCTTCTTCTCTCAAAACTTAACTCCCTATATCAGCAAATACCACCTGGCCCAACTCTACCTCCTTCGCCCCCTTCCCTCAAAACTCCGATTCTAACAACAAAAACCTCTTTTGATTACGTTCCTTCATCAGTTAAGTCTTCGGTAGAAGAAAAAGTAACTAGGTTAGAAACTTTCGAAGAAATTAAAAAAACCAAAACCGAAGAGATCGCTTCCGTTCTCCAAGTAAAAGCAACTAGCCTGAAAGAAATAAGCAATTTTGAAATTAGGAAAGAAAAAATTAAAGAAATTGGCTATCTAAAAAATCCAGCTCAAATCACTGACAAGAGAGAGAGACAAATGTTTATGAATATAAGACTTGAACTTTCAAAGCGGGCCTTCAGCCAAGATGAATTAGCTCAAAGAATCATCAGCTCAATTTCCTACTCACCCTCTCAAAGAATTAAATACCAGGCCCGAATCTTGAGTTCATTGCCAAAACTAATTTCTTTGTCTCAGTTAGTTAGTCAGAAAGTAAAAATAACTCCTCATTATGTTGAAAAAATTAGCGCTTCTTCATTCAATTACTTCCTTTCCAATCCTAACAACCTAACCAAAATCTCTAACTCTCTAGGAATCACCAGCGACAATGTTAGAAAAGTTTTTGAGGTGTTTAGCAGAAATATTGATAGATCTCCTAAGGAGATTTTAAGTAAATTAATTCAAGAAACAAATCTAGAAAAAGAAAAGATAAGATCGGTGTTGGAGGAGTATATAAAGACTATAAAGTCTAGTCTCAAATTCTTAGAAGATACAGCCAATAACCTTAACGTCCAACCAAATCAATTAAAAAAAATATTAGAAACTCAAGTAGATTTGATAACTCAAGCTGATAATAACATTAACGAAGCGATATCTCTTCCTGAGGTAGACACTTATCAAAGAGAAGAAGCTTTTCCCTTAATCGAATCTCTCTCTTATCGGCTAAAAATTCCGCCTCAAACGCTGAATCAACTCTCATTTTCATCAATTAGTTACTTCCTTTCCAATCCTAACAACCTAACCAAAATCTCTAACTCTCTAGGAATCACCAGCGACAATGTTAGAAAAGTTTTTGAGGTGTTTAGCAGAAATATTGATAGATCTCCTAAGGAGATTTTAAGTAAATTAATTCAAGAAACAAATCTAGAAAAAGAAAAGATAAGATCGGTGTTGGAGGAGTATATAAAGAGTCTCAACGAGGACCAAGAATTCATAGACAAAACCACAACGGCTCTTAATATAAAACCCGAAGAAGTGAAACAAAGTGTTAGCGAGCTAACAAGAACCGTAGCTGAACCTGAAAAGGCCATTGTTGAGAAGGAAACTTCTGTGTCACCAAAAAGCGGTCTTATCGATGAGTATGAACAAGTAAAAAAAATGTGGCAAGATCAATATGAAAAAGGAGAGATTCCACAGATCGAGAATATTTTCTCAAGAACTGACTGGGTCGAAAAAGAGATTATAAAAATAACCAATACTCTAAACAAACTTTACTCTGACAATGAGCAATTAAAACAAGAAGGTTTAGAAGAAGTTGGCTACATTCTCCCCTTATTTATCATCAACAATCTTGACGGTGAGAAATTGGTTGTCTACCTAAAAGCCAAACTCGAGGCTGCCAAGACAGTAAAAAACCTTCTTGAAAAGGAAAAAGAAATAACCGAAAAACTTAAAGCCAAAACCGAAAAAGTCCAAGTTCTTCGACGACAAAAAGAAGAACAAAAACAGAAAGAGATGAGTATTGAAGAAGAAGGAAAAAATTAAAAATCAATTATCTTACTTCTTCTCAAAATGGAGTCGGACAATCGAGATCACTGTTCTTGAGCCTGCCTCAAGAAGCGGTGCCTGACCACCAATTCCTCCTTCCTCAGCTAAGATCATCGGTCTATAATAACCACCTTGGCTTTGGCCGTCAAACGACTCTACGATATTGGTAATCTTTCCAAGACTTATACCTAAATCACGAGATAATTTCTCGGCTTGGTCTTTGGCATTTTGAATTGCCTTTTCTCTTGCTTTTTCCCGGTATAACTCTGGCTTGTCAATCATAAATCTCACTCTTTGAATCTGATTGGCGCCGGAATCCATAAAGAGAGAGATTACTCTAGTTAGGAGTTGACTATCATTTTTGATTTTAACTTCAATTTGAGCGTTACCATTATATCCTGAGATAACATTGACATTATTTTCGTATTTGTAATTTGGATATATTGAATAATTAGTGGTTTTGATATCTTCTTTTTTAATTCCAATATCTCCTAAAGCCTTAATTATTTTATTATTGATTGAATCAAGTTTGTCTTTGGCCTCCTTGGCTGTTGGCTGATTGTCAACAACGACACCAGCCTCAACGAAAGCAACATCAGGAACAACCTCAATTTTTCCTTCACCAACAACAACCAACTCTGACGATTGATTTTTAGTGGTGATCGTTACTGGATAACTGATATCAAAAAACTTGATTAACCACAAAAGAACTACAATTAAAATAAAGAGAGCTAGCAATTTGAGACTGCTTTTAAAATAATTCATAGCAAGAGTCTAAATAAATTGTAGATCAGACTATGAAAATCGTCAACAAGAAATTTTATCGCGATTACCAGGAAATTGAGACTTTTGAGGCAGGAATTGTTTTAACAGGAAGCGAAGTAAAATCTGTTAGGAACAGAGCAATTAATCTAGAAGAATCATATGTCAAGATCTTGGCTGATGGGCTATATTTAATCAATGCCAAAATTCCTCTCTATAAATTCAGTAATCACCAGCGAGATTATAATCCCACTCGATCAAGAAAGCTACTTCTTAAAAAAAAAGAAATTATAAGAATCGCCACCAAGGTTAAAGCCGGTGGATTGACAATTGTCCCAAAATCATGCTATACTAAGGGAAAGTTTTTAAAACTAGAAATAGCCATAGCTAAGGGACGCAAAGATATCGAAAAAAGAAAGTTAGAAAAAAAGCGTGCTTTGATTAGAGAAAAGGAGAAAGAGGCTAAAGAGTTCTTAAAAAACTAAAGCCAAGGGGATGACAGGTCTCGATGGGAAAGGGCACTTTTATAAATCGCTGAAGCGCGTCTGTAGCGTTAAACAGAAAAAAATAAATGCCGAAAAGGCAAATTATGCTCCTTATGCTCGATACGCTTACGCTTACGTTAACTAACCGGGCATAAGAGCTCTCTTTTTAGGTTTTCCGGTTAAACCTAAAAAGGGATAAACCAACCGGAAAAATCTTAAGAAAGTTTTCGGTCTTTCTTAAGATCCTTAAAAAAACCGACGGTCTAAAAAAGTTTGATTGTTTTCTTTTTTAGACAAAGATTAAAAACAATCTATCTTCAGCTAAAAATTTATAAAAGTGCTTTCTCAGACTCCGGTTCGATTCCGGACATCTCCACTAAATTTTTAAGCTAGCTTAAAGGGGGTCGAAATTCAAGTCAAATTTTCAAAGAAGATAATTATTCAATCAGACCTCTTTCCTCATCCGAGGCAATCACTTGAAAACCGACATGAGAGTGACCTGCAAAAAACAAACCCTCGCCGACGCCACATTGAAGAAGAAAATGTTTTTCTCCGCTTGTTAGAAAGAAAACTTCAGCAATCTTCTCGACGGCCGCCGTTGACTGTTTTAGAATTATCTGAAGACTGGAATTTGTCAAAATCGCCTTGCCTTCATCGGTAGATAAAAAGTCCTCGACATCCTGAGTTATAGTTGTCAACCCCAGTTTATACTTCCTGGCCCTTTTTGCAAAAGAGTAAAGATAGGTACCCGAATCTTTTTGTTTTATCAGATACCAGGCTTCATCAACAACTAAAATTCTCTTTTTTTGATCTCGACGAATCTTATTCCAAATGTAATCGAGGATAATGTACATTGCCACCGGCCTTAGATTCTCTTCCAGATCTCTTATTCCAAAGACGGTGAGTTGATTTTTTATGTCAAAATTTGAATGATGATTGAAAATTCCAGCAGCTGAACCAGCAATGAACTTTTCCAGCCGATCAGAAAGTTCTTTTGACTCCGGTGTCTCCATCCCAATGAGAATCTTGTAAAGATCCTCAAGTAGAGGCATCTCGTTGGCAAAGGTCTCTGGATCCTGGGTGATCCCTTTGGCTTTGTAAGTGGCCACCAAAGCCTTATCAAGAAGAGCGTCTTGAGAGGGCGTCAACTCTCCCATGATAACTCTCATCAGAGAATGAAGATCTAGAATTTTATTGGAAAGCTCATCCGGATTATCATTCGTCTTTTCGATATCAAAAGGATTAATTTTGTACTGAGAGGAGGGCGAAAAAACAATAAACTCACCCCCCATAGATCTGGCTAGTTTCTCATACTCATTTTCCGGATCAATGATGATTACTTCCACACCCATCATCAAAAGCCGAAGTGTTTCTAACTTAACTAGAAAACTCTTTCCTCCACCCGACTTCCCCAAGATCACTGAGTTGGCATTTTCCAGGGTGAAGCGATCAAAAATAATAAGCGAGCCATCATGCTCATTAATTCCGTACAAAATTCCCTCATTTCGAGTCAATGAGGCAGTTGCGAAAGGGAAAGTCGTTGCCAGAGAAGTTGTGTCCATGTTGCGCCAAACACCAAGTTTATCGTAGAAAATTGGTAAAGTAGACTTAAATCCCTCTTCCATCTCCAACGTTGCCTGGCGAGCAATAATTAAGAGTGATGAAAGGACTGCATCAATTTCTTTTGTTAAGCGATTGAGCTCTTCTAAATTATCGGCTGGAATAGTGATATAAAAACCGAACTGAAAAAATCTTTCGGCGCCCTTTGCCAGCTCAGATTGAAGAGCCAGAGCATCATCCAAAGTCACTTGAATGGTTGGATCAACGACTTTGCCGGCCCGAATTTCATTTTCTATTGTGGCTTCCATTTCAGCAATTTTCTTTTTCAAGTCTTCAAGAACTACCTTCGCCTCGGTTGGATAAATAAACATCGAAATATATAGAGGATGATCAAAGGTAATCAGTGAATAGAGCCAGTTTGGCGATACATAACGAGGATAGCCAACCACGTACAAAGTTCGATAATATTTGTCGTCAATCCTTAGGTGATTAAAATCAACCTCAACAAAGGAAGGAGCAATGATGTCTTTAACCGAGACCATCCCTCTAGCGATGTTGGAGACTAAATGATTAATAATCTGAGACTTATTTGTGGAGGAATCTTTTTTGCTTGTTAAGTTAAAGAAAGCCATCGCTCAAACACTGGACAAAATGACATCGGTGTAACTTTCAAACGGCCCAAGGCGCCGGCCTGTTGGACTGGGATTGAAGAGATTGTAAAACAGCTCGACTATTTGCTGACCGGAAAGAACTGAGGCCTGCAAACCAATTCTTCGAATTAATCTTAACAGGTTGTCTCTTTTGGGATAAAGAGAGGTCTTCGCTCGAGAAATTACATACTCCTTTTTTAATGACGATGGATTGACTCCAGTAATTCCAAGCTCCAAAGGCGAAAATGGAACAACGAAAAAAAACCTTTTTTCTAAAACGACATTTTTTTTAACAATATTTTTGATAAATTCTTGATAGTTAATGAGCTGAGTTTTTAACAAAGGGTTAGCCTGAAGGCTAATTTTTTCCTTGAGATAGTCAAGATAAGAGGAAATATCCATTTTCTTTGACAAAATCAAGATCTGGATAGGAAAGGAGAGAGAATTAAGAAGGCTTGAGTAGGCATAAATCATCGAAACCTGCTCTTCATGAGACAAAAGCCAAAAATTAACCGCGCCAACTTCAATGATTGTTATCGCTGAGTAATCTCTAAGTAAGACAATATCATCTCTTATTTCCTCGATCTCAATAAAAGCTTGAGTTGAGGCTTTTATTGGTGAGGTTGGTTTGTTTAACATTTAACAAAAGATTAAATTCACAATAACTCTCTTGAGGTTATCTCGATTGGTTGATTGTATTCTTGATTGATAGTTATCCTCATTCTATCAAAAAAGTAGTTTTGCCTTGGATCCCTTGGTTCAATAAAATAATCACCTGGCGGGAATGGTTGAGTGCTCAAGAAGACTCCGTGACTATTAGTCTTTAGAATTCTAATTGTTTTTTCTTCTTGGTCTTTTATGTAAATTAAAATTCCAGGAAGAGGTAGTTTTCGATAGTTTTTAACAAGTCCAGAGATGAATGGTTTTCTTAAGTTTTTTGAAGAATCACTTTCACTCTTTTTTTTCTCTGTCACAGTTTTTTGATTTTGTTTCTGTTTTTCTGGCTCATTCTTTGAATCAATCAGGTCATTAATCAGGTTTTTTTTATCAATTTGCGACTGGCGCGGCACCTTTTGAGCAAGATACTGATTTAGTTTTTGTTGACTATCAAGATAATTTGACGCCAACTGATAAGAATAACTTTGGGCGATCTCTGTAAGAATCGGTGGGCAATGATTATCCTTTTTGAAAACATACTGTGTCGGTGAGGTAAGTCTTTTTATAAGATTTTTCACCCAGATCTCCATCGGTCGATCATTTATGGGTACAAAAACAAAAGCTAAGCCAAACAGTCCAACCGAAAAACCCAAAAGATAATTTAAAAAAGGAATGGGAGTGATAAAGTAGAAAAAAAAACCCATAAGGACAAAAACCAAAACATAAATAAACTGCCTTAAAGTCAAGAAACCTATCAGCTTAAACTCAAAAGTCGTGATCTGACGGGGAACAGGATGCTGATCCATTGAATTTTCAGACAACAACTCTACAGTCTTGCTCTCTGGGCGATTTCTGCCTCAACAATCTCTTTGGGACGACCGTGTTTAAGCCTTGAAAGTTCGATAATAGCTTTTGAAATTCTTTCATTAGCCTGAGCTCGATATTTATTCATATCCTTAGTGTGATCGACAGAAAAAGGAGGAACAGGTTCATTATTGACAATCGTTTTCATATAGCTATGAAACCTCTCAACGTTGATTAAATCAGCCTCGGAGAACACTGGTTGGTACTCTCGCTGAAGATAAGCAGCATCGGTTACCCCGACTCGAAAACTAATTAAAGTACCGACATTGCCAAAAACGGCGTTTTTTACTTCTTCTTCCATCTGACCAATAAATTGATTAGCAACGGTTAAGTTTAGCCGATACTTTCTTGCTTCCGAAAGTATCGTGGCAAAATCTGGTGTAGCAAAGTTTTGAAACTCATCAACATAAAGAAAAAAATCTCTTCGCTGATCTTCCGGCACCTCTTGACGACTCATCGCTGCCACTAAAATTTTAGGAATTAAAACCAATCCTAAAAACGAAGAGTTTTCCTCTCCTAATTTTCCCTTTGAAAGGTTAATTAAAAGAATTTTTTCCTCGTCCATTATTTGTCTGAAGTCAAAGGCGCTTCTCGATTGACCAATAATATTTCTCATAGTTTTGTTTGTGACAAATCGACCGAATTTAGAAACAATGTAATCGAGAACCTCTGATTTGTGAAAGTCGGAGGTTTGGGCAATCTGATCAGTCCAGTAACGTCTGATAATTGGATCTTGAACTTTTGGTAACATCTCTTGAACATATTTTGGATCGGTCAGACAGCGAACCACTTCGACAAAAGTTGTCCCCGGCTCACTCATTACAGTTAACATTGCGTTTCTTACTGCATGCTCGAATCTTGGGCCGATAATTCCCGTTCTTTGAGGATCATAAAGTTTGTACATCAAGTTGATAATTGAGGTGGTAATAAAATGCTTTTGCTCTTCGGTTTCGGCCTCAAGCAAATTTAACCCCATTGGTCTTTCAGTATCAGAAGGATCAAAGTAGATTACCTCTTCAGCTCGCTGAGGCGGGATGTATTTAATGATGTTTTCAATTAAATCGCCATGGGGATCGATGACGCAAACTCCATGACCGGCCTTAATGTCTTGAATGGCTAAATCCTCAAGAAGAACCGATTTACCGGTACCAGTTTTGCCGATGATATACAGGTGTCGACGTCTGTCTTCCAAGAGCAAATACACCGGCCGTCTGACTCCTCGGTAATAACCATGACCAACGAAGGTTCCTCCTGATTGAGGGACTTCGGAAGGCACAGGAGCGGTTTTTGCTTTTAGCCATTGGATATGAGGCGTCTCAACAGTTTTATTGGGGAAGTGAAAAATTGATGCCAACTCATCCGTCGACAAGATTGAAATATTCTTACCAAACGGCCAGAAATCAAGGTCAATCAACGGAAAGAATTTATAAATAAAACCAATCATAAAGGCACTTTTAAAAAGAATTTTTGCTCCTTTAAAACTGTTTTGATCAGAAGAAAACTGAGTGAAGGCATTTTTGATATTTTTGAGATGAAGTTCAGCCATCTCTTTCGTTGGCGATGAAACAACGAATCTGATTACTGTCTCAAATCCTGGCCGAGAACACTTATCTTCGATCTTCTCTAAGACTTTTGGATCGGTTTTGAAAGTGGCTTTTTCCGGGTTGGCCTCTTTTTTCTTTATCGAAGCCACATAATCTCTACCTAGTTTTTTCCATTTGCTGTCCGCTGGTCTAATGAGAATCTGAATGATTGCCCCCTCATGATCGCTCATTTTTGACATCGCCGAAGTAATTGCTGAAAGAGAATCAACCGGAAGTTCTCGATAGGTTTTTATGGGTAAGTAAGGTTCCGCTTTTTGAACCAAGGCTCCAAAAGCCACTTTTCCCTCCTCGCTGAAAATATTTGGTTCATCAACTTTTTTTATATCGGCGTTTTGGTAATAACTGTAGATTGTTTTTTCAACTAGATCAATAACCTTGCTTGGGGCCGAGACATAAAATCTTATCTCGGCTTTTTTGCCAACAATTTCGAAAGCCAAAACATCATCAACCTCCAGAAAAGAAAAAAATCCACTCTTCTTAAGAGAAGATAAGGAAGAGAACATCTGTTCAGCGGTATCAATTTTTATCTCGTTATCTCGGGGTAATTTCACTTCTAGAGTAATCATTTCCAAAGATATCTCCTCTCTTTTTTTGATTCGAAAATAAAGAACCAGAAGATAAATCAAGACCAAAGTCAAAAGGCCAGCAATGACTGAAGCAGCGATCGCCAAGCCAAGAGTGATTACCCGATCGACAATTATCTGAAGACTAGATGTATCAACGATCATAATAAAACCAGGTGAGATAACTTAGAAGAATCAATCATCTTTAAGAATTAGTATAATAACTTTATGACGAAATTAAAATCTATCTTAAAAAAACTTCGCCAGCTTAAATCACCGCCACCGCCAAAAAAAAACTTCTTAGGAAAAGCTCTAGGAGATTATCTTTTGAAGCTTGGCTTTTTTCTTTTTTTAGTTGCTAATGTCATCGCCTCCCAGTCGGTCAATAACCTCATCATTGACTTAGTAAAACTCGACGAAGAGGCCATTATTAGATTTCTAAAAAAAATAAAAACTCAGGATGAGTACTTTTTTTCTCAACTAGCCTATTTTGAGAATCTAACTCAAAAAAGCCTAAGAGAGATCGTTTTTGAGGAAGAAACTAACCTAGAAAAAACACGCCAACGGCTTGAAAGCGCCTTAGAAAAAAATCCAAACTCACCGGAGGTTCTCTATGCCCTCTCATTAATCTATCAAAAAAAAGAAAACCACCAGAAAGCAAATGAGTATCGAGAAAAAGCCAAAAATTTTGACCCAAAAATAGAAAAAAGATTAAAAAATTAGAGTGTCAGAAATCAATGCTTGTTCAAAAGCATCTCTACATAAAAGGCGATGTTATCGGCGTTGGCTTTCGAGCCTGGGCAAAAATTCAAGCCAAGATGATCGGGGTAACCGGCTGGATTAGAAATATCTATGATCGGCCAGATATTTTTGGTGATAATGGTGGGGTTGAAGCGGTAATCCAAGGAGAAGAAGAAAAAGTAAAAAGAATGATCGAGGTCCTAAAGATCGGCTCGCCGGTTTCCCGGGTTGATGAGATTGAGATTCACTCTCAAACCCCTCGCGAAATTTTCGAGGATTTTGAAATCAGAAAATAATACTTTCGTTTAGTTGTTGAAAATTCCCTTAATTTGTGATACAATGAAAGTATAAAAAAAAAGTATGAAAAAAAGGGTTTTATTTATCATCATCCTCCATTTTCTCCTCCTTTTCTAGAGGATGGGAGGATGTGTGATTAAATAAAACCAAAGTTAAAATTTAAAACCATCCTCCAAAAAAGGGAGGTTTTTTTTATATGGAACAAGAAAGATGTGTATACGGTAAAAAAGGACCTGAATACGAAACTAGATTACTTAAAATAGAGGTTGTAGGAACACATTCAGCGATTGAATCACTAATAGGCAAAGGCCAAGCTCTGAGCTATTTCAATCAAACGAATTTATTCAAAAAAGACGGAATACCCCAATATTATTTAATCTTTAATCCTAATCCATCATCCCCAGACGAATTAAGTGAAGATCAACTCTCGCTTTTACAAAAGAAAATTGGTCCTGATTTTTTTCGTCTAAGAGCTGTTTCGGGTTCATTATTGCAAAAAAATTCATTTCCTCTTGCGGTTGGCGGATCGTGTGCCATTGAAACTTGGGGAGTGCGTTTAATTAACGCTCTGGGAAAAGGAAATGATGAAACCAAAGCTTCTCTTGCAGAATTTCTTCTTTCGCTAGCGCCAACAATGACCCACGCAACAGGTGCAATTTTACCAGCAGGAGAACTTGGTGTTCATCTGATAGAAGATGCTCTATGGGGACAGAGGATTGAAGACACATATGGTGTCGAAAAAGGAAGAAAAAAAACAGAAGAAGCTTACGAAAGGATACACCGTGTAGCTGCAAGAAGATGCCAACTTGCAACAGGAAATCCTTATTATCGATTAATCCCAATAAAATTTGAAGAGTTGGATTTGTTAGAACACTTAAAAGAATGGTTTAAGCAAATGGGTATTGATTTTGATCCGCAGTTTGGAATAGCTCAAGTAATTTATACCTATGTGGGCCCTAATTTGTTGACATTACTAAAAAAAGCCTTGAGAAAAAGTGGTCTTCCAAACTATGAAATAGATCCATTTAACATGGCATGCAGGCTAAAGCAAATAGATCATAACGACTGGGATGCAACAATGGCAGAATTAAAAGGAATTATCCTAGGAGAGACACCAAATGATAAACAGAAGTCATTACTTGAAAAATATCCTTTTAGAGCAGGATTAACCATAGCTAAGTGGGTGAGAGAAAATTATGAAAAAAATCCTAGTCAACCAAGCGGTTTTTTTGATTTCCCATATGATGGAAAAATTCTCCACATGGCTGGCTTCCACGTGCCAACCAATGATCCAGGAGAAATAGCGAACAAAATTTTATCGATAAAAAATGACCCAAGATTATTAAGATTTGGAAACTTAGACCAGCATCTAGATTATCTAGATGGTTACTTAAAAGAAGAATTTAACCTCGAAAGAGGGTTATTAAATGAGAAAAGAGAAGCAAGTCAGCAATTACAAAAATTACAAAGCTCAAAACAATCATTAGAAGCAAAGATCCAAAATTATAAAAAAATTCTGGAGATGTATGGTAAAGTGCTTGAATTATTAAATCTACCAGATGATAAAGCGTTAGACCAAGAAGAAAAAGAAAAATTCAGACCTTCAGTACAATATCTGACTGAAAGATATAACAGCTTCTTCAACTCTCTAATAAAGAGATATCCTTCTAACATCGAGACACCTTTCTCTTTTGATTCATTATCTCAAAATGACAGAGAAGATTTACACAGATGGCGAAATTTATTTTTATTTCTCAGGAAAATAGGTTTTGAAGAATTGGGTGAAAAATTAAAAGAATTAAATCAAATATTTGACAAAAAATCAAAAGACAATGAAGAAAGAGATATACAAAAAAACGAAGAAGATTGGAAAGAATTTTTCATTAATAAAGTTTCAAACGAAATAAGAGCTATTGAAGAGGATTTAGAAAACAAAAAAAACCAGCTATCATCCTTAATGAGCCAGCTAAAATCTTTAGATAAAAAAAGCAATTCTCTTGATAATTATCCACCTCCATCAATTTTCCCTCTAGAAAGAAATTTAATTATCATGCACGCCACACAGTTTGTCTTCGATCCTGATTTTCGAGCGTTTCTTAGATATGTCGCAAATGTAAAAAACTCAGATAAAGATCAAATGACTAAAAAAGCAGAAATAAGAGAAGCATGCAAGAAGATTTTTCCTAAATTAAAAGCCTACCTTGTTTATATTTTTGCAGGTGGAGATTATCCATATTTAAGAAACATGAGAATTTTTGATTTATCATAAAGATAACTAAAATAGTAAAAAATTTTATTATATTTATGTGTTTAGGTTAGAAAGAATTAGCGAAAATTTTAATTTTCTATGGTTGTAAGAGAAATTTTAGAAATATTCGAAATTATTAGTAAACCAGAAATTGACATTAAGACTCTGAAAGAAATCTTTGAAAAATATGATACAGAAGTAGAATTTGTTCGTGTTGATGAAAGTAAAAAAACAAAACCACCAATTGGTGGAGGAAAAACTATTTTCATAAAGATAAAAATTAACAGTAGTGATAAAAATTTTCCCAAAATAGGAATAATCGGCCAACTGGGTGGAATTGGCGCTAGACCAGCTGAAATAGGTTTTGTCTCAGATGGAGATGGGGCCCTATCTGCTTTAGCTTGTGCCTTAAAGTTAGCAAAGATGAAGTATTATGGCGAGAGGATTAGAGGTCGATATGTAATCTCTACCCATCTTTGCCCAAATGCCCCAACATTTCCTAAGAAGCCAGTTTCATTCATGGGAAGTCCGGTATCACTAGAAACAATGAATAAACTCAATGTGGAAAAAGATATGGAAGCTATAATCACAATTGATACAACCAGAGGTAACCGAATAATAAAAAACAATTACTTTGCCATCACACCAATAGTTAAAGAAGGATGGATACTTAAAATTCCAGACGAAGTCATTGACGTTTTCGAGTGGATTACGGGCGAAAATGTTTCAGTCGTGCCAATTACAATGCAAGACATTACTCCTTACACCAACAATCTTCCTCACATAAACAGCATTCTCCAGCCTGCCATTGCTACCTCTGCTCCCGTTCTGGGAGTTGCCATAACTTCAAAAAAAGTTATTCCGGGTTCAGCAACAGGAGTGACTAATTTATTTCAAATCGACACTGTCTGTAGATTCATCATTGAAATTTCAAAAAGATTCTGTAGTAAACAACTCTATTTTTACAACAAAGAAGAATTTTTAAAATTAAAATCATTATATGGCTCAATGACAAAGCTATATAAATAAAAAACTAATCTTATCGAAGATTGAGTAATTTGAAGATCAAAATTTAGATCACGACTAAATGTTCAGATTTACAAAAGTATTTATTTTTTCGTTTCAGCTTAAAAATTTAGATTTTCATTAATCAATACACCTTTTTTCTTGATTCATTAAGGTAGGATTCAAATCTCATAACTCCCTTTGTTAAAAAAAATCTCCACAAGTTAAGACATTTATCAGACCCAGAAGCAAAGCTGCATAAAATAAGTCATGACAGCTCTCTGATCCCTTCATAAGTAAAGTAAAAATCTTTTAAAATCAAAAAAAAGGTCGTTCTCCCCATTAAAATTAGGGATAAACCTATTAGCAATGTTAAAAAATAACTGCTGTTGTTTTGAAAAATGATTATCACCTAGGTGGAAACGCATCGCCTGTTTACCTTATATAAACCTTCTCATAAAGAAATTTAAAAAATCTCAAACTATTCTCTTTCTTCTGAAAGGTTAAATGAGAAAGAACAAAACAGGTAATCGCTCAAGACTCTCTCTAGATATTTCTGAAATCTCAAGAAAGAATTGAATAATTAAGTCTTTTTTTCACGAAAATCTTTAGTGATATAGGTACAATTCGGCATTGACTATAAAAACTGGAAATTGATAAAAGAACAAGTGATTCAGCCGGAATTTCTGTTAATAAACCTGAAAAAAGATTAATTAAGAACAGACAAAAGCAACTCATGGATATTTTGACAGAAAATTCGCTCATATTATCAATATTGCGAAAAAGCATTAAAATATTGAGCTTTTTAAAATCGCTTTAAGAAAACTACTTTATTATTACTAAATTCAGTAGCAGCCATGATAGGAAAGAAATTAGTTGATGAGTTTTTTTAACAACTCTCAAAATTTAGAGTCACCTATAAACATATAGAACTTATAATCAATGATTAGTTTTATTCAATCAATGAGCTTCGTAATTTAGATAATTTAAGAAAACATAGTATGACGATATAAGTACCAATTAACTGATTGATTGTAACTTTTGATATCTTTAAAAATGATTAAGTAACTTTTGCAAAATTACTCAAACTTTTTTAAAGACAACATTACTGGCCAAACTTCAACCTTGAACATCAATTATTCATATTTTTAGCTAGGTTATTATTGATCAATCTTAAGAAATAAATAGCAAAAAGATGTCCAGAATATTTTAGCTACAATCCAAAATTATGGTATGGATAGAATAATTACTATCGAATAATCAACAGATTAATTCACAAAATGATTAGAATGCAAAATTTAACAGAGGTTAATAGGAAGATTATTCTGTCTTACCATTAATTCCTGATGATGTTGCTAGAAACTGATTCTTGCAATCATTGATGATAGTTGCTCTTAAAGCCTTCACTATTTAGTTATCTCCTTAAGAATACGGGGAAGATTATTTTTAAAATTTTTTCTTTAGAAATCAAGAAAATTGCGTCATAAAACCTTAAAGTTTCTTTTACAACCTTCAAGAAGATAAAATTCTGGTTTTCGAAGTAGGTATTATTTATAGAATTGATGAAAAAAATTATGAATTTTTACAACATCAAGCAATGATGTCAAAAAAACGTTTTTGGAAATCTTCTCAGAGAACAATCTAATTTTTCAGAAAAATTTCTATCGTTAAAACACTTAAATCTCTCCTCCCGTAATGGTGGGGGTAATTAGAAGAGATTTTAAGCGAAAATAAACACTACCAGAATATGCTAAAAATATTATCTCTTCAAACAGCATCCTGAACCAAATTCATTAAAAATCCAGAAATATTTATTAGAATATAATTAAAAACATGTTAGAGAAAATTTTAGATCTGAGCAAGAAATTAATTTCATATCCCTCAGTTACCTCAAATTACCAAGCCTTAAAATCGGTCCTAGAAGAGGCCCTGAAACCTTTAAAAGAAGAGGGACTAACCATTGAGTCTTTCGAAAGAAATCAAAAACCATCAGTATTAATCTATCAAGGAAATAAAAGACCAAAAAGATTTCGTCTGATTTTTAATGGCCATCTTGATGTTGTTTCAGGAAAAGAGTCTCAGTATAGACCTTTTGAAAAGCAAGGTCGACTTTACGGTAGAGGAGCAATTGATATGAAAAGTGCTTGCGCGGTCTTGATACTTGTTTTCAAAAATGTTGTTAAAAAGATTAACTATCCTCTAGCTCTCCAGCTTGTTACCGATGAAGAAACAGGTGGTTTTAACGGGACAAAATACCAGATAGAAAAAGGTGTGAGAGCTGATTTTGTTATCGCTGGGGAACCCACTGATTTTGGCATAAATAACAAAGCTAAAGGAATAATTTGGATGAAAGTGAAAACTAAGGGGATATCAGCTCATGGTGCCTATCCTTGGAATGGCGAAAATGCCCTATTGAAAGCTCAAAAAATAATTGAAAAAATCTATCGTGTTTATCCTCTACCTAAAAAAGAATCTTGGCAAACAACTTTTAATCTGGCAAGAATTGAAACCCCAAATCTCACTTTTAACAAAGTTCCCGCTGAAGCAACAATTTTTTTTGATATTCGTTACATTCCTGAAGAGTTTAAGAACAAATCTTTTAAAATTGGAAAAAAAACTTTTGAGAAAAAAATTAAAAAGATAATTGGCGCCGACGAGGAAAAAGAAATTATTCTCTTTGAACCTCCACAGTTTACTGAAGAAAAAAATTCATTTATTCTTAACCTAAAAAAATCAATAAAAAATATCCTTAAAAAAAACTCAAAAATTATTATAAAACATGGTGGTTCCGACATTCGCCATTTTAATCAAGTCAGCTGTCCAGGAATAACTTTTGGACCAATTGGAGGAGGTCTTCACTCAGACGAAGAGTGGATTGATATTAAAAGTCTGGAGTACTATTACAAAATACTAGAAGATTATGTTTTTAGATTAAAGAGCGAGTCGGTTGAAACTTGATTTTTTAAAAATTTTTAAGTAGAATTAAATTATGGAATTAAAAAATCTTCACATTAAAAGACTTCTACGGCCTAAATCAAGGCGACATTAAAGCTAATTTCTCTTTTAATCTTTTTTATTCCTGTTTTGATTATTAGAAATTTAAAAGGATTTTAGATATGGAAGGATATAGATACTCTGAGTTGAGAGAAGATGATGAAAGCAATCCTCTACCCTCAAGCATTGGGAAATATCACCTCTATTGGTTTAAAGCTGAACAATTAGAAAAAGCCTATAAAGGAAATCCATCGTTGATTGAATATTTTTTAGAATATTTAGCACAAACAGTAAACAAGGATAGCCATATGCTACAAGTTAACCTCGGTGGTTTAATTGAATCAGTGATGAACAATCAAGCGGTCATGTTTCTTTTTTCTGATAAATTCACTGATAAGAAAGATAAGAAAGAAGGTCTTTCGATCGAAAATCTAAAACTTGGGGGGTTTGCAAGACTTTTTCCTTGGCAAAAAGAACAAGAAGATAGAGATAAAGTCATTGCCTGGGAGATAGGAACAGTTTTTGTAACTCCGGAATTGAGAGGCAATCATCTGGCAGAATGCATGATTGAGGCTTTAATTAATCACATGATGAATCAAATAGGTATGACTAGAAGAAAGCCAATTTTTTTTGCTGTTGTTACTGAAGATAATGAAGCATCAAAAAAGTTATTTAGCAGACTAGTCAAGAATGGAGAATGGAGAGAAGAAATACCAACAGAAGAACAGACACAAGGATTTACCGTCTATTTAGTAGGAGAAGAGGGAAATTATGTCAATGTCTTTGAAGGATGGGGAATACCCTCTCGCCTCTATTTTTATAACAGATGAAAAATAGTTCCCTATTGAAACTCTTTTTAGAACTTATCAAAATTGACAGCGTCTCTGGGGAGGAACAAGAGATAAGAAATTTTATTATTTCCTTGCTAAAAAAGAAAAAGCTCACCTACAAAATTGATACAGTGGGTAATCTCTTCATTGAAAAAAAAGGCTCTGGCAAGCCAATTATGCTCTGTGGCCATCTGGACACAGTTGAGCCAGGCAGAGGAGTCAAGCCGGTGGTTGAAGATAAAATCATCAAATCAGACGGAAAAACAATCTTAGGCGCTGATAATAAAGCATTTGTTAGCGTTTTGGTTGATATCTTAGTTAACGAACAAATTGATCGTTACTTAGAAATTATTCTGTCGGTAAAAGAAGAAACAGGTGGCGGGCTCGATTTTTTTCCTTTTTCTTGGCTAAGATCAAAACAAGGAATTATCTTCGACAATGCCAATCCCATTGGCGGAATTGTTCTTCGATCGCCAGAGATCACTAACTTCTCTCTGGAATTTCTTGGAAAAGCCTCCCATGTCGCCACACCAGAAAAAGGCATCAACAGCCTTTTGCCGGCAGTCGAGTTTCTTGGAAAAATAAAAAAACATCTAACAAATACCAACAAAAAGATTAGTGTCAATATTGGTCTTGTTCATTCGGGAACAGCCATCAACACCATCCCCGAAAAAACAGTTATCAAGGGTGAGATTCGCTCCTATGACCAAAGAAAATTTAACTTTTCAAAAACCCTTATTAAAGAAATTTTTTTTCAGGCAAAAAAAGTTTTCAAAGGAGAAGCTCTTTTAACCTTCGATGGCTATTGTCCTGGCTACCATCACCAAAAAAACGATCCTTTCATAAAAAAAATTGCTTCGGTTATCAAAAAAAATCAACTGACACCCTACTATCTCAAAAGATCAGGAATAAGCGATGGTAATATTCTAAACTCCCATCAAATCAAAACCGTAGTTCTCTCTGATGGCGTGATCAACCCTCATACTCGAAAAGAGAAGATCAAGATCGCTGACCTTTTTCTAATAAAAAAACTTGTTTTGGATTTTGCCACCCAGATTTAAAAATCAATTAACTTCTTTGCAGCCATACTCAAATAATCATTTTTCCCAACAATAAGATGACCTATGACCCTAATCCCGATTATTCTGCCAGCTTCAATGAGTCTTCTGGTCACTAAGATATCCTCTTTTGAAGGCTCCAAAACTTCAGAAGGGTGATTATGGGCTAAGATTATCTGGACCGAGTGATTTCTGATAGCCATCTCAATGACCTCTCGGGGATGAAGGAGATTTTGAGTCAAAGTCCCCCGACTGACCTCCTCAACACTGATGATTTCGTTGTAATTTATCAAGCAAACAACGAAGAGATGCTCTTTGTGGTAATTAACAAGCTTTCTTCTTATCTGGAAGTAAATGTTTTGGGGAGTGATAAACTTTTTTCGGCTCTGATCTTGGCTCTGGATTTTTCGGCAGCTTCATCAAGATTTTTTAGCCGCCTAGCTATCTCAATGCAAGCCTTTACCTGACAAGCCTTGGCGAAACCAATCCCCTTAATTTTTCTTAACTCTTCAAATGAGGCTTCCTGAATTCGGTTAAGGGTTTTGAAGTGGCCAAGCAAACGCTGAGAAAGCTCAATGACTGAAGCCCCTCTTACGCCTCGATCAAAAACCAAAGCCAATAATTCAGTCAAAGATAGAGCCTCTGGCCCAAACGCGCCAGTCTCTCTCTAGGTCGCTCCTCTTGGGGAAAAGATGAAAGAAAACTCATCAGTCAATCATTTAAAGTCAAAGAAGTAATTTCAACAGAATATGACCAACAAAGGGGTATATTTAAAGGCTCTGGAGAAAAATCCGTGGACCCGAGGGGACTCGAACCCCTGACCTCTTGACTGCCAGCCAAGCGTTCTTACCAACTGAACTACGGGCCCTAATCTATAAATTATACCCCGAAGACAGGATCAATCACAAAAAAAACTAATCGTTAGTAATGAAGGTATCTTTGTTTAAGAAGATTAGACTCCCGAAGACTTCTCAATCTCTTAGCCAACCACTCAACCGGAGTCAACTAACCGCGGCCCTGGTCGACTAAAAAAGACCCTACCATCAGCGATAAACACCGCTCGGTTATTGATCGCTGGCAAACTTGACCAACCTGGCTTTGCCTCCAAGAAACGAATCTCGGCAACAGTCCGGCAAATATCAAAACCGCAACAAGAAATAACAATCGCCTCCGGCTGACAGCGAAGGACCTCGCCCCAGTCAAGACGTCGAGAAGGAGAACCGGGAAAACTATAACCGTCAATACCACCTGCCATTCTTATTAACTCTGGCGTCCAGTGACCACTAGAAAAAAGAGGATTAATCCATTCAAAAAAACTCATCCGAATTGGCTGGTGAAGTTTAGTTTTTTCATTGAGGCTTCTAATTCACTGTTTTAAGTTTCTTTATCAGAGCTTTTGTCCGTTTTGGCTGGACTAAGACTTGACCTATAGTATAAAAACTTTTGATCACCTCGGTGAGTGTCTTTGGCTGAAGGCTAAATATCTTTGTTTCTCGACTAACATTTTTATGGCCGCCTCAATTGAGGAGTAAGATTAGAGCACAGAGATGAAACAAACTTTGAGTAGTGATTAAGTCAGGACTAAGTTTTTTAGAAGGTGAAGATCAAGGCAAAATAGCCGTTATTTGCTTGCTAGTGTTTGAGAAACTACTCTATCGATCTGATCGCTAGACAAGCCAAAGGGATTAGATTTTGAGTTATCACTGGGCGATCTAAAATCTCTGGTGGATAGTCACACTCGTGGCTTCGGGCTACTAAAAATCTCGCCAAGCCAAAAGAGAAGACAATCTCACAATGTCGCTGGGAAGAAACGAGTTAATCTTCATCTAGATAATTCTAGAGTCTTTGTCTTAGGTAGATTAAGTCTGATTTTAGTATCGCCAAGTAAGCAAGGAAGGAAAATTAACCGTGAATAAAATTTAACCCTCTGTCAAAGCTCCCCCAAGGCCTCTTTTCTTGTCGTTTCTTCTTTTATTAGATTAAAAAATCTTTCTGTTGAAGAGAGTCGCCGATGACCAACGATTTTAGCAATATAGTCAATCGAGGCACCGTTTTTAAGCTGATGAGCAATGAAGGTATTTCTTAGGTCATTAACAGTTGCGTTTTCTATGCCCACCTCCCTAAAACACCGACTGATTATCTGCCTTATGTTTCTTACTAAAAGGGGCTTGCCGGTTCGAGTAACAAAAAGATGATCATCTTTTGATGGCGGTCTAATCTTCAGATACTCTTCAATTGCCTTTTTAGCTGAGTCGGTAAGAGGTACTTCCCTTTCTAAGTTTTTTCCATAGGCAGAAATTTTAAGGGTTTTTTCGCCAATATCTTTAAGTCTTAGATTAGCTAGTTCGCCAATCTTCATTCCCGTCTGAAGAAGTATCTCCACCAAAGCAAAAGTTCGCGGATCTTCTTTAGCAACATCTCGAAGGGCCCGATACTCCATTTTTGAGAATACACGTGGCGGTGTTAACTGATATTTTGGATGAGAAACATCAAGCGAGGGGTTATAATCAATAAGTCCCTCATTCTTTAAAAACCGAAAGAAAGTTCGAATTGAGTTTAACTTCCTGGAAGCTGATTTTTTAGTGTATTTTTCAGAAAGAAGTTTGTTGATGAACTCGGTGATATTTTCCTTTTTTACTTCTCGAATATCGGTAATTTCTTTGCTAGTTAAAAAGCCACTGAACTGTTCCAGGTCTTTTTTGTAGGCAATGATGGTGTAGGTTGATTTTTTTTGAAACTCTAAGTGCTTGACGAATTTCTCAACTAAACTTGGCAAAATATAGCCTTCCATACTAACCTATAATATCATATTATGAACAAAAAAACAAGTCAAGGTTGCTTGACAACCAGTGTCTATTTGTTTATTATTTGTGGATAAGTTATCCACAAGATAATGACCTCACCTCTCTTGTCTTTTTGGACAGACCTTCTCAGCAAGCTTGAAACTCGCTTTTTTAACAAAAAATCAGTTTTGTTCTCGATCCTAAAACAAACTAAACTCATTGAATTAAAAGAAGACCAGCTGATCATTGGGTGCAATGGTATTGGTGTCAAAAAATTCCTTGAGGCAAAAACAAAGGAAATTGAAGAAAAAATCTCTCTTGTTCTAAAAAAAAAGCTTCAAATAGAGTTTATCATTATCACTTCCCCAAAAAAAACCGCTGTCGGTGTTCCTCTTCTCTCTTTTGAACCGCCTTTAGAAGATATCTTTCTTCGGGCCGGCCTGAACAAAAAGTTTAGTTTTGACAACTTTGCCGTCTCCTCGACGAACCAAGTTGCCTATGCTGCCGCTCAAGCAGTTGTCAACAATCTTGGCTCAGCTTATAATCCTCTATTTTTGTATGGTGGCGTTGGTGTTGGCAAAACCCACCTAGCTCAGGCCATCGGCAGACAAATTCTTGAAAGGGATAGAAAGAAAAAAGTTTTTTTTTGCCCAGGGGAACAGTTTATCAACGAATTAATTGAGTCGATTCGGGAAAAAACAACTCAAAAGTTTAGAAAGAAATATCGTTCTCTTGATCTTCTTATTGTTGATGACATTCAATTTCTTGCTGGCAAAGTTCATGTTCAAGAAGAGTTTTTTCATACCTTTAACTCAATTATCTCTGCTGGTGGTCAGATTGTTCTCACCTCCGACAAACCGCCGGCTCTTATTAAAAATCTTGAAGATCGACTAAAATCCCGGTTTTCCGGAGGATTAATCATCGACATTCAACCACCTGACTTTGAGCTAAGATCGGCCATTCTCCTTATTAAGGCTCGGGAAAAAGGAATAAATTTAGATATCGAGGCTTCAAAAATTATTGCCGAAAGAATTAAAGACACACGAGCCCTGGAGGGGACCCTTCTTTCAATCTATGCCAAGATTCTTGGCAAGAAAGAGGTAATTGATCTTGAGGCGGTTGAGGAGTTTTTTTCTTCAATCACTGACCAGGAGAAACAAAAAAAAGATACCCCTTCGCAAATAATCAAAGCTGTTGCCAATTACTATAATCTCAAAGTCTCTCAATTGAAAGGCCCTCAACGGAAAGAAAATCTGGCTTTGGCTAGGCAGGTGGCGATGTACCTTCTGAGAAAAAGACTCGGTCTGAAACTAATTGAGGTTGCCTTTGAGCTTAAAAGAAAGGATCATACCACTGTTCTTCATGCCGAAGAAAAAATCACTAAAATGATCATGAAAAATCCTGGGTTCAAGAAAGAGATCGATGAAATAATCAATTCTCTTGAGTCATTAACTTAATATCAACAGAGTTTCCACAGTTAATGTTGGCTTTTTTCTTTGTCTTGAAAATCTTCGGTGATTCTTATACACTAATACACAATCTCTAATATTACTATTAATAAGAACAAAATGATCGTTAATAAGGAAGTTTTTTTAGAGAAACTCGCTTGTGCTTCCAGGTTTATCTCTCAAAGGTTTTCAGCCAACGTTCCTCTTCAAGGAGTTTATCTCAAAAAACAAAAAAACAAGCTTTTTTTCTATTCAACAAACCTCAGTTTTTACTTTAAATCAGAGATCTCAGTAAAAACGAGCGATAAAGAGAAAGATTTTTCTCTGGTGATTGACTCGAAAAAAATCACCGAGTTTTTATCTCTTCTTCCTTCTCAGGAAATCGAAGTTTTTCTTCAGGAAAAAAGTCTGGCTATATACTCCAAGAGCCATCAAGGAGAGTTTTCAATGACGCAAACTGATGACTTCCCGACTATAAAAATTGATCAATATCTAGAAAAGAAAAAAATAGACCTAAAAAAACTATCAGAGATCTCCCCTCTAATTTACTTTGCGGCTTCAACTGACGAATCTCGGCCGATTCTAACCGGGATTCACTTTGACACACTTGATGAAGTGACTAATTTGGTGGCCACTGACGGCTTTCGATTGTCGCTTTATGCTCTTGAGGAGAGACTGCCTTTTTCTTCAGTCGTTATCCCCGCTTTTTTCATTAATGAAATCATAAGAATCGGCAAAAACTTGAAAGATATTGATCTTTACTTTAATGATAAGGAAAAAATTTTTACTTTTGTTCTTGATGAGACTGAAATATCAACAAGAGTCATAGAGGGAGATTATCCCCCCTACGAGAGAGTTATCCCGAAAGAAAAAACTACTGAGGTTGTTGTCGAGCGAGAGGATTTGTTAAGGAACATTAAACTTGCCTCAATTTTTGCCCGAGATTTCTCTAATGTGGTTTTGCTTGAAATAGAAAAAAATCTCATAAGAGTTACGCCGAAGACAAGCGATCAAACAAAAAGTGTCGGCACCCTTGAGGCAAGAGTTGAAGGTGAGGCAATTAAGATTGCTTTTAATTCAAAATTCTTGATCGATTTTCTTAATCGAGCCTCTTCAGAAGAGATAAAGATTGAGTTATTAAGGTCAGACTCACCAACTGTCTTTAAAATGGTTGGTAATGATCGCTTTCTTCACATTATTATGCCGGTAAGGGTTCAAGACTAAGGATAAATAATGGAGATTTTTGTTCTTGATACGAATATCTTTTTTAACTTCCAACCAGGGATAGGTCTTGGCCAAAACACCAGCGAGCTTTTAGAGAAACTTGTTTTGATGATCAAACCTTTAAAAAGCAATCGATTGGCAAGTTTTTATATGACACCAAAAATTATTGATGAGTTTTTAAGCTTCTTTAAGGACAAAGACGATCAAAAAGCCAAAGACTTTCTTTCCTTGACCGAGGTGGAGTCACCTGATTTAGGGAAGATGTTAGTTAATGGGTTTGTTCTTGAGCGAATTTTTGAGGAGGTAAGGCAGCGAGCTTATCGAGGATTAAACATCGCTGAAGAAGAGATCGTCGCTGTAGCTAAAGAATTTCAGGAGAAAAAGATAGATAATCAGAAAGATTTTCAAATAGCTATCGGCAAATTTATTAGAAATTTTCGGGATAGATACCGAAAAACCACTCGTCAGGGTTTTATTGACAGTTTGGCTGATTTTGAGGCAGTTGCTCTGGCTAAGCAAAAAGAGGGTTTTTTGGTTTCAACCGACGAAGGTGTTATTAAGTGGGCCCGGATTTTTGGGGTGAAAGAGATGCTTCCTTCAGTTTTTTCAAAACGTCTTGAGTGGCTTCTTCAGTCTCATCTGGGACAAGCTGGGAGAGAAAACCAATCAACTTTTCAGTAAATGTTTTTGTTGGTTTTTCTTGATAAAAAAGATACTGACTGAGGATCTCGATTAACTTATTTTTTATTGATTCCGTCGGAACAACTAGATAAAGCCGGTAAAAAAAAGGTGGCCGACTAACAATAGTGAGAACATAAAAGCCAAATCTTTTTTCAAAGTAAAAACAAGAAAGATTTTCCCACCGAGCAACGATTCCCGCTGTCTCAATACCAAAAACAGTGATCTTATTTTCTATCTCCGGTGGTGGGCTGGTGATGAGAACGTAAAAAAGAAACATCAGGGTCCAGATAACAATGATGATCACTTTGTCGTTAAAGAAGAAAAAAATTGACGAGAGCAAAAAGCCAACGCCAAAATAAAACCTCAAGATCAGCTTCGACCTTTTTCGATAAGGTCGAAGAGGCGCCCGCCAGGAAAAGATTAACTGCGGATTTTCCATAAATAATCGACTCTTTTAAAGTTAATTTTATCTTGATGAAGTATTGCTTGCAATAGCACTCTTTTAATGTTATAATATTTACTATATGGATAATTTTAATCGGATTGTTTCGTTTGTTTTGGGACTGGTGGTTGTCGTGGTTTTTTTTGCTGTGGTTACCGGCAGGATTGACCTTCGACGTTATTTTTCTAATCCAAATCGCCAGTCTCAGGGAAGACAAGTGATCTCTCCAACTCCTTCTCTTGAACCAAAAAGATTATCAGTAAGCTCTGAAACTGTGGTTTCGCCGTCGCCAGAAGAACCGGTTCAGACCCTGAGGTTTACCACTACTCCTCAGACAATACCCGCCGCTGGCCTACCAAGCTTTTTTATTCCTGTTTTGTTTGGTTTAGGAATGATAGGGCTTTCCTTAAAAAAAATTGATAAAAGCTGATAAAGATAAATTTCTTATTCACCCTCGTGGAAGACCAAGAAAATTCTGGCTGATCAAATTGAAAATAAAGAGACTAAGCAGAGTAAAAATTAGACCGATGATTGAGCCACTGATAACTCTTTTGCCGTAGTTGACTCTTTCGGGATTCGCGGCCGAGGTCATTAAGACGAATACCCCATAAAGGAGATACAAGAAGGAGACGCCGCCAACAAGCGAGAAGATAACATTGAGGATAAACTGAACCACACCAGCAACACCGCTTTGTTCCCGAAATAAGCCAGTGTTGCCAATGCAACCTAAGAGAGTATACTGGCGACCAGGAACGGGCGTTGGTGGAAGATTGGTAGTTGGATTAATTCTTAAGGTGTCTTTTGAATCGGGATTGTCGCTGGCGTTAGGATAGAGGCAATTTTTGCAATTGAGCCAGTTGTCAGGGGGAGGATTGGGCTGACAGTAGCCACAGAGATCACAAGTGGCGTATCTTTCTTGTGATTGAGAGTGGATTTGATCTTTGGTCAAAAACAAAAAATAAAAAAAAATTATCAGGCTTACCAATAGAGCATGCCTCAGGAAGTTTTTTTTCATAAAAGAATGATATATCATTTTTCTTCATCACTTCAACGAAAGAGTAAGTTTGCTTATAATTTTTTGATGAGAAAGCTGGTTTTAATCTTGCTTTTTTTATGGTGGGTGGTTTTGATCTCTCCAAAAATTGTCTGGGCCGATGAGCTCGAGCAGGTCACTAAAGAGCTTGAGGCTCTAAAAAAAGACTTAAGAGATAAAGAAAAAGACCACCAAAGACTTAGTCAAAAGCTAGAGGAGATAAAAAGAAGGGTGATTAATCTTGAGGTTCAGATCGAAAAAAAAGAGTTTGAAACAAAAAAAAGCGAACAAGCCCTTTTCTTCCAACGTAAGCTTCTTGATCAAAGAGCTGCTTCGGTTTACAAAAAGATAAATCAACAAGATGACTTTCTAATCGAGGTTTTTTTTAATGAGGATTTTTATTATTCGCTAACAAATTTTTTCTATCAAAAGCGAGTCGTCAATCAAGACAAAGAGATGATTGTCAAAATTGTTCTTTATATAAAAAATCTTCAAGAGATTAAAAAAAAACTTATGCAAGAAAGAAATCAACTTGCCAAGATAAAAAGAGAGATCAACGACCAGACGATGTTTTTGACCCACCAAATCTCTCAGACGAAGATAAGAATTGCCCAGTTAACGGCCAAACAACAAGAGTTGATTGCCAAAAAATTTGCGAGTATCTATATTCCTCGGTCAGCCAGCATTTCTTATAGTTGTCAACCAGATTATGATCATCGAATCGGAAGCATTCGTGAGGCTGGCTTTACGCCAAAATTTGGCTTTTTTACCTTCGGAGTCCCGAATCGAGTCGGTATGAATCAATGGGGAGCTTATGGAAGAGCCAAAGCTGGCCAAAATGAAGAAGAAATCTTGAGATCTTACTATAATTTCGACAGTCTAGAAACAATTGATACTAACTTAAAAATTAAAGTTGACGGCTACGGTGATTATCTTCTTGAAGATTATCTTAAAAGAATTTATGAGGTGCCCAATAGTTGGGCCATTGATGGCTTCTCAGCCCTAAAAGCTCAAGCAATTGCCGCCCGATCTTACGTCGTCGCTTTTACTGAAAATGGCCAAAGATCAATCTGTCCAACAGAGTATTGTCAGGTTTTTAGGCCGGAGCCAAAGGGCGGTCCATGGGAACAGGCTGTGAATGAGACAGCGGGTAAGGTGATGAAAAAAGACGATCGAGTAATCAAGGCATGGTATTCGTCCACTCATGGAGGATATATTTTTTCATCAGCAGAGATTGGCTGGAACAGCACTTCCTGGACAAAAAACGCCAGAGATACAGTCAGAGAAATCACCAGTTTTGCCGATCTTTTTCTTTTTGCTTTTGATCGTGAATCGCCGATTTTTTACTGCAACTGGGGACAGAGAGCTCAGTATAACAACACCGCTTGGTTGAAAAGCGAGGAAGTAGCGGATATCGTTAATGTTTTACTTTTGGCAAAAACCGAGCCATCGGTGTCTCGGTATCTTTATCAAGTTGATGCTGGAGGCGAGGTTTGGAATGAGGAAAAGGTTAAAGAAGAGTTAAGAAAAAGAGGTATTAGTCCGTTCACCAACATTAATCAGGTCAGTGTCAAAGCTGATTTTAACCTCGGGCGAACCACTGCTATTAGTCTGTCAGGAGATGGTGGATTGGTGACTTTTGATGGGAAAGAGTTTCGCGACTGGTTCAATGCCCGGGCGCCAGCAAATATTCAGATTCGAGGTCCGCTCTACAATGTTGAGATAAAATAACTTAGAAAGGTAGAGTGAGAGGAGTTTCTGTCGTTTTGACTTCTTCAAGGTATTTTTTCCAACTGACTTTGATCGGCGTTTTTCTGGAGATATCGAAGTAATAAACCATGCCATTGATCACGCCGTAGTCAAAAAGCTGCTTTGTCAAGATAACATCTTCCTGGCAGTACTTTTTAAGTTGATCAATTTTTCCTTCCCGGAAATAGTTAATCGCTTCCATCCCCGAGCTGGATTTTTTTTTATTCAACGTGGCAAAGGCCAGTTCGTTTAGAGAAATTCTTTTGCCAATTTTTGCTTTTATATCTTCAAGAAGATCAAGAACCTTTAAATTTTTTATCTCGCCAGGATAGTAAGGTTTTAAAACCTCAAGGTCAAAATTGAGAACGTTAAAGCCGATGATCAAGGATGCCTTCTCAATTAGGGGAAAAAGCCGATAAATTTCTCTTTCTTCAAAAACTAAGGTTGAGTTGTCAGCATAGTTAAAAACAGCGACAACACTTATCTCAAGTTTTCTTGGATCAGAAAATTCCCGAAAGGAAAACTTTGTTTCTAAATCCATCACTAAAGGAAAGCTTTTCATCAGTTTTTTGGCTTGATTACTTTATAAATCTCGATTTCAAGCCAAGTAGCTGAATCTTCCTGACTTTCTTTTTCTTTAGTAAAAGAGATTTGAGAACTGTGGTTTTGATAGTAGGAGTTATAGATCTGAGTGAACAGATTTACAAACTTCTCTCTCTCTTTTTCTGATTTTAATTGATTGATTTTGGAGTAAAAAAACTCCTCTAGTTTGCCAATCCCCCAAATCATCTCGATCAGGTTTTTATCAAGAAAATCAAGATCAGCTAACTGACCGTTGATTGGCTTTAAGGTAAGGTTCATCATCTTTAGCTGGTCAAACATCTCTTCGTAGGATGGCTTTTTTTTAAGTTTTTTTTGGAGGCTTAAAAGATCATCAATTAAAGAGAAATCGGTTTTTTTTGCTTTCATAAGTATAATTATTTTATTACATGATAAAGAAAAAATTACAAGAAAAACAGATTAAGGCGCTAAAAGCAGGTGAAAAGGTTCGATTATCAACGATCAGATACATTCTTTCTCGGATTAAAAATGAAGAAATAAAAAAAAGATGCGAATTGAGCGATGACGAAGGAATTTTTATCATCAAAAAGATTATTAAAGAATTAAATGAGTCAATTGAAGTATTCAAGAAAGGAAAAAGAGATGATCTAGTTGAGCAAGCTAAGGCTCAATTATTGGTTGCTCGTTCTTTTCTTCCACCAGAACTAACGGATGATGAGTTAAGAGAAGAGATAAAAAAAATTATTGGTGATAATCAAAAGATTCTAGAACAGGATAAAAAAGCGATTATCTCGATCTGTTTTCGTCAGTTAAGATCAAAAGCCGATTCGCAGAGAATTGTGAAGATTCTAAGAGAGTATGTCGATCTTTAGAAAAATTGTTTTTTTTGGTGCTTTTGTTTTTTTTCTCCTTTCGCTCATTCCCAATCTCCTGAATTACAAAAACCACCTGGTTTTTTTTCAAAAAATCAAGGAGGCGTATGAAAAAGAGAAGAAAAAAAACATTGAGCTGAAGACAAAAATTCTTCGCCAAAAAAGTGTCTACGAGTTAGAGAAAAACATCAGAAATAACCTAAATCTCACCAGGAAAAACGAGATGGTTGTTCTTTTGCCCCCCTTAAAAATCTCGCCTTCTCCAACACCGACTCCTTTCTTGTCCAATTGGCAGAAGTGGTTGAAGGTCTTTTGGGAGTAGTTTTTTTGGTTACGGGGCCGGGAGTTGAACCCGGTCTAGGAGATTATGAGCCTCCTGTGCAACCGTACACTACCCCGTAATATTTCTATATTATAATACTTTACGATGAAAAATACGATGAAAAATTGCTATCTTTCTTTGATTGTTCCGGTTTATAACGAAGACAGAAACATTGAGATATTCCTTCAGCGAGCTCTAAAGATAATTAAAAAGTACGACTACGAGATAATCTTCATCAACGACGGTTCAACTGATCGCTCAGAAGAGATAATTAAAAGCCATTGTCAAAAGAACGAAAGAATAAAGCTCATTTCCTTTACCAGAAATTTTGGTCATCAAATGGCTCTCTTTGCTGGTTATCAGTTTGCCCAGGGACAGGCGATTGTTTCTATTGATGCTGACCTTCAAGATCCGCCTGAGTTAATTGAGGCAATGATTGATCGATGGCAAGCGGGAGCAAAAATTATCTATGCTAAAAGACAAGAGCGTCAAGGCGAGACTTTTTTCAAGCTGGTGACAGCAAAACTTTTCTATTGGCTAATAAACTTCCTCTCTGAGACATCTATTCCTGAAGATGTGGGTGATTTTCGGCTGGTTGATCGAGGGGTTGTTGAGTATTTAAAAAACTTGTCCGAGAAACCTGAGTTTTTGCGCGGTCTGGTTTCTTGGCCGGGTTTTAAGATCGACTTTGTTTATTTTAAAAGAGATAAGCGCCACTTCGGGAAAACTGGCTACACTCTTGGGAAAATGATCAATCTGGCTCTTAACGGAATAATCGCCTTCTCTACCAAACCGCTTCGTTTATCGACTTTATTAGGTTTTTTTGTCTCTTTGTTTGCCATCTTTATTGTTGTTTTTAAATCAGTTCAACACTTTGTTTTTGGTCAGGGAGTCTGGCTTCCGGGTTGGGCATCTTTGTTTTTTTCGATTGTTTTTTTAGGTGGCGTCCAGTTAATTATGATTGGGCTGCTGGGCGAATACATCGCTCGGATTTACAAAGAAGTTCAAAGACGACCAAATTACATCATTAAGGAGATGGTCAATTGTTAGTTGCTTTTGTGAGAACTCTTGGCTTGATTTTGATTGCGATAGGATTGGCTTTGTTGGTGGTTTTTTTGATTAATTTTTTCCAGGCGCAAAACCGAATCGTATCGCCAATTCCCGAAGAGGAGACAACACAATTTTCAAACTCGCCATAATCTAGAGGATGCCTAGCAATAAGTTTTTTATCTTCATTTTTTGGTTTTTTAATCTGGTGAGAAGAGTTTAAGTTTAAATTTATTGAGAGTGAAAAAAATTACTGATCTCACCTAACAAGCTCAAATCGAAGAAGCTGGCCTTCGCCTCCGAGAAATAGAATATCAATAACAGTTAAGATTAGATAAGAAGAAATAAAAACAATGAGACCAATTAGGGCATAGCGGAATATTGCCTGGGCTTTTTTCACTCTTTCGGGGTTACCAAAAGAGGTGAGATACTGAAAGCTACCATAAACAAACATTACAAAGAGAACAAGGATAATAAAGGCGGTGGAAAGCGTCAGAATGTTGCCAAAAAGCACCTCCAAACAAGCAAGCGTTGGTACATAAGCATTGTCAACCTTGATACTGCAGGTTTCCCAGGTCTTGAGTTGAGGAGATTGAGCAAGAGCGACAGTTAGCATTTGATTTAATCAGTCTCCTTTTTCTTGAGTTAGTTCTTGAATTTTCGATGTTTTTTACTGATAATTCAATTTCTCCGCTTTCTGGTATTTAAGTAAATTCTATCAAAGAAATCTTAGCAGGTCTTTAAAAGTAATGTGATGACTGGAAATTTCTACCGAGATGGTTGAGTTGGTTGAATTAACTGAGGAAATTGAATCGGCTTTGTTATTCCAAGGCCAATGTTAAGAATATTCTCCAAAACAACAACAATCGACAAGACTACAAAGATGAGAATAAGGCCAATTATTGCTGCTTGAATTTTTTCTCTGGCTTTTTCTATCGACTCTTTATTTCCACCTGAAGTAATCCAGCCAAAAGCACCAAGAAGAAGATTGATCAAAGCAATTAGACCCGCAACAACAAAGAACAGTCTGATCAAAAAAGTGATCACTTGGGAGAAACTGGGGACAGTAAAACCAAGATCAGCAACAGGAGCTGTAATTAAAGCAACACCTTCTCTTGGAGGTTGTTGAGCTAAGACTTGTCCCAGAAATACAATTAGGTTATTTGACAACACTGTTATTATGTTATAGAAAAACCTGATTAATTTCAAGTGCTTTTTAATTAAGTGAAAATAATACTAGAACAAAGGGCAATAAAATTCAAGTTTCTCGAAAATTTAATCTTCAAAATATCGATACTGCAGAGCTTCAACGACGGCTTCTACCTCGATGATATCTTTTTGGTTTAGGTCGGTTATTGTCTGGGCAATTTTAATAATTTTAAAGTAACCTCTGGCAGAAAGAGAGAATCGGATAATTGCCTCTTTAAGAAGATCAAGAGCCTCCTTTTCGAGGTGACAAAATTTTTTTATCTCTGCTGTTCCCATCTCGCCATTAGAGGAAATTTTTGAACCTTGAAATATCAATTTTTGTCGCACTCGAGCCTTGATAACTCTTTTTTTTATCTTCTCACTTGTTTCTGTTGGAATTGAGTCAACCAACTCTTATTTTCGATGGGAACAACATTAACGTAAAGATCAATTCGATCAAGAAAGGGACCAGAAAGTCTTTTTTTGTATTTAAGAATAGCACCTGGATGACAATGACAGGCTTTCCTTGGATGACCAAGAAAGCCACACGGGCAGGGATTTGCTGCCGCCACAAGAATAAATCTTGCTGGGAATGTCAGGGTTCCTTGAGCTCTAGAGATGGTGATCTTTCCTTCCTCAAGAGGTTGTCTTAATGCCTCTAGCGTCGATCTTGGAAACTCGGCAATCTCGTCTAAAAACAAAACTCCTCGGAGGGCCAAGGATATCTCTCCCGGGGAGGGATTTGTGCCACCGCCCACCAACCAATACGAGAGGTAGTATGATGGGGTGCGCGAAAAGGTCTTTTGGTTATGTAAAACGAGTCTTTAAGCAGCCCATCAACCGAGTAAATTTTTATCACCTCAATAATCTCCTCTCTTTCTAGTGGTGGCATGATCGAGGCCAGGGCTTTAGAAAGAAGAGTCTTTCCTACCCCCGGCGGACTTTTAAGGAGAAGATTATCAAAACCAGCAACAGCGATTTCGCAGGCTCTTTTTGCCAGGGAATGACCTTTAATGCTCTCAAATAAAATCTCATTCTCAAAAGAAGATTTGAGATTAACTTCACTTTTGGCCATTATCTTGATTTTAACTTGATCATTGAGATGCATAACTAACTCAACGAGGTTTTTTACGGGAAAATCTCCACCCTATCAACAAGAGAGGCCTCTCTTGTGTTTTCAACTGGCAGAAAAATCTGACTAATATTTTTTTCTTTCGCCATCAGGACAATGGGCAAACTCCTGGCTCTTGACGAATTTTTCCTTCAAGAGAGAGTTCGCCAATAAAAAGAGATCTCTTAGATTATTTTCTTTGATAATTTCCGAGGCGGCCAGAATACCAATGGCAATCGGCGGGTCAAAAGAAGAGCCGATTTTTGGAATATCTGCAGTGGCGAGATTAATAGTTATCTTGGCATCAGGCATCGGAAGATTACTGTTGTTAATGGCTGATCTAACTCTGTCTTTTGCCTCATCAATTGATTTATCGGGCAGGCCAACAATGGTAAAGCTAGGAAAACCTCTCGAGGCGACATCGGTCTCTACCTCTATCAAAACACCCTCAAGACCAACTGTTGTTCCAGAGAAAATTCTCGAGAGCACAAGGGATAGTTTAAGAAAGCTTGACTCTTGTTTGTCTATTGAAAATATCCAACAGAGTTTTTTTGTTATATTTTAATTAATGAAAAGTAAAAACTATTTTTCTAGGCTAAAGAATTACTTTTTCTTGAGAACTCTGTATCTAATCTTCATGGGGTTCTTTCTATTGATAGCAATTTTTTTTATGAGAAATCGAGATCGAAATAATTTAAGAATTTCAGCAGTAGCCACTAATAACTGTATTCAGAAGGTTAACAATCAAGACTTTGTTTTTTTTAGAAGATCAAACGCTGCCTTAATTTGCAATCGAGATGAGATCTTAAGCAACAAAGACACGACTAGTTCTCTTGACGCCTGGCGAGTTACCAATCGCTCTTGCAATAACAACAATGACTGTGGCGAAGGAACGACCAATTGGTGTTATTATTTCAATAACCCCAGGAGAAATCTTTGTCTTTCTCGCGAACCAAACTGTGACAATGGCTCCTGTTTTCCTGAGAAATTAGCCAGCAATCAAAGTAATCAAGACAATCAAGATAATAATCAGAGTTCTCAGAATCAAAATAATCAGAGTTCTCAGAATCAATCGCCAACTGGCCAGCAAACAACCACTAGCCAAGATATGCCAGTTGTAAAATGCGCTCAGATGGTAAACAACCAAAGCTATCTTTTTTTTAAAAGATCCAATGCTTCTCTTGTTTGCGATAAAAATGAGATTACAAACAATAACTCTAATGATTCTATCGATGCTTGGAAGATTACTGATCGAACTTGCAGAAATAGTGACGACTGTGGTGGCGGAGTGGCCAATTGGTGTTATTACCTTAGTGAACAAAGAAGAAGTTTATGTTTATCCCGCGACTCAAGTTGTGACAATGGTTTTTGTTTAAGTAAAAGAACAAACAATGATAACAACAGTCAAAATAGTAACCAAACTAATCAAGGCAGTCGAGTGGCTGGAAACAATCAAAGTTCAAGAAGACCCCAAGATCAAACTTCCAAGCCTACTTCACTTCCTTCTCCAATCCCCGATCCTTGCACGAGAATCGGGGGTGTTTGTACAGATATAGAAATCCAATTTCAAAAAAGTAAAAATCAATCTTTTTTTTACATAGAAGCTAATGATCAATCTGCTGTAGATTTTTGCAAACAAAAATACAGTCAGAGTAATCAAAATTTTTCTTGCTATATACTTCAAACATTGTCTCAAAATTCCCCATCAATTTCAGCACAGAGAATTTCTAACCCAACAAATGCCCCAACAACTACACCATCCCAAACCCCAACTCCACCCTCACCAACACAAACACAAAGACTAATACCAACACCAACTCTTGATACTCGTTGCGATGTGACAAGAAACGATTATTGCATTGAATGGAGGGTATCAAGATATGAGCAAAGCACTGGTCAGTTTCCCTGGTGTAGATTGCCTGACGGACAGTATGTTAAGCTTGAAAAAGTTGAGACTTACAGCGAAGTGTGTAATGACGCTAATTATCCTGGGCTTGTTGGTTTAAGAACAATTAAAAGAGAAAATCATAAATTTAATGAAAAGCCACTTTATGGTTGTCTTTATTCTGTATTAGAAAATTCAGGTAGAGAGATTGTTTGTAATCCTGAACCGGGAGTTTGGAACTCAGAGTGTAGTTATTACTGCGAGTTGCCACCCACACAAAAAATTACTTTCAAAATAGAAAACTCTTTTTTCTGGAGATTTTTCGGCGTAAATAGTGAGCCCTACGAGAGTGATCATGCTCCGTCAATTTTAACTGAGAATCCTGAAGTTAGAATTTATCCAAATAGGATTGTTATAGAAATTTACTACTATAATGACTCATTTATTGATAGAAAAGTGATCAATATAAAAAACGCAAAAGATTTAAAAGAGCTCAGAGATAAAGGCACGACTTTTGATTTAAATCTTCAAACTGAAGAAATTAAGAGAAACTATGGCCTTCTAAAAACAGGAATTATCGTGCTAAAAAAAGTATCAGGTATTATAGTTACATATAATATCAGTTTAATGTTTAATGTCGGTCACAATCGTGATGCACGAATTTTTTAATTAAGAACTATGATTCATTTTTCCTTCAGTAAAATAAAAATTTTTTTTGTCTTAGGAATTTCTTTATTTCTCTCTTTCTTTCTAAAAAAAGAACTATTCATACAAAACACCCCCTATCTAAAAATGCCTCTTGATCAATATTTAAGTTCAAAAATCAACTCAGTGCTTTTTTCTCTTAGGTACGGTGACAGCTATAGGAATCTTATCGAGAATCCAGTTGAGATCTCTGAGAGGACGAAAAAAAACATTGAAGAAGTTGTCAACCTTCCTCTCCAAAAGATCTCCCAAGGAGTTTATGCTCAGCAAAAAGAAAATGTCGTTAAGATAACCATTAAAGAAGAGGAGATAGAATGGATTGATCAGGAAGTGACAATTGATGGAAAAAAGATAAAGATTCGAGTTCCCAGAGATCAGAACCTAAGCGAGGAAAAGATCAGAAGAATTTTCTTTGATTATTGACAATATCAATTTTTTATATTAATTTTTTTCATAAAACAATGATTTACGCAAACAGCCAAAATTTCAGAAAAGAGGTTATTGAGATAAACGGTGTTGTTTTTGTTGATTTCTATGCTGACTGGTGTGGTCCTTGTCGGATGGTGTCGCCGATAATTGACGAGCTTGCCCAAGAAATGACCGAGGTGAAGTTTGTCAAGGTAAATGTTGATGAAAACGCCGATCTGGCCAGTCAGTATCAAATTTTCTCGATCCCGACTTTTATTATATTTAAAAACGGCCAGCCAGTGAATCAGATTTTTGGCTTCAGGACGAAAGAGACACTGCGCGAAGAGATAAAAAAGTACTTGAGAAGTAATTTTTGAATTATTCCCTGATCACTCTGACAACTCTTCCGCCGATTACTTTCAAGGTGAGCCGGGCTCGAGCTAGAAGATACATTGCCAAAGTTGCCAGCCATCGAAGAGAAGAAGTCACCGGCGCTTTTAGACCAACGATAACTTTTTCATCGGAAATTGGCAGTTTGACATTTCTGTAACTGGGAAAGATTGTCGAGTTTACCTCCTGAAGGCCAAGTTTTTTCAGATCCGGGGGGAGGTGGATGATCTCTTTTCGAGGCTGAAGATAGGGCCTAACCTCCTTCTCAACCTCCGATTCGACGACTTCCTTTATCTCTACTACCTTCTCTAGATTAATCGGCTCAGACTCCTTAGTTGAGAGAGTACTTTTTGAGACCAATTCATCTTTGTTATTTGCTTTGTACTTTACTAGTAGATCATCAATTGGGGTATAATTCATAGATTTAATATTAAAAAACATCTCCTTAAATTTAAAGAATAATCTCTTTTTTTGCGTGAGACCGGGCCATTAAAAAAAGAAGATCAGAGAGCCGATTTAGATATTTAACTACTTTTGGAAATTTCTTGGTTTTGACAACTACCCTCTCAACTCGCCGACAAACAGTTCTGGCAAGATGAAGCCAGCAAGAGAGCTCGCTTCCGCCGGGGATGATAAACCGATTAAGAGGAGAGAGCTTAACTTCAAGGTTTTTCATTTTTGTTTCAAATTGTTTCACTTTTTCATCAAAAAATGAGGTTGAGATCCTGGCACCGGCAACGACAGCCATAATTTGATAAAGATCTTTTTGGATGCTTATTAAAAGATCTCTCTCCTCTTTGTTCTTTATTTTTAAAACAATCATTGAGAGAAAGGAACTCAGTTCATCAACTGAGCCAAGAATTTCAATTTTTATGTGAGATTTCAGCACTCTTTTTCCTCCAAAAAGATAAGTCTCGCCTTTGTCCCCGTTTTTGGTGGTGATACTCATAATTTAGCCGCACTCACTGTAGCCACAGCCGTAGCATTTTTTACAACCTTCTTCATGAACCAAGGAAACCTCGCCACAAGTTGGACACAAGTCAAGCATTTTGTTTTCGTCAATTTCGATGGTTGGCTGAGTGACTGATTCAATTAGTTTGGGTTTGCTATTTTGTTGGTGGTTTTTATCTAAACGATAGTGCATCGCCAAGACTTTGGAAATCGCATCTGGTAAGCTTCTGACTTTTTCTTTTCCAAAACCATAACTTCGTGAGCCACCGATATCTTTGAGTTGATTAACAATTTCTTTTATTCTTACTTCAACAGGCAAGTGAGAGGAAAATCGAAGAGCAGTTGAGATCATTCGGCCAAGCCCTTCTGCCATGGCAGAGATATCACTGCCAGCCTTGCCGATGGTAATAAACATCTCCATTGGTTCTGGCGGGTTGTCCCCATTGGTGTTGATAGTAATGTAGGCAACCCCAACGGGGGTATTGATTTTGTAGGTTGAGCCGTGAACAACCATTGGCCGAGGTTTAATAACCGGCTGAGACTTTTGTTGATTTTCTTTTTTCTCTTCTTTTCGCTCAAGGACCCCCTCCCGACAATCTTCTCGAAAATAAGTGATTCCTTTGCAACCAAGCTCATAAGCAAGAGTGTAAAGTTTTTTTACATCTTCAACGGTATGAGTTTTTGGAGCATTAACGGTTTTGGAAATTGAGGCATCGACATACTTTTGAACTGTTGCTTGGACATAGACGTGGTCTTCTGGAGTAAGTTCATTGGCTGTAATAAACCACTCGGGTTTTTTTATCTTTCCTTCTTTTATTTCTTTTTCGTGCTTTTTGTACCACTGATCATATAGATGGTGTCGAATTACGTGAACACCTAGCCGATCTTTTCTAATGAACTCAAACTCAAAAACCGGCTCGATGCCGGAAGAGGTATTAGCCATCAGTGAAGTTGAGCCAGTGGGTGCTTGCATAAGAAGAAGAGAGTTTCTAATACCATTTTTTTTGATTAATTTTTTTATTTCCTCGGGGAGTTTAGAGATAAACCTTCCTTTTAGAAAGAGTTTTTGATCGTATTTTGGAAAACTACCTTTTTCTTTAGCAATCTCCGCTGAAGCTTTGTAAGCCTCATCTCTTATTGTTCTATAAACCTTTTCGATAAACTCTAAAGACTCCTTTGAACCGTAGCGAAGATGAAGTTTGATTAAAGCATCAGCCAAGCCCATGGTGCCAAGACCAATTCTCCGTTCGCCTTCAAGTTGAGTTTTTCTGATTCCTTCGAAGATATAAGGATCCATGTCAATGACATTGTCCTGAAATCTTACGGCAATCTTGACAATTTTTTTTAGCTCGTTAAAATCAAACTCGCCTTTCTTGTCTATGTCATTGCTTTTTACCAGAGCCGAAAGATTAATTGAACCAAGATTACAGACGCCCCAAGCTGGTAGACCTTCCTCGCCACAGGGATTAACACAGATAACTTTATTCCAGTAATAGTTGTTATAAAGCTTATTGTATCTTTCCATAAACACAACTCCAGGCTCAGCGCTTTGCCAAGCCGCCTCGGCAATAAGATCCCAAATTTTTCTCGCTTTTACTTTCTTGTAAACAATCAGCTTTTTTTTATGCTTTTTCCATTTTTCCAGATCACCGTCCCAGAGAGTATCATAGTCTTTATCTCGAGTATCCGGGAAGACCAGTTCCCAGTCTTTATCATTTCTGACTGCTTCCATAAACTTATCAGAAATACACACTGAAAGATTGGCGCCGTTAATTCTTTTCAGATCTTGTTTGACAGTAATGAACTCCTCAACATTCGGATGCCAGTCCCAAAGCATCAGCATCAGAGCACCTCTTCTTGTGCCGCCTTGCTGAATGATATCCTTCGTTGCCACCGAAAAAAGTTCGGCCCAGTTAACCGGCCCTGAAGAGAAACCATTAACCTTCTCGACTCTGGCTCCTCGAGGCCGAAGAGTTGAAAGGTTGATACCGACCCCGCCGCCTCGGGCCATAATCTCAACCATTTGTTTTAAGGTTTCAAGAATACCTTCTCGCGAGTCTTTTGGGGAAGGAAGAACATAGCAGTTATAGAACGAAACCGCATAACCAGTGCCGGCGCCGGCTAAAATTCTTCCACCAGGCACATACTTAAAGTTTTTCATAGCATCGTAGAACTTCTCTTCCCAAAATTTTCGCTTTTCTTTTTTTTCAACTGAAGCTACTGCTCGAGCGGCTCGTCGCCACATTTCTTCTGGGGTCTTTTCTATCGGTTGACCATCTTTGCTTTTTAATGAATAACGATCCAAAAAGACCATCTCGGAAACACCTGAAAGTTTCATATCTCAATTGAATTAAATTTATAACAATTTTTTTAGCTCTTTTTGAAATTCTTCCAAGTCAACAAACCTTTTAAACACAGCGGCAAATCTGATATAGGCAACTTTATCAATTTTTTTTAGCTTTTTGGCAACTAAGTTGCCGATTTCTTTACTTTCGATTTCTGTTTTGTCCTTTTGTTTTATTTCTTTTTCAACCTCATTAACAAGGTTTTCTATCTGGTCGCTTGAGATCGTTGTCTTGTTACAGGGCAAAACAATGCTTCGTCTTAATTTTTCTCGATCGAATCTTTCTCTTCGACCGTCTCGCTTGATGACCAGAATTGGTAACTCTTCAACTCTCTCATAGGTGGTAAATCTTTTTTGACATTTCAGGCAATTTCTTCTTCTTCTAATTACCGAGCCGTTTTCTAAAACCCTTGTTTCGATGACCTCAGTTTCATCGTACTGGCAAAGCGGACACTTCATACAAATAGTGGTTACTTTAAATTTAAAACACTAATCGTAGGCTTTCAAGGAGTCAGAATAGTTAAAAATATATCAATTTCATTTTAAAGTTTGGGTTATTGAAAATTCAAAGATAGTATCTTTTAACTTTTAAATAGAATATTATTCAGGAAAACTAACTAGAAGTTCTAGTTTGATGGATTTTGAAATTTATCCAGGAGATTTTTTTTCCAAGGTTTTGTCTAGGGTGCCGGCGGCCTGGTCAGTATATCTGTCTCACCTGCCAGAAAAAACTGATTTACACAAGAGCCTAGTTTTGTTGTTATTGCCAAAGGCCAAGCCCCATCAATTGACTCACCTCAGATGTCAAAATAAATTTAAAGTTGACTAGGTTGGGTCAGTTTTTTATTACAATGAATTTTTTAGAAAAGTCATTAAAGAGATAAAGTATCGATTAGTGAAGGAGGCGCTCACTGAGCTTCTTAAACTTATTAATCCTCTTGAGCTGTGGTTTTTAGATTTTTTTAGAAAGACTAGAGATCAGTTGGTCGTGCAACCAATCCCTCTTCACCCGAATAAACTAAAAAAACAGGGATTTAATCAGGCCCAAATAATTGGTAACTATTTTGCTCAACTTTTGGCCCTGCCGGTAATTGATGTCCTCGAAAGAGTCAAAGAGACAAAGCTTCAAGCGGAGATAAAGGATAGGCGACAACAATATCTCAATCTAAGAGGTGCTTTTGCTGTAAGAAGGAAGTCTCAAACCTTTCTGAAAGAGAAACAAGTAATTCTTGTTGATGACATTATTACTACAGGTCATACCGTTAATGAAGCGGCGAAAATATTGAGGAAAGAGGGTATCCAAAGAGTTTATTGTTTAACACTAGCCCAGGATTAACTACCCTTTGTTTAGGGCTAATTTTGTATAATTCTCTTTAATGAAAAACCAAAAAATTGAAATTTCACCAAAAACAGTCGTCTTTTCGGTTTTTTTTGTTTTGTTTCTTTGGTTTCTCTGGCAGATAAAAGAATTGCTTATTTCTCTTCTGATTGCCTTCATTATTGCTGGTGCTTTGTCTCCTTTTGTTGATTTTTTTGAAAAAAGAAAAGTTTCTCGGGGGCTGGCGTCACTTGGTGTCTACTTTGGTTTTATTTTCATTTTTTTTAATCTTTTTTATCTTGTTATCCCTCCTTTGATTAACGAAGTTGTCTCTTTTACTAAAAATCTGCCTCGGTTTATTGATAATCAGCAGCTGAAACAGTTTTTTCCCTATTTTGAGATCAATTTCCTAACTTCAAGTTTGCCCAATCTTACTCTAAGTTTTTTTGATTTTCTAAGAAACCTTCTTTCTAACATCGTTTTTATCGTTACCACCTTGTTTTTTGGTTATTATTTTCTTGCCGAAAAAAACTTCATTAAGGGGGTACTAAAGATCTTTTATTCAGAGAGCCAAGCAATGAGGATAAGCCATCTGATCAATCTCAGTCAAAAAAAAACCTCTCTTTGGTTTTGGGCGGAGATTTTCTTGATGACTTTCATTGGTGTATTGACTTATGTTGGTCTGTCTTTGCTGGGGGTAAAGTACGCTTTGCCTCTGGCAGTAATTGCTGGATTGCTTGAGGTAGTTCCAACTATCGGGCCGATCATCTCGGCAGTGCCGGCAGTGATCATCGGTTTCTCTCAGTCTTTTAACTTGGGATTAATAGTGATCGTCCTTTATGTTGTGATTCAACAATTAGAAAATAATCTCATCGTTCCGTTTGTTATGAGGCGGATTACCGGGGTTCATCCAATCACGGTTCTGATTTGTCTTTTTGTCGGTGGAAAAATTGCCGGCGTTTTGGGAATTCTTATTTCTGTCCCCACGCTTATTTTTTTCAAAACTCTCCTTCTTGAATGGCGAAAGACTCAAAAATAAAAACTAATTTAAACAAACACGAATCAGATCAATGAAGGTCGCGGTCATCGGTGGAGGATTAACTGGTTTAGTAGCCAGCTACTTTCTTGCTGATCATTTTGAAGTGGCTGTTTTCGAAAAAGGAACAAGCTTTGGTGGGCTAGCTGGTGGCTTTCGAACCAAAGATTGGGCGTGGAGCCTAGAGTATGCCTATCATCATCTTTTTGCTAGTGACTGGGAAATCATTCAGTTTGCCAAGGAGATTGGCTTTGATCGGATAATCTTCGCCACACCAAGAACCGGCTATCTTCTTGAAAACGGAAGCGCCTGGGGAATCTTTCCTTTTGATTCGGCTCTTGATTTACTTTTGTTCCCCAAGTTATCTCTTTTGGAAAAAATAAGAGTTGGTTTGGTATTTCTTTTCTTTAAACTTTCGCCTTTTTTTTCATTTTATGAAAAGAAGACAGCCAAAGAATTACTTATTAGTTATCTCGGAGATCGAAGTTATTTTATCTTATTTGACCAGCTTTTTCGGAAAAAATTCGGAAATTTTGCGGAAAATATTCTAGCTACCTTCATTTGGGCAAGAATTAAAAAAAGAACAAAAAAGCTGGGTTATTTTTGGGGCGGGTTTCAGGAGTTTATTGATTTCTTAACCGAAAAACTAAAAAAGAAGGGTGTCAGGCTTTTTGTCAATAAACAAGTTGATTCCATTGAAAAGGAGAAAGAAGATTTTTTAATTGACGGGGAGAAATTTGATGTTGTTATCGGCACTCTTTGTTCGCCGCTGATAGCAAGAGTTGCCAGAAAGATATTTCCCGCATATTTCACGCAAAATCTCCGCAAAATTAACTATCTTGCTGGTTTAACTTTAATTATCGAATCAAAAAAACCTCTTCTCAAAGATATCTATTGGCTTAACATCTCCGTGACGGAGATTCCTATTATGGTTATCGTTCAGCACACTAACTTTATCGAAAAAAAATACTACAATAATCATCATCTAATTTACTTAGGCTGGTATTTAGACCCGAAAGACTATAAACTAACGCTGACCATGGAGACACTTTTTAAGTTTGTCAGTCCTTACTTAAAAAAAATCAACCCTGAGTTTCCTTCCTCGGTTGTTAATCTCTATCAGTTTAAAAATCTTTACACACAGCCAATTTTTGACCGAGAGTTTTTGATACGTAAGCCCGAAATTTTGACTCCGGTAAAAAACCTTTATCTTGCCAATCTGGAAATGACCTATCCTTTCGATCGCGGAACCAACTATGCTGTTAAACTAGGTCGGCAGGTTGCTAAAAAAATCCTTTCGGAAAATCAGCGGTAATTATGAGGGAATTTTGGGGAGCTCCTTCATTTCATCTAATTTTTTCTTGAAGTAATCAACATAGGGGATGATCTTTGGGTCCTGGTGGTAGAGAATAGAGAGATATAACGACAAAAAGCTGCCAATTGCCATTAGTTCAAGCACCTGATCAAGTTTGGTCTTACTCTCAAGAGTAACCCAAAGAGTTTTTACCCTGTTTTTTTTGACAACTTCCTGAGTGATGATAAATCGCTTTTGAACTTGAGAGGAATAGAGACTGGAAAAAAAGAAAACAAAGACAAGCGACTGTTTTATTTTTTTGGGAAACTTTAGTCCTTCCATCAAGTGATGATTGAGCTCTGGGATTACCCGAAACTCGGCCATTGACTTGGCGGTTTCGTTGGTTTGATTGGCAATGGCATTTCCAACTCCAGTCAAGTGTTCGGCAACAACATAGATGGGTAAAAGCTGAAAAATTTCTTCTGCAAGCTTTTTTATCTTATTAACCTTGGTTACTTTTTCAATCTTGTAGTCTTCGATTTTCTTCTCTAACTCATCAAAAGATTTGAGGATAGTTTTTTTTTCTTCTTTAACAATTCCGAGGCTCACCAACAGGCCTAAAATCCCGCCTACAAAATAACCAAAGCCGATCCGTGGTTGACCCGAGGGATTGTAACGGGGGTTAATCAAGTAGTAAGGAAAGTGATTTTCTCTTAAGAACTGGCCAAGTTTTCCGCCGATGGTCAAACCAGTGATCATGGCTTTTTTTTCTTTAGCCTGAGTGGCCATTGCTAAGACCTCTTCAGTGGTTCCTGAGTAAGATGAGAGGATTATCAAGGTATTGTCATTGACAAACTCGGTTAGGTGGTAGTCATCATTTATGATTATTGGTTTTGTGAGTTTTTCCTTAAATAGTTCTTTGATGATTACGCCCGGAAATCTTGAGCCACCCATTCCACCAATGACAATGGTCTTAATTTTTTTTGCCGGATAAATCTTTGAGAGGTTAAGTGCCAGCGACTCTTCAAATGACTGTTTGAGTTGATAGGGGAGGGAGTTGACCGAATTGATTATCTCTTCTCCACCATGAAGTTTAATTATCTTCCTGAGTTCATCAAGGATTTTTGTCATTTTATATAATTTAGAAAACTCAATGAGAAATCTTCTTATTTTATTCGAAACTTTTAGAATCAGTCAATGGTTAAAAAATCTGGTAATTTTTACTTCGATTGTCTTTGCTGGAAAGCTTTTTGAGACAAGGATTTTCTTGATAACTTTTGTTGCTTTCCTGATTTTTTGTCTGATGTCGTCGGCCTCTTACATTCTCAATGATATTATCGACTACCCCTACGACCGAAAACATCCTTTAAAGAAAAACCGACCCATTGCCTCCGGAAAAATTTCCTTACCACAGGCAACTTTTATCTTTTTTTTATTGACAATCTCGATGTTGACAATCTCTTTATTTATTTCTATCTGGTTCTTTATTGTGTGCTTTGTTTTTGTTATTGTTCACTTTTTTTACTCTCTTTTTCTCAAAAATTATCCTGTAATAGATATCTTCACTATCTCTTTTTCCTTTGTTCTTCGTGCCTATGCTGGAGTCGTCACCTCTGGTTACCACATTCCTGTGTGGATGATGTTAACCATTTTTTTCCTCTCCTTGTTTATGGCCTCGGTCAAGCGCCACGCCGAGTTGGTTGCTCAAGGGCGAGAAACCCGACTTTCTCTCTATCGCTACAACGAACATTTTCTTGACTTTCTTACTTACACCGCTGCCACCACTGCCATTATTTGTTACTCCTTTTACACTTACTTTGAAAAACCACCTCAAATGAAAACCCTTTTGGGTGATTTTTCAAGCCAGTATTTTCCTCTTGTGGAGACTAGAAAATTGATGATGATCACCATCCCAGTTGTTGTCTACGGGATCACTCGGTATGCCCAGCTTCTTTACGAAAAGTATGAAGGGGAGAGACCAGAAAAGATCATTACCTCAGATCTGCCTCTGATTATAGCAATTGTTCTTTGGTCAGGGATCATTATCACTCTGATTTATATCTTGTAGGCGATTTTCTCTTGACAAATGATGGCAAGAGAGATAGAGTTATAGAGTTTTGCCAGGAAAGATTTTTAAAATGAAAGATCACTCTCTCCAAAAAAAACAGGCGATTAATTTTGCCATTGAACAGATTCAAAAACAGTTTGGCAAGGGGGCAATTATGAGGTTTGGCCAGGGGCCGGCTGTCTTGGTCGAGACAGTATCCACTGGCGTTTTCTCCCTTGATCTGGCTCTTGGAGTTGGTGGCCTTCCAAAGGGACGAATTGTTGAGATTTTTGGCCCAGAGTCGTCAGGAAAAACAACGATTTGCTTATCAGTAATTGCTCAGGTCCAGAAATTAGGAGGAGTGGCGGCTTTTATCGATGCTGAGCACGCTCTTGATCCCGAGTGGGCAAAGAAACTCGGGGTTGATCTGGAGAGTTTACTTGTCTCTCAACCTGATACTGGAGAACAAGCCCTAGAGATTGCTGAAACTTTAATCAGATCAGGCGCTATTGATCTCATTGTTATTGACTCAGTGGCTGCCCTTGTTCCTCGAAGTGAGATCGAAGGGGAGATGGGTGAAGCTCAGATTGGTCTGCAAGCTCGGCTCATGTCTCAGGCGCTTAGAAAACTAACAGGAATTGTTTCTAAATCGAAGACAATTGTTATCTTTACCAATCAGATAAGATTAAAGGTCGGCGTTCTTTTTGGTAATCCAGAAACGACACCGGGCGGTTTAGCCTTGAAGTTTTACGCCTCGGTAAGAATGGATGTCAGAAAAATTGAGACTCTTAAGAAAAACAATCAAGTCTATGGTGCTCGGATTAAGGTAAAGGTGGTAAAAAATAAAGTTGCCCCGCCTTTTAAAGAGGCCGAGATAATCATCACTTCATCCGGAATTGACAAAGAGGAATCTTTAATCGAGGCAGCGTTAAGCTTGGGAATTCTTAATCGCTCGGGCTCGTTTTTTAAAATCGGCGAGAGATTGGTCGGTCAGGGAAGAGAGGAGCTCAAGTCGCTAATTATCAAGGATGAAAAACTCAGAGAGGAGATTTTAAAAAAAATCTCCGCTTCCCGCAAGTAAGAAATGGGTTTTCTTTGGTAATATTTTTAGAGGTTTATAAAACTCTTTAGAATCTTCATCAGACTGTGAAAGAAAACCTTTCATTTCTTTTGAAGAAGGCTTGCTTTTTCTTGAAGTTTCGGTCAAGAATGGAAAAGGAGATTAGAGACTACTTGCTTAAAAAAATCGCAAAAACATATCTGTCGCCACAAGTAGTGGATAGGACGATTGAAAAACTAAAAGTCGCCGGGTTAATTGATGACCGAAAATTTGTTGATCTTTATGTAAAAAATAGTCTGGCGATAAAGGCAAAAGTTCGGCGTCAGTTAAGACAAGAATTGCTGGCCAAGGGCATTTCACAAGATCTGATTGATGACGATTTTTCTCACTCGCCAATCGATGAAGAGAGATTAGCAACCGATCTTCTTAGAAAAAATGGTGGCAGCTTTCTTCTCTTTCTTTTCAAAAGAGATTAAAATTAAGTCAATAAGCTTCTTGATGACTCGTGGGTTTTCTTTTGAGACGAGTAAAAAGGCATTTGAACTCTTAGATAAAAGCCAGTAAAATATCAGTAGTTAAAAATTGCTTAAGGCAAGTTCTTGAGAAATGAATGATTTGTTGTCTCGACAAACGACAGCGACTCAATTAGTCTCCTTTCATTTATTAATAATTTCCTGAACTGTCGTTTGGAGGGAAGCCTGCCCTAAGTTTAAGGTTAAGCTTATGCCTCTGAAATACTTTCGAAAGTTTTCTTCTATAAAATTCGCTCAAACAGAGTTAATTCAAAAGGCTCAGCAACAAGCTCAACAGATCATTAATCAGGCAAGAGTCGAAGCTAACCAAATCACCGCCGAAGCCGAAAGAAAGGCAGCGGAGATTGTTTCTTCAGCGTTTGAGATGGAGAAGAGACTAAGTCGAAAAGAGGATTCTCTTGAAGAAAAAGAAAAACATCTTGACCAGGAAAAAAAATTAATTGAAGAGAAGAAAATTGTTCTTCAAAAAATAGAAAAAGATATAGAGGAGAAAAAAAACCAAATTCTCAGTCAACTAAAGAAAATTGCTAAGTTAAAAAAAGAAGAGGCGCGAGATCTTCTTCTTCAAGCTTGGGAGGAAAAACTCAAGCGAGAGATCGCTCAGCGGATAAAAAAAGCGGAAGAGGAGATCAAAGCTACTGTTGATGAGAAGGCAAAAACTATCTTAGCCGACGCCATGCGCTATGGAGCTATTGATTATGTTGCTGAGTATACTCTTTCAATTGTTCACTTACCAAACGAGGAGTTTAAGGGGAGAATCATCGGCAAGGACGGTCGAAATATCCGGGCCTTTGAGTTGGCAATCGGTGTTGATGTTGATCTGGAAGAAGAAAACGTTATCAAGCTTTCATCTTTTGATGCTGTCAGAAGAGAGATTGCTCGGATTTCTCTTGAAAAACTGATAAAGGATGGCCGGATTCAACCCCAACGAATTGAAGAAATTGTTAGAAAAACTAAAGAAGAGATCGAAAAGGAGATCTATCGAGCTGGTGAAGACCTCGCTCACCGAGCTGGCGTTTTTAACCTTCCTCGAGAAATTATTCAGCTTTTGGGTCGATTCAAATATCGTTACTCCTATGGCCAGAACATGATTGTTCATACTTTAGAGGAGACTCGGATTGGTGTAGCCATTGCCCACGAGCTAAAAGCAGATGTCAATGTCGTTAGACTAGGTTGTCTTCTTCATGATCTTGGCAAGGTGATCAGTGAGAAAGAGGGCTCTCATGTCGAGTTGGGCGTTGAGGTTTTAAAAAAGTATGGCTTTCCCAAAAAAGTCATTGACTGCGTGGCTGCTCATCACGAGGATATTCCTTTTCCCTCTGTTGAGGCAGTAATCGTCTATATTGCTGATGCGGTTTCTGGCGGGCGGCCAGGAGCCCGTCACGAGGATTTTGAGGCTTATCTTAAAAGAATCAAAACTATCGAGGAGATTGCAAAGACAAAAAAAGGCGTTAAGGAAGCCTATGCCCTTCAGGCCGGTCGAGAACTTCGGGTGATTGTTATCCCAGAGGAAGTCAGCGATGACGAGACGGTAATTTTGGCTCAAAAGATAAAGGAGGAACTCGAGGCAAAGTTTGATATCTTCCCTGGCCAGATAAAGATCACGGTTATTCGAGAGTATCGAGCTGAGGCAACGACGAGGATATAATTACGGCTAAAATTTTCTTAATCCAAAGCCCCAATTTGATATACATTGTTACAATAAGATATTTTAAATATAGATTGACATAAAGCCCAAAAATTTAATATTCTCTTTTCTGAAAGCTAAAATTCAAACTAGTTCTCTTAAGAAAGGAGGTGAAAAAAATGACAAAGGCTGACTTAGTTGCTCAAGTAGCCAAGAAAGCAAACCTGACTGCCAAGGCAGCAAAAGATGCTGTCACTTCCGTCTTTTCAACAATCGCCGACGCCTTAAAAAGAGGCGAAAAGGTGGTAGTAACGGGTTTTGGCACCTTTATGGTCAGGAAAAGAGCGGCTCGTAAAGGTCGCAATCCTCAAACAGGTGCGGAGATTCAAATTCCTGCCACCAAGACACCAGGCTTTACTGCCGGAAAGTCTTTGAAGAAGATGGTTAAGTGACAGAGAGTCTTCCAAGAATCATCCCGCCATCAGTGGTGGCGGGATTTTTTTTGATTGAGATTTTTGGTATAATTAATTTAATGACTTTAAATCAATGGCTAAAATTTTTTCTTCTTCTGATTATTTTTTTTAACCTGCCCAGAGAGATCGCTAGTCAGGAAAGAGTTGCCTTAATTACCCCCCCAGAGAAGAAAAAGGTCGTTTATGAACTTCCCTATCCAGGAATTTTGGCTGATCATCCGCTTTACTTTCTAAAGAGAATTCGAGATAAAGTCGCCGAAATCATGATTGTCGATGAGAGTCAAAAAGCTAAGTTTCATCTTCATCAAGCGGACAAAAAAGTCACCATGGCCATCTTCTTAGCTAAGAAAGGAAATCCTAAAGCTTCGGTCGATGCTTTTCATGAGGCAGAAAAAGAAGTTGAGAGGTTCATTTTGATTTTTAAAAAAACCAAAGAAAAAAAGCGATCTATCCCCTCAGGGCTCTTAGATCAGGCCAAGCTTGCTAACGCTAAACATCGGGAGATCATCGGTGAGATGATCAAATTTTTTCCTGATGGCTATCAACAAACAATTAATCAACTTTTTGAGACTAATTTCCGATTAGAGAAAGAACTGGCAAGACTTCCGTAGACAAAGAAAAGAAGGAGACGATTTTGAGGCAAAGTCAGCCAATAATGGTCAAAAAATCCTGTCAGGAGAATTACCAGAGCTAGAAAGAGATTTTTTTTCATAAGTTTAGCCATTTCTTTTCGGATCAAAAAGGCTAATAAACCACCTAAAACTAGGCCTAACTCACTAAAATAAAGAAGGAAAAGATTGTGGACTGGCTGATTGAGCCAGAGGGGAAAGGAGGAGGGATATTTTTCTTGACCAAGAAGATAATTGCCAAGACCAACGCCAACAATTGGTTGTTCTCTGATTATTTCTAAAGAGTTTTTTGCTAGCTCAAGTCTTTTGGTAAGAGTGAAAGGATCGCCGCTGGCCTGAAGAAAGACTAAGGAGAGAACAAAAGGAAGAAAAACTTTGGCTATTAGACAAGGCAAACAGAGAAATTCTTCTTCTTTTCTTTGGCTTGATCTCAAAAGTTGCCTAATCACTAGTGAAGCGGTAATAATCAAAAATGCCACAATTGCCACTTTAGAAAAAGAGACAAAAACCAGAATTGAGCTTGCAAGGATGATCATTCCTTTTAAGACTAATGATTGATTAAATCTTTTATCGGTCAAGACGAAGACATAGATTAGAAGAAAAAAACCAGCCAGAGAGTTAGGATGAGAAAAAGTGCCGTAGGGCCGGATAAACTCAACACCTGCGAGCGAAGCTTTGGCGATAGCCGGGGTTTCGAGAGTAAAGTATCTTTCGCCTAGAAAGTAAAATATTCCCTGAAGTGAACCTTGGTTTTTTATCTGAAGAGTGACTAAAGATAGTTGAATCAAACAGAAAACTAATAGACCAAGAAGAAATTTTTTTTCCTTCAAGATTTCGAGGGTTTCCTTACCGATAAAAAAAACACCCAACAACTCAATTAATCTCACTAAATGATAAGAGGAGAGAATAAAGTTTTTTGATAAAAGAATATTGACAAAAATTAAACAAAAAAAGAAAAAAGTTTTTTTACTGGCAAGAAACTTAATGAGCTTCTTAAAGTTTAGAAGAAGGAGGAAGAAAATTAAAATATCATTGAAGAAAATCACCAGGGCTAAATAATCGACACGGATACCATCGATATAAGAAAAATCAAAAAATAAATACTTGCCAAACTGAGACGGAAGAAAGATAATGAAGGCAAAGAGCAACAACTGATTAAGAAAAGCTAGAGAACCGGAGCGGTTGTTAAAAAAGACCCAGTTGAGAGGTTTGAACCTCTGGTTTTTCTTTCCTTGAAAAAATTTGAACTTTGCCAAAGACACCATCATAGCCGGGCTCAACTTTCACCTCTCTTTCTCTGACGTTTCTAATAGCTTCTTTTAAAGTTCTACCGCCAACAGCTTCAATTTTTTCGTAAGGTGTATTTAGAATAATCAAAAACTCCGGTCCCAATTCATTAATTAGTCGAAAGTAATCTTTCTCGGCCTTGGCTGGCGAGTCAGTAATCTGTTGGAGAATCTCCATCAGCGGAACAATTGAAACAAAGGGAGTCCTTTTTTTTTCTTTGTCATAAACAAAAGTTAGCCCAGAACGGTTTTTTAAGAAGCAAAGATCATCTTTTTTTATCATTCTCTCACTTAGCTCAATCACTCGATTCTCAACTCCAATAGTCAATTGTCGCTGACAGACAGGGCAGATTTTTCCTTTTTTCAAAACCTCCTCTGGACTGTATCGAACACGACAGTCTCGATGACCTGACCAGTGATACTTGCCTTCTTGAGGAAAAAACTCAATGGTATAGCCAATTTTTAGCCGGCTGGGTTTTTGTTTCAAGGCATTGAGAATATCAGAAAAAGAGTAAGCCTCTGGTTTAGATGCTTGCTCATTATTAAAAACAAAAACGGTGGCTTCTCGGCCAAGCTTTGAACCTGAGTGAGCATCGGAAAAAGAGACGATTACCCGGTTGGTTAATTCTTTTATCTGCCAGTTCATTACTGGGTCGCTTGACAGACCAGTCTCAACAGCGGTGATATAGGTAGAAAGATCTTCAAATGATTCTTCAATGGAATCATAGCCAGATCTTGAACCAAAAAGAGAGAACCAGGGAGTCCAGATATGGCAAGGGATAAGAAAGGTGTTTTCGTTAATGTCCATGATAAGCTCAAGAAGTTCTCTGGAAGAAAGACCAATCGTTGGCCGACCATCAGCTAGTAGATTGTAGCCAAAACCAGCAAGTTTCTTGATGATTTTTTCAGCGACTTCAAATGAGGGTGAAAAAATGAGATGATGAATCTTTCGCAGTTTTTCCTTGTGAGAATAGACAGTCGAGATTTCAGTCACCAACATAAACTTCACCTCGGGAAATTTTTCCAGCTGGAAAATTCCCGGCGTGATCACTTTTAATTTTTTTTTAATCTCCCGAAACCAAAGAGGATGAGTCCAGTCACCAGTAGCTACTAAGTTTATCCCTTTTAATCTTGCCCAGTAGGCAATTTCTTCCAGACCCATTTTTTTGGAAACTGCTTGGGAGAATTTTGAGTGAAGATGAAGATCAGCAATAATCGCTGACATAGTCAGTATTTTACTCAATTGAGGAAGAGGTTTTTAAGAGGAAAGTTTAACGGTAGAGAATTGGTTTTTCTTTTTGAGGTAGAACCAGGCTAATTTTTCGGTTTTTCAGTGAGATTCTTTCGACATAAACCTTAATCTTCTGGCCAATCTTTAAGTTTTCGTCACCCTTGAGTTTTGAGATGTGAATTAATCCCTCAATTCCCGGCGCTAAGCGGACAAAATAGCCATATCTTTCTTTTCGAACTATCTCCCCCTCAATTTCTCGATCTTTGGGATACTTTTTTTCAATATCTTGCCAGGGATCGGGCGTTAGTCTTTTGAGAGACAAGTTGAGTTTTAAATCTTTTTCATTTTTTTCGACTACATAGACATCGATTATCTCGCCAACCTTGACGTAAGCGGAAATGTCATCGACCTTTTCCCAAGAAATTTCCGAGATATGAATTAATCCTTCAACACCGTTTATCTCGCAGAAAATTCCAAAATCAGAGGTACCGATAACTTTTGTTTTATAGATATGGCCAGCCTTTATCTCATCAAATTGTTTTTTTAGTTTTTTCTGAGAGATCTTCAGGGCGGCAGCTTTTTGGGAGACAACTAGTCGATTTTTTTCCCGGTCAACCTCAAGAATCTTTACTTTTATTTTTTGACCGAAGAGTTTTTCCGGATTGTTGATGAAAGGCTCAGTGAGTTGAATTTTTGGAATTACGCCTCTAACTCCCATGAAGTCAACAAAGACTCCACCTTTGCCATAATCACCGCAGATAACCTCAATTTCTTCCTCCTTTTCCTGTTTTTCTTGAAGAATTTGCCAGCGTCCTTCTTCAAAAAAATTTCTTAGAGAGACGACCGGATAGCCATTTTTTGATTCTTCCGAGATGACCTTAACTTTGATTTTGTCGCCAACCTTAAGATAAGGAAGATAATTAGCCAGTTCGCTTATTTCCAGATCACCCAGTTGAGCATAGGCTTTGGCGCCGATATCAAAGGACGCTCCTTTTTTGGAGAGAGTAACGATGTTCGCTTCAACTTCTTCACCTCTTTTTATAATTTTTGGTTTGAACTGACCAAGAAGGCTGGCCATCAAGCTGGTTGGGGATGAGTGTTGGTTCTGATCACGACTTCTTGTCTTCATAACTAAAAACTAGGACAAAAATATATGATATCAAAAAATCTCATCGAAATCAAAGAATTTTTGTTGATTGAGAAGAATTTTTTGGTTATCATTTGATTAAGAAATGGCCTTTGAGGATTACTTTCCCTACGTTTTTTTTGAGGAGAAGATAGTCGAGATTGATCAGGCAAAAGTGCCGATTATGACCAATGCTTTGCAATATGGGAATGCAGTTTTTGGGGGTATCCGGGGTTACTTCAATCAAGAGAAAAAGTTACTCGCTCTTTTTCGAATTGATGACCACTATCAGAGATTTCTTAATTCGCTTAGAATCTTAAATGTCGCCATTAAGTATGATCTTAATCAGTTAAAAGATATTACTCTTAAGCTTGTTAAAAAAAATCAGCCAAGAACTAACTTTTACCTAAGACCATTTGCCTACGCTGGCAGTGTTGATATCTCGCCGTGTTTTGCAAAAAACAAAGAATTTAAGTTTGCTCTTTATCTTCTTCCTTTAGGAGAATATTTATCGGTTGATAAAGGTCTTTCAGTGGTAGTGAGTACCTGGAGAAGGATCAGTGATTTGACTATACCCCCAGGGGCCAAAATAGCCGGCGGTTATGTTAACTCTTCTTTAGCTCGTCAAGAAGCCTTAGACAATGGATTTGATGATGCAATATTCTTGACTAACGAAGGCACTGTTTCCGAAGGCTCGGCGGCCAATCTGTTTATTGTCAGAGATGGAACTCTGATCACTTCGCCGCTGACAAGCGATATTCTGGAGGGTATTACTCGAAAAACGGTCTTTCATCTGGCTCAAGATCTTGGTCTTACAGTAGTTCAGCGAGAGATCAACAGAAGCGAACTTTATTTTTGTGACGAGGCATTTTTTTGTGGTACCGGAGTCCAGATTGCCTGGATAGCTGAGATAGATCGTCGGCCAATAAACAATCGACAAAAAGGAAAAATCACCGAAAAGATTCAAGAACTATTTTTTAACGTTGTCTACGGTAATGAAGAACGCTATGCCCACTGGCTGACAAAGATTTATCTTTGAAAGATCAACTCAGGAGAGACCTAACTGATTTTTTCATTAATTAGCTTAATAATTTGCTTTGGGTCAACTTTTTTGCCAAGGAGTTTTAAAGTCTGACCAAGAAGGAAGTTAAGAACATTCTTTTTTCCTTTTCTAAAGTCGGCTACTGCTTGGGGGTTGTGTTTGATTACCTGATCGATCGCTCTCTCTAGTTCCTCAACCTCAATTGAGATGGTTTGAGTTTGTTCATGGAAAAGATCAAGAATTTTTTGTGGCTCTTCATGGGCAAATAAATTGACTTTAATTTTTTTGTTAGCAAGGAAATTAACAAGCCTTCTTACCTCAATTCCCAATCTTTTCGCTTTTTGAAAAAGCTTCTCTAACCAAGCGGCCTGGTGATGTGTATCAAAAAGAAGACTAACGAGATGCTTTTCCACTCGATAGCTTTTTTCCCAGCTAGCTAGAAGAGTTTCATAGTCTAGTGGTAGGCTGTTTTTGATTGACTCAAGCCATTGAGATGAGATTCTAATTGGCGGGATGTCTGGCTCAGGAAAATAACGATAATCGGCAGCCTCTTCCTTGCTTCGTTGAGGATAAGTAAGATTTTTTTCTGCGTTGTAACCCCGGGTCTCCTGAACCGGTGTTTTTCCCTGAAGAAGAATCTCCGTTTGTCTTTTTATCTCAGTCTCAATGGCTTTTTCCAAAAAACGAAAGGAGTTTATGTTTTTTAGCTCGACTTTGTAGTTTGGCAGATCTTGGCGATTCTTGGGTCTTAGAGAAACATTGGCCTCTAGTCTTAATTGGCCTTTTTCCATATCGGCATCCGAGAGGTTAAGATAGCGAATGATCTGAAAGATTTTTTTGGCACATTCTTTAGCTTGAGCTGGAGAATGAATTTGGGGCTCAGAGACAATCTCTATTAGAGGAACGCCGCTTCGATTGAAGTCAATAAGAGTTACCTTTTTGCCATTGACTGAGGCGTGAATGAGTTTGCCGGTATCTTCTTCAAGATGAATTCGTCTGATACTGACTTCACCTTGGGAAGTAGTAACTTTGCCATTAAAACAGAACGGACTATCGTATTGGGAAATCTGATAGCCTTTGGGAAGATCAGGATAAAAATAATGTTTTCGATCAAACTTTGACAAAGAATTAATTTGACACTTAAGCGCTAAACCAAGAGCGATCGTCCACTCTATCGCTTTTTTATTTGGGACGGGTAAAGCCCCCGGCAAGCCAAGACACACTGGGCAGGTGTAGAAATTTGGTTTCTTGGCGCCAAAGGGATAATTTTTGCAGCCACAAAACATTTTCGAAGCAGTTTTTAGTTGGACATGAATCTCAATTCCAATGATCGGCTGATAGGTCATTTTCTTTTTTTACTAATTTTTCCAAGAATTCCAGTCAGTGGTTTGCTCAAATACCCAGCCAGCTTGCAGAATTTTTTCCTCTTGGAAGTAGTTTCCCATAATATTTAGACCAAGGTAGAGATTAGTTTTTTCATCAAGAAACATCGGGATTGACAAACCGCAGATACCAGCAAGGGAAGATGGTTCAACTAACATATCCTGTAGTTCACCAAACATGGGATTATTTGCCGAGGAACCCAGCGGTAAGGCAAATGATGGTGAGGCGGGAGAGATCAGTAGATCATACTTGGAAAAGAGTTGCTTGAAATTTTCGACATAAAGACGCCTGACTTTTTGAGCCAGCAAATAGTACTTTTCAGCGTAGCCCTTAGAGAGGATAAAGGTTCCAAGGATAATTCGATTCTTAGCTTCGTGACCAAAAAATTCTCTTGATTGCCCATATCTAATCCCATCATACCGGGCCAGATTACTGGAAACCTCGGCCCTTTGAACAATGGTGTAGACACTAATGGCGTACTCGTGAGTTAAAATCCTGTTTTTTTGGAGCTGAGTGGAAGTTTTTATAATCTCGACTTCGGCTCCAAGACATTCAAAAATCTTGCCTGCTTTCAAAGTGGCTTTGGCCGCCAAGGTTTGTGACAGTTGAGGATGATCGATGTAGCAAATCCCGATCTTAAAATTTTTTACACCTTTTTTTAGGTTTTTTTGGTAGTCCGGGACTGGATGAGAAGAGGTTGTGGCATCAAAATTATCTTTACCGGCAATTAGCTGAAGGAGAATGGCACTGTCCTCGACGGTTTTAGTGATCGGTCCGGGGCAGTCAAGCGATGAACCCATGGCAATAATACCGTAGCGACTGACTCGACCGTAAGTTGGTTTGAGACCAACTACTCCGCACCAAGCAGCTGGCTGTCGGATAGAGCCGGCGGTTTCGGTTCCTAGCGAGGCGATCGCCATATCGGCGGCTACGGCTGCGGCTGACCCACCCGAGGACCCGCCGGGAGAGTATTGAGGATTTCGGGGATTTTTGGTTGGACCAAAGTCAGAAGTTTCCGTTGATGAGCCATGGGCCCAAGCATCAAGATTGGTTTTACCAAAGACCACACCACCCGCCTCTTTAATTCTTTTAGTAACCGTGGCTTCGTACTGAGGCCAATAATTTCGAAGAATGTTTGAGCTTGCGGTCGCTGGCAAGCCTAGGGTTAAAATATTATCTTTGACGGCAATTGGCAACCCTCGAAGGGGTTTGTCTTTTTTTGTTTGGGCCTCACTGAAGGAGTTTTTGTTTACTGATAAGTAGATATTGTATTGGTTATTTTCTTGACTATATTTTTCAAATAGATCTTGATAAATTTCTTTCAGTGAGATTTCTTTATTGTCAAGAAGCTCAATTGCTTTTTTAAGAGTTAAACGAAGACCCATACTTAGTCATCTCAGTCCTCCTCCAAGATTTGATCAACAACAAAGTACCCTTGATAAGTTTTTTTTGCCTGAGAGAGAGCTTCATGGGAAAGAGTTCTATCTTTCTCAACTTTATCTTCTCTGAAAACATTCTCTAACTGAGTTGTCTGATAGATTGGCTCGATGTTATTAACTTCAATTCCAAGAAGCCCATTTATTGTTTGAATTGTTTGAAAAAAACCTTTGGTTAAATTCGGTTCTTCATCTTTAGAAAGATTAAGTCGAGCCAGCAGAGCGATTTTTTTGACCAGTTTTTCATTAATTTTCATAAGTGAAAATTATAGCACAATCGACTATAGTAACAAAAATCCTTTCAGCGAGTCTTTTCGAAATATTCGGTTAAAATCTCTTTGGCAACTGGACCAGCCACATCTGATCCCTGGCCGCCTTCTTCAACCAAGACAGTGACAATAATTTCTGGATTATCAAAAGGAGCAAAGACGGTGATCCAGGCATGAGGTTTCTGGTCTTTTCCGGATGACTCAGCTGTTCCAGTCTTGCAACCGGCAGTTATTCTTTTTAATTCCCCCTCGGAGTCTTTTATTTTGAACTCAAAAAAAGGCCAGCCAGTGCCCCCAGGCAGGCAAGCCTCCTTCATTCCTCTTTTAATTATTTCTAGGTTTTTTTTGACAATTGGGAGTTTCTGACAGCTAGGTTTTTGGTTTTTCAGGAGCAACGGCTGACAGTAGTAACCATTATTGGCAAAGACGGCAGAAGAGTAATTTATCTGAATTGGTGTTGCTAGAAGGTATCCTTGACCAATTGAGAGATTAAAAGTATCGCCATCGTACCACTTTTCTTTTAAGACCGTTTCTTTCCAAAATTCAGTAGGGATTAGTCCTTCAGATTCTTCCAGCCCGATATTTGTCTTTTTTCCAAGTCCTAATCTCTCTGCCCAGATTTTGATCTTCGCTGGGCCGATCTTTTCGCTGGCAAGATAAAAAAAGATATCATTGGATCTTTTGATTGCTTTAACAATATCAACCAAGCCATCGGTTTTGCCATATTGAAGAAAAAACCAGTTTCCAAAGGTCAGATTGCCACGGGTAATTATTCCCTTGTCTTCGAAAGTCGTTTTTTCATTAATGGCTTTTTCCTCAAGGCCGGCAATCCCGACAATCATCTTAAAAACCGAGCCGGGTGGATAATTTCCTTGAAGTGCCCGGTTGAGGAGTGGCTGATCTTCGTTTTGAAGATAATTCTTAATCTTCTTAATTTGGCTGTCTTCGAAATCTTGGGAACTAAATGTAGGTGAGGAAACAAGGGCAAGAACTTCACCAGTTTGAGGAATTGAGGCAATAACAGCGGCTTTTTTTTCCTTAACAAGCTCAAACACTTTTCTCTGAAGCTGAATATCGATCGTCAGTTGAAGTCTTTTTCCTGGCGTGGGAGAAATAATACCTAAGGTTCTCAGGAAGTTTCCTGAAGCATCGGTCTCAATTAATTTCTTTCCCGGAATCCCTCTCAAATCACAGTCAAAAAGATTTTCGATTCCTTTTTTGCCAACTTTGTCTCCGGGAAAGAGCTTAGTCAAACAAAGGTCATTTTTGAGGTCATTTTCACCAGCAAGCTGTCGATAACCGAGAAGATGAGCAGTTTCTTGAGGGTAGTAATACACTCTTCGAGAAAAGAACCGCTCTTGATCTTTTTTTGGTATTTTTAATCTTGAGATATCAATTTTCTCGTTTCGAGCCAGAGTCAGTCCTTGTCGATCAACAATCTCACCCCTTTCTGGTTCAATGATTAGTTCTCTGATCCGATTTTTTTGGGCAAGTTCCTGGTAATAACTACCTTTGACAATTGTTAACTGGAACAACCGAGCTATTAAAAAGAGAGAAAAAAAAGTCATAAACAGAAAAAAGAGGAAAAAGCTAAACTGATTTATTTTTCTAAGTTCAAAATCAGCTACTGGTCGACTCGGTTTTTCCGTGGAGAAGTAATTGAGAGATTTTTTTTTAGGAAACAAAGTAGCCATGACTGAAAAAAACCAAAAAAAGAAGATGAAAAACAAAGAAAATCAACCAGATGATTTTTTTTAAAAGCTTGTTTTTCAAGTTTGACAGATAAACAAAAGCTGATAAAGAAAACAGACTGTAGCGAGGGATTGCCGAAAGGGTACCGGTAAGAGTTGGCACAACCAGATTGACCCAGGAGAAAAGATTCATAGCTAAAAGATCCTTATTTTTAAAGGCAATAATTTTTTTTCGAAACACAACAAGATTTTTTAAATCAAGCAACAAAATAAAAAAGAAAAGGACGAAAATGGCAAATTCAAAAGCTGCTAGGAAATACTCGTAATTCATCTTGGCGGTGAAAAAAATTTTAAGATAGCGCCAGATAACTTGAGGAAGAAGAATTAAAGACTCAGTTGATCGGCCAAATGCTGATTGGGCACTAAAAAACATCAAGGGATTGCCGGTTGTCTGGCAAAGGTAAAACGAGTAACTAAGAAGACCAAAAACTGGCGAAAGAGTAAGGAAATAAATAAGAGAGAATCCTTTATTAGGAAATTCTTTTTTCCTTTCAAGAAAATGAATTATCCAAAAAATCACCAAAAATAGCCCAATCAGTCGATTTAGCGACGCCAGAAAGGAAAAAAGACCAACCAGCCAGTAGTTTTGTTTCCTTAAAAAATAAAGAGAGCCGGCCAAGAGAAAAAAAAAGACCCCCTCGGTGTAAACTGTACCAAAAAAAAAGGAGGTTGGAAAGACTAAAAAAGTGATCATGATTTCAAAAAGATTTTTTCTTTGATTTCTAAAAATATTATTAAGATAGCCCAAAAAGAAGAACCAACTAAGGAGAAAAAAAAGATTTGAGATAATAATGCCGGCGATCAGGGAGTTTTTGGTTAAATAAGTAAGAAGTCTTATTAGAATCGGGAAAAGAGGAAAAAAGGCTTGTTGATATTCATAATAGCCTTTTTCAGAGATGATTAAATAATGAACACCGTCAAAATAAGCCAGTTTTTTTAAAAAATCAGCCACCGGATAGTTCTCCAGAATTTCCTGAAAGGGAATTGGTTTTTTGGGAAGAGCGCCCTCAAAAAAGATAAGAACCAAAAAATCAATCACTCTCCAGACCAAAAAAAGAAAAACTATCATCATCTTTCTTGGCACAAAGTTTAAGATCTTAAAACCTAGTGTAAAAGAAATCTCCAATTATTTGAGGGTAGGACTGAAATAGAGTAATCTTTTTGGTCACTCCGCTTCTGGTGGTGGCGGTTGAAACGATTCTTTTCCCTTGAGTAGGCAGATTAGAAGACGAACCTTCAAAATAAATCCGGCCGGAAGAAAAGAGATTTTTAATGATCATCAGTCGAGAATCGTTGCCAATGTCTGAACTTAGAATTATAAAAGAATGAGAGAATTGGTTATTTCCTGGACAGCCACCAAGAGGCACAATCCGATTTTCGATTCGCTGAGTATTGGCATCAACAACATATCTTTTTATGGAATTGTTTTTAAGGAGAGTTATCTCAAGGCCTTGAGAGGAAGAAAAACAAATTCTGATGTCTTGGGGAATTGAGGGAGAAAAGGTGTTTGTGGTTAAATTGTACTCGGCTAGGTAAAAAGTATAGCTTTCATCGGCTTTTAGACTCGGAGTTAAGAAATTCCTTGAGGCACTATTGTCGATTTGGGCCTGACCGGTGAACTCATTGCCAAACCGAGTCAGAGGTGGGTCGCTAAAGCTTACCTGGGTTCGGGTGGCTTCTTTAAGAAGAACCTCAATAGCTGACTCAGCGGCGGCAAGGGCTTTCTGATTTTCTTCTTCAAGTTTAGTGATTTGAGTTTCTGTCGTTGATTGAAAGGCAAGGCTGAGGACAATTGTCATTACCGTCGCCAAAATCATAATGGCGATAAGGAGTATTTGACTTTTTATTTTGTGATTTTTTTTTAGTTTTCTTGACTCCATGAGTAAGAGATAATGGTCAAAAGTGGTAATAACTCAAGATATTTTTTTTCATCGAAGATTATAAAGATTGAAGGTTTAAGATTAGTTGCCTGGAGTTGTTTTCTTTGATTATTGAAAACGTTGTAAATAACTAAGTTGCCTCTAATTTTTAGTCCTTGATTTTCTGTTGAACCACTCTGAAAGTTTCTGGAGATTAAGATAGAATTGATTTCGGTTGTGGAAGGAGCGACGGAGATAGTTTCAGTAGAAATCAAGGCGAGATTACTACCTGGAGGAGAAAAAGGGCCGTTAACGTTGATGTCAATATTACCGTTGACAAAGATGACAAGGGTTTTGTTTTGAAAATAGTTTTTATTAGTTTCATTAATCTGAATGGAACTATCGAATAGAATAATTTTTTTATTTATTGGATTATTGTTTAGCTCAGAAAGGTTATTAAGTCTTTTGTAATCCTTTCCTATGAAATAACTTCTAAAAGACTCGAGACTGAAGGTAATCTCATTTGATGCTAAAGTTGTTCTCCATCTGTTTCTTGAGGATTCACCATCACCTAGATTTATTTCTCTTGCACTAACAATTCCTGGATCATATTGAAGATTTGAAGTGATAATAAAACGACTATTTGCATTATCCTCGCCATCATATGGTTCAATTGTTCCTTGAGGCGGCATAAGGTTTATTAAATTTTTATTTGTGTGGAAAGAGGCGTTTTTTAGTTTAACAAAGGGCACCCAGATACATCTGATGGAATCTATAAATTTTGCCTCGCCAAATTGATTACAAACATTAACTGGACTAACCCAAAATTTGTAGTAAGCTCCAGGTTGAATATCAGTAAAAGTATAGGAGGTGTTTGTTGTTTCAGCACACTGATCTCCCGGATTTAATCTATTACAATCTTCAGACCAAGAATTGGGATCTCTATCTAATCTCAAAGCATATCTTGAAGCGCCAGTTGCTGGCGACCAGTTTATTGTTAAAGTTTTTTGAATGGGGTTACATGAGAAACTAGCCTCGGAGATCTGCCCATGCGTTGGACAACATCTAAAACTACTCCATGTTGCCTCTCCCAAACCATTACAGCTACTTATTGGATGGATCCAGAAATCATAATTTGAGCCTGGTTGAATGTTGAAAGTGTATGATGTACTCGTTATCTCGGCACATTGATCGCCCGGGTTTGGACTATTGCAATTTCCAGACCAACCGTTAGCAGTATTGTTCAGAAATAAAGCGTATCTCACCGCTCCATTTGATTGTGGCCAAGAAATTGTCACTGAGTTTCCAGCAGAACTGCAGGCGAAATTAACATTTGAAACTTTATACGGAGCTACACAATAATTGTAAGTATTACAGAAACATACATCATTTCCTCTGTCAGTGTTAACAATAAATCTTAATGAATGAAGACCCGGTTCACCTACATTAAATGTTGAACTATAGCCAAAATTACAATTCTGACCATTGTTGTAACATAATTTTATTGGTAAAAGAGGAGGAGTATCATCTCTGAGTAACCCGACCCAATTCCAATTACCATAACAAGAATATCCATTTGCTCTGTTTATGTTTACATTTATTTGAGTATTTGGGGAGTAACTGTTATTTGAATAAGATGGGGGATTGTCTAAGAAATACTCTATATTTCCGCAACCATAATGAATTCCAAAGACTCTCCCGGAGGAAAAGAGATAAACAATGAAAAGAAGAAAAAATATTTTTTTTCTAAACATAAAAGATTTATACTATATTCTCGATTTTAGAACAAATGATTCTTTTTATAAAGAGATTTATCCCTAGGAACATTTTTTTCGTTCTTTTTACTCTAATATTTTTGATTAGTGGTTTATTGTTTTTGCCGATTAATCCTTTACTACTCTTTCTTGGGTTTTATTTTCTTTATCAAGTAGTCTCTTTTTTTAAAGATTCATCACTTTATTTTCCTCATCAAGTTATTTTCTTTTTAGCTCTATTTTTACTTTTCATAACAGCATCTTTCATCTTTTCCGTTGACAAAATTAATAGTTTTCAATACTTCCTTGCTTACTTGCTGATCCCTTTCTTTTTTGTTTTTGGTTCAAAAGAGAGAGTTAAAATCCAGAGAGGTCTCAATTTTTTCTTTATCTTTACTGGCTTTGTTTTTATTATCTTCTCAATTTTTTATCCAATTTTAAGATTTAAATTCTTTTCTCCCTACTTACAACTCATTCACCCTTACTACCAAAATCACAATCACTTGGGAGATTTTTTAGGATTGGCGATGATTTATTTTATTTTTCTCCTTTTTCGAAGGCAGTGGTTACTGTTTAATTCAATCACTTTTCTTATTTTTTTTGTTTTTTTCTTGATTTCCTTTTCTAAGAGCGCTTATCTATCTTTTATCCTTGTTTTTTTGATTTTGAGCTTATTTAAAAAACCATCTTCAAAAATTTATCTTCTGTTTTTTATTTGTGGAATATTCGTCTCTGTAGGATTTCTTCTGATATCATCAAAAACCATTGTTAATCTTTTTAATCAACAATATAGTTTGTCGATTTTTGGAAAGGAATTTGAAGCACGGCCGATAACTTCCCAAAGATTAAATTATTACACCCAAGCCCTTCAAGGTTTTCTTGATCGCCCCTTTTTTGGGTGGGGAATGAATAACTTCGTTTATGTTTCTAGGAAACATGCTGATCTTGAAAAAAATCAGGTGACTACTTCCTTGGGTTTTATCTTTAATTTATTATCAGAAATTGGTTTTTTCGGATTATTATTTTTTCTTGGATTTATTTTTTCATGTTTGAGTTTATCGAAAGACAAAAAGAATAACCCATTTTTTTTCTTGAGTTTCTATCTTTTTTTTAATTTTTTTTCTGATTATACCTATCTAATCTTGCCGTTATTTTTTCTTTTTTTTACCTTTCTTGGTGCGTCCGTGTCATTCAAGAGCGAAATTGACTATTTAACTGCAAGAACTTTGTTTAATTCTTTTTATCTTTGTACAGGAGTGTTTATTTTGATTGTCCTCAACCTTTATCTTTTTTCTCAGATTGCTTTTTTTTCTAAAATAAACCATCCTTTGATGTCGATGTTTTCTTTTAGCCACGACGTGTTCAAAAGTTCGATTGAAGATCTAATTTCTCAGGAAGAAGGAGAGTTTTCGAAAGATATTAAAGATTTGATTGGTATTTATTCTCAAATAGGCAACTACTCTCTTGAAAAGAATCAATTTTTAGTTAACCTTGCTTCTCAATCAGAAATGAGTGAAGAAAATAAGAGATTTATACTCGAAAAAACTCAGGATTTTCTTAAGGATCAAAAACTTATCTATTTGCCTTTTTCTTTTATAAAAAATGTCTATAAGCTCAAAGAGGAAGTTGAGGGGAAAAACAGGGCTCAGGAATTTTTTGCTGAATATTATAGTCAAATCGGTTCTTCAAAAAATTTTGAGGTTAAAATTTTTCGAGAAAACATTCGTCAGTTTTGTCTTCAGATGGAACTACCTTTTTGTCAAAATCTATATTTCTCCCTACCGGCCCCTAATGCTAGAGAGGAATTTTCTTTTGGAAATAGAAAAATCGTCTATAGATTCAATCGTGAAGGTTTTAATGATTTAAAAAATTACTCAATAAATAAACCTGAAGGTGTTTACAGAATTGTCGTTATCGGTGATGCTTCTGGTTTTGGTTTTATGGTTGATACCAGAGACAACTGGACTGAAATTTTAGAAAGAAGACTTAATCAGTTGGGGAGGAAAGTAGAGGTGATTAATCTTTCTTATCATGGTTTTGATCTTATTTATTCCGTCGAAAGATTTTTTCTTCAGGGTAGAAAATATAAACCTGACTTACTGATTATTATCCACAATAATTTCTATCTAATCAATGAATTTTTTATTCCTGTTTACGAAAAATATCGTTACCTTGAACAAGAGAATGATTTGAAAAAAAAATTCAATAAAGAAGGGAAATATTTTCCTTCCTGGGAAATAGCCTGGAAAGAATACTCAAAAACAATAAATGAGGCAAAAATTTACGAAAAACAAAAAAAAAGCTTGGATAGACTTTTTTCCTTTTTTAAAGGAAAAATTATACTTGTAAGCCTCCATGATATTCCTAGTTTTTTTATTGATGAAAATAGGCTTGAAACTCTTGAGGTCTTGGAAATTGCTCGAAATAATCTATACTATTCTGATGGCGTCTTGACTCAAGAAGGACATAAGATAATTACTAAGGAGATCTTCTCTAGAATTTTGAAATTTAAGAATAAAATTCAGTGATTACTATGTTTTTTGCTTTTTAGAGTATTTTTTGTACAAAGAAAAATAAAGATTTAAAGTTTTCATTGCCATCGTTTTCCCAGAGAATTTTCTTGATCTTTCAAAACTTAATTTTGAATACTTTGCTCTCAAATTTCTATCCAGAGCAATTTTTTCTAGTTTTAATGATAAGTCTTTAAAATCATTTGAGTAGAGGACAGCATTTCCACCAATTTCATTTAAAGGTTGAATAGAGTTGAGAATAATTGGTAATCTTGTCGAGAAGGCTTCAATGATTGGTAAGCCAAAACCTTCGCATTGTGAAAAATAAACCAGGCACAATGCTCCATTGTAAAGAAAATTTAGATCACGATCACTGACATAATTCAATATTTTTATGTCTCTTTCTTGTTTTATTTTCATTTTGTTTGGTCCTACAAACACCAAAGAAATTTTTTCTATTCTCTTCCTTAATTCTTTGAAGGATTTTATTATTAATTCGGGTTGCTTTCTTTTTTCAATATTACCAACAACCAGAATGAACTCCTCTTCTAGATTGAATTTCTTTTTTAGATAATTAAACACTTTCTTTTTGTTTTTTATATAAAAGAAAATCTCTTCAACATTTCCGTGATGAATTACCTTTATCTTTTGATTTTCTTTTACATTGTAAAATTTCTTTAATTTTTTTTTTACAATGCTTGAGGGACAAATTATGTAGTCAGAGAGCTCAATAGACTTTCCTAAAAAAAACAAAAAAGCAAGATTTGATTTTAAAGAAAACCACTGGTGATTGAGCTTAAAGCATAAATCATGAACCGTGTTGACAGTGGGCAATTTTTTTCTGACCGGAGAAAAATTATGGACGTGAATTATATCAGGATTAGTTTTTTCTATCGCTTCTGAGAATCCATGAAGTATTCTATAAAGACCATTTTTAAATCTGGGTGTGTAGATCTCAAAACTTTGAAATTCTCTAGGAAGTCTTTCCTTTGGGGTATTTGAGTACAGGATAAGCTCTATCTCACTACTGTAAAATCTTTTTAAATTAAAAATCAGATTGACTGAGTACCTTCTTATTCCAGTTTCTTCAGAGCCTAGATGATGAGCGTCGAATAATATTCTCATATGAAAAATTTGATTTCATTTTTGAAATTAAAAATAAAAAGAAAGCTATCCCTTTCAGAGAGTAGTAAAAGAGTAATGATATTAAGTGACGAGTCTTAACCAAAAAATTAACTTTTTGCTCTAGAATTTTTCTTAACTTGCAATACAAACCAAAAGAATTCTTAAATCTTAAATTAAAAATAGGAATTTTTAGGTGAGAAAATTCCGATTTAATGTAGTCTATTAGACTATGTTTATGTGAATGAATTATTTTTATTCTTCGATCAAATATCTTAATGTATCCTTTCTTTATGATTAGTTTACCCATGTAGATGTCTTCACAACCCTCTTTGCCTGATTTAAATGGGTATTTGATTAGAAATGATCTTTTGTAAGCTGTGAAGGTATTGGAGAGTAAGTACCAGATAAACTTGTTATTGTTTGTTAGCTTTACAAAAGGTTGTTTAATGTCCTGAACTAGAAAGGATCCTCTAGTAAATTTCAAGATTCTCTCCCAGTAACATTCAATTTCTAGTTTCTGAATAAAAGGTGTGTCGGCATAAGGGATTAAGGGAGAAAAGATAGCAACTACTCTTCTATCAAAATTAAAATCTTCAGTTAAATATTGGAACATCCTTTTAGTTGCCGGTAATGCATCTGCAGAAATAAAAATTACATATCTTCCTCTTGCTTTTTTCATTGCCCAATTTCGGGTTTTTGCAAAATGAAAATTACTTTTCTTTATTTTATAAACTCTAATATTTGAATACTTTTTTTCGATTTTCTCTAAAATTGATAAAGAATTGTCGGTTGACTGAGAGTCAACAAAAATTATTTCCGTTGGATAACCTTTTGAGTAGTTAATTAGTCTATTAAACAATCTCAATATAAATTTTTCTTCATTGTATACGAGAATGATAATTGAGAATATAATTTTTATCTTTTTCATCAGGGATGCTAAAAACTTTTAGTTTGGCTATTTTTCTTTTGAGATTGCCTCCTTTGAAAATACCCTCGATAGAAAATGTTCTTTTTAACAGTCACTCGATTGCTAGGTATATTTTACTTTTCCTGTTGCTGATTATTTTTCTTAAGAAGACTAGAAAAAAAATAATGAGAAGCAGTAGGCTTATTGATTTTGCTTTATTCTTATTTACCATCAAAAGCTTTTCGATAATAACGGCCGTTTCCCTTTCGGGTTTTTTTTCTATTTATAAAGATGTTTTTTTTGGAATTATTCTCTTGTACGTAGCTCTTAATCTAATCAGAAGCAAGAGAGAGGTTATTAGAATGATCTATGTTTTAATTGTTAGTTTATTTGCTAATCTATTTTTTCAAATATTAATCTATTTCAGAACTGATTTTTATATTAATTTTCTTAGCCATTTTCTTTACTCAAAGTATTTTGAAAACTTTCTCATCCATTTTCAAAGAGGGAGATATTTTGTCGATATTTTTGACGCAAGTCTAGTTCCTTTATTACTCTACTTCTTGAAAATAACGAAGAATTTTTTTAGGAAGGGGATTTTTCTTGCAGCAATGATTTTTATCCTTTTCTTCTCTCTTGTTTCTGGTTTTAGAATCCACTTTATGGTTTTTTTCTTTTCGATTATATTTTATTTCTTTCTTCTTAAGAAAAGAAAAGAGGCTTTTTTTCTTTCTTTTTTGCTTATCTTTATTGTTTTCGTATTAAGTACCAACTTAGTAGATACTTCTTTAACTACCTTAAACAGATTAAATTTAGCTGATGAGAGTTCCACAGAATCGATTTTTTCAAGGATTGATTTCTGGAACAAAGCTTTAATGATGGGTTTCTCTAATTATTTTCTGGGAGTTGGTTTAGGTAACTATTATGACTACTACTACCCGAAAAATATCTTTTTGTTGTCCTTGTTCAATCCTAAAAATAGATTACTTGAAGTCACTGCTTTCCATCCACACAATATTTTCTTTGGGTATTTAGCTGAATTAGGAATTCTCGGTTTGTCAGGATTATTCTTACTTTTAGTCTACTTTGTGATTATTGACTTTATTAAAAATAAGGAGAGAAATTCACTTCTTCGCAAAACCTTAATTACATGTTTTTGGTCATTATTTATTTTTTCTTTAGTGATGCCTGATAACATAATTCAATACACCACCTTGTTTTGGATTCTGAGGGTTTTGATAGAGAGAGTAGAAATTTCTTGATCATAAATGTTTTCTTTGAATAGAGGACTAATATTCTTTACTTTCTTACTAATTTTTTTTACCTATTTTATTATCTCCCGAGGACTTTCTTTTTTTTATAGTGATGAGCATGGCTGCATAGGAAGAAGTCATTACTTTAAATTATTAGTTGAGAGAGATTTTAAAAACCCTTTTTTCATTGACTTTTACGGATTTGATCAACCAAAACTTGGCAACTACCTATATGGGTCTTTATTGTACGTTGATTACCTTCTCAGTAAAAACTCCAATAATTACTCTGATTTCGTTGAGTATTTGATTTACCATGGGATAATTGAAATTGATTATGAAAACTATAAGAAATACTCAGATTTCATTAAGAAGATTGGTTATTCGCCTATTGATTACTCACAATACCCGATTGAATTTGAAAATTTTATCGATACATACGGAGAAAAGGGGAGGAGGGTAGTCGAGTTAATAAAGAAAGCAAGGTTGTTAAGTGTTCTTTTTTCCTCACTTAATTTTCTGGTAGTTTTCTATCTATACAGAAAAATAACAAACAGCTTATGGTTTTCTTATTGTGGGGCCCTTTTTTATTCTTTTAATAACTTAATAATTAAATACAACCTTCGGGCTTTCAGTGAACCTATCTTTATTTTTCTTTTTAATGTTTTTATATTAGTTTTTTTACAACTTTACAACTCTATAGGTTGATAATAGATACAAAAGCTAGACAGAAAAGCTTTAGAAAAATTATTTTTAAATCGACTATTCTCGGGATTATTATTTGATTAATTAATTCGACAAAAATAAATGGCGTTATGCTTTTGGGATTGTTGGCTATTTTATTTCAATTTTATTTAATCAGAAAAAAAAGAATAGAATATTTATTTTTTAAGACTTTCATTTCTTCTTTTACGATTGTTAATTTTGGTTTTTACTTGTTTTTAGTTCTAAATCCAAATCTTTGGCAGGGGGGAAATTTATTTTCTAACATTTCAGAAATGTATAAATTTAGAATTAACGAATCTCTAAAATGGGCAGCTCAGTCTAACTATCATGACTACCTGCCCTCTTGGTCAGATCGTTTTTTTCTTTCTTTGAGAATTTTTATATCCTGCCAAAATTAATTAGTAAAAATGAATCATTTTATTTCATGATCGAATCAAATAATTGTGTTTATAATGAGCTCAAGTATTTAGCTTCATTTTGCCAAAAAGTAGAGAGTAGTGTTGTTTCATTAGGGATTATTAAGTTTTTTTTGTTTATATCTGGAGTTTATCTTTCTCTTAGATTCTTAAAAAAAGAAGAAAAATTGAACATGTTTGTTTTTTTCTTGTCTTTTATTACCATTTTTTTTACAACTAATTTTTACCTTTTGCTAAGATGGGAGAGATATTATATTCACCTTATTATTTTTCTTAATTTTTTTCAATTTTTTTTTATGTTTTATCTTGGCCGAATCCTTTATCAGATATTAATTAAAAATCATTTTTTTGATAAAATCTTTCCCATTAAAAAATAGTAGGAGACTAGAGGTTTGTATGTGTTCTTATCTACAAGAGTATCTATCTTTCTATTTCCTCGATTTAAGACATCCCAAAAATTTATCATTCTAAGGTTATCAAGCTCCATCAAAATTTTTAAACCTCTTATCGTTTCTATAGGTGTATCAGCGCTAAATTCGGTAATGTATAAGTCTTCAGAAATTGATCCCAAATGGCCAATAAACTCTTTTTCTCCTATTTCTTTTAGAATTGCATTCCTTGCCTTTGTAACGTAAGGTGAGGTAAATTGGTTACTTAACCCCAAAGTGTTGTAACCAAACTGGATTCCTACATCCAATTGAACTTCTTCTGGGGAAATTCCTAGTCGTTTAGCAATTTCTTTGATAACCCAATTTCTTTGACTTTTATAGTAATTTGATTTTAATCCCGGGATTTCGATTCCCCAATCATTCATCAAGAGGACAAAACGATTCCTTGGAAGATTGTGTTCCTTTATCACCTCTTCGAAAGTAACATATGCTTCAGGGATCCAGTTTTTTCCTAAAATATTAAAAAGTGGAAAATTGCTATATTCACCTTCCCAACCGACACCTCCATTGTATTCCCAGATAGCTTCGTTTGCCAAGTTAAGCTGAATTTGTAAGTTCGGGTATTTTTTCATTAAAGGAGAAACAACTCCAATTACGTCCTTAATTCTTCTTCTGATAAAATTCCTCGCCAGTTCTTTTTTTTCTTTCGGAGAAATATTTTTATCGGTTAATTCTTGAGGAAACGAGTCGTGATGATAGAGTAGATGACAAATACTGACCGAGAGATAAGCATCGAAAGAGTTTTTTTTCATGTACTCTTCAACAATATAAGGAAAGTAATAAGAACCATAATCATGGATGAATTGATTCATCATTGCTCCAGAAATAGTAAGGTGATTAAAATTATCAAGGGCAAAATTTAAGTAGCCAGATTCTGTATCGTTGGGATGGCCAGGGTCGATTTCGGCTCCAATCAAGATTTTGTTTTTTGCTGCGTCTTTTAACCTTAAAGGCCTCCATTCTGTTTCATTGTTTTCATTTATTTGACCAAAAAAACCTATGGTGTATAGATTGTTTTCTTTGTCTGTTATGCTAAAAATTAATCTTGGCTGATTACTTTCTTGGTCTTTTGTATACTTCAAACCACGAACAATCTCATCTTGCACTAGATTAATTCCAACACTTTTCATCGCTGATATAAAGTCACCTAAATATCTTTTTACTTCTGTTTTGTCGAAATAGGCTTTTTCTACCAGCTCATAATCTTTTTGTGACTGAATGTCAATCTCAAGAGGCACTTTTTCATTTACGACTGTGCCTCTGTCTTTTCTTACAAAGTCACCTTCTGATGTTTTTAGGTAACTAATGCCTTCTTTTGTTGAAACTTCCTCGCTTAAAATTATTAGCCCTTCCTTGGGAACAAATATCGGGTTTCCTTTGGGATCTTTCTTTCTTTCCTTGATTACAAGTTTTTTTGTCTCATCAATCTCCCCATTCAGAAGAGGAATATTTCTTGCCTTTGGTATAAATTTGATTACTTCTTCTTCTGGGCCAATTATTTTTTTGACGGTTCCTCTTTCATCTAAAACAAAAGAGATTTTTTTTTCGTCTTTTTGGATCTGAATTTCTTGCCTGAACTGCTCGTTCGATGCTATTATTGATGTATTTTCTTGTCCGAAAATTTCTCTTATAGTGTTAATGACTTTAGCTTGAGATTCAGAAAGATTTACTCGATTGAAGAAAATATAAGAATTGTTCACTCTAACCGCAAATTCTTTATCATTTTCAAAAAGATCAATTCTAAGATTTAATTCTTCTGATAGTTGACTTTCTGTTGTGACTACAAGAGGAGTTGGTAAATTAGGATAGATAAAGTGTTTGTCTAGTACTTCATCAGTAAAAAAATCTTTTAATCTAGAGACGTGTTCAAAATCATCAGGATCGATCTCTTCTGGATTAAGGAGGAATCTTATATTTCTCTCTTTGTTTACGTAACTTACACCTCGGTCAGAGTCTGCAACTTCAAGAGAAAAATCAAGGCCAGCTAAGTTAATTTTTCGCGGAGGAAAAAAAATTTTTGGATTTTTGCTTTCTTGACTTAAGTAGAGAAAACCAATCATTTTTTCACCGCTTTGTTGGACAAGACCATTTTCTTGACTGGATCTAATTTCGACAATTCCATCTTTTCTTATGGTAATGTCTTTATAAGGAATCTTTTCCGATTCAAGGAGAAGAGAAATGGCTTTTGGATCTGGATTTTTAACAAACAGAAAGAGTGGTTGGGAAGATTGAGTCTCAGATGGTAGTGCGATCGTAGCCAGCGGAGATGAGTCTTTTAGGTTTATTTGTGAAGAGATAGAAGGTGATGAAGACGCAATTATTTCCAGGTTTTCAGCTTTAGTTGGTGAATAAGAAGAAAAGATATGTAAAGCACCAAGAGAAGCTGCAGGAATAATATTTTTTAATCTCCTTATAAGCTCACTTTGCTGAGCTGATCTTATGTTTGGATCTTTTTCAGATCGCATTTTCCAGTTAAGTTCTATTTAAATTTTAGCATAAATTTTTAAAAAAAACAAGAGTAAAATTCAGTTAATGAAGATTGCAATAGTAACAGGATCTTTAGGTTTGATTGGCTTTGAGGCAGTTAAGTTTTTTTTGAGGATAAACTTCTTCGTTATAGGATTTGATAACAATCTTCGAAAAAGAATTTATCAAGTAGAAACAAATTATCAAAAAAAATTGAACTTTCTAAAAGAAAAATACTCCGAACGCTACCTTCATTTTGGAGCTGATATCAGAGACTCACCTTTTCTTGATAAAATCTTTAAAGAACATTCTCACAAAATAAGATTAATCCTTCACACTGCTGCCCAAACTTCTCATGACTGGTCAGCGAAAGATCCTGTGTTTGATTTTTCAATAAACGCCTTATCAACTATTAGGCTACTAGAACTTTATCGTCATTATTCTCCTAAGGCGGTTTTTATTTTTACTTCTACTAATAAAGTTTATGGTGATAGAGTTAATTCTCTAAGCTTTAGAGAGTATAAAAAAAGATACGATCTTTTGAAGAGTGATAAATATTACCAAGGAATCAATGAAGATTTTCCCATTGATCAATCGCTTCATTCTCCTTTTGGAGTATCAAAATCTGCCGCAGATCTTATGGTTCAAGAATACGGCAAATATTTTGGTCTCAGAACAGGAGTATTTCGACTGGGAGTTGTTTCTGGTGTGGGTCAGAATGGTTCTCATGAGCAAGGTTTTTTGTCTTTTCTCATCAAGAAATTGATTAAGAAGGAAGAGTTTAGAATCATCGGCTATCAAGGAAAGCAGGTAAGAGATATAATTGACGCAAGAGATGTTGTTTCAGCTTTTTATTATTACTATCATCAGCCAAAACAAGGAGAGATTTACAATCTAGGTGGCGGCAGAGAGAACAGCCTCTCAATTCTAGAGTTGATTGATCAAATAAAGATTTTGACGGGTGAGAGAATAAAAATTACATATCAACCTTATCATCGATTGGGAGATCACAAGTGGTGGATTACCGATTATTCAAAATTTAGAAACGACTTTCCGAATTGGCAGATCAACTTTAATGTAAAAAAAATCATCCAAGATATTTATTTAAATGAAAAATCTGGGCAAATACAAAATAATTGACAACCTGATCTGTGCTTGTGATTATGATTTCATTATCGGGGAGATTGAAAAGAATATCAATAAAAGAAATCTTCTCATTTCTCCGATTGCTTCCCATACTTTAGTTAAGGCTTATTACTCAAAAAAGTTAAAAAAAATTTTGGATAGATTTGATTTTCTTCTTCCAGATAGTCAATGGATAAAAAGAGCTCTTCGTTTCTTGTATCAAGTCAATCTCGAAGAGAGAGTTTACGGACCTGAACTGATGAAGAGGATATGTCACTTTTGTTCAAAAAAAAGATGGAGTATTTTTTTGTATGGAAATACGGAGTCAACTCTAGACAAATTAGAGGAAAAGTTAAAAAATAATTTTCCTTCGCTTAGAATTGGAGGAAAAGAGCCCTCAAAGTTTAGAAAGTTGAGTCATTCTGAGATGAAAGATCTTACCAAAAAAATAGAGAAGAGTCAGTCTTCGATTGTTTTTATTTCTCTTGGCAGCCCCAATCAAGAAATTTTTGCTTACCGGTTGGCGAGATTAATGAAAAAGCCAGTGATCTTAATTCCTGTTGGGGCCGCTTTTGATTTTATTTCAGGGGTAAAAAAACAGGCGCCAAAATGGGTTGGTAATCTTGGATTTGAGTGGTTGTGGAGGTTGATAATGGAGCCTAGAAGATTATTCAGGAGATATCTTGCTGATGGTATAGTTTTTATTTTTCTATTAACAAAGATGAAGCTTTCAATTAGAGCCTAAATAACTTTGGCAATTTGGAAGTCTCTAAAATTAAATTTCTCAGTGATAAGATTAATGAATTTACCTTCTTTGATTATCTGCTCTTCTCCAAATATAAAATCATTCTTCAGAGGTTTCACCTTTATTTTAGCTTTGATGAAGATATATACTCTCTTATCAGGGACTGGGTAATTACCAAAAATATCTTCAGTGAGTGTTTGAGTTTCTTGATTTGATTTGCCGATAACTTCAAAAACTTTTTCTTTTCCATCGTGATAAAAATCACCGACTGTTATTGAGTCATACTCAAATGGACCAGCATTTTTTTTGGTAAGAATAATTTCTTTTTCGATTAATTTGTCATTTATTGGCTTTTCTGAAATTTCAATTATTGTTCCAGAAAACTTAAGTGATGGGAATTCAAACTCGATCGGTGACCCGACCCCAATGACTGATCGGCGAAAATTATACTTTCCTGAATTTCTCAATTTAGAAACTCTCAATTTCATAATTAGATAAACGTCATATTGATTTGAATCCCAGAAAGGATAGTACCGAATACTTAAAATTTTAGCCATCGGTTTTCCCGTAATTTCCTTTTCTTCTTCTTTCATAACTCTCTTAAACGCCTCCACAAACCAAATAGAGGGTCGTTGAGTAGTTGCCCACCATAATCCTTGCCCTACTTTAACTTTTACATAAATGTATTCTGGTTTTGAAAAAAAAATTTGATAAATAGAGACCAAACCAACAAAAGCCAGGCACCCCAAAACCACAAGGAGAAAATATTTCTCTAGAAGAAATTTTCTGATTTTTTCAGCAACTTTTTTCATTTGACTATTTTTCAATGATTATTTTCCTCTTTTTCAACTCCTCGATAAATTCATCAATATCTCTCTCGATCCGCTCTTTTCTCACTTGATATTTCTTTAAAAGATAGTCAATGATTTTTTCTTTGGGGCATTTTTTTTTAAGTTTATCGAAGATTAGGCTTGCGGTTTCGTTAAGAGTAAAGAGAGTTGAGTTATCGCTGTCAAAAATAATAATTTTCTTGTCAAGTTTTTGGATGATTAGGCCTTTTTGAAAGACGATCATTAAATTTTTTCCAGAATATCAGAGAAAAAAATAAACAAAAAACAAATCTCAATGATCTAATGGCTACTTTTAAATCATACCAAAAACTTTTTGACTTGACATCTTGAAGATCAAGAATCATCCATCTTTGAAAATCATTAAGAAAAGCACCTTGGGCTACCCAAGAAGAGAAGATGCCAGGTTTAACTAAAAAACGTTTCTGATATTCTTGGGGGATTTTTCTTGCTTCTTCAACAGGTAGAGGCCGAGGGCCGACAAAACTCATTTCTCCTCTAATAATGTTGATTAGTTGAGGCAGTTCGTCAAGGCCAAATTGAGAGATTATTTTTCCTATTGGTGTAAATCGAGGATCGTTTTTGATTTTAAACACTGGTCCGTCAGCTTGATTGAGATGAAGATAGTTTTTTTTTAATTTTTCTGCGTCTTTAATCATTGTTCTAATTTTATAAACAATAAATGGTTTTTTGCCTTTGCCCATCCTTATTTGTTTAAATAAAAAAGGTCCAGGTGAACTGAGTCTTACTAGAAAAAAAAGGACAAAAAAAACTGGAGAAAAAACGATCAACAAAAGAAAAGCTAAGAGTCTCTCACCGAGCAATAGAAGCATGAGGATAAAATCTTTTTAAACCAAATAGAAATGTTTTAATTTTAGTATAGAAAACAAAGTAAACTGCCAAGATAACCTCTAGATTGAAAAAAACAAAAATTTTTTTCCAAAGGGGGGCTGGGCTCAATATTAGTAAGTTGATGAACCTAAAAACACCATCATCTACTCGACCTCGATCACTGAAGATATTCGTCTTAAGAAGAAATTTTCTTGTGTAAAACCCTTTCAACCAACATTTGGGTTTTATTTTTGAAAGAAAACTTGCTGGTAGAGGATAGTAATACTTCCGGAGAAAGAAGCTTACTGGGTAGACAAAGCCCTCAAGCTTGAATCGACTTATAATTTCCTGACTCATTTTTAAGAGCTTTTTTTGAGAAGCCTTCTTTTTTGTTAAGATTCTTTCAATTAACCGATAGCGAAAACTACCAGAGAGATTGTGATGAAATAGGTGCAGACAAAGGTAAACAAAAAAATAGTCTTCTCGGGGAAAAGAGAATTTCTGTCCCTGAAGAGAAATGATTTTCTTAGTATTGAGCATTTCTTTAGTAAGTTTATTAATGAGATCTTTAGGATAAAGAAGAGAAAGATTAATTAACTGAGTCATTAAAAATGAGGTTTCAAAATGAAGATCGATTAAGATAGGCCACTTGGAAGAGTGATTCCTCAGAAAGACTTTTTTGTTTTTTTCTTGAGAGAGATTCTTTTTGAAAAGAGAAGTTTCTAAGGGCTGATAATCAAGATTGGAAAGAATCTCTGCGGCTTTTTTTTGAGATTTTCTTTCAATTAGAAGATCAAAGTCAGCATAAATTCTTCTTGGGTGGCTGCCTTCATAGTAAAGATGAACAGGCAATCCTTTTAAAAAGAGATGATTAATTTTTTTCTTCTCCAGTTCCTTTTTAAGTTTTAAAATCTCTTCAAAGTAATAGGTTGATTGAACAAGATAAAGATTTTCTGGGTCAAAAATCTTACTCTCTCGTTTGATTTTAGTGACTACTCCTAAGATTTGTTTTGGATAAATCCTCCCGTCATCTTTCAAATTATTATCTCCTCGAGAGATCAAAAAGCGATTTTTTCTATCTTTGTAAATGGTTCGGTGGCAAATTAGGTTTTTGTTTTTATAGAAAACTAACAAGTCATTTTCTTTTATTTTTGAGAACGATTTTTTTTTGAAGTAAATAACGTCTCCTTTGTCTAGAAGAGGGTGCATACTGTACCCCTTCGATTTAAGGTGAATTTCTTGAATATTGTTAAATTTTTTGATTAAAGTTTCCATTAAATGAAAGCGAGAAAAATTAAAAAAAAGAAACTCAAAAAAGAAACTACAAAAGAAGCTATTTCGTAAGTGGGTGAGACTCTTCGGATCTCTATTTCGTTAATTGAATCCCAATTTTTTAAGAGATTGTTATCTAGGTAAATTAGGCAATTTTTGGGATCAATTTTATATTTAATTTTTTCTCTGTTGAGATAAACATCAATATTGTCGAAGAAAATACTCGGTAAATAAAGACGAGTTCTGTCTTTACTTCTTTCTTTAATGAAAATTCTAATTTTATTTGATTTAATGACTATCTCTTCATAATTTACCCCATTCAAGTTAAAAAAATCATTTTTTAATTTGTCTCTAAAGCGAAATGGCCCCTGTTCTTTGACACACTTCGGTAAAAAGTCATATCTTGCAAAATTCAGCACATAGCACTCATAGTTAGGATTGAAAATATTTATCTCATTTTGTCTTTTCATGGCAAATTCTTGTTTTTTATAGTAAACATTTTTATTGTGGGTGAAATTTTTGAAGTTACTAAATAGCGAGAAAAGAAAGACGAAAATAATAATTACTTTTAACGAAATTCTTTTAATTTTTTTAACCCTAATAATTTTTATCGACCTCAAAACCAGAAAAAGAAATATCGTTGTCGAAATGATAGCGATGTTCAATAACCTGAAGGGGTACTGAAGATACCTTAAAAGGTTTAACTTATCCCAAATAAAAAGACTTTTGTCAGTTGTTAAAAAAACAAAAACAAGTGATAATAAATAAAAAAAGACTAATTTTGAAAACTCTCTTTTGTTATTTTTTCTTCTGTAAAGAAAAAGAAGGACTACAAAGAGTGTTTTCAATGTTAAGTAAAAAGGGATACTGAAGTAATTTTTAAATCCAGCTTCTTCTATAAGAAAAAAATCCTCCTTGAGTTCAAAATTGTTTTCTTTTATTATTTTTTCAAGCGATAAAAAATGATTTTTGTATCTAAAAAAACCCTCGTAAGCAAGATAATTATAGGTTTCATTAATTTTGATAAAAAAAGGTACCAGATAAAAAGTTAACAAAAGAAGGGAGAAAATAAATGATTTTAGTTATATGAAAATGTTTTTTATACTTTAAAAAAATAATTTAAATAAGGTATTGAAAAATATAAAAAAAAAATACATAAAATTATTAAT
>JANWUX010000004.1 GCA_025057905.1 Patescibacteria group bacterium
CTCTGATCAAGAGAGAGGCAAACTGGCTCAGATTGTTGTTAAAAACCTGGAAGGAAAAAAGGCCGTTGTTATCGATGCCTCAGGCAACGCCACCTTCTCTGGAACGCTAGTCGCCAACTCGCTTCAAATCAACTCTCAAGCAACAATCAGTGGAACTCTTTTTGGTGAAGATGCCAGTTTCTCAGGTCAACTTATGGCCAAAGAAATCACCTCGGAAACCATTGATAGACTCACTCAAGAGATCGAAACCTCCCAAGCTGACATTAATGAAATTCAGCAACTGTTGTCTCAGATCAGAAACCAGCCTCTTCCTAATCCCCAAAACCAGACCAATCTCTCCCAGACGTTAAATTTTGACGAGCTGAGAGTTACTAATCTTCGCTCCCAGTCAGCTATCACCGATACCTTAACAGTTCTTGACCAGACGAATCTTTACCGCGTCACTATCTCCCACTCCTTGCTTGCCGGCCGACTTCTTCTCGAGGACAACTCAATTATCTCTCTTGGCAGCGAGCTAAAATTAAGCGCTCTCTCCTCAATCAATCTCTTTGAAGACAAAGTTATTATCGCCAAAAACGGCAACATTACCACCCAAGGCGAGATTATTGCTCAAAAAGGAGTCAAAACCAACAAAATTCAACCTCTTAGCCAGGAAGATGATCTTGAGATCAGACTAACTGCTAATGAAACCAGGGCAAGAAAACTTTCAATCAAAAACCAACTTGAAGAAGAAGTTGCCTCAATCGATGCCTCAGGATCAGCTTTCTTTAAAAATCTTTCTTTAGAAAAGTTTACGCCGGCAACCCCGTCCTCTGTCATCATCGCTGCCTCCGAAAACTTTGAAAGAAATCGTCTCTTTGCTCCGGCGATTGAAACCGAGACCGCCTCTGCCGGCATCGGTGTCATCCCAGTCAATCAAAGAGAAGTCGTCATTTACAACGATAACATTAAAAAAGACTCTCTCATCTATCTCACGCCTTCAGGTAATGTTCAAGGACAACTCTCAATCGCCGAGAAAAAAGACTGCGCCAACAGCAACAGTTACTGCCGATCTTATTTTAGAGTTATCAACTCGATTGCCGAAGCTCAACCCGTGAAGTTTGATTGGCTAATAATTAACTAGATATAATTGCTCCAATAATGGTTAAAAAGAGATCTTTTACAATAATGGAAATCTTGATCATTATTACTCTGATAGTTCTCGTCTCAATTGTTACCCTTATCACCTTAAATCCAGGAAAACAGATTGAAAAAACCCAAGACTCTCGCCGAAAGTCAGATCTCAGCAAGCTTCAAAAAAATCTCGAAGACTGGTATGGCGACAAAAACCGTTATCCTCTCCTTCAGGAAATTTGCTACCAAATTGTCTCTGAGACAACCTGCTATATCTGCGGCAGTGATCCAAACTCGCCCAAAGCTCTTTCCTCCTATGTTAATACCCTTCCCTGCGATCCCCAGCACCCGACCAAAAAATATCTTTACCGGGTTGACAATCCAAGTTTCCCAACTACCTACTGGATTTACGTCAAACTCTCTAACCTGAAGGACCCCCTGATTGCCGAGATGGGATGTCTTAGCGGTTGTGGTCCAGAAGGAGACAAAAACTACCAGATAGTCTTTGCCAGCCCAAACGCCGAGGTTGATCAGCCGATTTACTGTCGAAATGTTAACGCCATCTATGTGGTCAGCAACAACTACTGCAACATCTGTGGTAATTATTCTCAGTGTCTCCAAAATCACCCAGATAAAGATTTTTACATCGATACCCAATGTCAAAAGATTTGCATTAAAAATTAGCCGCAAACTAAGAAAAAATTATCTATGAGACTTTTACTGATAATCACAATCTTTCTTCTTCCTCTTTTTTTCTTACCAATTACCTTCGATTTCTCCTACCTTAACAAACAGGCCCTTTTTTTGATTAGTCTCTCAATTTTAACCTTCTTTTCCCTTCTAAAAATCATCTTCACCAAAAAAATCAGCTGGCAGACAAGAGTCTTTGATCGATATCTAATTTTTTTTCTCTTAGCAGTGGCTCTGTCAATAATTTTCGTCTCTCCAAACAAAATCCAGGCGGTTATTAACCAAAACTTTGGCTTTCTAACAATTTTTCTAATCTTTGTTTTCTATCTCTTTCTTTCCCGACAAAAATCAACAAGAGTGTTCGAACTAACGCTGTCGGGCACTAGTTTTTTTGTTTCATTGGTCACGATCGCAATTTTTTTTCAGCCGTTGAGAAACCTCTCCTTGCCTCAATTAGTTGAAATCATAAAAAATCCTCTTTTTTCCCCAGTTGGCTCTCAGGTTGATCTGCTGATCTTTACTGGATTTGGGCTTATTACCCAAGTGATGTCGCTTGTTGAAAACTTTAAAAAGAGAAATCTAAATCTTGCAGGAGGAAGTTTAGTGCTGGTGTTAATAAGTTTGGCGTCAATCTCGGTCACTCTTTTTAACCTCTTTAAAACTCTGCCAAACTCAACTTTGTCGATTTTCAAGTCTTTGCCCCCATTTGAACTATCTTGGTATGCTGCCGTTGAGATTTTAAAAAACCCTCTGACGCTTTTTTTTGGTGCCGGTGTTGATAATTTCTCGTCAGTTTTCACTCAGGTGAAAAATTTGTCTTACAATCAATCACCTCTCTGGGAGTTTTTTTATTTTAATTACTCACAATCAGCTCTTCTTCATATTCTCACCGAGACTGGCATCATCGGTCTTGGCGCATTTTTACTTCTTGTCTATCAACTGGTAAAAGAAAGTTTGAGAACAAAAAGATTCATTGCGTTGTCTGGTTACTTGTTGGTGATCTTATTGATCTTTCCAGTCTCGTTAATTTCCTTGTTTTTATTATTCTTCTTAATTTCCCTTTTAAGTATTGAAGCCAACCAACAGTCACAAGAACTTTCTCTTGATCTATCTGGCTTTCCGTCCGTGTACTTTGGCTTTTTTGTTTTTGGTAGCTTGTTTCTTGTCGCCTTCAATTATCTCTTTTTCCGCCACTATCTTAGTGAGGTTTACTTTAAACTCTCTCTTGACGATGCTTCGAGAAATAATCTAAAAGAGGTTTATGACAATCAAAGACAGGCAATTATACTCAATCCTTATCTGGAGAGATACCATCTCAATTTTTCCCAGACTCACCTTATCATCGCCAATAACTTGTTCAGAAACCTAACCTCAGCCACTGACTCTGCCTCAATCAGTGATCAGGATCGCCAAAATCTTGCCCAGGCGATCGATCTGGCAATCAAACATGCCAAAGACGGAGCGGTAGCTCTCAATCCCCAGAAAGCTCATAATTGGCAGAACTTAGGAGAGATCTACAAGAGTATCATCGGCTTTGCCAAAGATGCCGATGTTTTTGCTATCTCTGCTTATCAGCGTGCAATCATTCTTGACCCGCAGAACCCTGTCTATCGACTCAATCTAGGCGGAATTTACTATATCCTCGATAAATTTGATGATGCTATTAATCTCTTTACTCAAGCCGTTAGTCTTAAGCCCAACTGGGCCAATGCCCACTATAATCTTGCCTGGGCTTACTATCAAAAACAAGAGTTTGACAAAGCGACAAGCACCATGGAGAATGTGATTAAACTACTTAACAAAGAAAAAAACAAAGCCGACTGGGAGAAAGCCAATCAAGATCTAGAAACGTTTAGAAAAAAACTCAAGGAAAAAGAAAAAAAACAAACTCAAACTCAAGAAGGCGAGAGCCAGCTAAATCTTCCCCAAAGACCAGAGGGCAATATCGAACCAAAGATAAGCGTTCCCTCTCCCTAAAGGTTTTCAAAAATCAACGATCAAGAAACTTACCTAAGAAAATTTAAGGGATTAAGCAGTTGGCCACTCTTTCTGATCTCAAAATGAAGATGAGTTCCGGTTGATCGACCAGTTGAGCCCATCTGACCAATCTTGTCACCTTGATTAACTTTGTTGGCCCCTTCTGCTGAAGAAACAAAGATCTTTGACAGATGAGCATAAAGAGTCTGGTAGCCATTGCCATGATCAATGATGATATGACAGCCGTATCCCCAGCCGACACAGTCAGCGTAGATTACAGTGCCACTATCTGCGGCCAAAACTGCCGGCGCCTGGGGATTGGCAATGTCAATTCCTTGATGATACCAGACGTAATACTGAGTGATAACGCCGCTGGTTGGCCAGATAAAATTGGATGAACCACGAACTCCGGCTTGAATTGAGGCGACAAACCGAGAGGCCGGTGTTGGTGTTGGATTAATCACCCCTCCAGGAACAAAAATAATCTGGCCGACAGTTAAGGCGAATGTTTCCTGATCAGCAAACTCATTCCAGATGTAATTGACAATGTTCTGGGGATCAACACCGTACTTTCGAGCGATTGAGTAAACAGTTTCACCGGAAACAACTCGGTGAACAACACCAGTGATTGGCGGAATCTTAAGGACCTGACCGGGTTTGATCACGTCCGTTTTGAGATCATTAGCCCACTTGATTGTCTCGACCGAGACATCAAACATCTTGGCAATTTTTTCAAGAGTATCCCCTGGCTTTACTTGATAATCCTCTATCTGAGACCGTGATTTTGGTGAGACCACCGTCCCGATCTGGCTTTCGTAAGGATTGTAAGAAATTATTCCTGGCTCGCTGACAATGTCTTGATTGGACAGATTTATCAACGGCGAGTTATCAGCAATGATTGGTCCACCAATGATACTGGCGCCGACAATGATAAAAAACGAGGTGTTAAGAAAAGAGGAAGCGTATTTCCCTCTCTTGACGATTAACAGAGCGACAATTTGATTTTTAAATCTCTCAAAATTTCTGCCCAGAAAGACGACTCGGCTGGTGGTGTAGTATTTTAGGAAAGAAAAAAACGCCTGCCACTCCTGACGGCTTATCATAAAGACTTAAATTATACCACTGCCTCAACCAGCCGATGAATTGCCACCTCAAAAGCCGCCTGTTTTAAAGGTAGATTTCTTTTCCTGGCTATCAACCAGATTCGCTCAAATGAATCGGTGATTATCTTCTTTAATTTTTCATCAACCTCAGTTTTTGACCACCAATACCCTTGCTTGCCCTGGACCCACTCCAGGTAAGAAACAATCACTCCGCCGCTATTAGCAAGGACATCTGGAACAATCATCACCCTCTCTTTCAATCTTTCGTAAGCTTCATCAGTCACTGGACCATTAGCCAACTCAAGAATTATCTTTGCTTTAATCTTTGAGTAATTAGTTTCGTTAATAACATTTTCCAAGGCAGCCGGCACCAAAACATCAACTTCTAAACTAAGTAACTGTTCGTGAGTGAGATTCTGACTGGTAAAGCCAATTAGAGTTTGGTTTTTTTTCTTGTAAGTCATCGCCTGAGAAGGATCTATTCCTTTTGGATCAAAAATTCCTCCTTGGGAGTCAGCCAGTGCCACAATCTTGAAGCCTTTCTTGTAGGCAATCTCAGCAAAATGATGACCAACATTCCCAAAACCCTGAACCGCAAGAGTGAGATTTTCTTTCCTCAATTTAAGTTTATCAATCAAGGCCTCAAGAACAAACATTCCTCCCTGTCCGGTGGCTTCGGTTCGTCCCAGTGAGCCACCAAGAGAAACTGGTTTTCCGGTAAATGAGGCTGGCGCTTTTTTTCCAGCAAGCTTCTGATACTCATCAACCATCCAGCTGATTATCTGAGGATTGGTGTTTACATCAGGCGCAGGGATGTCCAAATCCTCGCCGATAAACCGAAAGACCTTGCCGACATAACCTCGCGACAATCTCTCTAGCTCTCCGACCGACAACCCTTTTGGTTCAACCGCCACCCCTCCCTTGCCACCGCCAAAAGGTAAACCAGCAACCGCGCTTTTTATCGTCATCAAAGTTGCCAGGGCCTGAACCTCATCTCTAGATGTTTGAGGATGAAATCTAATCCCTCCTTTGTAGGGACCAAGAACACTATTGTGCTGAACCCGCCAGCCCTTAAAAAGTTTTTTTTTACCGTCGTCCATCATCACCTCAAAGGCAAACTCATAAATCATCTCTGGCTCGATTAACCTTGTAATTTTTTCTTCCTCTAAGCCAAGCGACTGACCTGTTTTTCTAATCAAAGACTGAACGGTAGCAAGCATGTTTTCATCGTTATTCATCGTTAAAGGTTAGTAAATTTTAAGACTAGCTTTCCAAATATCGCTCAACCTCAAGAGCGGCCATAATCCCAAGGCCGGCAGCCGTGCCGGCCTGGCAAAAATCGAAATCAACACAGTCTCCGGCTGCAAACACCCCTCTTACCGAGGTCATCGTTTGATAATTAAAGTCAAAAAGAGACACTATTTTCTCAAGTTTTTCCTGAGAAATCAACAAGCGAGTTGCGCCAGTCTTGAATTTTAGGTACTCTCTAGCCACTCGGTCGCTGGTGACAATATACCCCTTATCATCCATAATTAGTTTTCCTTGAAAAACATCGGTTGCTGGCCGATGGCCGATGGCAACAAACAGTCCGTCAACCGCTAAAATCTCCTCTTGAGAAGTGATAAGATTAACGATTTTCAAACCAGTAACTTTGTCCTCTCCTAAAACTTCCTTTACCACCGAATTCCAGATAATCTCAATTTTTTCGTTCTTAAAAACACGCTCCTGCATAATCTTGGAGGCGCGAAACTTATCTCGGCGATGAATGATAAAAACTTTTCGAGCATGCTTGGTTAAAGTCAAGGCCTCTTCCATAGCGCTGTCACCACCACCAACGACAGCAACAACTTTGTTTTTAAAAAAAAGACCATCGCAGGTGGCGCAGGCAGAAACGCCCTTGCCTCTTAATCGCTGCTCTCCAGGCACCTCAAGCCAAAGAGCCGCCGCGCCAACAGCAATAACTAAAGTTTTTGCTGTGTAATTTTTTTCCTCTGTTTCTACTTTGATTTTTGATATATTAAGATTGACTTTAGTTATATTTTGATCTATTATTCTGCCGCCAAATTTTGTCACCTGTTCTCTCATTTGCTGAATTAAAGCCGGACCTAAAATTGACTGGTGTCCCGGAAAGTTTTCAACCCAGGAAGTCAGCATTAACTGGCCACCTGGTGGCAAACCAGCGAAAATCACGGGTCTTAAGTTAGCCCGGGCCAGATAAAGACTAGCTGAAAGTCCCGCTGGTCCGCCGCCGATGATAATTACCTCTTCCATTAATCTAGAGATTAATTGCTCTCTCAATCATTTTTTGAACTTTTTTAGTTTTGTCTGGAGGCACGATCCGGCAGATATCAGATATTACCAGTTCTTTTGAGAGACCATCAACAGCTCTTTTTACAGCATTGATCTGCTGAAGAATCTCACTGCAATCTCTTTTTTCTTTGATCATTCGTTCTATTCCTTTAAGCTGACCAATTAACCGACTTATTCGATCAGAGATATGTTTCATTGTGATTCTAAAATACTTAGTACTAGTATAGAGTATATTAACAAGAAGGATTTGTCAAGAGAAAATTAAAAAAACTTTAAAAAAAGTTATTTCAATTAATTAAAAAGAACAAAAAATTATTTGGTTTAAATTTCTCTAGTGAGAGTAAAAATTCTTTTTTAAAAAAATTAAAATCAAGATATTAACATATAAAAGTAAATTAAGTATTCTAAAACGGAAGAGATGACTATAGAAACAGAAGAAACTAAACCTATAAAAAAAGAGATTTTTCTTCAGAAGGAAGTTTGTGATTTGATAGAGAACTTTGTTTTAAATGATACAGGTTTGGGGAATTTACGAAGTTCAAAAGGTTTTAAAAAATCCGGACACCAATGACCTCCTTATCTCGAATTTGATACCATCATTTATTACAGATAAATATGAAATAAAAAAATATTATTTGGTTTAGTCTTACTTCTGGAACTAAGAGATGACACACCATAAATTATCTTAACAAAAGATGGTTTTTTAGCAAGAACCGATCTGAGAAATCCCAGAGAACCCGCATACACCAGTTACAGAAGTATAATAAGGAAACTTCAATGTATCGAAGTGGAAACTGAAAATTTTGGAGATTTTAAAAAATTCCCTGACTTTTACTGCTAAGGAAGAAGAGTTTTGCCTTCTCAACCAAATAAACCAGAGTAATCTTTAATTTTCGGAATAATTCCTAGATTCATAAGATCTCACTTTGCTAAGATTTAATTCATGTACTTAACGCTTTTAAGGATTTCTCTTGTTGAGTATCTCTCCTATCGGCTAAACTTTGTTCTCTGGCGATTCCGGATGATGATTAATATCTTCATCCCCATCTTTCTTTGGTCAAGTGTTTATCAGCAGGAGCCGGCAAAAAGGGAGAAAATTATTGCTTATTTTATCTTGTTTCATGTTCTCTATTCCTTTGTTTACGCCACCCGTACTCATGAAATCGCCTCTCAGATTCAGTCAGGTGAGATAATGAATCTTCTTCTTAAACCAATCTCTTTTTTTCGTTATCATTTTGTTCGCGATCTGGCTGACAAGTTTCTCAACTTATTTTTCTCCTTGATCGAGGTGGCAATCATTTTTTGGCTGCTGAAACAGAAGCAAATTTTACTTAAGTATCAAGTAACAAATTGGCTTATATTTGGATACCTTGTTACTGTTGGTCTTCTGATTAACTTCTTCACCTCGGTTCTTTTTTCTTTCATTGGTTTTGTCTCGCCGGAGTACTGGGCACCTAGATTTTTGTTTATGATCACGACTCACCTGTTTTCTGGACTGTTTGTCCCGCTTGATCTTTTGCCTCGAACCCTCTTTGAGTTTCTTCTTTATACCCCTTTTCCCTATTTTTCCTACTGGGCGACTCAGGTGGCTTTGGGTCAATCAATTGAAGGCAATTTTCTTTTTAAAATAATTAGTCTAAGTTTGTTTTGGACTGGTGTTTTTTTCTTGATGATGAAAGTTCTTTGGAATAAACTTCTCCAAAGTTTTTCTTTTTGGGGAAAATAAGGTTTCGATGAAAGCCTGGCTAAAAGAACTTCCTTACTGGTTAAAAATCTTCAGAGGCTACAGCCTTCTGTCGGTGCGAACCGTGCTTGAGTCACGAACCGCCTTGGTGCTGTTTGCGCTTGGAAAACTGATTCGGTTTCTTTTCTTTTTTGGGATCTTAATTTTGGTCTTTAAAAAAACTTCTCAGCTCTCCGGCTGGACCTCGACTCAAACCTTTTTGATTTTTTTTCTTTTTAATTTTCTTGACAGTCTAACCCAGATGATTTTTAGAGAAGTCTACCGATTTAGATCGCTTCTAATCTCTGGCAATCTTGATCTTATTCTTACCAAACCTCATCCACCGCTTTTGAAAGTTCTTCTTGGCGGGATTGATCTTATCGATCTAGGTTTTATCGGCATCTTTTTTCTTTTGGTTAACATCTTTCTTTTTTGGGAGTTTCAAGGATGGCTAAATCTGCTGCTTTTTTGGCTTTTTTTTGCTAACTCGCTTGTTATACTTACTAGTGTCCACTTGTTGATTTTAGCCTTGGCAATCTTCACGACCGATGTCGACCACACCATCTTTATTTATCGGGATCTTTTTCGTTTGGGACAGTTTCCAGTAGAAATCTATCAACAACCATTAACTTTTCTTTTTACCTTCGTTCTTCCTTTGGGTTTGATTACGATTTTGCCTGTTGGAACCTACTATTGGTTAACCAACTGGTCAGTAGCTATCTTTGGACTGACATTTTCTTTAATCTTTTTCTGTCTGAGCTTGACTCTCTGGCAACGAGCTCTCCGTTTTTATCAAAGTGCTTCCAGTTAGTCTTTTCTATGATCGAAGTGAAAAATCTCACCAAGATTTATCGCTCCTACCAAAAAACAAAAAATTTTCTAAGAGATCTCTTTTTTCGCCAGTCTCAAGAGACTGTCGCCCTAAAAAATGTCTCTTTTAAAATCAAGAAAAATCAGTTTGTTGGTCTAGTTGGGCCAAACGGTGCTGGAAAAACTACGCTGATGAAAATTCTCTCCGGAATTCTCTACCCAACCGCCGGTGAGGTGAGAGTTCTAGGTTATGTCCCCTTTGAGAAGAAAAAAACCTTTTTAAAGCAGATCACCTTTATTATGGGTCAGAAAACCCAGCTCTATTGGGATCTGCCCAGTTTTGAAACATTTAATCTCCTAAAAACAATCTATGAAGTTGATCAAAAAGTCTTTGAAAAAACGATCAGCCATCTGTCAAAAATTCTTAACTGTCAAGATCTTCTATTAAAACCGGTGAAGCACCTCTCTCTTGGCCAGCGAATGAAAATGGAGCTTATTGCCGCTCTTATTCATCAGCCAAAGATAATATTTCTCGATGAGCCAACCATTGGTCTAGACCTTTTTTCTCAAGAAGCAATTAGGACCTTTCTCAAAAATTACCAGAAAGACTTTGAAGCAACCGTTGTTCTTACTTCCCACTATCTTGAAGATGTCAAAAAGCTCGCTGATAGGCTAATCATTCTTAATCAAGGAGAGATTATCTTTGATGACGACTGGTCGGCGATTCGAAAACGCTCCTCAAAAAAGTATCTGACCATTTATCTTGAAAAACCGGTTACAAAAAAAATACTAAATGAGCTAGGCGAGATTGTTTTTTTTCAATTTCCAAAGGTGGTTATCAAGATCAAAAAAATTGATCTGCTAGAAAAAATTGCTTTGATTAACAAGAAAATTCCTTATCTGGATCTCACCATTGAAGAAGAAAAAATTGAAGAGGTAATAAAAGAGATCTTAACTGGAAAATGACCTCTTAACTCTTGTTGAGGGAGGCCAGAAACTCCTGGTTATTCTTAGTTTTTAACAACCGATCAATCAAAACCGTAATTCGCTCCTCTTTTGACATTAGCGAAAGCATTCGACGAAGCGTGTTTACTCGCTTTAGAGTCTCCGAGTTAAGAAGCAATTCCTCGTGGCGAGTACCAGATTTTTCAATGTCAACAGCCGGAAAGATTCTTTTATTGGCCAGTTCTCGATCAAGATGAATCTCCATGTTGCCGGTGCCCTTTAGTTCTTCGTAAATTAGATCATCCATTCGACTTTCGGTGCCAACCAAAGCCGTACCGATAATCGTTAGACTTCCTCCCTCTTCACAGTTTCTCGCAGCTCCAAGAAATTTCTTAGCCGGATAAAGCGCTTGCGGATCAAAACCACCAGAGAGACTTCGGCCAGTTCCCGGTGTGGCTAAGTTAAGAGCCCGAGCTAGTCGGGTGACTGAGTCAAGAAGAACAACTACATCTCGACCAATCTCAACCATTCTCTTTGCTTGATCAAGAGCAAGAGTTGCCACCTTGACTTGATGGCGAGGTGATTCGTCAAAATTTGAGGCGGCTACCTCACCCTTGATCGAGCGCTTGATTTCCGTTACCTCTTCTGGTCGCTCACCAATGAGAATCGCCATAAGAAAAACCTCCGGATAGTTTTTTGCCACCGCCTGAGCAATTTCCTTAAGAAAAGTGGTTTTACCTGCTTTTGGTTGAGAAACAATCAAAGCTCGCTGACCAAAACCAATTGGGGCAATAAGATCAATAATTCTTGTTGACAAGATCTCTCTTTCGGTTTCCAGTCTAAGCTGACGATTTGGATGAAGAGAAGTCAACTGGTCAAATTTTCTTCTTTTTCCTGACTGCTCTTCGTTCATCTCGATACCGTTAATTCTCTTTATCAGTAAAAAGGAATGAAATCTCTCTCCAGGTTTAGGAGGTCTAGCAAGTCCCTCAACCTCATCTCCTCGTCTTAGCCAAAATCTCCTAATCTGAGATGCGGAGACATAAATATCAGTCTCTGGCGAAAGACTGTAATCTTTTCTTAAAAACCCGTAGCCTCCCTGAGTGATATCAAGAACGCCTTTGGTAAGATAGCTTACCTTTAAATCCTCCTTAAGGCGCTCTTCGATCGGCGTCTCCTCATTCAACTCTACTTGAGATAGAGACTCAGATAGGTCTTCTTTCTTGACAATTGGCTGATCTTCTCGGATGATAATCGGCTTTTCTTCAATTTTTTCAATAATTGACGAGACATCAAGCGACTGATCAGCCTCGGAAGGAGATTTTTTTGCCATGAAAAGATCTTCTTCTGAAAATTTTAACCACTCGCTTAGTTTGACTGACAACCTAGGACTTGGAAAGAAGCAAGAAAAAACTTCATATTGTAGGTAGATTGACAAAGATCCTCCAATCTCGAGGTGTTGGCTTTTTCCTTCGAAAGAAAACGGGGAAGCGTCTCTTGATTCCTTCAGGAGATCAAGAAAACCGCCTCATTTCCCGATTAATCGGGGTTACCCTCACTTTAAATTGCGTAAAGAAAAAGACTTTTCCCTCTTCTGATGGAGGATCTTTAATAATATTATAGAATTTAAAGTAGGATTTGTCAATAAATATAATTTTTCCATGAAAAAACCTTATTTTCTTATTGTGGCTCTGCTCCTAATTCTTGTTTTCCTTATTGGCGTCAGACATGGCCAAAGAGTTGAGAGAACAAATAAGATTATTGACTATCTAATCTCACTGACGCCTTCACCCTCGATCACCCTTTCGCCCTCGTCTAATAAACTCTTACCAACAATCACCTCAGTCAGCCGGCGCTGGGGAATTACCCTTTTTCACCCAGAGAACTTAACTATCAAAGAGTCGACAACAGCACCAGTAATCTTCATTGATCTGAAAGACTGGACCGCCTCGTCCTCAGTCAAAAATTGAGTTAGCTAAAAACTTAAGAAAATATGATCAAAATCGGTTATTTTGGCTCGGCTGATTTTTCAGCAGATTTTTTAGAAATGGTCATAACTGACAAGAAAATTAAATCACTAGTTTCTATTAATTTTGTCGTCACTCAACCTGATAAACCTGCCGGTAGAAAACAGATCTTAACTTCAACGCCAGTCAAAAGAGTTGCCTTGATGTACCAGCTTTCGATCAGATATGAACCAACAAGAGAGGAATTAAGAAATCTTGATCTTGGTTTAATTTATAGTTATTCAAAAATTATCCCAAAAGATCAACTTCAACTGCCCCGGCTTGGTTTTTGGTGCCTTCATCCCTCTCTTTTACCTCAGTATCGTGGTCCAGCACCCATCGTTTGGTCATTAATCAATGGTGACCAAAAAACCGGAATAACTATTTTTAAAATTGACGAAAAAATCGACCATGGCCCAATAATTGATCAAAAAAGTTTAACAATTAGAGATAATTACTCTAGGATAGATTTGGAAAAAGAAATCAATCACCTAGGAGTTATTTTGTTCAAAAAACTCATCAAAAAAATCAGTTGCTCCCCCAACCAAATTTATCTTAAACCCCAGAATCATCAGTCAGCATCCTACACTCGTCGCCTTAAAAAAGAGGATGGTTTTATTAGCTATCAAACCCTAAGAAAAATTCTTTCTCAAGAAATGATCTTTGCCGAGGAAATGCCTAATTTAATAAAAGAAGTTGTTTTCAGGAGAAAAGAATTTCAAAGTCAGACAAAACTGACAAACCGCGAGAGCGCCAGTTTAATTTACAATCTCTTTCGAGGACTAACACCCTGGCCAGGTTTGTGGACGATCCTTCCTGATAGTCGGCGCCTTAAGATTGTTGACCTTTCAAAACATAAAGACCGCCTTTATCTTCAAAAAGTTCAGCTTGAAGGAAAAAGACCAGTTGAGTTCTCTGTTTTTAAGAGAGCCTATTCTTACTTTTAATTTTGTTCTTTTTAAGAAAATTTTGTATGATAGTCGCCTCTTTTTGATCTAGATTTTTGGGATTTCAGAAAATGAGCCCAACAAGTCACCCAGACACTCTATTTTTGCCCGAAAATACAGTTCTCGTTGGATTTGACGAAGCCATAAAAGAAAAATTTATGATTGACGCTAAGAATAGCCACTCAGGAAGCTGATCTTGATGATCAGTCGTGAACCTCCCAAAAGGCTAGCCGGCAACCTTAACAGAAAGCGAACTTCTTTCCGAAGCCAACGCTGGTAACCATCCGCTTGAGTATGTCCTGGACCGGTTTGCCTGGGTTTTGACTTTTGATAATGGAGTGAAAGAGATTTATTGATTTATTTAATTTCAACGGAGATTTCAGGACAGTTTTCACTTAAAATAATAGCCGATTTTTCAAAGAGGATAAAAATCTTAGCACTACCTTAGGAAGAAGACGTTGGCTATCTTGGGAAGACGAAGATAAAAAGAATCTCGAAAAAAAGTCATTTATGTCCAAATAAGAGATTTACCTCTGGAGGAAAGCAGTGACTTTCATAAGTTGATAAGTTTTCTTGGAGTCATTTATCTATCTTTTAAGAAAATCTAATGATGATGAAATATGATCTTCCTTTAAAAAGAAGCGGTGGATCGTTAGTTTTTTGAGAAGTAAGGAGTCTTTTGAGTCCTGGAAGAAATCAAAAATTGAAACTTAATCTTGAACAAACTGATAATGAAGAAAAAGAAGCCCTGATAATTTTTATCGAAAAAGTAAGGGAACCATTGGAAAAACTCATTGAGAAATCCGTAAAGTCATACTGCTCATCGGCAATAATTTTTCTTTGAGGTTGCTTGCTTTTTCCTTGATTCTTAAAACGAAGATCAACAAAAAACACCCTCTGAGTGGTACCAGGATGGATCAGAAATACTAAAAAATATCATTTTAGAATTGTTGATGGCCAAAGGAAGAGACCCAAAAAAATCAATAAATCATAGCCGAACCCGTTGACCACTGGCTTCCAGAGGTGATTGACGATAATTTTATCAACAATGAGACCCAGCCAGTTTAAAGACTGATTGGAATAATGAAAAAATTTAACATCAGCTTTCTTTCAATTCCATGTGTTATTGAAAATCTTAGCTCGGAAATTACCAAATGTTTGGTTGCTGAAAACCTGGTCAGAGGCGAAAGAGTCGGTTCTATCGGCAAAGTTGGTTGCATAGTTAGAGGAGATCCTCAGTACAAAATTGGCTAAGATAGTCACCCCCGAAAAGCGTCGAAGCAACTTCGACAACTAGGAGTTTTTTTTCTAAATTCTTCTAAGATAGTTTCTGTTGAGCCAATAAAAGGCACTCTTGTCACCACTCACGGCGTTCTTCTCCAAACCTTTGAAGACTTCCCAACTTCCTCCCCCTCATTCGCTGATATGGAAATATAATTTTCTGAGATTTTTAAATGAAATAAATTCAACTCTGATTAGCTGCTTTTACATCTCTGATATCTTTATCAGACCAAATCGATTTGTAAGCCATTTGTAAGCCAAGAGTATCAGCCAACCTGATCAATTCTAAATCCAAAAAATCAAAAAAAATCAATATTTTGATTTCTAAAGAAATCGGTATTGTTGCCACTACTCTTTCACTTCTTAGAATTATTGAGGGAGTTTTACTCTATAAAGCGAAAGAGATCAGTTTTTATAATAACTTTTTACTTGAAAAAGAAGATAAAGAGAGATGAAACCACTAACCAATACTCCAATAACTCCACCTAAAACTAAACCCGAGACCAAACCGATCAACGATGAGTAAAAAATATATCGCCACGCCTTTTCCTCTCTTCTGAAAAGACCAGGAATTGCCAGCACCTGAAAAATCATAGAAATGATCGTCAACACCAAAGAGATTAAGAAAGAAAAAAAGGCTACTGAAAGTAAATAACTAACTGAGAAAAAATAACGAAATTCAGGCAGATTTCTAAGCGAAGGAGCTAAAAACGCCCCGAGTCCAAAGATCGAAAGAATAGAAAAGCCTGAAAGTACCAGACTTAAGATAACAAGATAAGGATATATTTTCACCAGAATCTCTTTGATATTCTCTGGGATTGAAAGAGGCGCTTTTTTGACAAGATAAATTTCAAGAACCTGTTCAAGACTTGCAAGGAAATTCTTTGTTTTAAATGTTTGTTTCTCCATGATTGTTTCACAAAACTTTTAACTTTAATTTTCTCATTGTACTAAATCACTCCATGAGCAATCATCTCTTTTATCGCATCAAAAACTCTAATCATGACTGATAAATTATGATAGGTTGCCAAGGTATAAGCCAAAAGCTCTCTGGTCTTGAAAAGATGATGAAGATAGCTTTTGGTAAAGTTTTTACAAACAAAACACAAACATTCCTCATCAACTCGAGAAAGATCCTCTCGATACTTACCTTTGGAAATATCGATTTTTTCCACTGTTATCTCTGAAGCCAATTTTTTTGAGTCTGGTTGGCGCCATTGATAAATCGTCCCCATTCGGGCAAGACGAGTTGGCTCAACGCAGTCAAAAGTATCAATACCATACTTGGCAAAAGTAAGAATGTCCTCAACCCGGCCAATACCAAGAAGATGAACTGGCCGATCAGTCGGAAGAAAAGGACTCAACCAATTAATCACTTCGGTCATCTTTTCCTTTGGCTCGCCGACCGACACACCACCGATGGCGACTCCATCGACCTGCTGATTGACCACAAATTTGGCAGATAACTGACGGAGGTCTTTAAAAAAGCCTCCCTGAATGATACCGTAGAGAAATTGATTTCTATTAGCTAAGGATTTATTATTATTCTTGAAATATTCAAAAGTTTCTAAACAGCGGCTCAGCCAGCGGTGAGTTCGCTCAGTAGCCGCTTTTGTCTGAAGATAATCAGCTTGAAAATCTAGGCACTCATCAAAAGCCATCATAATATCAGCACCGATTTTAACTTGAGCCTCAATTGAATTTTCGGGTGAGAGATCGATAAGCGAACCATCGAAAACTGAACGAAATTTGACTCCTGATTCATCAATTTTAACGATTGCCGGTGCTATCTCTTCTTGATCTTTGTTTCTTGAGAAGAGTCTTTTCTTACTTAGAGAGAAAACTTGGAAGCCGCCTGAGTCGCTCATCAGAGGTAAGTTTAAATTAGCAAAGCGATGTATCCCTCCAGCAGTTTCAATTGCCTTTACTCCCGGGTGGGTTAGAAGATGATAAGTATTGACAAAGACTGCCTGAAGGCCAACTTCGGCGATGAAAGAAGGAGACAAGGCTTTGATCGTTCCCTTGGTTGCCACAGCAACAAAAGCGGGAGTGTTAATAACTCCATGGTCAGTAAAGACTCTTCCAAGTCGAGCCTGGCTTTTTTTTGATCGGTAGACCACCTTGAAAAACTGACTCATTTTTCTTGAAAATCATAAAATTAACATTGCGTCGCCAAAAGAATAAAACCGAAATTTGTTTTTAATTGCTATCTGATAAAGATAAACCAAATTTCTCTTGGCTCTCTTGTACCGAAGAAAAGCCTCGACCAGCATCATAAGAGATGATTGAGGAAGATGGAAGTTAGTGATCAAGCCGTCAACGAGATGAAAAGAGAACGACGGAAAGATAAAAAGAGACGTTTTTTCTGAAAGTTTGGGAGTTTTTCTTTTAAACAGAGTTGACTCAAGAGCTCGAACAACCGTGGTGCCCACCGCTACCAGCCATTTAGTTCTTTTTTCCTGTCTAATTTTCTCCCAAGTCAAAGGGTCGATTTGATAATATTCTTGATGAAGTTTTTTTAATTTAAGATTACTCGCTGTTACTGGGGCAAAGGTCCCCCAGCCAACATGTAGAGTAATAAAATAATGACTGACTCCTTTTTTGCTCAGTTTATTAAAAACTCTTTTGGTGAAATGCAGACTGGCAGTCGGTGCGGCAACTGAACCTGGCTGACGAGCAAAAGTTGTTTGGTACTGACGTTGAAGCTCATAGTGCCTCAGAGGACTCCGGCGCAGATAGAGAGGTGTTGGTATCTGGCCATACCTGTCAAGGAGTTTAAAAAAGATTTCTTTCGAAAAATCTGCCCGAAAGATAAAAATCTTTTCTTCTTGAGAGACTACCCGCAAAGAATGATCTTTATCAAAATAAATTCTTTCGCCGACGGAAATTTTTCTATCGGCCAACCCTCTTACATAATTAAATTTCTCTTTTAAGATGACTTCATCGGCAAAGAAAAGGATTTTAACTTTACCACCAGTCTCTTTGGTTAAGGCTACTCTGGCCGGCAAAACCTTGGTGTCATTGAGAACTAAGAATGAGTTGCTCGGCAAATAACGATTTAAATTAAGAAACCGATCGAAAATGATTGTGTCGTTATAAGTTAAATAAACAAAAAGACGAGCGTAATCTCGAGGCGAAGCCGGTATCTGAGCGATTAGCTCCTCAGGGAGAGAATAATCAAATTCACTTACCTCGGTCATTGGCTCGCTCCAGAATTAAGAATTGATATTGATATGGCGGTTGGGATCGTTTTTTAAAGGCAATCACCTCAGTAAACTCCCGGTAATCAGGAAAAAAGGCATCGGCGGGAAAGACTCCTTCAACGAGAGTCAAGTAGAGCCGCTGAGCGTGCTTTATTCCTTCTTGAAACACCTGAGCGCCGCCGGCAATAAAAACCTCCTCGGGTTCTATTTTCTTAGCTAAAGAAAGAGCCTCTGCAAAAGAAGAAACTCGATAAAGAGACTCAAGAGAGGGCTTGGCTCGTGGTTGATAGAAAGAATTCCCAGTAATAACAATCGTCTGACGCTTTGGCAGTGGTTTACCGGAAGCTCGGTAGTACTCAAGAATTGATTCGAAAGTTTTTCGACCGATAATAATTGTTCTTCCTTGAGTTAGTTTTTTAAAACGGATTAGATCTTCTCGAATATGCCAAGGAAGTCGATTGCGAAAACCTATACCGCGCTGTTTGTCTAAGGCGGCGATGACAGAGATTCTAGGTTTAACGAGGTTTTTCATAGTAACCACCACTAACACTCAATGGTGCCTTGATTGGCGGATAGGCATGATAGTCAACCAGTTCAACAATTTCTGGTCGAAACTCATCAATGTCTTCTATCTTTTTCAGAAACTTAATCCTTGACCAAGGTAAAGGCACGCGCTTAAGTTGCTCTTTTACTGCCTCAAGATGAGCCTCGTAGAGATGAACATCACCAAAAGTATGAATAAACTCGCCGAGCTGATAACCGGTAATCTTGGCAATGATCAGAAGAAGAAGCGCGTAAGAGGCGATATTAAAGGGTACACCTAAAAAAATATCCGCACTTCGTTGGTAAAGCTGAAGAGAGAGTTTTCCTCGATTGACATTTAGCTGAAAAAGATTGTGGCAGATAGGAAAATGAGAGGTATCTTCGTAGCGAGCCATGGTGTAAAGATACTCCGGATTCCAAGCGATGACTAACGCGTTATGAGCTGCCGGGTCTTCTTTTATCTCATTAATTGCCCATTTAAGCTGATCAATTGTTTTGCCGTATCGGGTCGGCCATCGGCGCCAAAGCTCGCCATAGATCTTTGGTAACTCGCCCCATTGCTTGGCAAAAATCTCGTCTTCCTTGATCTTTCTGATAAACTCCTCTTTAGTCAGAAGCGGTTCTTTTTTACTCTTGTGTCTGAGCCGATAAATTTTGTAAGGATAGTCATCCCAGATGTGAACATTGTTCAAAACCAAATAGCGGATATTTGTCTGACCAGAAATAAACCAATAAAGCTCATGTAAAACTCCTTTCCAGTAAACTCTTTTGGTCGTCAGTAACGGAAACTCTCCGGTAGATAAATCAAAGCGAATCTGTCGGCCAAAAAGCGAGTAAGAAGCATCACCAGTGGCTCGATCAACCTTGCGAACTCCTTTTTCCAGAATCTCCTTTAAAAGATTAAGATACTGGTACTCCTGATGATGCATTAGATAAATCAATTTTCAGCAACTGATAAATTTTCGCGACAAGATGAAGCGACCCAGTGACCACCAAGATATTCTCACCGTTTTCTCTCAAAAAGTCAAAAGCCGACTCAAGCGAAGAAAACAGCCGATAATTAAAGAAGTTTTTTTGTTCTAAAAAAGAGGATAGCTGTTCTTTCGGATAGGAAAGGCGTTTTCCTCCTGAAGAGAAAAGATCGATGAGGACGATCCGGTTTGCCCAAGGTAAAATCATCTCCAAGATTCCTTGATAGTCTTTTTTCTTTTTTATCGAGATTAGAAAATCAAACTGAGTCTGAGGAAATTTGCTAGTTAAAGCTTTAATGAAAGCTGCCATCTTTGGCTGACTGTGAGCACCATCGATCACCAAGGTTCTTCCGTTAATTTTTCGAACATCAAAGCGCCCAAGAAACGAGACAGTTTGAAAGACTTGACTGACCCTTTGAGAGTCGATGGAAAATTTTTCTCTTTTAGATAGAAATCTCAAAGCTTCAAGAGCCAAAGTGGCATTTTCTTTTTGGTGCTCGCCAACAAGAGAAACGGTAATTGGCAGAGGAAAAACAACTATAAGTTTTGCCTGGCGTTGCCGGGCGACTTTTTTGATGGTTTCAAGAACTTCTCTTTCCTGAGAAATTACCAGTGCCTGGCTTTTTTGATTGATGATCATTGCTTTATGAAAAGCAATTTTCTCTAGAGTCTTTCCAAGAAGGTGAGTGTGATCGAAGCCAATTTTGGTGATAAGAGAAAGCTTATCTTGCCGATCAACAACATTAGTTGCATCAAACCAGCCGCCTACCCCGACTTCAACTACAGCAAAATCGACTTTTTCTCTAGAAAAAATATAGAACGCCAACGCCACCAGTGTCTCAAACCAACTCAGCTGGCCAATAAGTTTTTTTTGTTGATTGCCAAGTAATGAAACTAACTCATTAAGATAATCAAGAACTTTCTTTTCTGGCAAGAGTTGATTGTTTATCTGAAATCTCTCCCGAATATCAAGAAAGTGCGGAGAAAGATGAAGACCAACCTTAAAACCGTGAGCCGAAAGCAACCGACTGAGAAGATAGCAGGTCGAACTCTTACCCGAGGTGCCGGCCACATGAATAACCTTGAGCTCGTTTTGCGGACTGTCAAAAAAAGACAAAAAAATGCTAAGCCGCTCTTGACCAACCCTTGAATAGACAGACCCCCTCCTTTTTCGTTTTTTCAGTGAGTCAAAAAAATTAAGTCCTTGCTGATATGAGGTAAATCTCATTTGATCATTAAACCTGCGTCTCTCTTTCAAAAGTAGTCACTCGGCCTCCTTGCCATTGGCCCCGATAGTGAGTGGCTCCCTCAACCCAGTGAAAAACCGCCAAGACAAATCTAGCCCCCAACTCAATTTCAACCGGCACCGGCCCTTCATTTTTAAGCGCAAATGTTAGTTTTCCCTGGTATCCTGGCTGGGCCAGCCCTGTTCTTAGAAAAAGACCACTGCGATAAGTAGTTGTTCGCGGAATAAAGGTGACGGCGATGTTTAAAGGAAGATTAATTTTTTCGATAGTGCAAACAAGATAAAATTTACCTGGCAGAAAAACAAATGACTGACGCTTCCCTGGCTTATATTTTGCCAGTAGGGTAACCTTTGGTGTTTCCCTCTCTTGAAGACCCAAAAATGCCCGTCCAGAAATCTCGTAAATCTCGCCTAGTCTTAAATCAAAACCGGCTCCTTCAGGATTTTCAAGCTCCCTTGAGGCCAATCCTTCAACCAAATTTTGGCTTTTTACCAATTCCAGCAATTTCTTTGGGCCAATCATTCTTTTTTTATTTTTAAAAATAACAGAAAATCATTGTAACTTAAGAATTTAAATTTAAACTTGTCTTTGCCTTAATTTAACAAAGATTAAAACCTCTAAATTAATCCATAAGTCATAAAAAAAACCCTAAAGCTATTGATATCAATTTACTATTGAAATTGTAAGAATTCTAGACTGAAATTAGAAGCCATAAAATCTTAGTTCTTATCAGTCTTTAAGAAAAATATAAACGAAAAAACCCCAGACACCTGGAAGTGATTTTGAGGAATCGTTGAAAATCATGTTGTCGAAAAGGGACTGAAGCGCCTCTCAAGAAATTTAGGCGCTAACCTTGCTATGTCCATTTATGAAAGAGTGTTCAGCAATTTCTGCAAGAACTGATGTCTAAAATTAAAGGTGATTGAGTATCTACGAAGTTTAATGGCTATTTCAGAACGGTTAGGAGCAAGAAGTTTAAACAGAAAAAACACAACAGACGATTTTAATGATTAATTTACCAGTATGACACTGGCGAAACAAAAATTATAACCTTCATCTCAACCGGCCTTTGGTAAAAAAGCAGATTAAAAACTAGTAAACAAATAAACAAAGAAGTAAAATCTAGAATTGATATATCAGAAAAACTATCTAATTTGCCAACCTCAATAATAGATTATTAGGAAATCCTGTTGAAATCGATGTTTCCCTGCATTGTCTTTAAATCTATGCGGTAGGCAGTCGCAGATCCTAACTTCATCAAAACCTCCCAAAATTTACATTTGGTTATAATTTAACATATGGAAAAAGATCAATCAAAAACAAAGTTTTTTTTCTCATACCCGAAAAACAAAAATCGGTGTTTATGTCCTATTTAAAGATGGTAAGACAAGTAAACAAATTTACCTTGAAGAGGTTACTCTCAAGCAAAACACTGAAGTTCAAATTCTAAGTTTTGTTGTCGAAGACAGAATTGTTAGTTTAACCTTATCTAACAAAACGCTAAGAGAAATCCAAGAGAAAATTAAACAAAAAAGAAGGGACAAACAAAGAAAGGAGGAAATTGAAGAATTATATCAAGAGGAGCAAAACTTAAGAAAAAGTCTTGCCAGAGAGTTTATTAAAGGCTTAAAAAGCCACATTTAAATCCATTCCCCACAGAAAAAACGTCGAGAAGTTGATATTTTGAATGAGATATTAGATAGGAGTATTTCAGCTGAAGATTTGAAAATTAGAGAGTGAAGTTTCTAAACACTAATAAAAAAGCTTACTCTTCTTGAGTCAAGATATGCTTCAAGTAGTGGTTTTTGATCCGACTTTGAAAGATAAGTTAAGCGCTTCCCGCGGGATCGGCCGGTATCTTAAGATTCTTAGAGAAAACTTCCCTAACTGGCGATTTATCCCTGCTCTTGAGTCATTTAATCACCTGAAAAATACTTCTCTCAAGAAGAAACTCGTCTTTCTCAATCCTTTTCTGAATCTCATTCATCGACCCACTTTTTTTCGGATGGCTCGAAAGCAAATCGCGGTGATTCATGATCTAATTCCTCTTAAGTACTCAACAAATTTTCCTTTTGGGGTCAAAGGCAAAATTTATCTTCTCCTTAATCGCTTGAGCTTCAAGAATTATGATTTGTTTATCACTGACTCTCTGGCTAGCAAGGAAGATCTGGTTAAAATCCTTAAAATCCCCGCCAAAAAGATTAAAGTTATCTATCCTTGTCTGCCAGAGATATTTCTCACCTCTCAAACAAAATCTAAAAAAATCCCCCTAGATCTTCAAAAATCTTTGCCAGAAAATTTTTGTCTCTATGTTGGTGATATCACCTGGAACAAAAATCTGGTTAATCTGGCCAGAGCGATAAAGATAGCCAATGTTACTGGGGTTTTTGTTGGCCGGATGTTTGACAAAGAGACGATAAAAAAAAATCGTTCAGTCAATCATCCCTGGCTTAGAGAATATCACCAGTTTCTCAAGGAAACAGACGGCGACAAGCGATTTGTTTTCCTTGGTTTTTTGGAAGACGAGACACTGGTGGAAATCTATAAAAAAGCCACAATCAACATTCTTCCCTCCCGAGATGAAGGCTTTGGTTTTTCTTTTATTGAAGCTGGAATTTTTGGTTGTCCTTCGTTACTCTCAGATATTCAGGTCTTTAGAGAGATCTCTCAGGCAAAACTTGAAAAAAGTCTTGCCTTTTTTGATCCCGAAGACCCCAATGATCTGGCTGACAAAATAATCCAGGTTTACTTCAGCAAAAAAAACCAAAAAAAATTAGGCAATCAGGCAAAAATGATCGCCAAAAATTACTCTCAAGAAAAATTTCGCCAAAGCTTTTACCAGATCATCGATGAGATGTTCTAACTTAACAAAGAGTAATTATCAGAAAGATATAATTAAAAAATAGATGGCCAAAGAAGATCTCTTTTGGTGCCTGGGATTTTCCTACTTTACCGGTATTGGCCTCGGCAAGATTTTCCCTTCTGAGAGAAAAATTTGGCTCAACTAAAAAAGCTTACTTCGCCAGTCAGGCTGAGCTTAAAGAGATCGTCGATGAAAAGCTGGCTAATGAATTTGTTAGTTTTAGAAATCGCTTTGATCCAGAAAAAGAATATCAAAAGATCAAAGAGAGCGGGATTAGGGTTGTTTGTGTAGACCAAGAAGATTACCCTCCTCTGTTAAAGAAAATCAGCGATCCGCCAATTTGTCTTTATCTAAAAGGAAAGCTTGACCTTAAGTTTCTGGCTGACAGCCCATCAATAGCTATCGTCGGAACCAGAAAACCAACTGCCAACGGGATAAAACTTGCCAAAAAATTCTCCTTCAAGCTTGCCGAAACGGCTTGATTATCGTCTCCGGCTTGGCCTATGGAATTGACGCTCTGACTCATCAATCAGCAATCGAGGCCGAAGGCAGAACAATTGCCGTTTTAGGTTGCGGTGTTGATGTTGTTTATCTTTCGGGGAACCGGCCACTCTACGAGAAAATTGTTGAGACTGGATTAGTTATCTCTGAGTTTCCGCCCGGCCAAAGAACCCTCAAGGGTCTTTTTATCTCCCGGAATCGGCTCATCTCCGGCTTAGCCTTGGGGGTAATTGTCATCGAAGGAAAGGCAGATTCTGGCAGCTTGATCACTGCCCGCTATGCTGCAGAGCAAGGCCGGTAGGTTTTTGCCCCGCCTGGCCCAATTGACTCGGAGATGTCTCAGGCGCCAAACAATCTCCTCAAACAAGGAGCCAAACTGATTACCGATGTTAGTGATGTTCTTGAAGAACTTGAGATCACCATTGCCCCTAAAAAATCAGAAGAGCTTACCATCAATCTCTCACCGGTTGAGAAACAAATTTTTCAAATCTTAAAGGAAAAACCGACCATCATGATGATTTGATTTCAAGAACTAATCTTTCGATCACCAGTCTTTTGAGGACATTATCCTTAATGGAATTAAAAAACCTAATCAAAAAAAATTATCAAGGCGCCTACGAAATCAAAAAAATCTAAAAGAGGAAGAAATCACACTCTAATCAAAGAGAACAATTACCTTCGTTTTTAGAGCTAGAGCAATTTTCCTTATGGTTTTAATGGTTGGATTTGCCTGTCCGTTCTCAATTCGGCAGATGTAGGTTCGGTCAAGGCCACTCTCAAACGAGAGCACCTCTTGAGAAAGCCTTCGAATTTTTCTCAGCTGGCTTATCTTCTGACCGAGTCTTTTAAAAGAAAAGTCCTCGTCAGCCATTTTTGCCAGATGCCAAAAATCTAGATCAACTGACTTTACTTTGCCAGAGAAGATAACCAACAAAAGTGACTTTTTTTTATTGATGGAAGAAGCCAAAAAAAAGTTAGGCAGAGATTACTCTTCGAGTTTTCTTATCCGGCGAAGATATTTTTCCTCACTTTTGCCGGCCGTGGTTAAAAATCGATCAACAAGAATTTTTGCCGTCTCAAAATCAAGAAAGTCTGAAGCCAAAGCCAAAACATTAATATGATCGTTTTCTCGGGCATGAATCACTTGTCTTTCATCAAAGCCAAGACCGCATCTTATTCCTTTGAAACGATTGGTTGAGATCGCTACCCCAACCCCCGAACCACAGATGACTATCCCCAGATGGTTATCCGGATTTTGCAAGACCGCTTGAGCCACCTTTTTGGCCACGTCGGGATAATCATCGTCAGCCTGATACTCATAGGCGCCCAGATCTTCCACCCGGATATTTTTTTCCTGGAGATAATCAATGATTTGGTTTTTAAGATTGAAACCTCGATGATCAGCAGCAATAAAGATCGTCATAAAAAAAGTATATCAGACTCGGCAAAAGCAAAATAATTTCAAGCAAAATTGAGGAAAAACCAAGAAAGTGTTATCATAAAAAATGAGTTGTCCTATGACCAACTATCTAGTGATCATCCGCCACGGTCAGACAGAATGGACAAAAAAGTTTACCGGCTGGATTGATATTGATCTAGCGCCCGAAGGAATTGAGATGACGAAAAAATATGCTCATAGGCTTAAGGAAAAAAATATCAAGTTTGACTTTGCCTATGCCTCGGCTCTTAAGAGAAGCTATAAAACCCTGGAGATTGTTCTGGAAGTCATTGATCAAAAAAATCTCAAGATCATCCGGGACTGGCATCTAAATGAGCGACACTATGGCAATCTTCAAGGAAAAGAGAAACCTGAAATTGTAAAGATTTACGGCGAAGAAAAGGTAAATCTTTGGCGCCGAAGCTATGAGGTGGCGCCACCAGGAGGCGAGTCCCTAAAAGATACCTACAATCGGGTTATTCCTTATTTTAGAAAAGAAATTGAGCCAAAACTCAATCGCCAAAAAAAAATTCTTCTTTCCGGCCATAGCAACTCAATCAGAGCTTTAGTTAAATATCTTGACAATCTCAGTGATCAGGAAATTGTTTCTGTCAACATTCCTTACTGCATTCCTCTTGTCTATGAGTTTGAGAACAGAAAAAAAACAAAGAAATACTATCTTGCCAGCGATAACGAAGTTGAGACTGTAATTCATTCAATTAAAAATCAAATAAAATAACTAAGAACTTCTTAATCTCAAAAAAAACCAAAAATCCTCAAGACTAAATTTTCCGTCCGTGTTTTTATCAAAAGGGAGAAGTTTTTTAAATCTCAGGTGATTTTCCAACGGATGAAAAACATAGTAATGCTGCCGTGGTAAAAAGCCAGGTTTTAACAAGACAACTCGATAGAGCTCACCTAAACTCAGATTCGGAATCTTCTTAATCTCACCCTGGCCATTGTCAACCTTGATATTTTTTTCTTGATAGACGAGCTGATCTTTCCAGTCGAAGATCTGAATCTCAAAGTCTTCGCCTTTTCCCTTTCCAAAAGGCCAGTAGTCAACATAAAAGGTTAACTTGGGCAACGGTAGAATCTTTATCGTCATCTCTTGTGAAGCAACAATCTCTTGATTGTTTTTTTTAAGAACAAATTTTATCCTCTCCTGGCCCTGAGTTTTTGTTTTTAGGAAAAACTCAAGTTTTTTTTGTTGGTTGGGCATTAGGTCGCCAATTTGATCAAAATTAACCTCAATCTTTGAGTCGTCTCTTGTTAGAGTTTGACAAATCAGCCGGTACTCTTCATCAGTCCAGTAACCTTGACCTCGATTGATAAGAGTCAACTCAAATCGAAAATTTGACTCTTCAGTTAATTCTTTGGAAAAGTTGGTTATAATCTCTCCTTTTTCAAGCTGTTCTGGCTGACCCCTCACTTTTGGTAAGGAGACAACCGCTTGATACTGAGGATAAAAATCCTGACTTCCAGGTTTCTTCCAAGAAAAACCAAAAAAAGGCTCGGATTGATAATCAAAAATAAAGGGGGTAACCGCTTTTACCTGATCATCAGGCAACCAAAAATTTTGGTAGGCGATCTGAAAGTTCTGAGCAACAACTTCTGGCCATAGACCGCGGGAGCTCTTGCCGTCTTGATTGTGCTGCCAGCCAGTTTCCTTTATAAATACCGGCAAAGTTTTAGTCACGCCTAGTTGTCTAATTAGCGCCAGTTCCCACTGGTAGCTTTTGATTGTCCCTCGACCATTCTGCCAAGGCGAGCCGACAAAACCAGGATTAGGATAAGAATGGGAGGCCCACCCATCAAGGTAATCAAAGATAGTCGGAGTCGTCTGAATAACCTCTTTTAAAAACCGGCTTGCCTCCCAATACTGAGGTGGTTGATGAGGCGCCGAGACATCAAGACCTGCGAGCATAATGAAAAAATCCGGATTTTTTTGTTTTAATTCTTTTGCAAAATCAAAGGCGACTTGAGCATAGTTTTTTGGATCAACCTCCCCGCCCCACTCCCGGCCGTGATTTGGCTCGTTAAAAAGAACAATGTACCGATGTCTAACAACCCAGTTAAGTGAGTCAAGAAAGTCAGCCCACTCAGTCGCCTCGCTTGCTTTTGGCCTTAGCCATCTGTCATCTTGAGGCTGAGTTGCCAACCGAATGATTGGAATCAAGTGAAGACGCCGAAGATGATTGAAGATTTCTTGCCATTTTTGATAATGGCGATCATTTTCCTGAATAACCAGAGTCACATAGCCCCAGTCTCCCCCATTGGAGTTAACCAATTCCTTCACTTTAGGTAAGTCCTCAAGATGAGGTTGAGCCAGATGAATGCCAAACTTGTTGTTAGGCGTTGAAGATTGGCCAATAATAGGCGAGATTGCTCCAGCAAAACACCACAGCGCTAAAGCTAGCAAAAAAACCATTTTGTCTTTTTGGAGCATAAAGTAGACAAAAACGAGATTAACTAAGACTTTTGTTGAAGATAACTACCTTGATTTTTGCTTGCCTAAGAAGCTCTAAGCCAATTTTGTCCTCAGGTCGATCAACCCGGCAGATAACTTTGACAATCCCAGCGTTTATTAGCATCTTGGCGCAACTAGGACAAGGATTGCTGGTGCAGTAAAGAGTCGCCCCGGCTGTGGGCACGCCTAGATAAGCCGCCTGAAGAACAGCGTTTTGTTCGGCATGAAGACAAATACACTCATCTTCTCTCTCGCCGCTTTTTAGCTTTCCCTGATGACGCATCAAGCACCGCCGACAGCCTCCTTTAAGACAGTTTCTGATGCCTCTGGGAGTGCCGTTATAGCCGGTGGCTAAAATTCGAAAATCTTTAATCAAAATGGCCCCTACCTGCCGCCTGAGACAATCAGCTCGCTTTTTAACAACCACAGCAATTATCATGAAGTACTCGTCCCATTCAGGCTTTTCTTTCTTTAACATTATTTGTCGGGGATACCAGACTTGAACTGGTGACCTCACGCACCCCATGCGTGCGCTCTAGCCATCTGAGCTAATCCCCGAATGAATTAGGAAACTTTTTGTTTATAATAGCATAAAAATGGGAGAGAAAGTAATAAAAAGTTATGTGATTAAATTATTCGAGAATCTTATAATAACAGAACTTCATGAAACTGATAATCTGTTAAGCTTCAAAATAGTTGACGGAATAATAAAAAAATACTTAAAAAACTATATTTGCGAAGAAAAAGCAGATCTAGGAAGTTCATTTTTTCGAATTAAAATAAAAAACTCTCATCACGTTGTAATTCACTCAAAAGATAGTTTATACAAATTCTTGATGTCTTTTGATGAGAAGAAGAAAGAGATAATTACAAATTACAAAATCGGTTTTTACGATTTAAGGATGATCTTATTTTGGGAAGTTAACTATGAGGTTACAAATAAAGGAGGTGTCATTCTTCATGCTTCGTCAGTATTAGACAATAATGAAGAAGCGATCCTATTTGTTGGTGATCCAGGTACAGGAAAAACAACAAGGGCAAAAATTCTCAGAGCAAAGGGGTACAAGATATTAAGTGATGATATATTGGCTTTGTTTTACAATGATAGTCGTAAAAAATTATATTGTTTGCCTCTAAGTATCTTTGAGAAAAAAATAATGAATAAGATAAAAAATACTCCAAGAAAAACCTATGAAGTTCAATCAATATTCACTCTCAACGAAAAACACATTTTTGACAATAAGAACAAAGCAAAAATTATATCAAGAAATTGCTTTTTAACATTGGAAATTCAAAAGATGCTCCACATTCAGATGAATAGCTTAAAAAAAATATGTCAGTTAATAAAATAATTAACAACATTCACATTCACCTATGACAACATCCACAACTAGAATTTATATGACTACCACAACAACAAGTTCCAGCACCTCCACCACAACGACAACCTGCAAGTAAAGAGTTAATATCAAAATCACTATAGTAGTGATTCAGTAGTTTTATTTTTATTTTTTCTAAATTAATCTTTGGTTTCTTATATGGGTTGAGTTTTTTTACCTCTAAAAAAAGTGCCTTTTTTTTCATACCTTTCATATTTAAATTTTAACAACTTCTTTTATGATTGCTTTAGACGAATCATTAAACGAGAAGTAAACAAATACTTTTATTCTTTGATTTTCCTTCAAGTTCTTAATTTGAGAGTCATCTTTAGCGAATAAAAAAAATTGTATTTTCTGATTATCCAATTTTAGGGCAACGAGTATTTCATTTGAATCAGGTTTGTCTTCTATCCATGCTACTTTTCCTTTATATTCGAGAACTAAATAAGCATTTGTATCTTCATCTTTTCTAATTTTACTTACTGTTATGAAAAAATCTTCGTAGATAGAGTGATTGTTGTACTTAGAATTCTCTCTAAGATTGTTATAGACCTCTTTAATAACTTGATTTTTCTCATTGATATAAAGATCATAAATCTCTTGATTGCCTCTGCTAGTGTTTTGATTAGAATCTTTTGAAGACTGGGTGAAAGTTTTGTTGTTCTTGTTTTTTTTATTGGATTCCTTATTGATTATGAAAAATAGGAAAACAACCTCAACTAGGATAAAAACAACTAAAAGTAAGAATGTGATTTTCAGTAACTTTTTGAAATCTAATTTCATTTTAGAAATTTTTTATCTACTTTCAAATATAATTCAATTTTTTAATAAAATCAAATATCATACTTAAAGCTTTTTCGTTACTAAATAATTAAAGGGGAAGTGACAAATATTTTGTCAAATTTAGTTAATAAAATTTTGCGAATAAGTAAGAACTACTTTGTCATAATTCTTGTCTTTTCTACAATATCTACACTCTTCATAGAAATAACATTTCTTTCCAAAGGTATTCCTTTCACACAGGATTCTTTACATTACGAAAGATTGAGATCTCTTTTATATTGTTTTCTTAACGGAAACTTTCTTTGTAAGTTTTCTTATGATTTTTCCTCAAATCTTTCCGGCTATCCACTTTTTAATTTTTATCCCCCATTCCCATATTTGTTTTTTTTACCTCTATCACTTTTTGGAGTTGACATTTTTTATATATTGAATCTAATAATTCTAAACGGCTACTTTCTTAATTTTTTTTTGGTGTCCTTAATTGGGTATTTATTGACAAAGAGTTTAATTACTACTTTGATTGTTTCAGTTCTGATTAATCTAAGTCAATTTAAGATAACGCAAGTTTTTTTAAGAGGTGCTCTAAATGAGTTTTATGCT
>JANWUX010000005.1 GCA_025057905.1 Patescibacteria group bacterium
TAAGATCATTAAATTTCTATTCACTGATATAACTTGAAGTTGGAGTAATAATTTTTTTAGGCGATTGAGATAAAGAGTTAAGGCTTATACATCTCTTCTTTAGATTTGTATTTTTATTAACAAATTCTTCATACTTTATACCAAAAAAAAATCCAATAAACAATAATACAATGAATAAAATTATTCTAAATATTTTAGAAAACAAAATTATATTTCTTAAATATTTTAAAAATTTCATATATTAAAAATATATATAAAAATATTTTTATCATTTTATTATTTGCGGAGAGGGCGGGATTCGAACCCGCGATGACCTTTCGGCCATACACGCTCTCCAGGCGTGCCGAATCAACCACTCTCGCACCTCTCCTTGATTTTAAAAATTAAAAATATTTTTTAATTATAACTTAAAAAATTTTAATATAATAATAAAATGCTTCCTTTAAGAGATATTAATAAATCAAAAAAAATTCCATTTGCAAATTATTTAATAATTTTTATAAATATTTTTATCTTTTTTATTCAATTAAATTCATATAATTTTGAAGAATTTATATTTAAATATGGATTTATACCTTCAAAATTTAATTTTTTAAATTTAGAAAGCTATAAATATATAATTTATTCAATGTTTATTCACGGAAGTTTATTTCACATTATTTCAAATCTTTGGTTTC
>JANWUX010000006.1 GCA_025057905.1 Patescibacteria group bacterium
AATAGCTAATTGGCTTAATTAACTCCCCTCCACTTTTTCTTACCTCATACACCCCATCTGTTTGCGAATAATCATTTATTAATGAGGTTAAATCATATTCACTAGCTGAAGTAGTTGTTAAATTATATTCTTTTATCTTAAAAGACCAACGATTTAATGAAAGATAATATTGGTATGCTTCATTAAAATAATTGATTCTTACAGTTGATGTATCGGTGGTTTCCTCTCCTAACTGATAGGAGACTCGTCTCAGAATTGGTTCGGCTGTAGTAATCATATAACACTATTATATAATTTTCATGTGTCAAGGTGTTTCGTTTTTATGATAAAATTTTATAGATGAAGATTAAAAAAACCAATTAAGGGATTGAGACTGTCAAGGTGTTTCGTCTTTATGATAAAATCTTATATGAGCCAAAACTCCAGCCTTATTTTTAAATGTTTTACCACATTTAGGGCAATCAGTAACTACTTCCTCTTTTGTTTGTTCTTTAATTTTTTCTTCCGCTAATCCTTGAGGATTAGGTTGGGATGGTTCATCAACACTCCAAAAATCTATTCCATATGTTTTAGCTGATTTTAAAAGAGAAATTATTTCTTGATCTTCTGTCTCAAACCAGCCGTTATTAAATTTAGCAAAAACACCTTGA
>JANWUX010000007.1 GCA_025057905.1 Patescibacteria group bacterium
CCTACCCCGTGGCTGGCCCCGCAGGACCAACCACAGCCAGAGCTTCGGTGGCGTGCTTGAGCCCCGGTTATTTTCGGCGCATCCGTGCATCGACCGGTGAGCTGTTACGCACTCTTTAAATGATGGCTGCTTCTAAGCCAACATCCCGGCTGTCTGCGCACAGACACTTCCTTTACCACTGGGCACGCCTTCGGGACCTTAGCTGCTGGTCTGGGTTCTTGCCCTCTCGACGATGGACGTTCTCGCCCACCGTCTGAGCCCTGGGATCCACGACACGGTATTCGGAGTTTGAGAGGGGTTGGTAACCCGGTGAGGCCCCTAGCCCTTTCAGTGCTCTACCCCCGCGCCGCAACTCCCAAGCCTATACCTAAATATATTTCGAGGAGAACCAGATATCTCCCGATTTGATTAGTCTTTTGCTCCCAGCCACATGTCATCCGGAGACTTCTCAAGGTCTATCGGTTCGGCCCTCCATGAGGTGTCACCCCCACTTCAGCCTGCACATGGCTAGATCATCGGGTTTCGGGTCTACCGCCGACGACTCCTCGCGCTCTGCACACTCGCTTTCGCTCCGCCTCCAGGCTCGCGCCCTTAAGCTCGCCGCCAACGGTAAGTCGCTGGATCATT
>JANWUX010000008.1 GCA_025057905.1 Patescibacteria group bacterium
CTGGACAAGAATTTAGCTACAATGGCAATGTTTATATAAATAAATTTCCATCAGATCCAAGTCCTGGAAAACAATATTATTATTCGGTTGATAACCAAAGTTTAAAGTATACTTTATGCGCTTGCCTTGAAAATATTGCTGATCAAGATGGAACAACATGCATATCGCCTTGTCAATGTCAACAAAATACAAAATGTTATATAGTTAATCAACCATAATAAAAATTAATAATTAACAATATGAAAAAAAATATTTTTTTAAAAAAAAGCTTTACTCTTCTTGAGATGTTGGTTGTTATTGGAATTATTGGAATTCTTGTTTCTGTAGGGTTTGCTTCTTATTCAACTGCTCAAAAAAAATCACGCGACTCAAAAAGAAAAAATGATTTAAAATCAATTCAAAATGCTTTTGAACAATATTATTCAATCTGTAATTACAAATATCCAGCAACAATTCCTTCTGCTGGCAATAAATTAATAGCAACAAGTGCTAATTGTCTTTCTTTATCTTCTAATGTTGAATTAATTACAATGCCGTCTGATCCTTTAGGTGGAAGTTATCAATGTGTTGGAACCTGTGATTCAACAGGATATACTATTTGTCCAAAAGATTTAGGAGGAGG
>JANWUX010000009.1 GCA_025057905.1 Patescibacteria group bacterium
GTTAGGGACAAAAAGGCTAACAATAAGCCTAAGAGGACCGAAGGTTAGGGACAAAAAGGCTCAATCCTGTTTTTAACCGACCGAAGGTTAGGGACAAAAAGGCGATAAGGCTTTAGAAAGAAGACCGAAGGTTAGGGACAAAAAGGCTTAACCACCGAAAAATGTCGACCGAAGGTTAGGGACAAAAAGGCAAAACAGATACAATTGAGGACCGAAGGTTAGGGACAAAAAGGCTGGCCAAAACAAGCTGGGAGACCGAAGGTTAGGGACAAAAAGGCTCATTTTTTTTAGTGCTTGACCGAAGGTTAGGGACAAAAAGGCTCTTGGGTTGTTTCAATTTGACCGAAGGTTAGGGACAAAAAGGCGACGTCTCCTGCCACTCCGACCGAAGGTTAGGGACAAAAAGGCAAGTAAAATTTAACGGCCGACCGAAGGTTAGGGACAAAAAGGCAATCATCGGCAATGTCAAGACCGAAGGTTAGGGACAAAAAGGCATGTGGGGGACTTATGAGACCGAAGGTTAGGGACAAAAAGGCATCATCTTTCTGTGATGTGACCGAAGGTTAGGGACAAAAAAGCTAATAAAAAATG